>JACKIG010000013.1 GCA_020638595.1 Rhodospirillaceae bacterium | reverse complement strand
GGAGAAATAGGGGTCGAGCGGCAGGCCCGCCCGCTCCTGCACCAGCGCTTCGGCGCCCTTGGCCTTCAGCGCCTCCAGCTCCGGCGCGGTGCGGGCGTCCTGCCAGACGATGGCGCGGCCGGCGGGGCGGCCGGTCTCGGCGTCCCAGGCCAGGCAGGTCTCGCCCTGGTTGTCGAGGCCGATGGCGTCGACCGGGCCGACGGCCTCCAGACAGCGGCGGATATTGGCCAGCAGCTCTTCGGGGTCGTGCTCGACCCAGCCGGGCTTCGGATGGTGGGCCGCATGGCGGTGGGCGGCGGCGACACGCGGTGCCTCGCCGTCGGCCACCAGCAGCACGCGGGTGCTGGTGGTGCCCTGGTCGACGGCGGCGATGCGCATGTCAGTCCCGGTAGTCGAGGCGAAGCGCACCGGTGCGCAGCAGCACGTAGAGGGCGCCGAGGAACAGGAAAATGGCGGCGTTGATCAGCGAGGCCAGGGCATACAGCTCCTCCGACACGCCGTGGCGCAGCTCGCCCCAGGCCAGGGTCGGCAGGGTCGGCCGCGCACCCACCTGGTAGAAGGTGACTTCCAGGTTGTTGAAGGCGAGCAGGAACGAGACGATCACCGCCCCCAGCACCGATGGCCAGATCAGCGGCAGGGTCACCGACCAGAAGGCGCGCAAGGGCGGGGCGCCGAACACCATCGCCGCCTCGTCCAGCCGCCAGTCGTGTTTCGCCAGCTGCGCCAGCACCACCAGGAAGGCGAACGCCGTGGCATAGGTGGTGTTGGCGAGGATGGCCGAGCCGATATTGCCCGGCAGCCCCAACAGCTGCTTGTTGAACATCAGGCTGGCGATGCCGATCAGCAGATGGGCGATGAACAGCGGCGCCAGATAGGCCGCCGCCACCAGTCCCCGCCAGCGCGAGGCATAGCGCAGCACGCCGATGGCGGCGATGGTCGCCAGCAGTGCGGACAACAGCCCGGTGCCGATGCCGATGGTCAGGCTGTTGACCAGGGCGGCGTGGAAGTCGCGCAGGTGCAACAGGTCGGCGTAGTGCTCCAGCGTGAAATCGGGCGGGAACGGCCACACGCTGTCCTTCTGGAACGAGACGTAGATGACGTAGGCGATGGGCGCGTAGAGGAAGAGATAGAGCAGCGCCAACAGCTGGACCTGGATGGAGAACGTCCCGCGCATGGCCGTCACCGTCCGCTCATGGTCAGGCCGCTGCGGCGGAAATCGCCGACGACCCTGACGACCAGCGCGATCAGCAGCGCCGACAGGCCGAACAGCACCACACCCATGGCCGATCCCAGGGCCCAGGTGCCGGTGGCGCCGAACTGGTGGGCCAGGATGTTGCCGTAGAGCGCGCCGTTCGGCCCGCCCAGGAACTGCGAGGTCACCGACGACCCCAGGGTCGGGATGAACACCAGCACGCAGCCGATGGCAGTACCGGCGCGGTTCAGCGGCCAGGCGATCTCGATGAAGGCGCGCAGCGGCCTGGCGCCGTTGACCTTGGCCACCTCCATCAGCTCGAAATCGAAATTCAGCAGCGACAGATAGACGGCCAGCACCATGAATGGCATCCACAGATAGCTGAGGCCGATGCCGGTCGCGGTGCTGCTGTACATCAGCGCTTCCACCGGGGCGATGCCGAAGCTGGTCAGGCCCATGTTGATGACGCCGATGGGACCCAGGATCTGCTGGAGCGCGGTGATGCGCAGGATCTCGCCGGTCAGGAACGGGGCGGCCGTCAGCAGCACCAGGATCAGCTTGTAGCGGCCGCCGTGCTTGGCGATCAGGTAGGCGACCGGCCAGGCATAGACGACCGACACGGCGGTCACCACCGTCGCCATCACCAGGCTGCGCCACAGGAAGGTCAGATACGTCCCCTCGGTCAGCAGGGTGACATAGTTGTCGACGTTCCACTCCGCGATCATCTCGTAGCTCGCGGTGCGCCAGAACGAATACACGACGACCGAGACCAGCGGCAGGAACAGGAACACGAACAGGAAGGCCAGCCCCGGTGCGGCCAGGAACAGCAGGCGGCGGGTGCGGACATCCATGGTGCGTCACCCGCCCGCCGGGAAGGCGTCGCCGTCTTCGGCCGACCAGCTGAGCGACACCGGCCGCCCGGGCGCGAACAGCTCGGCCCGCGGCGGGCCGCTGACGGTGACCTCGCGCGCGCCGGCCAGGTGCACCAGATAGTCGGCATACTGGCCCTTGAAGATGGCGTCGCGCAGCACGCCGTCGACCCGGCCCTGGCCGGTGCCGGCGAACAGCTCGATCTTCTCGCTCTTCACAAAGCAGACGGCGCGCTGGCCGACCGCCAGGCCGCCCTTGGCCCGCGCCTGCAGCGGATAGCCTTGCCAGTCGATGATGGCGAGGCCGTCGGCCAGCCCGGTCACCTTGCCCTCGAACACATTCGGCGCCCCCAGGAAGCCGGCGACGAAGGCGAGGTCCGGATGGTGATAGAGGTCCAGCTTGCCGCCCACCTGCAGGATGCGGCCGTCGCGCATGATCGCCATGCGGTCCGACATGGTCAGCGCTTCTTCCTGGTTGTGGGTGACGTAGACGAAGGGGATCTTCAGCTCCAGCTGGAAGCGCCGGATCTCGACCTCCATCTCCTTGCGCAGCTCGCGGTCGAGATTAGCGAGCGGCTCGTCCAACAGCAGCAGCTTCGGCCGCGACACCAGGCCCCGCGCCAGTGCCACCCGCTGCTTCTGCCCGCCGGAGAGCTGGTGGGGAAAGCGTCCCTCCAGCCCCTTCAGGTGGACGAGATCGGTGATCCATCCCAGCGCCTCGGCCCGGCCCGCCGGCGGCACCCCCTGCATGCGCAGCGGGAAGACGATGTTCTCCGCCACCGTCTTGTGCGGAAACAGCAGAAAATCCTGGAACACCATGCCGACGCCGCGGCGGTAGGGCGGCTGTCGGGTGACGTCGCGGCCTTCGATGCGGACATTGCCGAGATCCGGCACCTCCAGCCCGGCGATGATGCGCAGCATCGTCGTCTTGCCGGAGCCGGACGGCCCGAGCAGCGAGAAGAACTCCCGCCCGATCTCGATGTCGACACTGTCGGCCGCGACCACCGTACCGAACCGCTTGGTCACGCCCTCCAGGCGCAGCACAGCCTCCGTCATCGTGCTCCTCTCCGGCCTGCGGGGCCGGCGGCCGAAGGCAGCGTCCGTGCCTCCGGCCGCCCCTCGGTCACGCCGCTTCGACTTCCGACCACACCCGCTCCCACGCCTCGGGGTCCGACGGCGCATCGAACTGATAGAGGCCGTTGATCGCCGAGGTGTTGTTCAGGAACAGCGTCTCCACATAGCGGTCCGGGATCATGGCGCGCACGTCGACGGTGGGCGACCAGCCGACATCGGTGGCGACGATGGCCATGTTGTCCGGGCTCAAGCGCCAGTCGATCCACTTGTGCGCCAACTCCAGCTTCTCGCTGTCGGTGACGCCGGCGGTGATCGCCCAGGTGTCGACCCAGCCCAGGCCGCCTTCGTCCGGCCGCAGCACGTGGATCATGTTGAGGTCCGAGGTGCCGTCCAGCACGTCGAAATGGATGCGGCGATAGATGCCCGACCATTCCGGCGACGCCCACACCGCCTCGGCCCGCAGCAGCCGCTCCAGCGTGTCCTCGTCGTTCCAGCGGGTCAGCAGCAGGCCCTTCTGGTGGATCAACAGCTCGCGGGCGCGGCCCAGCTCCGCCTCGGTCAGGACATAGGGGTTGAACGACTTGCCGTCGGGCCGCTCGGCCTCGATCGTCCCCATCTCATGCGCCGCCAGGATGCCGGCCAGCGCGATGTTCTCCTCGAACCGGGCCGAAGTCGAAAGATGGCCGCCGTACTTGTCATTGAACAACAGGCCGACCGAATGGGCATCGGCTTCGTCCACATGACCGAGATTGACGGTGAAGCCATAGCCGCCCCAGCAGTTCGGCGCGGCGATGGTGGCGTCGCCGTCTTCCTGGGTCAGCAGCATGTAGTTCGGCGGCAGGAAGTCCGGGAACACGTGCTCCATGTTCGGGATCTTGGAATAGTCGCAGGGCTGCGTCAGCCCCTGGCGGGCATAGAGCCGGGGCCAGAAGCCGTCGGCCATCACCAGGTCGAAGTCGTCAGTGCCGCCGGCGCGCAGCGTGTTGTAGGCCTCGCTGTTGCCGTCGAAGAAGCCGCCGGAAACGCGGACGCCGTATTCCTCCTCGAAGCCCTCGACGATGGGCCGGACGTTGTAATGCTCCCACCCCAGCCAGCGCAGCTCCAAGGTCTGCGCTTCGGCCTTGCCGATGAACGGCCGCTTGACCGCGGTGGCCAGGGCGGCCGTGGCGGCGAAGCCCTGCATGATGTCGCGTCGGGTATAGCGCTGTCGCATCGTGATGCCTCCTCTTCTTGTCGTCAGCCCTGGAAACCCACCTGGAGCCGGCCCGCCCGGTCCGGCAGGTCCAGGCCATCGAGCGGCACGATCAGGCGGCGCTCCGGCCGCACCGACACGCGCCGCTGATAGAGCTGGCGGTTGCCCGCCAGGATGGTCAGCAAGCCGGTGATCGCCCGGCGCACCCGCAGCTGCAGCCCCGGCAGCCCGTCCGCCCCTCGCCAGGGCAGGACGATGCGCTGCGGCAGGGCGTATTTCAGGCCGTCGCCGGCAGCGATCTCGAGCGTGCACTCGGCATCCGGGGCCGGCAGGCGGCCTTGCAGATCCAGCGCTGCCAGGCGGCCGACGGCCGTGCCTTCGCGATAGGACCAGCCGGCGGTTTCCACCGGGCGCAGCAGGTTGCCGGCGGCGAAATAGGCGGGGTCGGTGCAGCGGCCGTACTGGTCGACGACCGGGCCGCCGGCCAGCGGGTCGAGCGCCAGAGGACTCTGGCGGACCAGCTCCGCCGCCGGGACGAAGCCGCCGGTGAACAGCACGCCGTCGCAGGCCAGCGTATGCCGGCTGCCGTCGCCGCAGCGGACGTCCACCGCCTCGACGCGGGGGCGCCCACGGATATCGGCGACCTCCGCCCCGTAGTGCACGGGGATGCCGAGCAGGCGCGGAAACACCGCGCAGGGCCAGCGGGCGATCGGGCCGGGACCGGCATCGATCATGGCAACCGGGCGGATGCCGGCCCGGCGCGCGGTCAGGATGGCGGAATAGGACACCAGCTCGGTGCCGACGATCACCGGCCGCCGGAACGGCACCAACCCTTCCAGATAGACCAGCGACTGCAGGGCGCCGGTGTTGAGCACGCCCAGCGGCCGGTCGCCGGTGGCCAGCAGGGCCGACCGCGGCGTCTCGCGCGCCCCCGTCGCCAGCACCACGCGTTTGGCCGCCAGCGTGACGGCACCCTCGGCATTGCGGCAGGCCAGCTCGCCCGCCGGCCCCAGCTGCACGACCGTGTGGTTGCAGCGGATGTCGACACCGGAAGCGCTCGCCCGGGCGGCGATGCGGCGGGCATAGGTCGGGCCGGTGAGGATGCGCCGAAACTCCGCCCAGCCGAAGGGCGGATGGCCGCAATGGCGGGGAATGCCGCCCGCCTCCGCCTCGCGCTCCAGCACCACGACGCGTTCGACCCCCGCGGCACGGGCCGCGATCGCCGCCGCCAACCCCGCCGGGCCGCCGCCGATGACGGCCAGATCGATGCGCTCAGGGGCCATGGTGCGCGGGTCCCACGGCCAGGGGTTCCGCCAGCCGGCCTTCGGTCAGCCGGGCCAGCCGCGCGGTGCAATAGAAGCCCTGGCAGCGGCCCATGCCGGCGCGGGTGCGCCGCTTCAGCCCGCCCCAGTCGCCGGCGGGAACCGGACCGGTCAGGGCTGCGGCGATCTCGCGGCCGGTCACCAGCTCGCAATGGCAGACGATCTCGCCGGAACCCTCGGCCTCCCAATCCCGCGGCCGATGCTCGGCCAGGTTGGGCACGACCGGCCAGACCGGATCGGCGATCGGCCGGTGCGCCGTCCCGAAGGCCTGATAGAGCCCGTGGACATGACGGGCGATGCCCAGCGCGGCGGTCAGGCCGGTGGACCGGATGCCGCCGACATCGATGACCCGGCGGTCCGGATCGCTGGCGATGCGGTATTCCTTGCGCTCCGTCGCCGGGCGCAGGCCGGCGTAGACGGCCGTCACCGGCATGTCGGCCAGCCCCGGAACGATGCGCCCCGCCTGGCCGATCAGCTGGTGCAGGGTTTCGCTGTCCGTCGTCGCGCGCTCGCGGTCGTCCTGTTCCTCGGCCGTCGGGCCGACCAGCACATTGCCGTAGATGGTGCGGGCGACGACCACGCCCTTGGTGCGCTCCGTCGGCACCGGCAGGATGGTGGTGCGCAACAGGCCGGCCGCGGCCTTGTCGAAGACGACGAACTGGCCCTTGCGCGGATGGATCGCATAGGCGCTCTGCCCCAGCAGCAGGGTCGCCACCCGGTCGCCCCAGAGCCCGGCGCAGTTGACGACGGCCGCAGCCCGCACCTCGCCGGCCGTTGTGGCCAGCCGCCAGTGGGCGCCGTCGAAGCCGGCGGCGGTGACGCCGGCGTTGCGCAGCAGCACCGCCCCGTTCTCGACGGCCTGGCGGATATAGGCCAGCGGCGTCGACCAGGGGTCGATGACGTGCTCGCCCGGCACCAGCACGGCGGCCTTGGCCGCCGGCGACAGGGCAGGCTCCCGCGCCAGCAGCTCGTCCGCATCGATCGCCCGCACCTCATCGACGCCGTTGGCGTGGGCCTGGGCGACGATGCCCTCCAGCTTCGCCACCTCGGCGTCCGTCCAGGCGACGACGGCGGCCCCGGTTTCCAGCACCGACAGGCCCAGGCGGCCGCAGATTTCGCGATACTCGGCATAGCCGTCGCGCACGCAGGCCAGCTCCAGGCTGCCGGTGGGCGCATCGAAGCCGGTGTGCAAGAGCGCGCTGTTGCCCTTGCTGGCGCCGGCGAGGATGTCGGGCGCGCGTTCCAGCAGCACCGTGCGCGCACCCTCCAGCGTGAAGCGGCGGGCCACGGCACAACCGACGACGCCGCCGCCGATGATCGCGACGTCGAACAGGTCCGCTGCTGCCATTTCCCGAATTTCGGTCATGATTTTGGGCAAACGTGCTTTAGATGGTCAGAAATGGTATGAATCATTTGCCCGAACGGTCAACAGGAAACGATTCGATCCGATGAGCCCCGAAGAGAGACACGCCCGCATCCTGTCCATGGTGCGCCAGCGCGGCCGGGTCACGGTCGACGAGCTGTCGGCTTTCCTGGATGCCTCGAAGGAAACGATCCGCCGCGATCTCGGCCGCCTCGACGGCCGCGGACTGATCCGCAAGTTCCACGGCGGCGCCGCGATGCCGGAGATGGCGGGCGAAGGCTCGTTCCAGGCGCGCATGTGCGACCATGTGAGCGAAAAGCGCGCGGCGGCGCGGCTGGCCGCCGGACTGTTCCAGCCGGGCGACAGCCTGTTCGTCGACACCGGGTCGACGACGGTGATCTTCGCCGAGGAGGTGGCGCGCACCGGCGAACTGACGGTGATCACCAATTCCGCCCAGATCGCCGCCACCATAGCCCGCGGCCATCCGGGCAATCAGGCGATCCTGCTGGGCGGCACCTTGCGGGCGGAGGGGCAGGAGACGGTGGGCCACCTGGCCCTGGAACAGATCGCCCGTTTCCGCCCCCGCCACGCGGTGCTGACCGTGGGTGCGGTGCACGAGAGCGGGGCCATGGACTACGACCTGGACGAGGCGGAGATCGCCCGCGCCATGATCCGCCATGCCGAGACCGTCACCGTGGTCGCCGATGCCTCCAAGCTCGGCCGCACCGCCTTGTTCCGGATCTGCGAGGTCGGGGCGATCGGCCGCCTGGTCTGCGACCGCGAGCCGGGGCCGGACCTCGCCCGGGCCTTGGCGCATGCCCGCGTTACAGTGCACATTCCGGCCGGTGGCGGGTCGGGCACAGCATCCTGACGTTGCAGGACTCTGGCGAGGATTCGGGCAATGGCACAGGGAATCATCACTTAAATTGCGAACGAATTTCCTGCCCTCGCTCGCAAGCTGTTGGGATTCCTCAGTACCTCGGGTGACCCCAGATGGCATACCGTTTGCAGTAAACTACGCTTAAGCACGAAATATCGGATCGGGAAACGCTCTGGAAGGGTTCGCCGAACCCCTAGCTGCGGAGGCCTCGCGCATGAGGTTGACTCCCGCTGTTGCGATGCCGGTCGGATTGGCTACCCCTCGGCGCCGGAGGGCCATGCCATGATGCCATCGGTGCGCCAAGCGAACGCCCTGTCGCTGGTCAGCCTCTACGAGATCAGCAAGATGCTGACGGCCTCGGCCAATCTCGAGGCGACGCTGCGGGCCGTGCTCAACCTCTTGTCCGGCTACATGGAGATGCGCCGCGGCGTGGTGGCGCTGACCGGCGACGACGGCCAGCTGCATGTGGTGGCGGCCGCCGGCATGACCGTGCGCGACATGAACGCCGGCGCGGCCAACCTGCCCGGCGATGTCGGCGCCCATATCCTGTCGGGCGACATGCCGATGGTGGCGGAAGACGTGGCGGAGATGCCGTCGCTGGCGAGCTATCTGGGGGCGTCCAACGTGCTGGAGGACGAGCGCGTCTCGTTCATCGGCGTGCCCATCCGCACCTTCGGCAAGCCCTTCGGGGTGCTGGCCATCGCCCGCGTCTGGGGGGAGGAAACGGCCGTCAGCTTCGGCGACGATGTCCGCTTCCTGACCATGGTCGCCAACCTGGTCGCCCAGACGGTCAAGCTGCACGAGAAGATCGATACCGAGCGCGAGCTGCGGCCGCGCGACCTGGACACACCGCGCCGCCGGCCGCGCCCGCCGGCGGAAGCCCGGCAGTTGAAGAGCGTCATCGGCACCAGCCAGGCGATGCAGGAGGTCTATGCCCAGGTCCACCTGGTGGCGCCGACCAAGTCCACGGTCATGCTGCGCGGCGAGAGCGGCACGGGCAAGGAGCTGATCGCCCGCGCCGTCCATTCCCTGAGCCCGCGGACGAACGGCCCCTTCGTCAAGGTCAACTGTGCCGCCCTGCCGGAAACCCTGCTGGAATCCGAGCTGTTCGGGCATGAGAAGGGCGCCTTCACCGGCGCCACCCAGGACCGCAAGGGCCGCTTCGAGATGGCCCATGGCGGCACCCTGTTCCTGGACGAGATCGGCGACATCACCCCGGCCTTCCAGGCCAAGCTCTTGCGCGTGCTGCAGGAGCGGGAGTTCGAGCGCGTCGGCGGCAACAAGACCATCCAGGTCGACGTCCGCCTGGTCTGTGCCACCAACCGCAACCTGGAAGAGGCGGTGGCCCGCGGCAGCTTCCGCGCCGACCTCTATTACCGCATCAACGTCATCCCGGTGTTCCTGCCGGCCCTGCGCGAGCGGCGGGATGATATCCCGCTGTTGGCTCAGCATTTCCTGGATGCCTTCAACGAAGAGAACGCCCGCACCTTGCGCTTCTCCGATCATGCGTTCCGGGTGCTGAAATCGTGCAGCTTCCCCGGCAATGTGCGCGAACTGGAAAACTGCGTCAGCCGGGTGGCCACCATGACCGTGGGCGAGCTGATCGACGACATCAACCTGCCCTGCCAGACCAACCGCTGCCCCTGCAATCTGCTGCTGCCGACCGACCCCGGCCTGCCCGCCCGCGCCGAGCCCGTGCGCCCGCAGCCGGTGGGTGCGGACACCGGCCATGCCGCGAACGGTACGGCGACCAACGGTCATGCCGCCAACGGCGGGGGTGCAGACGTGGCCGCCGACGGCTTCGGCCTCGACGACCTGGGCGACCTGTCGGCCCTGCCGCCACGCGACCGGCTGGTCCGCGTCATGGAGAAATCCGGCTGGGTCCAGGCCAAGGCCGCCCGCCTGCTCGGCATGACCCCGCGCCAGGTCGGCTATGCCCTGCGGAAATACAATATCGAGATCAAGCGGCTGTGAGCGCTATTGCGGCCCGAAGCAGTGCGGCTCGATCTCCCGGAACAGGGCGCGCTCTTCCGGCGCTTCGGCTGCCGCAAGCGCGGTCGTCAATTGCGTCCCGAGTTCGGTACGCGCGAATTCCTGCAATGCCGCCGCGGACATCGGGGTCGCGTAGAGCGCCCGCAGAAGGTCGTCGGCTCGCCCCTCCAGCAGCCGCAAGCGCGGCGATTCCTGGTAGAGCCTCATGGCGATGGTGCCGACGTCCTTGACCCAATCCTGTGTTCCGATGGTCCGTCGGGAGAGGGTCTCGACATATGACGGCGCCAACGGATCGTCGATGCTGGTGATCGTGGTCGGGATGGTGTCGCTGATGGGCAGTCCAAGCGCCGAGACGAGACAGTTGTCGATGATCCGCGTCATCTGCCGGCGGTAGGTGTCGCGCAATACCCAGCGGCAGTTGCCCGCATCATCGCGCACCTCGCTGCGGCCGGTTTCCTGCCTGATGCGTCCGAAGAAGCCGAGCCAGTCACCCATGATCGGACCGGCGAACATCTCGCCGGACAAGGGGAAAAAGGGGGGCCACATGCCGAGGCGATACGCCGGCGGCATCTCCGCGATCGCTTGGTACGCGCTCCTCCGGAGATCTTCGCGGAAGGTAAAGGCGGAGTAGACGGCAAGACAGGCCGCATGATGCACCGTCGTCTCCGTCCCGTAGGTTGCGGCCCAGCCCCAGGTGACAAACGCCTCGATCCTGCGCGCTTCGGGGACCGACCGTTGCGTTTCCGCCAGGCACGGAAAGCTGGTGAGATCTTCCAGCCTGTCGCTGAGATAGATCTCGATGCAGATGTCGAACGATGCGGGATCCGAGTGCTCGTATGGCTGCGGGATGATCCGCAGGCCAGTCAGCGCCGCGAACCGGGCCATGCGGTCGAGCAGAAGCCTTTCGATGTCCACGTCCGCGATCACGTCGAAGGCCCGTTCCCAGTACGCCCCCATGCCGTAGGGCTCGGATGCCCTCAGGCGCTGGCGCAGGGTCCAGTAGTCACCGATCAGCCGGTAGCCGACGTGGATGTCCCGGTCATGCGGCCAGGACCGGACGATCGGTGGCGGTGCGGGAGCCATGTATTCCGGCGCCAAGTCCTCGACAGCGGCGATCTCCCCGATCGGCAATGCCGCGAAGAGGCCCGCCGCAACCAGCGTGCGCGCCGTCGTGCGTCCCGGCGCGATGCGTGCGGCAACACAGCGGGCGGCCGACGGGATGGCTGTCCACTTCGACCACCGGACGCGCGGCCAGCGCCAGATCACTCCGTCGCCCCTCCGGTCTTCACATTCCAACAGCGGTGACGCCCGATCATATATCGAAATACGCTATTGCCGACAGATGACTCGCCGATTGCCTGCGTCGTTCAGGCCGCGGGACGCCGGCCGCGTGAGGTTGGCTATGCCCTGCGGAAATACAACATCGAGATCGAACGGCTGTGAATTCCGGTTTCTTCGATGATGCATTGTTCGGTTACTGTACGGGTGAAGGGGACGCATCCGTCCGCACCGTGAACCCGGAGGCGCCGAACAATGCGAGTACTGAGATACCTGGTGGGGCTGCTGCTGTTTGTGCCGCTGGCCGGCTGCTTCTCGCTGGAAGGACCGATCTTCTCGGCTGCCGATGGGGTGGAAGTCGCCAACGTCATCGGCACTTACGAGACGACCGACGGCGAGGAGGTCATGGTCGCAGCTCCGGACGACGACTACGACTACCGTTTGCGGGTCCGCGAGGGTGGCGACGTGCAGGAGGCGGTGCTGCGGTTCATACGGATGGGCAACTACCACCTCGCCCAGCTGCACGACGGCACCGGTGCTGAGCCGGGCAGCCTGATCTTCATCGTCACGGTGGACGCCTATGGCGTGAAGATGCACCTGCCGCCGCAGACCGACGTGGCGCAGCTGGCCAGGCAGTACAGGCTGCAGCTGACGGGCGCCAACGACCTGTCGGGCAACGAAGACGTGATGCCCGCGTTCCTGGAAGAGGTCGTCGCCATGAACATGGTCAGCGACTATGTCCTGCTTCGCAAGCGGTAGCGGTCCCGGCCGACCGCCGCAGGTCGGGCCGAGTTTGTGCGTACGTCCGTGGCGTTGTCACGTCTGCGACAGTGTGTCGGAAGGCTAACACATTGTGAATGCGCCGACTTGCGGCAATTCCTTAGCAATCAACGCCTTGCAGAACTGGCACGGGGTTTGCTGATCCCTGATCGAGCGACGCGGTGCGCGCGTCGCCGGGGGACCAGGGCATGCAACGGACGATCGTTCCCTTCCAGTCGATTGCCACCGCCAGGCCGACGCGCGAGACGCAGGGCATGGCCAAGCCCGCCTGTGCCAGCGGCTGCGGCGCCAAGGTCGAGGGATCGCCGGAAGATATGGCCCCGGAAGTGTGGGAGCGGGTGAAGGATCACCCCTGCTACAATTCCGAGGCCCATCACTATTTCGCCCGCATGCATGTGGGCGTGGCGCCGGCCTGCAACATCCAATGCCACTACTGCAACCGCAAATACGATTGCGCCAACGAAAGCCGCCCCGGCGTCGTCAGCGAACGCCTGTCTCCTGACCAGGCCGTCCGCAAGGTGATGGCCGTGGCGGCCCAGGTTCCCCAGCTGTCGGTCGTCGGCATCGCCGGCCCCGGCGACGCGCTGGCCGACCCGGAGCGGACCTTCGCCACCTGCGAGCGGGTGGCCCATGTGCTGCCCGACGTCAAGCTGTGCCTGTCGACCAACGGGCTGGCGCTGCCGGACCATGTGACCCGCATCGTGGCGCTGGGCATCAGCCACGTCACCATCACCATCAACGCCATCGATCCGGAGATCGGGGCGCAGATCTACCCCTGGATCTCGTTCGCGGGCCGCCGCTTCACCGGGGTGGAAGGCGCGACGATCCTGCGCGACCGCCAGCTGCTCGGGCTCGACATGCTGGTGGCGGCCGGGGTGCTGGTGAAGGTCAATTCCGTCATGATCCCCGGCATCAACGACCAGCACCTGAAAGAGGTGAATGCCGAGGTGAAGCGGCGCGGGGTGTTCCTGCACAACATCATGCCGCTGATCTCCGACCCCGCGCACGGCACCCACTACGGCCTGACCGGCCAACGCGGGCCGACCCCGCAGGAACTGAAGGCCCTGCAGGACGAGCTGTCGGGCGGGGCGGCGCTGATGCGCCATTGCCGCCAGTGCCGCGCCGACGCCGTCGGCATGCTGGGGTCGGACCAGAGCGCGGAGTTCACGCTGGACCGCATCCCCGAAGGCGAGTCCGAGGGGCTGTCGCCGGAGGACGTGGTCAAGCGCAAGGTCTATCGCGAGATCGTGGAAGCGGAGCGCGCCGACCGGCGCCAGGCGGCGGAAGCGGCCGACGACATGGTGGCCATCGCCGCACCGGAGGAAAAGATGCTGGTGGCCGTCTGCACCCAGGGCGGCGGGCGCATCAACATCCATTTCGGCAAGGCCACGGAATTCCCGGTCTACGAGGTCGACAGCCGCGGCGTGCGCCTGATCGGCCACCGCCGCCCGCGCACCAACTACTGCAAGGGCGGCTACGGCGAGGACGACGCGCTGGGCGAGATCATCACGGCGCTGGAGGGCGTGGCCGCGGTGTTGAGCGTCAAGATTGGCAACCGCCCGCGCAAGCGCCTGGAAGAGGCGGGCATCAAGACCGCCGAGTACCCCCAGGAATACATCGAGACGGCCGTCGCCGCCTATTTCCGCGACCAGACGGAGGCGGCGACCGAAGACGGGCGGCTGACCGCCTGACTTATCCCCCGGACGGCGGGCCTGAGGTGCCCCCGTCACAGCAGCAGGAAGGGACCACGACCATGGCCTACAGGATCGATACCGGACAGTGCAGCGTCTGCGGCTCGTGCGAATTCGAATGCCCAAACGGCGCCATCCGCATGAAGGGCGAGACCTACGTCATCAACGCCGCCAAATGCACCGAATGCGAGGGCCATTTCGACGCCCCGCAATGCGTGACGGTCTGCCCGACCAACTGCGTGTTGCCGGCCTGAACGGGCATCGGCGTGAGGCAGAGGCGGCCTGCGCGCCGCCGGACCGTACTGGTGCCCTGACCCGGGAGATCCCCGCCTTCGCGGGGATGACGATTGAATGGGTGGTTTGGCTCAATTATCCCGTTGTCCCCGCGAAGGCGGGGACCTCACGGGAACCGTGTGCGGGTCTCGCCACGAGCAGAGACCAAAGGCTTCACGCCCGAGGGTGTGCGCGGGGGCGGCGGGATGATCGAATCCGAATCCTTGGAAGTTGACACCCCGCCGCTCTTCCAGCCGGGGCAGAAGGTGCGGGCCGCGGTGGCGGTGCGCAGCGACGGCAGCTATATGGGTGCCGCCACCGGCGACGTGCTGATCGAAGCCGGCGCGGTCGGCTATATCCGCGGCATGGGCGAGTTCCTGCAGCGTCACCGCATCTACGCCGTCGATTTCTTCGAACACGCCCGCATCGTCGGCATGCGGGCGCACGAGCTTGAGCTGCTGGAGGACTGAATGCGGGTGATGATCCGGAAATCGGGCGACGAGCTGTCGGCCTATGTCGCCAAGAAGGACCTGGAAGAGCCGATCGTGGCCATGGAAAAGCCCGGCATCTGGGGCGGCTGGATCGACCTGTCCAACGGCTGGCGCCTGGAAATGCCGGACATGGCCCCCGACACGCGCCTGCCGATCACCGTCAACGCCCGCCGCCTCAGCGCTTCCGACTAGGCAAGGGACGGGGCCGGCGCGCGGCCAAGCCTCGCCGGCCGCCTGCGCACACAGGGTGAGTACTGCCCGGCCACACTCACCACAGGTTGTCGACCGAACCACGCCGCGCTAGGATCGGCCGTCATGGCCGATGCCCGTCGCACAACCATCCACATCTTCCTGTCTTCCCCCGGCGAAGTGGCGGAGGAGCGGGCGCGCGCCGTGCTGGTGGTCAACGCGCTGCGCAAGGAATTCCGGCGCTTCTTCGACCTGGAGACGGTCGCCTGGGATTACGAGGCGCTGCTGTCGCGCGGCCATTTCCAGGACGTCATCACCCCGCCGCCGGGCGATTGCGACGTCGTCGTCGGCATCCTGTGGTCGCGCCTGGGATCGCCGTTGCCGGTCGAGACCGCGATGCGACGGTACGAGGGCCTGGACGGGCATGTTCCGGTCTGCGGCACGGAATGGGAAATCGAAAGCGCGCTGGCGGCCAGCCAGGCCCGGGGCCAGCCCGACCTGATCATCTTCCGCAAGCGCGTCGCCCCGCCGATCCCCATCGATCCGCCGGCCGAGCGCGCGCGCCGCAACGCCGAACTGGATGCGCTGGACGCCTTCTGGCAGCGCCACTTCACCGACGGCAGCGATGTCCGGGTGCTGCCCAACGACTTCACCGGGCTGGACGAGTTCGAGGCCAAGCTGACCGCCGGCCTGCGCAAGCTGCTGCGCGCACGGGCCGACCGTATCGATGCCGACGCGGCGCGGGCGACCTGGCTGGCCGGCTCGCCCTATCGCGGGCTGGAGGTGTTCGAACCGCGGCACCATCCGGTGTTCTTCGGCCGGGCGCAGGCGCAGGCCGACATCCTCCAGCGGCTGCTGGCCGGGGCGGAGCGCGGCTGCGCCTTCCTGCTGGTCGCCGGCCAGAGCGGTGTCGGCAAGTCGTCGCTGGTGCAGGCCGGCGTCATCCCGGTACTGGCCGAACCCGGTGCCGTGCCCGACAACGGCCCCTGGTGCACGGGGATCCTGCGCCCCGGCATCGACCGGCCGCGCGGTCCCGACGCCAAAGGGCAGACGCCGGCCGAAGACCTGTTCGACCGGCTGGCCGCCGCCATCGCCGCCGCCCTGCCCGCCCCGGCCGGGGCGCCGGCCTTGCAGGCGGACACCCTGGCGGCCGAGTTCCGGCGCGGCGAGGGCGCGCTGCTGGTGGCCCAGGCGCTGGCGCTGTTGCCGCCGGCACCGCCGCCGCTGGGCCGGGCCGCGCCCGGCCCGCAGCGCCTGCTGCTGCTGGTCGACCAGATGGAGGAGCTGTTCGGCCCCGAGGGGGCCGATGCCGCGGCGCGGGAGGTGTTCGGCCAGGTGCTGGCGCGGCTGGCCGCGTCGGGGGGCCGGATCTGGGTGGTCGCCACCCTGCGTTCGGACCACTGGCACCGCCTGGCCGACGTGCCGTCGCTGCACGCGCTGACGGCCGGCGAGGCCACCTATCTGCTGGCGCCGCCGCGCGGCGACGAGATCGCGCAGATGATCCGCGCCCCGGCGGAGGCCGCCGGCATCGGCTTCGAGGCCGACCCCGATACCCAGAGCGGCCTGGACGACATCCTGCTGGCCGAAGCCGCCGACGACCCCAACGCCCTGCCGCTGCTGGAATTCGCCCTCGACACCCTCTACGTCCGCGACATCGCCGAGGCCGGCGGCCGCCGCCTGACCCTGGCCGGCTACCGCGCCCTCGGCGGCGGCACGGTGGAGAGCGGCGGTGCGGCCGGCCTGGCCGGCGTCGTCGCCGGGGAGGCGGAGCGGGTCTGCCACACCCTGGGCGCCGTCGACGCGCAGGGCCGGGAAAGTGCCGCCCTGCGCCACGTGCTGCTGGCGCTGGCCTATCCCGCCCGCGGCGACGGTGCCGCCAAGGCCCGTGTCGCCGCCTGGGCCGAGCTGTGCCCGGGCGCGGAGCACGAGCGCATCGTCACCGCGCTGATCGCCGCCCGCCTGCTGATCAGCCGCGGCCGGGTCGGCGACGACGACGCGTCGCCCCCGGACGGCGCGCCGGGCGCCGACACACACGACCCGGGCGCCGCCCCGGTCGGCGTTCGTGTCGCCCACGAGGCACTGTTGCAGCACTGGCCGCGCTATGCCCGGCTGCTGGAGGCAGAGGCCGCCTACCTGACCCTGCGCGACCAGGTGGCGGAGGCCGAGCGCGCCTGGCGCGCCCACGGCCGCGCCGACGGCTATCTGCTGCGCGGCGGCCCGCTGGCAGCGGCCCAGGACCTGCTGCTGAGCCGCCCCGACGCCCTGCCGGCCGCCGCGCGCAGCTTCGTCACCGCCTCCACCCAGCGCCAGAACCGCGCCGTCCGCCGCCTGGCCGCCGCCGTCGTCGCCTTCGCCCTGCTCGCCCTCGGCGCCGCCGGCGCCGGCGTCTGGGCCTACACCCAGCAACGCGAAGCCGAAGCCGCCCGGGCGGAGGCTGTTGAGGCGCAGCAGGAAGCGGAGACGCAGGCCGGTATCGCCGAGGCGCAGCGGCAGGCGGCAACGGTGGCGGCGCAGGAAGCCGAAGAGGCCCGCGAGGAAGCCGAACGGCAGAGGGCAGCGGCGGAGGAAAGCGCCGCCGAAGCCACCCGCCAGGCGGAGCTGGCCGAGGCGCGGCGCGTCTATGCGCAATCCCAGGAGGACTTGGCCCAGCAGCGCGCCGACGAGGCCGAAGCCGCCCAGGCCGAGGCGGAGCACAGCTTCGACATCGCATTGCAGGCGGCCAACGCCCTCGTCTTCGACATCGCCCAGGGCCTGCGCAGTCAGGCCGGGATGAGCACAGGCATGGTGCGCACCATCCTCGGCAGCGCCGAAGCCACCTTCGACGCATTGCTGGCAGCTTCGCCAGACGACCCGAGATTGCTCCGCGCCCAGGCGGTCATGCTTGATGAGTTCGCGCAAACCTACCTGTCTGCGGGCGACACGGCCACAGCCGAGCATGCGGCCCGCCGGTCGGAAGTGATCCTCCGACGGCTGTCCGAGCTGAACCCCGCCAACACCGGATGGCAGCGTGATGTCTCGCTCATCTTAGGGAGGCTGGGCGACGCGCTGCGGGCGCAAGGCGATGCGGCCGCTGCGCTGGCGGCGTACCGCGATGGGCTGGAGATCAGCCGCCGGCTCGCCGCGCTGGACCCGGACAACGGCGAATGGCAGCGTGCCGTCTCCCTGACCCTCGACAGGCTAGGCGACATGCTGCGGGCGCAAGGCGATGCGGCCGGCACGCTGGCAGCGTACCGCGAGGGGCTAGGGATCAGACGCCGGCTCGCCGAGCTGGACCCGGCCAATACCGAATGGCAGAGTGCCGTCGCCCTCAGCCTCGAAAGGCTAGGCGACGTGCTGTGGGTGCGAGGCGATGCTGCCGGGACGTTGGCAGCCTACCGCGAGGGGTTGGAAATCCGGCGGCGGCTCGTCGCGCTGGACCCGGACAACAGCTTCTGGCAGCACAACCTCTCCGTGAGCCTAAATAGGCTGGGCGACGTGCTGCGGGCGCAAGGCGATGCGGCTGGGGCACTGGCAACCTATCGAGAGTGGCTGGAGATCAGCCGCCGGCTCGCTGCGCTGGACCCGGCAAACACCGAATGGCAGAGCGACGTCACCGTGGGCCTGGAAAGGGTGGGCGACGTGCTGCGAGCGCTGGGCGATGCGCCCGGTGCAGTGACAGCCTACCGCGAGGGGTTGGAGATGAGCCGCCAGCTCGCTGCGATAGACCCGAACAACACCAGGTGGCAGCGCGCCGTTGCCGTCAGTTTGAGCAAAGTGGGCGATATGTATCTGGCGCGAGGCGATGCTGCCGAAGCGCTGAAGGCCTATCGCGAGTGGTTGGAGATCAACCGCCGGCTCGCTACGCTGAACCCGGTCAACACCGAATGGCAGAGCGACATCTCCGTCAGCTTGAACCGGGTAGGCGACGTGCTGCTATCGCAAGGCGATGTGGACGGGGCGCTGGCGGCTTACCGCGAGGGGCTGGAAATCACACGCCGGCTGGTCGAACTGGACTCGGACAACACCGGATGGCAGCGCGATGTCGGCGCTGGCCTGGATAGACTGGGCGACGTGCTGCAAGCGCAAGGCGATGCGGCCGGCGCCCTGGCCGCCTTCCGCGAGGGGCTGGAGATCATCCACCGGCTGGCAGAGCTGGACCCGGCCAACGCCGGATGGCAGCGAGACGTCGCCGTGAGTGTGAACAAAGTCGGTGACGTGCTGCTGTCGCAAGGCGACGCGGACGGGGCGCTGGCGGCCTACCGCGAGGGGCTGGAGATCAGCCGACGGCTCGCCGCGCTGGATCCGAGCAATACCGAATGGCAACGTGGCGTCGTAGCGAGTTTGGGAGGCATGGGCGATGTGCTGCTGTCGCAAGGCGACGCGTCCGTGGCGCTGGAAGCCTATAGAGAGGGGCTTGAGATCAGCAGACAGCTCGCTGCGCTCGACCCGGACAATACCGTTTGGCAGCGCGATGTCTCTTTCGGTTTGAACAAGGTGGGCGACGTGCTGCGGACGCAGGGCGATGCGCCCGGGGCGATGGCGACCTACAACGAGGGGTTAGAGATCAGCCGACGGCTCGCCGCCCGAGACCCGGACAACACCGGATGGCAGCGCGACATCTCGGTGAGTTTGGGCAGCATGGGCGACGTGCTGCTCGCGCATGGTGATGCGCTCTGGGCACTCGTAGCCTACCGCGAGAGTCTGGAGATTCGCCGCCGGCTCGCCGCGCTGGATCCGGCCAATGTGGGTTGGCAGATGGATCTCGCCCAATCGCTGATCAGATCGGCGTTGGCAGAGTCGGCACCAGCAGCGAAACTGACGGAGGCGTTGGCGATCCTGCAGGCGCTGGCCGCCGATGACCGGCTGCCAGCTAGTCAACAAGGAGTGATCCCCCTTCTGGAAACCATTCTGGGGGCTCTCGAATCGGCGCCAGCACGGCAAGCTCCCTAAGACGATTGGCGGGTGGGCCGGTATTCGGCGGCTGCGGAGTTTCTGCCGCGGGTCGTCGACGTCGCCTACGGGTTGGCCAGTGCGACGCGAGCACGTACGACATCGCCGGTCTCAAAGGGATGTTCTTGTTATGTTTACTCTTCGCCGGCAACTCCGCGCAGGCGGAATCCAGCGCACGAAGGGCTGGACCTGGATCCGGAGCAGCAGTGGATCCGCACCAACCTGGCCCATGCTCTGATGTTCCGAGGCGAGGACGAGGCCGCGCGCGAAATCTATCTGGCCAATCGCGGGCTGGAGATCCAGGGCAGCGTCTGGGAAGACGTCGTTCGCGAGGACTTCCGGCTGCTGCGCGAGGCCGGGCTGGACCATCCGCTGATGGCGGAGATCGAGGCCGCCTTCGACGGAGATGCCCCATGACGGCGTCGGTCCCGGCATGGCCCGGCCGCCGCAGGGCGCGGCGGAGGATCAATCGCAGCGATTGCCGTGTCAGCAGCTGACCGATAGGTCCAGCCGGTAATAGCCGGAAAGGTCGCGCAGCGGGTCGATCAGGATGCGCAACTGGCCCGGGCCGACCCGTCGCTGGATGGTCCCCCAGGAGGAGTTGGTGGCGTCGATGCGACCGCCGCCGCCGGTCTGCAATTCGACATAGATGTACACTTCCGTGGCCCGGTTTTCCGTTATGGTCAGCTGGCAGGCCCGCTCCAGCGCCAGCCTGTAGATGTGGTTGCCATGCGCGGCACCGTCCATGAAGTTCTCGATGGAAATCCCCCCTTCGGCGAGGATCCCCAGGTCAAAGGGGTCCGGCCCAAGCGGGGCGACGGTCGGGGCGGTCGGCTGGCCCGACGGATAGGCCGGAACGGGTGACGGCACCAGCAGCCCGGCGCCGCCCTGACTGACCGGATACCGCCGCGCAAGGCATTCCGTATAGAGCCTGTAGGCGGTCAGCCGGTCTTCGGGGCGGAACAGCTCAAGGAATGAGTTCAGCGAGATCACCGCGCTGCCCGACGTTCTCTCGGCCCCGGCCAACAACCCGGCCAGGGATCCCTGCATGGCGACGTTGATATCCAGACCGAAGAACGTGGAACATGTCGCCACGTCATCGATGAACGACCCGACCAGCGGGGCCGGCTGGCTGACGGTCGATTGCGCCCTGGACGCAGCGGGAGCGACCATGGCCAAGACCAGGGCAAGGCAGATTGTCACCAGTCTTTTCATGGTCTGCCATTCCCCTTGTTCAAGACATGGGACACAACAGGATTCCCGCCGTATGCGGGGCCATGGTCGGCAGGTATTACTGGATTGCCGGGGGCGTTGATTAGGATCCATCCCTGTCACCCTGACCGGGCGAAGGGAGGATAGAACAAATATCTAATGGCGACAATCGCAGACACAACCAATCTTCTGGTTGCCGAGACCTGCGGGCGGAAGCCCTCACGACGACGTCAGTCTTTGCGTGGCATCCGCCGACAGCCGCGGGATCGGTACCGGGCCGCCGTTCGGCCGACAGCCAGCGCCGGCCGGCCTGCAGCGCCGGACGGGCGGTTGCCCTGCCGGGCCGCCTGTCGCCTTGGGGGCATGCCCTTCCCGATCGGCGCGACCCGTGCGGTCCGGGCACCGGTCCATTCATTCGAATACGCTTTGCATCAATCAAAGACCTGACCCCCATCCTGTCGCTCCTGCCGTCCGTCGCGCCGGCGATGGGCGGTGTGCTATGGTTGCCGGCATCGGCCCCTTCCCGGTTGGCAGGACTGCGATGACCCGTTCCGACCGTCCCCGGCAATGCGACCACGGCCCTTGGCGATACCTTGCCCCGCTGGCCCTGCTGGCGATCCTGCTGGGTCTGCCGGATGCCCGGGGCGACGGCACGCTGGCCGGCACCTGGCTGATGGAGGACGACTATGCCGCCATGGCCGAAGGGCAGATCGTCGCGAGTTTCGAGGTGGTCACGTTCGCGGCCGACGGGACGTTCCAGGCCGGCTGGTGGCATGCCGGGCAACCCTATGCCAGGGTTGTCAGCGCGCAAGCCGGCGCCCTGCGCCTCGCCAGCGCGGCCTCAGGCCCGCCCCGGGACGGGCTGCCGGACTGGAGCTGGCCGTTCCCGGTCTATGCGGCCGGGCGCTATGACCGCCCAACGGCGGATATCCTGGCGGTGACGGTCGAAGACCGGCGCGACGTGCTGCGCGACCGGCGCGACCTGTCGGCCGCCTATCCCGGCACCTTCGGCGGGACGGCCGACCTTGCCGTAGACCTGCACGACGACATGCTGGTTCTCCGGGCCGGCGACGGCCCCGGCCGGCGCTTCCGGCGGGTGGAGCCGCAGACGCTGGTTCACGGCACCTATCTGGCCCACAGGCTGTCCGTCTCAGCCATGCGGCACTGGCGCTGCTCGCTGGAGGTGGCGGACCGCTGGCTGGACGGCACCCTGCCGGCGGTCGACGGCATCGACCCGGCGGCGCTGGACGGTGCCCTCGGCTTCGCCTTCGAGGAGCTGTCGACACTCGACGACCTGATGCGCAAAGCCACCGCGGCGCTGCCCCCGGCGGCAGCGCTGCTGGAAACGCCCGACCTGGCCGAAGCGGCGGTCCGCCAGGCCGATCGCCGGTTCCTCCAGGACTTCCGGCTGCCCAATCTGGACCGGATGAGGGCTGCAGGCGAGGCTCTGGATGCCGCCCGGGCGGCCTTCGGCGGCGATTTCGCCCCCCTGCTCTACAGCCTGTGCCCCGATGGCCGCCGCCGCCAGCTGGCCGAACTGTGCATGGCCGCCGACGACGCGCCGGACCTGCTCGGCCTCCCGCAGGGTGCGGACATCCGCGACCTGCCCGACCGGCCGTCCGTCGCCGACCGTACCTACCGGCAATGCGCCTGCCTGGCCGATGCCACGCTGGCCGCCTTGCCGCAGGACCGGCTGGCCTGGATCCTGCCGGGGCTGGGCGACGGCCTGGCAGCGGGATACGCCTCGGCCGGCGCCGGCGACCTGCTGGCCACCGCCGCCGCCGGCTGCCGGCAATAGGGCGGCCCGGCCTGCGCCGCGAGGCCATTGGCCGGGGTCAAGTCTTTCATCATCGCACAGATCGTCCCGATCCGGGGGCCGGGGTGCCTTTTGGCGTTCGGCCTTGCATCAATCAAAGACCTGACCCCGAAGGCCGGCGTCCGATCGAGACGGATGGGCGGGGCGGCTCAGGCGGCCTGGGCCATGTTGGCGCGTTTCCCTCCGCCCTTGACGATCAGGTGGCCCAGGCCCTCGCGCACTTCCTCCAGCGTGAAATGCGCCGGCACGCCCTTGAACTTGCAGGCGTTGATGACGTGCTCGCAGATGAAGCGCGGCTGGTAGCCGGCCAGGGCTTCGCCGTTGCGCTTGGTGATCTCGTCGATGACGAACTCCACCACCTCGTCGGTCGGTTCCAGCCCGTATTTCCCGGCGACGATCCTGAAGATCTGGCGGAACACCTGTTGCGACGGGCCGACGGTTTCCAGCTTGTAGGGGATGCGGCGCAGGAACGCCGGGTCCATCAGGTCCGACGGGTTGAGGTTGGTGGCGAACACGACCAGTTCGTCGAACGGCACGGAGAAGGTGCGGCCGCTGTGCAGCTTCATGAAGTCGAAGCGGCTTTCCAGCGGCACGATCCAGCGGTTCAGCAGGTCGACCGGCTTGACCAGCTGCCGGCCGAAATCGTCGATCAGAAAGGTGCCGCCCAGGGCCTTCAGATGGATCGGCGCTTCGTAGAATTTTGAGATGGCGTTGAATTCCAGGTCCAGCATCTGCAGCGTCAGCTCGCCGCCGACCATCACCAGCGGCCGCTTGCAGGCGACCCAGCGGTGGTCCACATCCGCCAGCACCACGCTGGTGGGCGCCGGCGCGCCGGTGGCGGTGCCGGGCGGCGTCACCGGCTGGTGGATGCTGGGGTCGAACACCTTGACGATGCTGCCGTCGATGTCGACCGCATGCGGCACATAGATGGTGCCTTCGAACAGCTTGCCGATGCGTTCGGCCAGCGAGGTCTTGCCGTTGCCCGGGGGGCCGTACAGCAGGATCGATTTGCCGGAATTGATGGCCGGCCCGATGCTCTGGATGAACTGGTCGGTGACGACCATGTCGGAGAACGCCGCCTCGACACGCGCCTGGTCGACCCGTTCGTTGCCGATCTTCTGGGCGATGATCCGCTGCTGATAGGATTGCAGCGACACCGGCGCCGGGCCGACATAGCCGTTCTGTTCCTGCGCCTCCTTGGCCAGGCGCCGGCCGGCCTCGCTCAACTGATAGGACATTTCGCCGCCGGCGATGCCGCCGGTCTGGCCGAGGGCGGCCAGCAGCTTCTGCTCCGTCGCCTCTTCCACCAGCTTCATGACGACGTTGAAGGGCAGGGCCAGGCAGTCGCGCATTTCCGACGCGGTGCGCAGGTCCTGCGCGTAGATGCATTTCAGCATCATCTTCAACAGCTGCGCCAGCGGCAGCCCCGTCTCCTCCACCGTGCGTGGCGCGCGCGGCCGCGTGTTCAGCACCGCGTCCAGCTGCTTCTGGCTGATCACCTCCAGCGCCACAAGGTTCTGCCCCAGCACGCCGCCGTGCTGGCGCTGGCGTTCCATCGCCCGGGCGATATCGGCCTCGGTCGCCAGCCCCTTGGCCAGCAGAATGTCGCCCAGCTTGGCATTGTCGGTCAGCGGCATTCCGTCGGTTCCCGTCCCATTCGCAGCACGGGCCCCACCGCGCCGCCGGACGGGCCGGCCGCCCCTCGCCCGCTCATACGGAAGGTTAAGGTCGAGATCTTGCCGTTCGGTAAAAGCGATGCGTGTAGATCGGACGCCGCGGGATCACGGCGCGGCCCAGCCCGCCGGCCCGCGTCCCTGACCCCCGACACCCGCCAATAGGTATTATGTCCGCGCAATATTGTGAGGCAATGTCGGGGGCTGATCCAGGGGACGCCGATCCAGGGGACGCCGATCCTGGGGATGCCGATCCTGGGGACATAATAGCAATGAGCTAGCATTATGTCCCCAGGATCGGCATCCCCAGGATCGGCGTCCCCTGGATCGGCGTCCCCTGGATCAGCCCCCGACATTGCCACTCCGCGATCATCTCCCCACCAACCCCGCCACCTGCCGCTTGATCTCCTCCCGCACCTCGCGGTCCAGGCGGCCTACCCAGGCCCGCGGGATCGACTTCGCGCCGTAGGTGGCGCCGGCGAGCATGCCGGCCAGCGCGCCGGCGGTATCGGCATCGCCGCCCAGGTTGACGGTCTCGGTGATGCAGGTGCGCACGGTGTCGGTGAGGAAATAGCAGTGCAGCACCGTGCGCACGGTGTCGACGATGTAGGCGGAGCACTGGCCCTTGTAGCGGTCGAAGCGGAACTGGGGGTGGCGTTCGATCATCTGCTGCGCTTCTTGCCGGGCGGCGGGGACGCCACCGCCCTTGACCAGGGCCTGGACCATGCGGCCGAGGCCCAGTGCCGCGCCGTCGGACAGCGGGTGGTTGTGGGTGATCCGGCACTGCGCCAGCGTCCACGCCTCGAACGCCGCGGGATCGTTCAGGGTGGCCAGCGCCACGGGCAGGTTGCGCATGGCGGCCCCGTTGCCGGCGTCGCCGTCGTTGGGCGGAGCCTCGGTCGTGCCGTCGAGGATATAGCGGCGGATGCCGCGGCGGCAGGTGTTGCCGACATCGATGGGCACGCCGCGCATCCACTCGGCGAACTGGTCGCAGACGGCGTGCAGGTCCCACGCGCCGGCCTGCAGGATGGCGCGGCCGACGCACAGCGACATCTCGGTATCGTCGGTCACTTGGCCCGGGCGCAGGCGCAGCCAGCCACCGCCGATCATGCGGCAATGCACGCCGTAGCGGTCGGCGATCTCGCCGCGGGTCATGAACTCCACCGTGGCGCCCAACGCATCGCCCACCGCGAAGCCCAGATAGGCACCAAGCGCGCGGTCGTACAGGTCTCGGTCGTGTTGGACCGGATCGGTCATTGCCCAAAGGCCTTCCGTTACCCTAACCGACGCCCCCATGAATGCGTTCATTGGTGCGTCGGCTGCGCCATTGCGGCGCCGCGCCCGAGTGGGCGCCAAGCCCGCGAGCCCGCACGGACCCGCCGGCGACTGAGGAACATCAGGCAAGCCACGCGCGTGGCTTACCGGAATCAGAAGTAACTGGCCTGGACGCGGTAATCCCCCCCGATCACCAGCACCTCGCCTTCGCCCTTCAGGGCGTGGCGGGGCAGCAGTTCCTTGAAGAACAATATCTTGGCCAGCGGCACGGCGGTTTCCAGGATGTGGTCGCCGAACCAGCTGGCCATGTCGCGGTGTGCGGTGAACGAAACCAGGTTGTTCAGGCGCAGGATCACGGTGCGCTTGTCGATGCGGTCGATCACCTGGTGTTCGCTGAAGTCGTTGACGCCGCGGTAGAGTGTTACCCGGTCGCGCGGCGGCTGGGCGCGCGCCAGCACCCATTGTGCGAATTCGTACAACAGGTCGAGCTGCGCCAGAACGGCGGCGGAATAGAAGCGGCACGCCATCTTGTCTTCCACATACTGCGCCCAGGCGGGCGAACCGACGCGGGTGATCGGCTCGCGGTGGAAGGTGGGGAACAGGCCGAAGCGGCTTTCGACCCAGCCCTTCAGCACCGCGCCCTCGCGGGCGTTGTTGTCGAAGGCCCAGCCGCGCAGCAGGCGCAGATAGCTGGCGTAATAGCGCTTCGGCGGCTTGGCACCGTTGCCGCCTTGCGCTTTCGGCAGGTCGAACCACTCGGCCATGTGGTCTTCGAAGATCTCCGACCAGTGGCCCTTGGCCTCGGGTTCCGCCAGGCGCGCGAACAGCTCGTGATGCATCTGGCGGACGCCGGCGATGCTGAGCGGTCGGGGATCGTCATTGAACTCGGACGCGGCCAGCACCGCTGTCGGCACACCGACAAGGTTCGTGCTGTGGCCCAGTTGCCACTGGCCGGAAGCTGTGCTGATCACCGGTGGGCGTTCGCTGTTTCTTGAGGTATCTGGGGTCAGTCGGCATTCATGGCCGCAACCCGGATGAAGCCCTCCCCCTCGATGGGGGAGGGTTGGGTGGGGGTGATCTTGCCGCTGGCAGGGGCGGATTGTCACCGCCGCTATTGCACGGGCTGGGACGTCCTGTCTCCTCACGACATCCGATCAACGGATCTTCCGGTCCGTTGTGGCAAACCCGCAGGACTCTCGAGTGACGATTGTTGAGGTCGTGCGGCGACATCACCCCCGCCCAAACCCTCCCCCATCAAGGGGGAGGACCATTTGACTGTCGACAAGCTCTGGTCCGGGCACAGCAAGATCCATTCCAAATGTAAGTGTCCGGGTGCTGCGGCAGGGTTCTTGGGGCGGCGGTGTGCACTGCGGGGTCGTGCACTGCCCCGGGAGGTCCCCGCCTGCGCGGGGACGACGATAGTTTCTTGTTTTATATAACAAATATCCCCGTCATCCCCGCGCAGGCGGGGATCTCCTCGGTCAGGGCGCGGCCCCGCAGCCCGGAGAGCCCCCGGGACAGTGTGCACTGCAGCGTCGCTCGCTATGACGGTGCTGTGACGGTTGCGACACTCCTGTCGGGGATTGTCGGCTTCCCAACAGCCACCCGGAACCGCCTGCTGCGGCCCCGAAACCCGCGGAAACGGCCGAAAAGCTTTCATCTTCCTTAACTACCGAAGCATGCCCGCGGAGTTGGCACGCCGGTTGCTGATATGGGGTCAGCGGGCCGATCGCCCGGAAGTTCCTGGAAGAAGGAGACACAGCCATGAGCGGACTGCGTCAGATCGCATTCTACGGCAAGGGCGGCATCGGCAAGTCGACCACCTCGCAGAACACCCTCGCCGCCCTGTCGGAGCTCGGCCAGAAGATCCTGATCGTCGGCTGCGACCCGAAGGCGGATTCGACCCGCCTGATCCTGCATGCCAAGGCCCAGCAGACGGTGCTGCACCTGGCCGCCGAAGCCGGCTCGGTGGAAGACCTGGAGCTGGAGGACGTGCTGCGCTCCGGCTTCAACGGCATCCAGTGCGTGGAGTCCGGCGGGCCGGAGCCGGGCGTCGGCTGCGCGGGGCGCGGCGTCATCACCTCCATCAACTTCCTGGAGGAGAACGGCGCCTACGACGACATGGACTACATCGTCTATGACGTGCTGGGCGACGTGGTCTGCGGCGGCTTCGCCATGCCGATCCGCGAGAACAAGGCGCAAGAGATCTACATCGTCATGTCCGGCGAGATGATGGCGATGTATGCGGCCAACAACATCTCCAAGGGCATCCTGAAATACGCCCATTCCGGCGGCGTGCGTCTGGGCGGGCTGATCTGCAACAGCCGTCAGACCGACCTGGAGTGGGAGCTGGCCGATGCCCTGGCGAAGAAGCTGGGCACCAAGCTGATCCATTTCCTGCCGCGCGACAACATCGTCCAGCACGCCGAACTCAGGCGGATGACGGTGATCGAATACGCGCCGGACAGCAACCAGGCCAACGAATACCGGCAGCTGGCGAAGAAGATCCACGACAACTCGGGCAAGGGCTGCATCCCCACGCCGATCAGCATGGAAGAGCTGGAAGAGATGCTGATGGAGTTCGGCATCATCAAGTCCGACGAGGAGATGATCGCCGAATTCGAGGCCAAGGAAGCCGCCAAGGCAGCAGCCGCCGCGGCAGCCGCCTGACCGCCGTCATCGTTCGCCCGTAAGGAGGGCTGTCCCCCATGAGCCTCGACTACACCAACGACCGGGAGTTCCACGAACAGCTGATCGAGGAGGTGCTGTCCCACTATCCCGAGAAGGCGGCCAAGCGCCGGCGCAAGCACCTGAACATCGCCGGCGACGGCACCAGCGACTGCGGCGTGAAGTCCAACATCAAGTCGATGCCGGGTGTCATGACCGTGCGCGGCTGTGCCTATGCCGGATCCAAGGGCGTCGTCTGGGGGCCGGTCAAGGACATGGTCCACATCTCCCACGGGCCGGTGGGCTGCGGCCAGTATTCCTGGGCGCAGCGCCGCAACTACTACACCGGCACGACGGGCATCGACACCTTCGGCACGATGCAGTTCACCTCCGACTACCAGGAGCGTGACATCGTCTTCGGCGGCGACAAGAAACTGCGCGAGATCATCGACGAGATCGAGATGCTGTTTCCGCTGGCCAAGGGCATCAGCGTCCAGTCCGAATGCCCGGTCGGCCTGATCGGCGACGACATCGAAGCCGTCTCGAAGGAGAAGTCGGCCGAGATCGGCAAGCCCATCGTGCCGGTGCGCTGCGAAGGCTTCCGCGGCGTGTCCCAGTCGCTGGGCCACCACATCGCCAACGACACCATCCGCGACTGGGTGTTCAGCCGCGAGGACGAGCACGGCGCCTTCGAGAGCACGCCCTACGACGTGGTCGTCATCGGCGACTACAACATCGGCGGCGATGCCTGGTCGTCCCGCCGGCTCTTGGAAGAGATGGGCCTGCGCGTCATCGCCCAGTGGACCGGCGACAGCACGCTCGCGGAACTGGAGCGGGCGCCGAAGGCCAAGCTGAACCTCATCCACTGCTACCGGTCGATGAACTACATCTCCCGCCATATGGAGGAGAAGTACGGGACGCCGTGGACGGAGTTCAACTTCTTCGGGCCGTCGCGGATCGCCCTGTCGCTGCGCCACATCGCCAGCTTCTTCGACGACACGATCAAGGAAGGGGCCGAGCGGGTGATCGAGAAGTACACGCCCATGGCCAACGCCGTGGTCGAGCGCTTCAAGCCCCGCCTGGAGGGCAAGAAGGTCATGCTCTATGTCGGCGGCCTGCGCCCCCGGCACATGATCAACGCCTTCGAAGACCTGGGCATGCAGATCGTCGGCGCGGGCTACGAGTTCGCGCACAAGGACGACTATCAAAGGACGGCGAGCCACGTGAAGGACGGCACGCTGATCTACGACGACGCCACCGCGTTCGAGCTTGAGAAGTTCATCGAGGCGATCCGCCCGGATCTGGTCGGCTCCGGCATCAAGGAGAAGTACCCGATCCAGAAGATGGGCGTGCCCTTCCGCCAGGTGCACTCCTGGGATTATTCGGGTCCTTACCATGGCTATGACGGCTTCGCCATCTTCGCCCGGGACATGGACCTGGCCATCAACAACCCGGTGTGGGGGATGCTGAAGGCGCCCTGGGCTGCCTGATCGAGCGGCGGGCGTCCGCGCCCGCCCTCCCCGCACTTTTCGAGACCTTGAGCTGCTGCCGCGCCTTCGGGCGCGGCCGGGAGACCAGACCCATGCCCCAGTCAGCGGAGAAGGTGAAGGATCACGTCGATCTCTTCAAAGAGCCGGAATACCAGGAGATGCTCCGCGCCAAGCGGCAGCAGTTCGAATGCGGGCACGCCGACCAGACCGTCAAGGAGTCCGACGACTGGACGCGGACCTGGGAATACCGCGAGAAGAACCTCGCCCGCAAATCGCTCACCATCAATCCGGCGAAGGCCTGCCAGCCCCTGGGCGCGGTGTTCTGTGCCGCCGGCTTCGACGGTGCCTTGTCGTTCGTCCACGGCTCGCAGGGCTGCGTTGCCTACTACCGCTCGCACCTGTCGCGCCATTTCAAGGAGCCGTGCTCGGCCGTCTCCTCGTCGATGACGGAAGACGCCGCGGTGTTCGGCGGCCTCAACAACATGATCGACGGGCTGGCCAACGCGTATGCGCTCTACCAGCCGAAGATGCTCGCCGTCTCGACCACCTGCATGGCCGAGGTCATCGGCGACGACCTGCATGCCTTCATCGCCCAAGCCAAGGACAAGGGATCGGTGCCCGCAGACTTCGACGTGCCCTTCGCGCACACGCCGGCCTTCCACGGCAGCCACGTCAACGGCTACGACAACATGCTGAACGGCATCCTCAGCCATTTCTGGGAGGGGGAGCGCCAGCCCGGCGACCACATCAACATCATCCCCGGCTTCGACGGCTTCTGCGTCGGCAACATCCGCGAGCTGCGGCGCATGCTGGGCCTGATGGGGGTCGACTGCACCATCGTGCCCGACCAGTCGGACGTCTACGACACGCCCGGCGACGGCGAGTTCCGCATGTATGACGGCGGCACCACCCGCGAAGAGACCATGGCGGCGCTGAACGCCAAGGCCACGGTGTCGATGCAGGAATACTGCACCAAGAAGACGCTGGCCCTGGCCAAGGAGAAGGGCCACGAGACCGCGGCCTTCCACTACCCCGTGGGCGTCGGCGGCACCGACGACTTCCTCATGGCGATCTCCGAGCTGACCGGCAAGGCGATCCCGGACGCCCTGAAGCTGGAGCGCGGCCGCCTGGTCGATGCCATGACCGACAGCATGAGCATCATCCACGGCAAGACCTTCGCGGTCTTCGGCGACCCGGACTTCTGCACCGGCATCAGCCGCTTCCTGATGGAGCTGGGGGCCGAGCCCAAGCACGTGCTGGCCACCAACGGCACGAAGCCCTGGGCCAAGCAGATGGGCAAGATGCTGGAGGCGAACCCCTATGGCCAGGGCTGCCAGGTCTGGCCCGGCAAGGACCTGTGGCACCTGCGGTCACTGCTGGTCACGGAGCCGGTCGATTTCATGATCGGCAGCAGCTATGGCAAGTACCTGGAGCGCGACACCGGCACGCCGCTGATCCGGCTGGCCTTCCCGATCTTCGACCGGCATCACCACCACCGCTTCCCGCTCTGGGGTTACGAGGGCGGCCTGCGGGTGCTGGTGACGATCCTCGACAAGATCCTGGACCGCCTGGACGAGGCCACCGGCGAGGCCGGCGTCACCGACATCAGCTTCGACCTGACGCGTTGACCACCAATGCCGCCCGTGCCACGTGCGCGGGCGGCACCCCGTTAGTCGGCTAACCAGTGGATCGGGGACAGATCACATGGGCAGGCAGACACGCGCGGCCGTCTTCCAGCAGCCCGGTTGTGCGATAAACCAGGCGAAGCCGGAGCATCAGCGGGCAAAGGGCTGTTCCCCGCGCACGCTGATCCCCGGTGCAGCCGCCGGCGGCTGTGCCTTCGATGGTTCGAAGATCGCCCTGCAGCCGATCACCGATGCCGCCCATCTGGTGCACGGGCCGCTGGCCTGCGAGGGCAACAGCTGGGACAGCCGCAACGCCCAGTCCAGCGGACCGACGCTCTACCGCACCGGCTTCACCACCGACATGACGGAGATGGACGTCATCCAGGGCGGCGAGCGCAAACTCTACCGCGCTATCAAGGCGGTCGTGGAGCGCGAGAAGCCGCCGGCGGTGTTCGTCTACACCACCTGCGTGCCGGCCCTGATCGGCGACGATGTCGAGGCGGTGTGCGCCGCGGCGACCGAACGGCTGGGCACGCCGGTCATTCCCGTCAACGCGCCGGGCTTCGTCGGTTCGAAGAACCTGGGCAACCGCCTGGCCGGCGACGCGCTGATGAAGCACGTCATCGGCACGGTCGAGCCCGAGTGGCGGACCACGCGCGACGTCCTGATCATCGGCGAATACAACGTCTCGGGCGAGCTGTGGCAGATCACGCCGCTGCTGAAGCGGCTGGGCATTCGCGTGCTCGCCTCCATCAGCGGAGATGCCCGCTACCGCGAGGTGGCGATGGCACATCGCGCGCGGGCGACCATGGTTGTGTGCTCCCAAGCCATGGTCGCCCTAGCGCGCAGCCTGCAAGAGAAATACGGCATCCCCTATTTCGAGGGGTCCTTCCACGGCATCGGCGAGACCTCCGCGGCGCTGATGCGCATGGCCACGCTGCTGGTGCAGCAGGGTGCCCCCCCGTCGCTGATCGGCCTGGCGCAGGACCTGATCGCGGAGGAGGAGGCCAGGGCCTGGGAGCGGCTGGACCCCTTCCTGCCGCGCCTGGCCGGCAAGCGCGTGCTGCTCTACAGCGGCGGCGTGAAGTCGTGGTCGATGATCTCCGCCTTGCAGGAGCTGGGGATGGTCGTCATCGGCACCTCGGTCCGCAAGTCCACCGAGGACGACAAGGACCGCATCCGCGACCTGATGGGCGAAGACGCCGAGATGTTCGGCCAGATCCCGGCGAAGGAGCTGTGGCGGCGCCTGACCAACGGCGAGGCCGACATCCTGCTGTCCGGCGGCCGCACCCAGTTCACGGCCCTGAAGACCAAGACCCCCTGGGTCGACGTCAACCAGGAGCGCCACCACGCCTATGCCGGCTATGTCGGCATGGCCAACCTGGCCCGCCAGATCGACAGCGCGCTCTATCACCCGATCTGGGACCAGGTGCGCGCCCCCGCCCCGTGGGACGTCGAGGACGAGACGCCATGACCCGCATCTCCGGCAACGGCAAAGCCGTCACCGTCAACCCGGCGCGCTCCAGCGCGCCCCTGGGCGGGGCGATGGCCTTCCTCGGCGTCGACCGCTGCCTGCCGCTGTTCCACGGCAGCCAGGGCTGCACCGCCTTCGCGCTGGTGCTGATGGTCCGCCATTTCCGCGAGGCCATACCCTTGCAGACCACCGCGATGGGGGAGCTGAACGCCATCCTCGGCGGGGCGGAGAACGTCGAAGAGGCGATCTGCAACATCCGCGATCGCGCCGCGCCGCGGCTGATCGGCATCTGCTCCACCGCCTTGACCGAGACACGCGGCGAGGATGCCTTCGGCGACCTGAAGATGATGCGCGAGCGCCATCCGGAATGGGCGGGCATGAACCTGGTGCTCGCCTCCACCCCCGACTACACCGGTGGCCTCCAGGACGGCTGGGCCAAGGCGGTGGAGGCGATGATCGCCGCGCTGGTGCCGGACGGCCCCGCCGACCAGTCGCCGATCCAGGTCAACATCCTGCCCGGCAGCCACCTGACGCCGGGCGACGTGGAAGAGCTGCGCGAGACCGTTGCCGCCTTCGGGCTCGACCCCATCGTGCTGCCGGACCTCTCCGGCTCGCTGGACGGCCATGTGCCGGTGGAATACGTGCCCACGACCTTGGGCGGCACCCCGGTCGACGACATCCCGCATATGCGCGCCTCCGCCGTCACGCTGGCGATCGGCGAGCAGATGCGCCCCGCGGCCGAGCTGCTGGAACGGCGCACCGGCGTCCCCTTCCAGGTGTTCGACCGCCTGACCGGCCTGAAGCCGGTCGACACCTTCCTGACGGCGCTGTCGGGCATCAGCGGCCGGCCGGTGCCGGCGCGCTTCCGCCGCCAGCGCAGCCAGCTGATCGACGCCATGCTGGACGGGCATTTCTATTTCGCCGGCCAGCACATCGCCATCGCCGCCGACCCCGACCTGCTGCTGGCCTTGAGCGGCTTTCTGGCCGACATGGGCTGCACCATCCAGGCCGCGGTATCGACGACGTCCAGCCCGGCCTTGGAGCGCGTGCCCACCGACACCGTCGTCATCGGCGACCTGGACGACCTGGAACAGGCGGCCGACGGCTGCGACCTTATCGTCGCCCACAGCCACGGCCGCCAGGCGGCCCAGCGCACCGGCATCCCGCTCTACCGCGTCGGCTTCCCGGTGTTCGACCGGCTGGGCGTCGCCAACCGCGTCAGCATCGGCTACCGCGGCACCCGCGACCTGATCTTCCGGGTCGGCAACATCCTGATCGAAGGACATGACGGGCACGAAGGCCCGTCCCACGGCAATGAGGAGAGAGCCCATGACGGCATCGTCGATGCGCCGCTTGCGGCTGATTGACACCGGCGCTCTGGAGGGATCCGACGGGGCTGCGGCCAAGGGGGGAACCATGAAGATCGCGTTCGCGACCCAGGACCTGAAGACCGTCGACGCCCATTTCGCCGGGGCGCGGCACTTCGCCGTCTACGACGTCTCGGCCGAGGACAGCCGCTTCGTCGAGGCCATCGCGTTCGACCAGATGAGCGGCGAGGACGGCGTCCACGCCGACCCGGATGAAGACCGCATCACCCCGCGCGCCGACGCGCTGGCCGGCTGCGCCATCCTGTTCCTGCTGGCCATCGGCGGCCCCGCCGCGGCCAAGGTGGTGGCCCGCAAGATCCACCCGGTGAAGCTGAAGGGGCCGGAGCCGATCGAGCAGGTGCTGCAGCGCATGCGGACCATGCTGGCCGGCAGCCCGCCGCCCTGGCTGCGCAAGGCCATGAACATGGACGAGGGCCGCCGGCTCGCCTTCCTGGACGAGGAAGAAGAGGAGGACGTGGCGTGACGGCAACGCCCGCCGCCAAGCGCGACGCCGCCGCCGCCGAGGAAGCGGCCACCGCACCGCCGGTGCCCGACACCCCGTTCATCCGCGCCCTGGTGCGGCTGATGCGGGCGCACGACACCTTCGGGGTCTGGGAAAAGCGGCCGGATTCGGCCCTGCTGGCCCCGTTCGTCGTCACCCGCGAACAGCGGCGCAAGATCCCGATCATGGACGACCCCGACCCCAAGGTGCGCTGGCGGCTGGACGTCTTCTACAGCGCCGTCGCCATGGCGATCCAGCAGACGACCGAGGTCGAGGCGATGCCGCTGATGCGCATCTCCAAGGAAGGCTTCGGCCCCGCCGTGATCCTGGCCGGCCGCCTGGTGGTGGTCAGCAAGACCCTGCGCGACGTCCACCGCTTCGGCTTTGACACCCTGGACGCCCTGGCCGCCGAAGGCGACGCCCTGGTCGCCGAGGCCGCCGCAATGATCGCCCGCTTCCCCGAGGCCGCGAGGGCGTAAGCGTCATGGGCACCCGGACAACGCCGGTTGCAAGGCAGCACACCGCCCGAGGAGATCCCCGCCTCCGCGGGGACGACGCGAACCCTGGCCGGCTTGGGGCCCGTCGACAGTCAAGACTCCCTCCCCCTCGATGGGGGAGGGTCGGGGTGGGGGTGATGTCGCCGTGCCTCCCCAGCAATGGCCTCAAGCACGCCCTGCGGGTTCGCCAGCACCTCGGTGTTCCAGAAGCGCAACACGTGGAAACCCTGGCTCCTCAAGAACTCCATTCGGCGGATCTCCTGTTCCGCCCGCCGGTCATGCTGACCACCATCCACCTCGATGACCAGCCTCGCCTCGTGACAGACGAAGTCGGCGATGAAGCCGCCGATCGGCACCTGACGGCGAAACCTGCAACCCTCCAGCTGACGCTGGCGGAGCATTCGCCACAGCACCGACTCCGCGTCAGTCATTCCGCGCCGCAAGCTTCGTGCCCGCCCAGTGGCACCGACGACAGGATATCGTTTCATCCGCCTCTGCCATCCCAGCATCACCCCCACCCAACCCTCCCCCATCAAGGGGGAGGGCTTCAAGGGGGTGCCGGCTGTGAACGCCTACACACCCTGACCCTCTCCACCCCCCGTCGTCCCCGCGAAGGCGGGGACCTCCCGGGACAGCGCGCAACCGCGCCACCCACGGCCTGACACCCACATCCGCAACCCAGTACCCGTAGGGAGGACTCCGCAATGCCTGACGGTACGAACTTCACCCGCGACGGCACCCCGTGGGAGCCGCTGTATATCGAAGCCATCGACATGGAGAAGTGCATCGGCTGCGGCCGCTGCTTCAAGGTCTGCGACCGCAACGTGCTGGCGATGATGGGCGTCAACGAGGATGACGAGCTGATCGAGCCGGACGACGACGAGGCGGAACGCATGGTCATGACCATCGCCAACAAGGGCGCCTGCATCGGCTGCAACGCCTGCGCGCGCGTCTGCGGCTCCGGCGCCATGACGCACGTCACCGCCGCGCAAGCCACGGCGCTGTAATCCGATGTCCGGGCAGCCGTCCGCCTATGGCCGGCTGATGGAGGCCGGCACCGGCGACCCCTTCGACCGCCATGTCTTCGCCTGCGCCGTCGCCATCGGCCTGGGCGAAGCACCGACGCCGCTGACGGCGGCCCTGGGCCTGTCCATCGACGACCTGGTCGCCGTCTTCGCCGCCTATTTCCCCCGCGCCGTGCCGATGCTGGCCGACCTGCCGCCCGACGACGCCACCACCGACGCGCCGGAGGAGCCGGACCTGCGCGCCCTGCTGCTGGACCACCGCAGCGAAGGCGCGCCGGCGGAAACCGCGCTGGCCGCCATCGTCGCCCGCCGATCCTGCCGGTCCAACCACCTGTGGCAGGACATGGGCCTGTTCGACCGCAAGGAGCTGAACCGCCTGCTGCACCGCCATTTCCGCCCGCTGGCGGCCCAGAACATCAACGACATGAAGTGGAAGAAGTTCTTCTACCGCAAGCTCTGCGAACAGGACGGCCTGCTGGTCTGCCGGTCGCCCAACTGCGACGTGTGTGCGGACAAGGCGCACTGCTTCGGGCCGGAGACGGGGGATCGGCTGACTTGGGGGTAGCTTCACCAAGTGCCAAACGAAATTGTCCCTTCAATCTCTCCCGCGATACGCGGCAGTCAATAAATTGTGTTGGCCTCTCTTATCCGATTGATGTCAAATTGGCGCACGCCTTTCTCAACAAATGAAGGGAGCGACCTCTATAATTTGTGAGAAAGAAATCACCAGTAGGCCTTTATCTGCGGGACTACCAAATATAGTGAGCCCCACCGCATCGCGGTGGGGCTCATTCCCAGGTGGCACATACTAGGACAAGAATCTTGTCCAGACTTCCGTAGCGAGTAAGCTAGACATAAATCCAAGAGCAAATGACACAACCCGCGCCCGGAACTGGCCATCCGCTCTCGATACTAAATTCAAAATCCAAGTAGTCTTAATCTTAAATTCTATATATAGGTGTATTGTTAATCTGGGGCGCCGCATTGTGCGAACGCCAAATACGAAGAATTCATTTGCGCTCCGTATTCCGGTACGCTGGAATTGTCCGGTGCATTCCGAGGGAAAGCCCAGCACTCACCCTGGGGCAGACCATATGCTGGGAGATGGTGAGCGTCAACCCGGTGGAACGATAGGTACATTTCTCAGCTTCAGCGAATACGGCCGCCATCGTCGCCCGCCGCTCCTGCCGGTCGAACCACCTGTGGCAGGACATGGGTCTGTTCGACCGCAAAGAGCTCAACCGCCTGCTGCACCGCCATTTCCGCCCGCTGGCGGCACAGAACATCCACGACATGAAGTGGAAGAAGTTCTTCTACCGCAAGCTCTGCGAACAGGACGGCCTGCTGGTCTGCCGCTCGCCCAACTGCGACGTCTGCGCCGACAAGGCGCACTGCTTCGGGCCGGAGACGGGGAACCGGCTGACGTGGCGATAGGGGGCGAGGAGGCTCAAGCTAGCAGAATGACGCTTACCTCTTCCCTGCGAGCGGCACTGCCGAAATTCTGGCTATTGTCTGGGCAGTGTGCGACGCCGCACCTCAACGGCGAACTCTATTGGCTTGAGATAGTTCATTGATTCTCACAGGAGAACCGCCATTTTATTGATGCAAAGTGAGCGTGCAGAGCCGTAAACCTCAACTCGCATTTCGCGTGGATGAATCCCGCCTCGTCGCGACCTCGATCGACTGATAGATTTAAGGAAAGATCATGTTTGGCATTACTACGGCCTATCGATTCTACGAGAAAGCCTCTTCTGACTTCGGTGACGTACAGACCGATATCGCTGATCCTCGCTCGGCAATGAATTGCATCCTTTCGCTTTATCCCCTTCATGAATGGGTTTGGGCCAGATGGCTCAAGAAGCGGCCTGATGTTCAAATGAAACTTCAATTACGCAACAAAGATTCATTTGACAAATGGTTGGATAGCAATTGCCCACACTTTACCCTTCTTCAAGATCTTGCGAATGGTACAAAACACTGCAAGCCTGTGCATCCAACTCAAAAAATTGAAGGATTTGGCCATGGACCATTCGGCGTCGGCCCATTTGGCATGCCCTATCTACTAATCGATCAAGGTGCCCAATGCTCTCCTCGTTACCTTGTTGCAAGCGATGTGTTGGCGGACCAGATGGCTTTCTGGCAGATATTCTTCTCAACACATCAGATTGTGGACTCAGAATGACGAATCTCCAACAATTGTCTTGAGTGTCGCACATTATCTTTCATATAGGGTCGTGCTAGCCCGTGCGGATTGTCATCCAGCTCCACCATCATCGCCATCTCCAGGACCTCGTCCCTCTCTAAACCCGCCCCCAGCACCCGTCAGTACGGCAAAAACCGCAATCACCGCGACGCTTCCCACAATCCAGCTGACTACTCCGCCAGGCAAGAAAAACGGCAATAGAGACATCACCATCGGGACCGCACATCCCACGGCCCCCATACTTCTCACCCTGATCAGATAAACAAAAGCTATCGCCCAGATCACGAATATGACAATAAACCTTGGATCAGAAAACAATTCGCGAGCATCATTCCCCATGTTGCATACCTCTTATCAGATCAAGTCTATATTCTTCGAAATAATTTATTTAGCCGTTGATTGAGTTGGCAATTGCTTGATTCACATGGAAGGGTTTTAGCACTCGATCCATCCGAAAACCATAGATGATAACCATGTTCGCAAGCTTTTTCTAGGGGCCCGCGAATTTGGTTGCGAACTTCACTCGCGCTAGGTCGTCTATTGGTTGGCCGGCAACCAACCTGCTGCAAACCACCCCTATCCGTGAGCGTCCGGTGAAGGCGATCTGGTCGGGCGAAGCGTTTGCCGGTTACGCTGGCGCGGCGGCGTAGCGCCACGGCAGCAGCTCGTCGATGCGATTGATCTTGTGGTCGGCGATCCTGCCGAGAGTGTCGGTGAGCCACGCCTGCGGATCGACGCCGTTGAGCTTGGCCGTGCCGATCAGGGTGTAGGCAATCGCGGCACTGCGGCCGCCGCCCTCGGAGCCCACGAACAGATAGTTCTTTTTGCCCAGAACTGCCGTTTTCAGGGATCGCTCGGCGCAATTGTTGTCGATCTCCAGGCAACCGTGCCCGAGATAGGGCCGCAGGTGCGGCAGGCGGTTGAGGGCGTAGCGGATCGTCTTGGCGAGCTCGGATTTGCCTGAGATCTTGCGGAGCTGGGCAGCGAGCCAGGTCTCCAGCTCGTCAAAGATCAGCACGGCGCGTTGCTGGCGCAGGTGCACCCGCTCCTCCGGCCTGCGGCCACGGGCCTCCTTCTCCACCGCGTAGAGGCCGGCAATTCGCTTGATGGTCTCCTCGGCGATGACCGAGCCCTCGGATTGGAAGACCTCGACGAACTTACGCCGGATATGGGCCATGCAGGCAACTTCCCGGGCACTGCCGGAGCGATAGAGCTCGTTGAAGCCCGAATAGCCGTCGGCGTGCATCCATCCTTTGAATCCAGCCAGGTGCTTCGCGGGATGCTCGCCTTTTCGATCGACCGTGAACTGATACCAGGCCGCCGGGGGCGCCCGGCCGAGCCAGGGGCGTTCGTCGCGGACATAGGTCCAGATCCGGCCGGTCATGGTCTTGCCGTTGCCCGGCGCCAGCATCTTGATCGGCGTGTCATCGGCAAAGATCGCCTGGCCTGCCAGGACATGGCGGCCGACGGCGTCGGCCAGCGGCTCCAGCAGCGCCGCCGACCGGCCCACCCAATCGGCCAGGGTCGAGCGCTCGAGATCGATGCCGTCCCGCTCGAAGATCTGGCTCTGGCGGTAAAGCGGAAGATGGTCGCCATACTTGGAGACCAGCACATGGGCCAGCAGACCCGGGCCGGGACGTCCCCGCTCGATCGGGCGCGACGGCAGCGGCGCCTGCACGATCGCCTCGCAGCATGGGCAGGCCTTCCTGGGCCGCACGATCCGGTGCACCACGAACCGCCCGGGGATGTAGTCCAGCTCTTCGGTGACATCCTCGCCGAGCGTCTTGAGCGCACCACCGCATTGCCCGCACGCCTCGCCAGGCGACAGGACTTCCTCGTTGCGCGGCAGGGTATCGGGGAGCGGCCTGCGCTTCGGCTTGTGCTTGGGCTCGGCGGCCCCTTCGGTCTCGTCGGCCGATGCGGTCCTATCCGCCTTTGCCGCCGCGATCTCCTGTTCTTCCAGACCGAGCGCAAGCTGGTCCAGGTTCTCCGATCGGACACCGAACCGATGCCGGCGATGCCCGGCAAGCTCGTGCTCCAGCTTGGCGATCCTGAGCGCCTGCGACTTGACCAGCGACACCAGGGACTCTGCCGCCGTGCGCAGTTCGGCCGGGTCATCGGGCAGCGTCGGGGCGTCTTCGAGCATGGCCAGTGTATAGCCGATTGGCCGCTCTGAAGGAATCCGAGATGGAGCCTATATCCCTGTTTTTGTTGATAAACCTATCCCGCCGTCAGCGGCCGCCAGGTCCGTTGCGGCGCCCGCCAGTCGATCCCCTCCAGCAGCATCGCCAGCTGTGCCGGCGTGATCGATACCCGACCATTGGCTGGCGACGGCCAGACGAACCGGCCCCGTTCCAGCCGCTTGGAGAACAGGCACGCACCCTGGCCATCCCACCAGATCACCTTAACCAGATCGCCGCGACGGCCTCTGTACACCAGCAAATGGCCGCAGAACGGATCCTGCTCCAGCACCTTCTCCGCCAGGGCCGCGAGCCCATTGAAGCCCTTGCGCATGTCGGTGACGCCGGCCGCGAGCCACACTTTCGTATTCGACGGAACGGGGATCACGCGCTCAGCCCTCGGGCCAGCCGCAGCACCAAGTCAGCATCGACCCCGCCGCTCAGGGCCAGACGAACACCCGATGCCAGGATGATCTCGATCCGGCCTTCATGTTCGCCATCGACTGCCGGCATGGAGGCGGGACCTTGCGGCCCAGTCATCTCCACTGGAACGAACGACGCCACCTCGCGGCCCGGCCCGAACCGCGGATCACGGCGCCAAGTGAAGAGCATGTTGGCGTTCAGCCCGTGCTTGCGCGCCACAGCTGCCACCGACGCTCCGGCCTCGAACGTCTCGGCCACTACACGCCGCTTCGCCGACTTGGAGTACCGTCGCCGTCTTCGCCTGATCCCATCCGACACGATAAGTGTCCGCCTAATCTAAGCGGACACGATCGCCCGCCATCGACCCAGCACTCCCATGCCAATCACCACGAATTCAAGGTCGGGTAGGCCGGACGCTCACCCCTATCCCACGTCGCAAACCTGACAAACCGCACGGGCTGTCCGAAAGCCGCCAACCACGCCGCTGCGGAAATCCGCCAAATATCAATCCCTTAACCCTTGGCACGGCGGTTGCTTTGACCTCTCACAGAACGGACCCAACCGGGGAGTGGAGGCAAAAGCATGGTGGCACTGACCGACAATGCCGTGCGCATGATCGAGCGGCTGATCGGCGACGCTGCGGAAGGCACCTGCGGGCTGCGCATCATGGTGGAGCCGGGGGGCTGCGCCGGCCTGCAATATCTTCTGGGCCTGGAAACCGCGGCCATGGACGGCGACGAGGTCTATGAGGCCGGGAACGTCAAGGTCTTCGTCGACCCCTACAGCCTGCCCATCATCCACGGCACCCATATCGACTATGTCGAGGGGCTGGAGACTTCGGGCTTCGTCTTTGAGAACCCCAACGTCTCCAACGTCTGCAGCTGTTCGAAGTCGTTCAGCGCGGCGTGGAGCGGGGGTGCGCCATGACGCTGCTGCGCCAGGCGCTGGCGGACCTGGAGACGGTCGAAGAGCTGCTGGACGTCTTCGCCATCCCCTATGACCAGCGGGTCGTCGACCGCAGCCGCCTGCACATCCTGCAGCGCGCCCACGACTATCTGGCCGGCGAGGCGGCAGACCTGAGCGACGCGGCGCTGTCGACCCGCTTCGCCAACGTGCTGGCCCAGGCCTATGCCGATTTCGAGCGCTCGGACGCGCAGACGGAAAAGGTGTTCGCCGTGTTCAAGCGGCCGCCGCCGCTGGCCGCGGAGGGCGCCCGCGCCTTCGTTCCCATCGAGGCCATCGTCGGCCGCCCGACCCGGGCCGGGTGACGGGAGGACCGGGGCTGTGCGCAGGGCGGCTTGTCGATCCGGATCTGTTGTGTGGCAGGGCCGCGCGCTGTCCGGGAAGGTCCCCGCCTGCGCGGGGACGACGAGAAGGTTGGTGGGTTTAGACATCAACAAATCCGTCGTCCCCGCGCAGGCGGGGACCTCCCGGGGCAGCGCACGCCGCCGGCCACACCAGCGCACCCCGAGTGAAGACCAACAGGGGCTATGCCCATGAACATCGTCGTCTGCATCAAGCAGGTGCCCGACAGCGCGCAGATCCGGGTGCATCCAGTCACCAACACGATCATGCGCCAGGGGGTGCCGACGATCATCAACCCCTATGACCTGTTCGCGCTGGAAGAGGCGCTGTGCCTGCGCGACCGCTTCGGCGGCACGGTCACGGTCATCACCATGGGGCCGCCGATGGCCGACACCTCGCTGCGCAAGGCGCTGGCCTATGGCGCCGACCGCGCGGTGCTGCTGACCGACCGCTTCTTCGCCGGGTCCGACACGCTGGCGACCTCGTTCGCGCTGTCGCAGGGGATCAGCCGGCTGGCGGCCGAGGCGCCGGTCGACATCGTCTTTACCGGCAAGCAGACCATCGACGGCGATACCGCCCAGGTCGGCCCCGGCATCGCCAAGCGGCTGAACCTGCACCAGCTGACCTATGTGGAGCATATCGACAGCCTGGACCTGGAGGCACGCGAGATCACCGTGCGCCGGCGCGCCGAAGGCGGGGTGCAGGTGCTGAAGACCGGGCTGCCCTGCCTGATCACCATGCTGGAAGGCACCAACTCCATCCGCTTCGCCAGCATGGACGACATGTTCCGCGCCGCGCGCACCAGGCTCGACAAGTGGAGCGCGAAGGACGCCGGGGTCGAGGACATGCAGAAATGCGGCCTGCGCGGCTCCCCCACCGTGGTGAAGAAGGTGTTCGCGCCGTCGCCGCGGACGGAGAAGGCGAAGATCATCGACATCGCCGGGCTGGAGCCGGCGCAGATCGCCGACGCCGCCATCGAGACGCTGTTCGAAGCCAACCCCGAATTGCACGAAGATCTGCGCGCGTTCGCGTCGGGCGCGTGAGCGGAGACCAGCCCCATGAGCCAGCCCCCCAACCGCCCGCAGCCCGCCCGCAGCAAGGGCCTGCCGGAACACCTGAAGGACTATCGCGGCGTCTGGGTGGTGGTGGAGGCCGAACGCGGCCACGCCCACACCGTGTCGTGGGAGCTGCTGGGCGAAGGCAGAAAGTTAGCCGACGAACTGGAAGTGGACCTGGGCGCCGTCGTCATGGGCCCGCCCGAACCGTGGCTGGACGAGGTGTGTGCGGAGGCCGGCGCCCACGGGGCCGACCTGGTCTACCGCATCGCCGACCCGGTGCTGCACGACTACCGCACCCAGCCCTTCACCCAGGGCCTGACCGCGCTGGTGGAGACCTACAAGCCGGAAATCCTGCTGCTGGGCGCCACGACGCTGGGTCGCGACCTGGCCGGCAGCGTGGCGACGACGCTGGCCACCGGCCTGACGGCCGATTGCACCGAGCTGGCGATCGACATGGAAACGCGCAGCATGGCGTCCACCCGCCCGACCTTCGGCGGCAGCCTGCTGTGCACCATCCACACCCTGAACTTCCGCCCGCAGATGGCCACCGTGCGCCCGCGCGTCATGGCCATGCCCAAGCGTGTGGACGGCACCGACCCGAAGATCATCGACCACCCGCTGAACCTGGCGGAAGACGACATCATCACCAAGGTGCTGGACTATGTGCTGGACCGCGACGACGACAAGCCGCGGCTGGCCTATGCCGACATCGTCGTCGCCGGCGGGATGGGCCTGGGCTCGCCCGAGAACTTCCAGCTGGTGATCGAGCTGGCGCGGGTGCTGGGGGCCGAATACGGCGGCTCGCGCCCGCTGGTGCAGAAGGGCTGGATCCCCGCCGACCGTCAGATCGGCCAGACCGGCAAGACCATCCGGCCCAAGCTCTACATCGCCGCCGGCATCTCCGGCGCCGTGCAGCACCGCGTCGGCACCGAGGGCGCGGACATGATCCTGGCCATCAACACCGACCCCAACGCCCCGATCTTCGAATTCGCGCATTACGGCATCGTCGGCGACGCGCTGAAGATCCTGCCGGCGCTGACGGAAGCCTTCCGAACCCGCCTGACCGCCCTGAAGGGCGCGGCGTAGCCCCGAGGAGTTTCGCCACCCATGCCTGAAACATTCGATGCGATCGTCGTCGGGGCCGGGCCCGCGGGCAATTCCGCCGCCCTGACGCTGGCGCGCGAAGGCCTGAACGTGCTGCAGCTGGAACGCGGGGAATACCCCGGGTCCAAGAACGTGCAGGGCGCCATCCTCTACGCCAACGCGCTGGAACAGCTGATCCCGGATTTCCGCGACGAGGCGCCGCTGGAACGCCACATCGTCGAACAGCGGGTGTGGATGCTGACGGAGAAGTCCCATGTCGGCACGCATTACCGCTCCGACGACTTCAACGAGGAGCGGCCGAACCGCTACACCATCATCCGCGCCCAGTTCGACAAGTGGTTCTCCAGCCAGGTCAAGGACGCGGGCGCGTTGGTGATCTGCGAGACCACCGTCACGGGGCTGATCCGCGACAGCCGCGGCAAGGTGGTCGGCGTGACCACCGACCGCGAGGGCGGTGAGATCTTCGCCGACGTCGTGGTGCTGGCCGACGGCGTCAACGCGCTGGTCTCGCAGAAGGCGGGCCTGCGGGGCGAGCTGAAGCCCGACCAGGTGGCGCTGGCGGTGAAGGAAACCCACTATCTGCCGCGCGACGTCATCGACCAGCGCTTCAACATCAAGGGCGACGAAGGCGTGGTGATCGAGGCCGCCGGCACCATCACCGCCGGCATGCTGGGCACCGCCTTCCTCTACACCAACGGCGAGAGCATCTCGGTGGGGGTGGGGTGCATCGTTTCCGACTTCGCCGGCTCGGACATCTCACCCTACGACCTGCTGGAGCGGTTCAAGGAGCATCCGTCGGTCCGCCCGCTGCTGGCGGATGCGGAGCTGAAGGAATACGCCGCCCACCTGATCCCCGAGGGCGGCTACAAGGCGGTGCCGCAGGTGGCGGGCGACGGCTGGCTGGTCGCCGGCGATGCCGGGCAGTTCGTCAACTCCCTGCACCGCGAAGGCTCCAACATGGCGATGACCACGGGCCATCTGGCAGCGCTGACCATCGCCGAGCTGAAGCGCGAGGGCCGGCCGATGACGGCGGCCAACCTCAGCACCTACCGCAAGCGGCTGGAAGACAGCTACGTCCTGAAGGACCTGAAGAAATACCGCGACCTGCCGACGGTCCTGCACAAGAACAAGCAGTTCGTCACCGCCTATCCGGAGCTGTTGAGCCAGGCGGCCGACACCTGGTTCCGCGTCGACGGCGTCGACAAGCGCACCAAGGAACGCAGCATTCTCCGCAACTTCCGTCGCGGCCGCGGCCTGATCGGCCTGGTCGGCGACGCCTACAAGATGGCGAGGGCTTTCCGATGACCCAGAAGATCGAGCAGAAGCTGTACCAGAACCGCTACAACGTCGACGAGGGCCGCCCCCACATCCGCCTGAAGGACCCCGAGAACGTCTCGGACGGCCTGAAGAAGCTGCTGACCATGTGCCCGGCCGGCTGCTGGAACCTGGGCGACGACGGCAAGCTCAACAGCTCCCTCGACGGCTGCTTCGAATGCGGCACCTGCCGGATTGTAGCGGCAGCGTTCGGCGACGAGATCGAATGGGAGTACCCGCGCGGCGGGTTCGGGGTGCTGTACAAGTTTGGGTGAGGGGAGACGTCGCCCGTCTCCTCTCGCCCAGGAGATCAAGTCTGTGCAACGAACTTCCGATAGAGCGCCCAAGCAGATTCATCTGAGCCGAGCGCAACTTGGCTAAGCAACTGTATCAGTAAGACAGAACTAGGAGTTATGTCATCTTCATCGATTTCCTTGCCGTCCCAATCTGGGTTGGTGGGGATTTCAACGTTGATGATCCACCAGCGCTCGATCTTGGTGACAATTTCGGTCAGCCTCGGAAACAACCGGACAAGATCGAGCGACTGCTGTCCGCCAATGATCTTGTGCAACTCATGTGCAATCATGTTTCGAGCGGCGGTGAGTTCGTAAACAGTTGCATCGTCGGCATTGTCGATCGCCCCGTTTGTTTTTAGCCATGCGAGCGAACCGCGAAGCATGTCGCCTTTGCCCTTCGGATCCAGAGCCAATACCTCGCGTTTGTAGTCTTCACTCTGTCGCCATCCCTTCTCAGCAGTCCATTGGTCGCCAAAGAAACTCAGTGGGTGATCTTTGATTGCACTTAGCAGGAGTTCGTGAGCGATCATGAAGAGCCCCATAGTGATGAACTTGGTTCGCACCACATCAGGATCGAGGAACTCTGCCCATCCGTCTTTCACATCAACCATTCTAAACCTCTGACCAAGAGTGACGCTTCCGCAAGGTCTTCCAGATCCCATATTCCTTCATCTCAGAAAGCGGTGATGTTGCCAACACAGGCCACTAAGTCGATTACGTCAGCCATTTGTGGTCGGCTCGCGAATTGCAAGCACGCAACCTTATACAGGTCCTGCCCGAGAACTAACAGTTCGTCACCGCCGATCCGGAGCTGTTGAGCCGGGCCGCTGACACCTGGTTCCGCGTCGACGGCGTCGACAAGCGCGCCAAGAAATGCAGCATTCTCCGCAACTTTCGTCGCGAGCGTGACCTGATGGTCCTGGTCGCCGACGCCTACAAGATGGCGAGTGCTTTCTGATGCCCCAGAAGATCGAGCAGAAGCTGCACCACAACTGTTACAGCGTCGACACGTACCGCCCCCACATCCGCCTGAAGGGCCCCGACAACGTGTCGGAGGCGTGAAGAAGTTGCTGACCATGTTTCCCACCGGCTGCTCGAGCCCGGAGAGGACGGCAAGTTCGCGAACTCGCTGGGCGATGTCGCACCTTCCGCCGTGTAGCATCCGCCGTCGGCGAGAAAATCGAATCGGAGTACGCCGCAGCGATTTCATGGTGCCTTATCGATCTGCGTGGGAGCGCGGCATTCGTTCAGTGAGGCTAATTCCACCCTTGTAAGCGCGTTCTTCGACAACAACTTCCACTCCCTGGGCCCACTGTGGTTGCGAGCGTTGTGCCGACCTAGCCGCGATCTGAGCGCCGACGGCGGCGAGAGTTCCCAAGCTCTCAGATTTCGACGGTTCCCCGCTGGTCCCGGAATGCCTATCAATGTCTACATTTTTCATTCGACAATCACATAATATCTACGTACCATACGTGTCCTATTGTCGTGTGACGCGTAATGGCTGAAAGAAATTTTCTAATTTCGCGTTATCATGCCATAGCAATGATAAGAAATGCATTTATATTCATGGAATACCAGATACATGTCTTGGCTGATCTCCCAACGAGATACGTGACGGATCGAAATTATGACGAAAAATAGACACATGGGTGTTCTGGTTGCTCTGATTACCCTCGCTGCCTGTGGATCAGCGGACCAACTTGCTGAACCGATCGGTAGGTTCCAAACTGCCACACTGCAGCTTTCTAGCGTCACTAGAGAATATATGACAGGGATCAATCAAGTTGAAAGGCGGTATAATTTCATGGAAGCGTTGATCGATCCGACGATTCGGATCGAAGACACTTACAGAGAACCAGATAACGGAGATGATGGCGACACCAATGATGAGGTGGCTGGAGGGCGGAGATTCCTCCTCGGTGAGTTTTCCGAGGAAGAGATTTCTGCCCGCATGCAGATGCTGGAGGCGATCAACGCCTATGTCTCGAAACTTGCAAAAATTGCAGGCTCAGACGCATCTTCAAGGCTTACTACGAACGTTTCTTCTGCTGCTGAGAATATCCGCAGCTTGATTCAGAATGCTACGGGCAATGACAATGCAAGAGTCAAGGAATACGTTGGCGCACTTTCGGCACTTGTTAGCTTTCTCGGCACGGAGATTATTGAGGCTGAGCGCAGAGAGATTTTGACAAGCGCCATCGATGAGGGAGGGCCAGCCGTTACAGAAATATTGAATTTGTTGGAGAGCGATCTAACATATGCTTTTGGCAGTCGGCGAAGCGCTATCCAAATTACCTACAACAATCTGCGATTAGATTACAACGAGCATGCAGCGCACATGAATTTTTCTGAGCGCCGAGAGCGTTTAGCGCAATTGGAAGAGTTGGCGAACTCTTTAGAGCAAATAGAGAGTATAAATCCTGTTCCAACAATAGTTGCAATGAGAAGAACTCACGGGACCCTTTTGCGGGTTGCCGAAGATCTTGGAAATATAGAGGATGCCGACGACTTTTTTGAAGCATTGGAGTTGTACGCTACTAGGGCAGAATTGTTGTTCTCCGCGTTTAGTGCTATCGAGAGATAGGAAAATGTGGCATGAATACATGGAAATATTTATGATACGTTTATGAACTAGGGCAGCACAAACCGCAAGAACGAAATCCAAACCGAATGGGAGATGACAAAATGCCCGACCCGAATTCGCGCAATGACAAAGAAGATCTAATCCTCCAACTTGATGAGTACATCACAGATCTTATATTGATGTCGAATGACAGCGAATATAATCCCGCAGATCAGAAAAAATTTGGCCAAGAAGCAATTACTGTGCGAAAAAGAAATAGATCACTGAAGAAAAAGGCATTTACGCGCAGTACGAGTGGTTACACGGAATCTACAGACAAGCTTACAGAAATAAATAAGGAAATTGATGAAGCGGAAGAACGGATTGAAAACTTGGTCGATTTTTTTGATAAATCGGCGAAATTGGCCGGCGCATTGGATAAACTAATTGGGGCAGCAAAATCGATTTTCTAGTCTAATTGTGCGCTTTCACTTTTTGGAGCTCCCTTCGACATTGGGAAACCGGTCAGATCCCAACTCGATGCAGTTGCGATCAGCCCGCGACTAGGTCCGGCGTAATCCTTCGCCGGGAGTACATAGCCCGCACGAGTTCGACGGAGCCGTCCACCATTCGATACAAGGATCAGGTAGCTGCCTTCGGTCAGCTGGCGGTATCCTGCGCTCAGGTCGGACCGAGCGGGCCCCGCCCGGGGATGGTCGCGAAGGATTTCGCAGCGCTCATAGAGCGACCATAGCAGACGGTCTGCAGCGGCTTGGTTTCGCGTGCCACGTATAGCCAGATATCCTCCACATCCCGATGAAAGCTCGGGAGGTAGCGGAGCGCCGTCATGCGCGCTCCTGCTCCTCCTTCAGCCGCCGCAATGCCGACTGCTTGATCTGCTTGACGGTATCCGCCGTGAAGGGCTGGCTCGGCCCGCTGTTGATCCCCTCGTCCCAGAGGCGCCGCAGCTCTTCGACCGTGTAGCCGTGCAGGTCGCGGCTGGCCTTCCATTGGCGGAGCGCGTCGCAGATGACCTCGCTGGCACTGCCGTATTCGCCCGAAGCCACGGCGTCGTCGACTGCGGCCGCAAGCTCCGACGACAGACTGACGCTGCGCTTCTCAACGGTGGACATGGACTGATCCTCCCCCTGCAGCGATGGTAGCAGAAATTGCCACCGACGGTCAGCAGCGCGGCGTGGAAGCGGATCCTGGCCTCACGCGTCCGGCCAGTCCATTTCGCGCCAGTCACGGCGGGCATGAATGATGCGCAGGATCGTCAGCCTTTGGGCCGGCAGGCGGTAGGCGATGATATAGGGCGTGTTGAGAACGCGCTTCTCGTAGGTGCCTGTTACGCGGCCCGGACGTCCGATCGGGCGCTGTACGAGCAATGTCGCGGCGGCCTTGATGCGGTCCTGCACCAAGCGCGCCGCCTGCGGATTGTCGGCGGCGATGGCGGCGATCGCCTCACGATAGTCGCGGCGCGCCGAGGCCGCCCAGACGAGCTGTCTCACCCGCCCTGCTGGCGACGCTCGGCCGCGTCGATCAGCGCGTCGATCTCCGACATGACATCTTCGTGCGGGACGACGCGGCCGGCATCGTCGTCCGCCAGCGCTTGCTCTATTCCCTCGACGGTCGCCAACTCTCGCTCGACGTAGTCGGCTATGGCTTCGCCGGCGAGGACGGATGTGCTGCGGTGCGTTTGCCGCGCCAGGGCTTCCAGGCGCTCGCGGGTGGCGTCCGGCAGGCGCACCGTCACCGTCGTGCTGCCCATGGCGATGGTCCTCGTTGGTGCTGACCTAAGACCCTAGCACAGGCAGCGGGCCAAGGGGCGAAACGCGAGTTCGCATCGGTGCGAGAAAGCCGCACCCGACATCGCCACAGCCTCATGTCCGCCTCGGTCGGAAACACCGTCGAGGTGAACCGAATATGGGAGGCATCCATCGTCTTCGTCACGCTCATCCGCCACACTCCTGACGACCACCAACGATACCATTTCGCCCCATCTTCCGGGAACCCAGGGCACGGCTGAGGCTGGCTTCGACAACCCCGATCCGTCTGTCGCCGCCGAGAGGCGCGCGAAGGATAGCCGGCTACGCCTCGCCTTCCCTCGCCCGTGCATGCCGCTCCAGCGCCTCCCTCAGCGCCGCGATCTCCCTCTGCAAACGGCCCGCGTCCTCGGGCGTCAGGCCGGTGGCTTGCAGCACGCAGCGGGGGATGTCGCTGGCTTCGGCGCGGAGCGTGCGGCCGGGGGCGGTCAGGCGGACGCGGACCTGGCGTTCGTCGGCGAGGTCGCGGGTGCGGGCGAGCAGGCCGGCGGCCTCCAGGCGCTTCAAGAGCGGGGTCAGGGTGTTGGAGTCCAGGGACAGGCGGGCGCCGAGGCTGCCGACCGTCCGGTCGTCCTGTTCCCACAGCGCCACCATCACCAGGTATTGCGGATAGGTCAGGCCCAGCCGGGACAGCAGCGGCTTGTACACGCGGTTGAAGGCGTGGCCGGCGGCATAGACAGCGAAGCAGAGGAATTCGCCGAGCCCCAGGGCATCGTCGGGCATCGGGTCCGGTTCCGGCATGGGGTACCTCGCGGCGGTCGGGCAGCTTGAATTTAATCGCGCACGATGGGATCGCAAGCGCTTGACAGCGTTGATCCCAGCGCCATATCAATCGCACACGATATAAGCGCGCACGTGATTATGCGGCCGCTTGCCGATCCGACCAACCCACAAGGAGACGGGCCATGTCCGTAAAGGTTCTCTATCGCACCTCCGCCCGCGCCACCGGCGGCCGGGACGGCCATTCCGCCACGCTCGACGGCGCGGTCGACGTGAAGATGGTGACGCCGAAGGAGCTGGGCGGCGCCGGCGGCGACGGCGTCAATCCGGAACAGCTGTTCGCCACCGGCTATGCGGCCTGCTTCCTCGGTGCGATGAAGTTCGTCGCCTCGCAGGGCGGCCCCAAGGTCCCGCCCGACACCAGCGTCACCGCCACCGTCGGCATCGGGCCGCGCGAGGCCGGCGGCTTCGGCCTGGACATCGCGCTGGAGGTCAGCCTGCCGGGCCTCGCCCACGACGAGGCCGAGGCGCTGGTCGAAAAGGCCCATCAGGTCTGCCCGTATTCCAACGCAACCCGCAACAACGTCGACGTCCGGCTGAGCGTGGTGTGACGGCCGCCGCCCGACACCGCCGCCGCGTCGCCGCCTATTCCGGCCCCACCCAGCGGAACGCCGTGACGGCCCAGGCATAGGCGGCGACGCGCCAGCCGTCCGCCTGGCGGACCAGCACAAAGGCCCAGCCGCCCTGTTCGGCGAAGCGGCGGGCGCCGGCGCGGCCGGTCCACTCGGTCGGCAGGGTGAAGAACGCCCGGGTGCCGTCCGTGCGGAAGTCCTGCGCCGCGCCGAAGCGCCAGTCGAGGTCGTGCAGGTCGCGCGCATGCGCGCGGAAGCCGCACGCCCAGTCGGCCACCGCCGCAGGCCCGGCAAAGACATGCGGGGCGAAATTCTCGATGATGGTGACACCGCCGGCATCCTCGGCGAAGGCGCCGGCAAGGTCGGCATCCGCCCGCGTCCGCATGAAGCGCGCGATGCGCGCCGCCGCGGCAATCATCTCCGCCGTCGGCCCCGCAGGATCGGTCATCGCGCGATGCCGCCCGCAGGCATCCACCCGATCGATCGCCGCGGGGGCGGCGCCCCGATCCCCGGCCGCCGCAATCGGTCATTGTAATCCTGCGGCCGCAGGCGCATATAGGCGCGGTCGATAGACGGTCGAATGACTGGAGCTTGAGCTGAAGACATTCGGCCGGCAGACCCTCTTCACCTGAAAAACGCGACTTCGACGGCCTGCGGCAACGCGGGCTCGCACCAACTATGATACTGAAAGGGCTTCCCATGGCTACGGGAACCGTGAAATGGTTCAATACCCAGAAGGGTTTCGGCTTCATCGCTCCCAGCAACGGCGGGAACGATGCGTTCGTGCACATCAGCGCCGTGGAGCGTGCCGGCCTCGGCACCCTGCGTGAAGGCCAGAAGGTCAGCTACGACCTCGTCTCCGACCGCAAGAGCGGCAAGATGTCGGCCGACAATCTCAAGGATCTGGACTGACGGCAGCGGCCGGCCGGCAAGGGGGGGATCCCCCTGAGCCTGACGGCCACCGTCAGCGCAGCATCGGCTGAGAGCCGGCCCCGGGGCAGACCCGGGAAGACCGGCCGGCGACATCGATCGCGGTGATGCTGCCGCGCGATACACGGAACCGGGCGCACATCGCCCGATCGGCCCCGCGCCCCATCCAGGCGCGGGGCCTTTTCGTGTGCGGCACCCGTCCTGGGGCATGGGCCGACCGTGGGGGCCACAGTGCCGCCGCACCGCCCCCCTGCGGGCCATCGCCACGCGTGGCCGCGCCGCGGGGTCATGGGTGCGGGGCGATCGCCCCGGCGGCCGCAGCGCCTGCCAGACCGGACATCAGCACCCGCATGAGCGCGAGCTGGCTGTTCGTGCCGGTCTTGGCCTGAATGCGCTTCAGCCGCGTGCGCGCGGTCTCGCCGGTCACGCCCCGTCGTTCCGCATGCTCGGCCGGCGAATAGCCTGCGACGAGGTCGGCCGCCATGGCGCCTTCCGCAGGGGTCAGGCCGTGCATGCGGGCCAGCAGGGTCGCGGCATTCTGCGGCAGCCGGTCGGGATCGGTGATGAAGATGATGGCCGCGGGCCGCAGCACCGCGAAGATCGATACCGCCGGGGGGACCGGACAGACGATCACCTGGTAGGGCCGGCCCAGCGAGCGCCGGCGCACCGCGAGCGCCGCACCACCGCCGTCGGCCGCGGCGGTTCCGGCGGTGGCCATCGCGGCCAGCAGGGCGCGATCGTCCTCGGCATGCGTCGCGTGCAGTTGCCCGGCCAAGACGGTCAAGCCGTCCTTCGCGTCCAGCATCGCCCGCGCCGGCGTGCTGGCATGCAGGACCCTGGCCCGCCGGTCGACGAACACCGTGCCGACGCGCAGCAGGTCCAGCGCGCCTTCCGCTGCCTGCGCCCGCAGATCGACCTGGTCGAGAAGGATGCGCGAGCGGACGACGTGGCAGAGATGCGGATGAAGCTGTTCGATCAGCCGAATCAGATCGGGCGTCGCCTGCCCCTGTCGCGGCGAACGCTGGATCGACAGGGACGCCATGATGTGGTCGCGCAGGCAGACCTGAGCGCCCAGATAGTATTTCAGGTCGTACTGCGCCAGCCACGCATAGAACGGATCGTGCCGCATCCCGTCGTCCGACGTGTGCAGGGCGTCGTACAGGATGGGTGCCCGCGTCTTGCGGAAATGCGCCATCCGCGGGCAGACCGGCAGCATGTCGCGCTCGTATTCGCGCTGCGCCTGCTCGTCAACGCCGTGCGCCTGGACCGTCAGCACCCGCGACCGCTGCGTGTCGGTCACATGGAAGTAGACGCCGGCGCTTTCCGTCACCCGGGTCATCGACGCCAGCGTCCGCGGCCAGGCCGCATTGTCCAGCAAGGCGTCGTAGAGCCCCGAAACGAGACGGTTGAGGGGGGACTGGTCGGTATCTTCCCTCACGGGGGGGTGTGCTCTGGGATCAGGGGAACCGGCACCGGCCGGCAGGCCCCACGTGACGTGGGCCAGCCGCGGCTCGGCACGGAGGCCGAACCCGCCCGGCAGATGATCGACCCGAATGCCGGCGCATTCAACCTCGGCGATGCGCCGGCACGACGACACCCCGGCGATCGCGGTCCCGGGCACGCCGGGCGGGCGCGACATCGCCGGCGACGACCGGCTCCGCCATCTTGCCTTGGTGCCCCGAACGGTCGAGATAGGTCACGCAGGACGGCCGGGCATCGGGGAGGACGGCGGATGTGGGCGGATCGCAGGGTGCTCGACCTTCTCGGGATCGAGCTTCCCATCCTTCAGGCGCCGATGGCCGGCGCGAACGGAGCGGCCATGGCCATCGCGGTCAGCCAGGCGGGCGGGCTGGGCGCCCTGCCCTGCGCCATGCTGGACGGTGAGCGCATCCGGGCGGAGATGGGGACCATCCGCCAGCAGACGGCCAAACCCGTCAACATGAACTTCTTCTGCCACACGCCGGCGCCGCCGGATGCCGCACGGACCGCCGCATGGCAGGCCGCCCTGGCGCCCTATTATGGCGAGCTGGGCGTGGACCCCGGCGCCGCGGCACCGGCACCGGCACGCGCCCCGTTCGACGATGTCCTGTGCGCCATCGTCGAGGATGTGCGCCCCGCGGTCGTCAGCTTCCATTTCGGCCTGCCTGCACCCGACCTGCTGGGGCGGGTCAAGCGTGCCGGATGCACCGTCCTTGCCTCGGCAACCACGGTGGCCGAAGCCCGCTGGCTGGAAGACCACGGCTGCGACGCGGTGATCGCCCAGGGGGCGGAGGCCGGGGGCCATCGGGCCATGTTCCTGGCCACCGATGTCACCGCACAGCCGGGCACCTTCGCGCTGGTGCCGCAGGTGGCCGATGCGGTGCGGGTGCCGGTGATCGCAGCGGGCGGCATCGCCGACGGCCGCGGCATCGCGGCGGCCTTGGCACTTGGCGCGGCCGCGGTGCAGGTTGGCACGGCCTACCTGTTCACGCCGGAAGCGACGGTGTCCGCGCTGCACCGCCGGGCCCTGGCGGACGCACGCGACGACGCCACGGCGATGACCAACCTTTTTTCCGGACGGCCGGCGCGCGGGATCGTCAACCGGCTGATGCGCGAGCTTGGCCCCATGGCGGACGTGGCGCCGGCGTTTCCGACCGCCGGGGCTGCCCTGGCGCCGTTGAAGGCCAAGGCCGAAGCCGCCGGCGACAGCGGCTTTTCCTCCCTCTGGGCCGGACAGGCCGCCGGCCTGGGTCGCATGACCGGGGCCGCAGAGCTGACCCGACAGCTGGCCGCCGACGCAGCGGCGCGGCTGAAGGCGCTGGCCGGCGGCTGACGACGCACCCCGTCCGGTCGCGGTCGACCGTGCCGGCAGGAATCACCCCTGACCGCCGTCAAGCCTCCGCCATGCGGCCGTCGCATCGCCCGAGCGCTTCGACCAACGCGTCGATCTGCCGGCACGCTTCGCCCACGGTGACGGCCTGCGGCCCCGCGAAGAGGCCGTGCGGCAATACGGCATCCGGCCAGCCCTCACCGAAATGAAGCTCCGCCCACTCATCGACGCAGTCCAGCGCGACGGCATGGCCGAGATGGCGGTGGAACGCATCGGCCCCGGACGCAGCGCCGGCCGTCCCCGTTGCGGCGGCGTCACCCCCGTGGCGCAGCCAGTACCGGAACCGCGCGACGCGTTCGGTCGCGGGCGCCAGATCGCGATGCGGCGCGACCAGGCGGCGACGCATGGAATAGACGAAGACGCCCAGCGCCATGAACAGCACCCCGCCCAGCGCCCACAGCCAGGCGCCCAGCACCATGGCCAGCAGCACGGCAGCCGCGGGCGGTCCCAGCGTCGACGCGAGGACCCGCCAGGGGCGCAGCACAGGTTCGTCGCCCGACGGCAGCAGGACGGCGGACCCAAGGCCGCCGGCGCAGCCGAGCGCCGTCCACAGCCCGACCCCGCCCGGTCCGAACGCAACCGCGACGACCGCCAGGAAGCCCAGATACAGGCAGGCGCCGCCGCGCCACAGCGGCAGGTTCGCATTCAAGCGCCCGGCCCGCCCCAGTTCGGCCGCGGCCAACGCGCCGCACAGGACGAGACCCTGCGCGGGGGCGGTCGACCGGCCCGGCACCTGCGTGCCGGCCGCGCCGGGGCCGGCGAAGGCGGCGACCAGCCGGCCGTGGATCCCGGCGATGTCCATGGCATCCGCCGACCCGCCGGCGGGTGCGTCGGGCCCGCGGTCGACCTCGATGGTGCCGCCGCCGTTGCGCAGGACCAGCCAGCCGCGCTGCGCCAGGTCGATCATCTCCGCCGCCAGGCCGCGTGCGTCGGCCGCCAGGGACCACGCGAACCGGCAGGTGGCGGGACAGAGATCGGGGACCGCGCCCTCGGTCGCGACCGGCCGCCTCGCCGCCTCGTGCGGCTCAATGGCCTTGGACTGCAGCCAGCCCAGGACGAACGAGAAATAGGCACCGACGACGCCCCAGGCGAAGACCGATGCGGCGAACGACGCCGTGGACATGCCGACTGTACCCTTCCTGTGCGGACGACTGCGTGCCCGGCGCCCGTCTATTCCGGTGGCGGCATGCCGTCTACGGCGTCCTGATGCTTGGGGTGCTTGGGGCGCTTGGGGCGCTGGCGTTGCTTGGCGAAGGCATCGCTGAACGCGGCGGCGACGATGCCGGTGGGCATGGCGATCAGGCCGATCGCAGCGATGGCGCTGAGCGCGCCGCAGATGCGCCCGGCGGCAGTGACCGGATAGACGTCGCCGTAGCCCACCGTGGTCAATGTCGCCACCGCCCACCACAGGGCACGCGGAATGCTGCCGAATGCCTCCGGCTGGTCGGCCCCTTCCACCGCATGCATGACCGTGGCGGAAAAGATCAGCACGATCCCCGACATGGCCGCGCTCAACCCCAGTTCGTACCGCCTTGCCCCGATGGCCTCAACCAGCGCCTGCATGGCCAGCGAGAACCGGCCCAGCCGGGCCAGCCGCAGGATGCGCACCAGCCGCAGGATGCGCAGCAACATGGCATCCTGCCCCCACAGCACGATCAGCGACGGCGCGATGGCCAGCAGGTCCAGGATCGCCATCGGCGTCAGCATGTAGCGGATGCGCCCGAAGACCCCGGCGTATCGCGGGTCTTCCCCGGCCGCGAAGACCCGGGCGACGTATTCGGTCAGGAAGACCGCGCAGAACGCCAGCTCCGCCAGCCGGAATCCCGCCGGCGAGAGCGCATAGATGGTCGGCTCGCTCTCGAAGATCACGACGATGGCACTCAGCACGATCGTCGCGCAGAGGAACTGGTTGGCCGGCGACAACCCCTCTCTGGGCCAGGCCGCGGGCGCAAGATGGCGGTAGAGTCGCCGCTTCAGCCGCGCAACCCGCCTCTCGGATGTCATCTCAACGCTCAAACGGAAAGCGGTCCTACTGCATCTGCGGGGTGGGGGGGAAACTCGGGCGGTCGGATCCCGTCAGGCTCGACCACGACACCGCCGGGTGTCAAGACGGCGACCGGCGCGCAAGGGCCGCAAATCCGTCCCGGGGGCCGGGGCCACGTCTGCCCGCAGCCGCTAGTCAATCTCCACATCCAGCACGACGCTGGCGCGGACCGGGTGGTCGTGGCTGCTCCAGAAGCGGTGCAGCAGGTCGAAGTCGTGGCTTTCCTGGACGCGCAGGCTGGCCGTGCGGCCCAGCAGGTCGAGCTGCCCGGTGGTCGACAGCGCCTCGTGCACAACGCCCAGCAATTCATGCTCTTCCTCCGCCCGATGTGACCAGGCGGAGACGATGGCCCCGACCCGCAGGCCCGCCGCGCCGCGCCGGCGGGCAAGCCGGAACAGCGCCACCGACACCGCGGGGCGCTTGCCGGCCAGCGTCTCGTCCGTCGGCGAGCCCTGGACGATGTGGATCTCCTTCAGGAAGCGCGGCCGCAGATACGCCTCCAGCACATCCTGGATGACGTCGGCGCAGCGCCGCAGCAACTGGCCGCGGTCGGGTTCGGGCAGGGTTCCGGTCCCGCCCGCGTCCCCGCCATCCGGGGGGCGGCGCGAGATGCGGCCCAGTTCCAGCAGCTCCAGCGCGACGCCGCGCTCGAGATGGGCCTGTCCGACGGGCCGGCCGTCCTGTTCCGCCAGAAAGATCGCCTTCAGGGCAGCGTTGCGGATCTCGCCGCCGGCCAGGCGGTGCCGGGCGGCCAGGGTGTCGATGTCGATGTCCCCTGCCCGCTCGACGCCGGGGGGCAGCATCAGCTCCCAGATGCGGTGGCGCTCCCCCGGCTCGGGCAGCGGGAATTCGATCCGGAACTGGAACCGGCGCAGGAACGCCTCGTCGATGGCGTGACGCAGGTTGGTCGACAGGATGACCAGGCCGTCATGGCGTTCGATCCGCTGCAACAGATATCCGACGACCATATTGGCGAAGTGTTCACTGGCGTTCGATGCTTTCTCCATGCGGTTCGAAAACAGCACATCCGCTTCGTCGAACAAAAGTACTGTAGACGCCTGCTCCCCTTGCGTCAGGACATCGTCGATCTGTTTCTCGGTTTCTCCGATATATTTACTGACCAGCCTGGCAAGGTCGACGACGTGCAGTTGCCGACCCAGGGATTTGGCAATCACCTCCGCCGCCAGCGTCTTGCCGGTACCGGACCGGCCGGAAAACAGCACGATCGGTCCGCGCTGCAACTGATAGCGATGTTCCAGCGCCCGCATCTCGGCGACGCGGTCGCGATTGCGGACATAGAAGACCAGCCGCTCCAGCGCTTCGCGCGTGGTATCGCGGACGACCAGGTCGTCGAAATCCCGCTCCGGCACCAGCCGGACCGTGTGCAGCACGGCGGCCCGCCGCATGTGTTCCGCCGTCTGGTCCAGCGCCGCTTCGTCGTCGCCCGGTGTCCGGTCGAAGACTTCCCGGATCTCCGCCGGTTGCAGGCGGTGACGCGTGGCCAGGCGCTCGCCCGCGTCCACCGTCAGCGGCGTTCCCCGGCGCCGTGCCTCCCCAAGCCAGGCGTCCCGCCGCCCGGACCACGCCATGGGCCGGCAATCCACATGCGGTGCCGACAGGTCCAGCGGATTGCGCGCCAGCAGCCAGGCACGGCCGCCGAGCCGGCGGACCAGCATCTCCACGCTGCGCGCCGCCGCCAGGGCTTCGTGATCGTCCAGGCCGGCCAGGTCGATCACCGGCAGGCTGTCCGCGGCCACGCCGACACGCCAGGCCGCCCGGCAGACAAGCGGGGCCAGGCTGCCATCGGGCGGCACCCGCACATCGACGATGCGCACCCCCTCCCCCGCCAGCTGACGGGCCAGCCCGACACGGTCGCCGCCGCCATGGATGACCTGCCAGGCCTGCCGGCCGGCCTGCGGCCCCTCCCCGGCTGCCCATCCCTGGTGTGCCGCGCCGGGTATCGGCGGCCGGTCGCCCCCCAGCAGGGCCGACAGCATGTCATCGGCCAGGCGCAGCGGGCAGGCCAGCGGGGCGAAGACGCCGGCTTCGCGAACCAGGAAGCCGCCCTGGATCAGCCGTCCCGCAGGGCGCAGGCTTTCCGACAGGCAGCGGCGCCGCCGGGCCTCGCGCCCCAGCACGGCCAGCACGACGCGTTCCGTCGGGCGCCGTTCGTTCAGGTCGTCCTGCAGGACGGCATAGAGCGACTGGTAGCGTGGCTCCACATGCGGGGCCAGCGCCACCAGCAGTGCCTCCAGCTCGCATGCCTCAAGCCCCAGCGCGGTGCCGATGCGATGGAACGCGTGATCGCCGGGCGGCAGCAATGGCCCGTCCATGGGGGGGCCGGCGAAGGCCAGGGCGGCCGTCTCCGGCCGGGCCAGGTTGCGCACGCCGGCCCAGCCGCCGCTGCCGTCGCCGGCCAGCAGCCGGGCGCGCCGCTCCTCCTCGTCGCAGACCTGCAGCAGCCACCTGTCAAGCCGGCGGAGCGCTTCGCTGAGAAACGGATCGAGCATCGCCCCATGATGCCATAGCGGCCACCGGCCGCGGTTGGCCCTTGTCGGTGTGTCGGCCGACCCTGCCGGCCGACCCTGATGGAGTCAGCCGAAACCCCGGCCTGTCAACCCCCACGCTAGGGGAGATGGCACGCAGATTGATGAAAATTTTAGTTAATTTTACGTTAATATTGAGAATTAATTGGTATGTTTGTAATCAAACAAAGGAACAGTATTGACATTATCGAAACGTATTGGCTAAGGTTTGGGTAATTAGATCGTCATTTCTGCACGACGACTAGGGTGGGCAGGCATCTTGTCTTGGGACGTTCTGCACGCCCTGTTGTGGCGTGCGCGATCAGGACTCCGCATCGATCGGGCGCCGCTGTTCGCCGGCCATGGCGTTGCCGATCCGAACTACCGCCCGCCCCGCCTGCCCTATGTCTCCGTCATCGGCCCGTTGAACCTGGAGACGGAGTCCGAGCGCGAGCCTCCACGCGCCACCTTCCTCTGGGTTCAGACGCCCGGATTCCTGGCCGGCGCGGCGCGCGGGCCGGCCGATACGGTCCCCGCGTCCGGCCCGGTGCGCCTGCGGGTCGACGGCGATGCCGAAGCCACCCTTGCCCCGGATCTCGACGCCCTGGCGGGACAGCCTTTCGACGACGCCACCGGGCGCCAGGTCGCCGCGGCCATCCAGGCCGCCCTGGTGACAGCGGTGGATAGCGGCGGCTTCGCCGTTGCCGGCGTGCCGGTCGACGATGCGGCCCGCCGCGCCGAACTGCGGCAGACGGCGATACGGTGGGACCGCGCCGGCCGGCGGCTTGTCCTCAGCTCTCCCCGCCGGGGCGTGCTGCCGGATTTCGAGCAGGCCGTCCGGCGGACCTCCCGCATCGAGGTGCTGGACAGCGGCACCGATCCCGCCGCGGCCCTGGGCCTGGGTGCGGCGGCGCGCGCGGTCGAAGGGCGGCTGGTCCGCCATCGCGTCCCCAGCCCGACGGCCGTCGCCATCGACATGCGCCTGGACCTCTGGGCCGGATCGCAGCAGGACCTGGCGGTGATGTTCGAGCAGTGGGCGCGGCTGGTCCCCGTGCGCTCGCAACTGCCGATCCGGCCGGCGCTGCTGGCCGCCGATGCGACCGACGGCGCCCCGACCCTGACCTTGCAGGCGGAGGGCGAGGTACCGAACCGCGCCACGCTGCTTCAGCTGGGTCCGGAGGGGGGGTTCGCCGACCGGCGGACGGGCGAGACCCCCGTCCTGGCCGGCGGCGCGGTGGAGGATGCCGGATCGCTGCGCTTCACCGGGGCCGCCACGGCGACCTATCTGGTGTTCGAAAGTCCGCCGATTCCCCAGGCCTGGGACCCCCAGCACCCCGGGGCCGGCGGCTTCGCGCTGACCGCCGGGCTGCGGCTGGATCCCGGGACAGCGGCCGGACCGGCCTTCCGCATCCTGTCGCTGGACCATGCCAGCACCGTGCTGCGCCTGGACATCCGCCCGGTCGATGCGGCCGGCACCGTGCAGGCGGAGCTTCAGGCCACGGCCACGCAGTCGGGCGGGGCCGCCTTCGCGCCCGCCGTGGCCGCCATTCCCGCCGCACGGCTGGAAGCCGGCGTGGACATCCACATCCTGGTCGATGCCCGGGCGGGGACCGTGTCCCTGTTCGCCGACGGGCAGCCGCTGGCGGCCGCGCCGACGGTGCCGGCGCCCGGCCCGCCGGCCGGGGGGCACGGCATGCTGCTGACGGTCGGCGATCCGGGCGGCCTGCCGGTGGGCTTCCGGCTGTCGCACCTGCACCTCCAGGGCCGGCCTTACGGTCCCATCGACCCGCTGGCCCGGCGCAGCCTGTCGCGCGCCGTCGACTGGTCCATCGGCGATCCGGTGGTGCTGGCGCGCAGCGACGACGGCTTCTCGGCCACCGGCGACAGCTTCGGCGCCGTCGTCACCGGCATCGACGGCGATACGCTGCGGCTTGACCGGCCCATCGTCGGGACCTGGCCGCGCGGTGCCACGCTGGTCCAGCAGCGCAGCCTGTTCATGTACCAGAAGCAGCTGCGCCGCCGCGACGACCTGATCAACGCGCTCTACCGGATCACGCTGGAATACCGGGTCTCAACCTACCTGGACGACCGCGTGCCCGGCGTCACCGCGCCGCTGGCCGAAGTCGTCGACGTGCAGCTTCGCGACCTTGCCCGCCAGCTTGCCGAAGACGCCGATCCGCAGGCTCCCGACTATCCGGGGCGGCCCGCCACAGGCAGTCCGGGCGTGCGCCCGGTCATCACCCGGTTGCGCAGAAACGAGTCACGGCCTTAGGAGGCAGACATGCCGGAATACCTGACCCCTGGCGTCTATGTGGAAGAGGTGAGCAGCGGCATCAAGCCGATCCAGGGCGTCGCGACGTCGACCGCGGGCTTCATCGGCGAGGCCGCCCGCGGCATCCCCAACCGGGCGACCCTCGTCACCGGATTCCGGGAGTTCGAGCGCAACTTCGGCGGCCACAGGCGTGGCGAGGCCGGCTTCCTGGCCCAGGCGGTGGAAGCCTTCTTCAACGCCGGTGGACGGCGGGCCTTCGTCGTGCGCGTTTTGCCGGCAACGGCGACACTGGGCCGCTCGGACCCGGTCGCGGCACGCGAGGCGGACGCCTGGGGCATTACCCGCGACGTGCTGATGTTCGAGGCCCAGGGGCAGGGTGCCTGGGCCGGCAACATCCGCATCCATGTCGAACCGTCCTCCGCCTTCCAGGACGTGGCCTTCCGCGTGCGGGTGGAATGGGTGGAAAACGGACGCGCCCGCACGGTGGAGCGCTTCGACAACGTCCGCATGGACCGCGAGCACGAAGACTATGCGGTCAATGCCATCAACGACTCCTCGCGCTACATCCGTGCCGTCGACCTGTTCGGGCGCGACTTCCTGGATGCCGCCAACCGCACCCAGCCGCCGCTGCCGGAACGCATCGCCGCACTGACGACGCGCCCCGTTGCGGATGTCGGCGGCAACCCGGGGACCTACCGCATCGCGGAGGGCGCGGAGATCGAGATCAGGTGGCGCGACGCCCCGTCGGGCGCCGGCCTGCCGGTCGACCAGCCGCGCACCGTCGGTTTCGGCAACGCGCCAGTGACCGCAGCGGGCGGCACGATCGCCAACGGCTTCGCGACCTTGACCGCGGCCCAGCTGACGGCGCTGGTCGCAGCGCAGGCGAACGCGCCGGACGCCCAGTTCCGGGTGACAGAGGTGAACGCCGCCGACGGCCGGCATATGCGCATCGAGCCGATGGTGGCGACGACCGCCTATCGCGTCATCGGGCTGGCGGGCGGCCCGACCATGGACCTGAGCGGCCAGACGGTGACGCTGACGGCCACCGATACCGCCACCCCTGCCACCAACCAGGCCTTCCAGGTGGTCTTCGGCGGGGCGGAAAACGCCGTCAGCCTGGCAGCGCTGGGCCAGCGGCTGCAGCAGGAAATCGACGCGGCCGCCGCCAATACCTTCGGCGTGGCCATCGACGACGCCGGCGCCTTCCTGGTCATCACCGCTGCCCCGCGAGCCACCGGCGTGACGCTGGCATTGGCGACGGATGCCGCCAACGCGGCCTGGGACGATACGCTGCCGGCGATCGCCGGTGCGGCCGGGACGATCGTCGATGCCCAGAGCGGGGTGTCCGTCAGCGTGGGCGAGGTGATCCGGGCCGGTATCGACCCGGTCGTGAATACCCTGTTCGCCGCCGCCCGCAGTGTCGGACTGGACGAGAACAGCCCGGCAGCACCGGGGCTGCGCCCGGGACCGACCGGCGACAACCCGCTGCGGCTGGCCGGCGGGACCGACGGCACCGGACCGGTGACGCTGGCCCAGTATCGCGGCAGCGTCACGGTACAGGGGCGTTCGGGAATGCGCGCCTTCGACACCGTGCGCATCAACATGCTGGTGCTGCCGGGCCGCAACGCCGCGGGCTTCCTGTCGGAGGCCATGGCCTATTGCGACCTGCACGACGTGTTCCTGGTCGCCGACGGGCCGGGCAGCATCGACCGCGATTTCCAGACGACGGCGGCCGATGTGCGCCAGTTCGTCGAAGGCCTGCCGACGCGGTCCAACAACGCCGCGATGTTCTATCCGTGGCTGGCAGTGACCGACCCCGTCGGCATCGGCCGCAACCCCATACGCTTCGTTCCGCCGTCGGGGCACATGGCCGGGATCTTCGCCCGCACCGATGTCGCCCGCGGCGTGTGGAAGGCGCCGGCCGGCATCGAAGCCGTGGTCAGCGGCGCCATCGAAGTGCAGCACGAGATGGAGGACGCCGACCAGGACCTGCTGAACCCCATCGGCCTCAACTGCATCCGCCAGTTCCCCAATTCCGGCACCGTGGTCTGGGGGTCGCGCACGCTGTCGTCGGACCCGGAATGGCGCTATGTCCCGGTGCGCCGCCTGGCGCTGTTCCTGAAGGAATCCATCCAGCTGGGCATGCAATGGGCGGTGTTCGAGCCCAACGACAGCGAGCTGTGGGACCGCATCCGCCTGAATATCGAGGCGTTCATGCTGGGCCTGTTCCGCCAGGGCGCCTTCCAGGGCGACACGCCGGACGAAGCCTTCCGCGTCAAGTGCGACCGCGAGACCAACCCGCAGGAGCTGATCGACCAGGGCATCGTCACCGCGCTGGTCGGCTTCGCCCCGGTGAAGCCGGCGGAATTCGTGGTGATCCAGATCAGCCAGAAGCGGCCCGAGGATTGAGGCCGCCATGCTGGCGATCCGCCACAACCCGCTCAGGAACTACCAGTTCCGCCTGGGCTTCGCGCTGCCGCCCCCGGACGCTGCGGGCATCTATGTCGCCGGCGTCCAGAAGATCTCGGGCCTGTCGGTATCGGTGGACGCTTCGGAAACCTGGTCCGGCGGCAACAGCCTGCATCGCTATGCCAACCCCAACCGCGCCACCTGGGACCCGATCACGCTGGAGCAGGGCTTGGCGGTGGACAGCAGCCTGGAGGACTGGGCCGACGCCGTGCTGGACTTCCTGCGCACCGGCAAGGCCCCCGGCATGCCGCTGAAGCGCAACCTGTTCATCGACGTCTGGGACCCCGACCTGCACGGCCATGGCGGCCCGCCCGCCGGCGGCACCGACGCCGACCGGCCCTATACCCGGTTCCGCCGCTACGAGGTGTTCAATGCCTGGCCCAGCAAGCTGCAGGCGACCCCGCAGCTGGATGCCATGGGCAACGACATCGCCCTGTTGAGCCTGGAGCTGACGCACGAAGGCTGGCGCTTCAACACCTTCGCGCCGGCCCCTGCGGGCACCGGCGCCCCGACCACCATCTGAAAGAGGGACTTCCCCGATGCCCCGCTTCGCCAATGCCACCAAGAGCGACCCCTACCGCAACTTCAACTTCCGCATCTTCATGGGCGGGGTGGAGGTGGCGGCCTGCCGCAAGATCTCCGCACTCGACGCCACGGTGAACACCGTGAAGTTCCGCGCCGGCAATTCCACCCACACCGTCGACGAACAGCTTCCGGGCCGGGTCGAGTTCGCGCCCTTCACGGCGGAAGCCGGCCTGACCAACGACACGGCCTTCCAGGACTTCGCCAACCTGCTGGTGGCGCACGAGGGGCGGCCGACGCGGGCGCCGGACCCGGAGTTCCGGCGCGATATCGAGATCTATGTCCACGACATCGACAACACCCCGGCGATCAAGTTCACGCTGCACCGCGCCTGGGTGTCGAAGTTCACGACGATGTCGGAACTGGCCGGCGACGGCAACGACGTCCTGTTCGAAAGCCTCGAGTTCACCCACGAGGGCTTCACACGCGAGAACCAGAGCTGACGCGGGGAGGGCGACGGCGTGCAGTCGGAGATCCAGCGCGAATCCATGCTTCGCCGCGGCCTGATCGACGAAACCGGGGCGCGCCACCGGCGCGTCCTGCTGCGCCCGCTGACCGGCTGGCAGGAGGCGACGCTGGGGACATCGGCCGGTGGCGTCGACCCCTGGGATGCCGACGCGGTCCTGGCCGCCTGCATCGAACGGCTGGGGGGCTATCGCGACGTGGTGCCGGACCATGTGGAAGCCCTGTCCGTCGGCGACCGCGCGCGGCTGGCACTGACGCTGAGCGCCATGATGTTCGGCGACCGGCTGTGGCTGACCGTGGCCTGCCCCAACCCGGCCTGCGGCGAGCCGGCGGATTTGCAGGTCTCCCTCGCGGAGGTGCTGGACCACGCCGACGAGGCAGAGCCGGAGTGGCTGGAGGTGGCGACACCCGACGGCCCGGCGCGGTTCCGCCCGCCGACCGGCGCGGACGAGCGGGCGGCAGCCGGCGACGACGCCCCGGGACCCGCCGATATGCGCGATGCCGCGCTGTGGTGCCGCATCGTCGCCCGCGTCGGCCACCGCGGGCCGCTGACGCGCGAGGACTGGCTGGCCCTGGCGCCGGCCAGCCGCCAGGCGATCGCGCTGGCGCTGGCCGATGCGGGATCGGCGCCGGAGCTGTTCTTCGCTTCGCACTGCCCCGCCTGTGCGGCGTGGATCGAGCTTGACCTCGACCCCATCGACCTGCTGGTCCGCCAGTTCCGGCTGGGCGCCGACCGGCTGCTGGCCGAGGTCCACAGCCTCGCCTTCCACTACGGCTGGTCGGAGGACCAGATCCTGAACCTGCCGCGCAGCCGCCGCTGGCGCTACATCGAGCTGCTGCGCAACCAGCTTGAGGGCCGGTCGCTGCTGGGCCCGTGGAGCTGACCCGTGCGCGACGTTTCCCAGCTCGGCCTCTCCCGCCGCGATCTCGAATACCACCTGCGCTGGATGCTGCGGCGCATGCCGAAGGACCCGGCGAAGATGCCGGAATTCGTCGGCCAGATCGTGGTCACGCTGATCGAGAAGAACAACGCCGCCATCGCCAAGTCGCTTGGCGATGAGGAACGTGCAGACCTTCCGGAGACATCGTGACATGCCGATCAACCTGGACCCGGAGCTGATCGCCTTCGCCCACCAGCTGGAGCGGGGCAAGCTGGTGCGCGTGTCGAACGAATCGGACACCACGACCTTTGTCGCCGACGTGCTGGAGTTCCAGTACAACCCGGAAAGCCTGACCCGCTCGCGCACCGGACGGTGGGAGCCGCGCAAGGCGCGCAAGCGCCCGGTCGATCCGCCGCAGGAGGTGCGCGGGCGTTCCGGCGAAGGCTCGTCCGCGCTTCAGGCGGAATCCGAGACGATCTCGCTGAAGGTCACGTTCGATGCCACCGAGGCGATCCTGCAGGCGCGGTCGCCCGTGCCGGACCAGGGCATCCTGCCGCAACTGGCCTTCCTGGAGCTGATCTCGCTGGGCAAGGAGGACGAGAAGCAGGGCAAGAAGAAGACCAAGACCGAACCGGCCCAGCCGGTACGCCCGGACGAACTGCTGCTGGTGCTGGGCAAACGCATCTTTCCCGTGGTCATGACCTCGCTGTCGATCACGGAGCAGAAGTTCAACCCGGCGCTGGTTCCCATCCGTGCGGAAGCGGACATCAAGCTGAACGTGCTGGAACCGGTGGAAAGCGCCTACAACCAGTGGATCGGCAACGCCTTCGAGGAGCTGCTCAACCAGCGCGTGGCTGCGGCGGAACAGGCCCTGTCGGTCGCCCGCGTCGACAGCATCACGGCCATCGCCAACGCCCTCCGGCCGGAACAGGCATCGCCCGATGCCGGCGCCGAAACGGCGTGACCGGCACGAGGCCCGCCCATGCCCGACCGATCCTCGCGCCATGCCGGTCTGCCCACCTATCGCCGCCGCATCCCCGGCCGCGAGACCGATGGCGACTTCTTCCAGCCGCGGCTGCGCACGACCGCCCCCCGGGACAGCCTGCACAAGGTCCGGGCGACGGAGCGCCTGGACCATATCGCCTTCCGCTATTTCGGCGACCCGCACGAATACTGGCGCATCGCCGACGCCAACCCCGGCACCGATCTGGAGGCGCTGGCCGAACCCGGCCGGCTGCTGGCCATCCCGGAGCGCGCGTGATGCCCGCCCAGCGCCAACCGGGCCTGCGCATCTGGCTGGGCGGCAAGCCGCTGGATCGGCTGAGCGACTTCGTATTGCAGCTGGAGGTCGACGAGCGGTCCGACGAGGCGTCGACTTTCCGGATGACCGTCGACATGAGCCCGATCGACGCCGAAGAGACCGGCGACTGGGATGCGATCGAACACGGCGCGTTCGCCGAGCTGCACGCCCTGCCGCAGCTGTACCTGCTGCAACGGGTGACGATCGAATTCAGCCTGGCCAGTGACGACGAGGCGGAGCCGGCGATCGCGTCCACCGTCTTCGACGGATACGTCACCTGCGTGGAACCGGTGTTCGGGGAATACCGGGTACCGGATTCCCGGCTGATCCTGTCGGGCATCGACGCGTCCTGCCTGATGCATTTCGAGACGGTCACGCGGGAATGGCACGGCCGCACGGATGCGGAGATCGCCACGGAGATCTTCGGCAAATACGGCTTCGCCGCCGACGACACGACGGTGGAGACGACGACGCCCAAGCGGGAACTCGACCGCTCCACCCTGGTCCAGCGCTGCACCGATGCGGAATTCCTGCGCATGCTGGCGCGGCGCAACGGCTTCGAGGTGTTCGTGGAGCCGGTGGACGGCGAGGTTGCGGCCGGCGCGCATCCGGGCAGGACGGTCAAGGGGTATTTCCGTTCGCCGGCTGTGGACGCGGCGGTGCAGCCGACGCTGGCGCTGTTCCCGCGCGACGCCCCATCGCTGATGGATTTCCGGGCGAAGTGGGAAAGCCACCAGCCGACCCATGTCCGCGCCTGGACCATCGACGAGGCCAGCCGCCGCATCGAGCGTGCCGACATCACGGCACCGGGATACGCGCGCCTGGGCGACTTCGACCGCGCCCGCATCCTGGACCAGCGCCTGGGCGAGATCTTCGCCACGGGCACCCGCCCCGACCCGGTCGACATCCAGTCCGCCGACGTGCCCCATGACAGCCTGGACCTGACGCACCTGGCCCGCGCCGACTACCGGGTGGCCGACTGGCTGGTGACGGGCACCGGCACGGTGCGCGCCGAACGCTATCCCGCCATCGTCCGGTCCCGCCGGCCGATCGAGCTTGCCGGCGCGGGCCACCTGCTGGACGGCCGCTGGTACATGGCCGGCGTCCGCCACCGCTGGGGCATCGATCCGGACCGGCCGGAGGAGGAGCAGGTCGAGCGCCGGTACGAACCCGACGTGACCATGGTGCGCAACGGCCTGGGGGGCATCGGCTGATGGCTCAGGCGCTCAGCTTCCCCTTCCAGGTCAGCGACCGCGGTACGGCCGCCACCGCCGGCCGGGCGGAGATTATCCGCCAGCAGCTGGAACAGCTGCTGTTCACGATACCGGGGGAGCGTGTCGGCCGACCCGCCTTCGGCTGCGGCATCCAGCGACTGGTCTTCGCCGGCACGACGGCGGAAACGATCGCCGCGGCGGAATACGTGATCGCGACAGCCATCCGCCGCACCATGGCTGCGCTGATCCGCCTCGACGCCGTGCGCGTCAGCGTCATCGAAACCCTGATGCAGGTCGACATCCTCTACACCGTGCTGGAGACCGGGGAGGAACTGGCCCAATCGTTCGAGCAGCCGCTGGAAACGCCGCCGTGACCGGGCGCCTTCTCGACGGCACCGACCTGGCGGCTGCCCTGGCCGCCGCCCAGGCCGATCTGGCGGCCCAGCCGCCGGGGACCGCGGCACGCTGGGTCCTGCCGCAGGGGACATTCACCCTGGCCGGGCCGATCCGGCTGGGCCTGCCCGACCGCGCGATTGCCATCGACGCCGCCGGTACGATCCTGGCGATCACCCTGGGCAGTGTCCGCGACGGCACCCCGGCGCTGGCGCTGGACGGCAGCGAGGTCACGCTGTCCGGCCTGCGCCTGACCCTGCGTGCCGCCGGCCAGGCGATCGCGATCAGCCTGAAAGCCGGCAGGACCGCGACGGCCCTCGACGTGGCGGTCGACGCAGCAGAGGCCGCCGGCATCGTCGGCCTCGCCGTCGATGCGCCGGTGGTGCGCCTGCGCGATGCGGCGGTTGCCGCGCTCAGCGCCATCTCCGGCGTTGCCACCGGTATCCGCGTGCGCGCCGGCAGCGAGGCCGACCTGCAAGGACTGTCGGCCCGCAGCCTGAGCGGTGAGACCGTCACCGGCATCCGCGTCGACGCTCCCGCGGGGGCGTTGCGCGACGCCGTCGTGGAGGATCTTGCCGCCAGGGTTGGCGCGGCCGTCGGCCTGCGCGTGTCCGCCGGCGTCCACGTCACCAACGCGCAGGTCCATCGCGCGCTGTCCGGCGGGGCGGATCCGCTGGCCGTCGCCCCACCGGACCTGCGGGCGATGCTGGAGGCCGCCCAGGCAGGCCTGGCGACCCTGCCGCCGGGCAGTGCCGAAACCTGGACCCTGCCGCCGGGCACGCATGCGCTGGACGCCGGCCTGCCGCGCCTGGGTGCCGCCGGCATTGCCCTGACCTTGCGGGGTGCGGATGCGCCCGGCGCGTCGACGACGATCACCTTCGGCGATGGCGGTCCGGTTGCCGGCGACCTGGTCGCCCTGCACCTGGTCGGCTCCACCGTCGCCGTCGCGTCGTTGGCGATCGCTGCCCGCGCCGAAGGGCAGCTGACGGCCCTGCGGCTGGAGGCCGACGGGCGGGTCACGGCCAGCGGCCTGCGCCTGGCGGGCTTGCGCGGCAGCGGGATCACCGGCCTCGACATCGATGCCCCCACGGCGACCGCAGAGGGGGTGGACATCGCCATCGACGATGCCCGTGCCTCCGCCGGCCCGGCCACCGGCCTCCGGGTCGTGGCATCGGACATCGTGCTGTCGCGGCTGAGCGCCGCCGGCATCGCGGCCGCGGACGCCGCCGTCGGCGTCGACGCCACCGCGCTGTCGACCCTGGCGGCCACCTCGCTGCGGGCCGACGGGGTTGCCGGGTCCGCCGCCGACGGCCTTCGCCTGCGCACGGTCGGGCCGGCCAGCGAGATGGCGCTGGTCGACATCCGCGCGGGCCAGGTGGCCACGCCGGCCGACGGCGGCGATGCCATCGGCGTGCGGCTGGTCGCCGGCGGCGATGTGGAGGTGCGCGGCTGTTCCGCCGACGGCGTCGAAGGCGCGCGCGCCATCGGCGTGCTGGCCGTGGTGGCGGGTGCGCTGGACTGGCTGGCCGGCACCGTGACCGACATCCGCGGCACCCGCGACGGCGCGGCCGGCGTCCGCGTGCTCGCCCTGCCGTCGCCGCGGGACATCGCCGTGCGCGACATCCAGGTGGAGGCCGTGCGCGCGCCCGCCAACGGGACCGGCGCACGGCCGCCGGCAAGCTGGACCGAGTGGATCGGCGACGCCGCGGTGGCGACGGCCCTGGCCGGGGGCGGCGACCTTCCCGCCCTGCCGGCGCCCGGCACGCAGAACCATGGCGAAGACCTGGCCGGCCTGCACATCGCCGCCACGGTGACGGCGCTGGCCCCCTTCCTCGACCACACGCCGGAGCCGGGGGCCGTCTTCGCCGGTCCGTGCATCCTGCGCCGCATCAGCGGGTCGGCGGTGCAGATCGAAGGCGGCCTGCGCGATTGCGAGCTGCGCGGCGCGGAAGCGTGGACCACCGTCCGCGGCGGCTGGATCGACGGCGAACGGGTGCTGATGGCCCAGCTCACCTGGCATCGCCACAACAGTGGCTTCGAGGTGGGGGCCTGCGCGCTCACCCTCGCCAACAGCCTGTTCACCGCCGTCACGACCGGGGATGGCCTGGTCCTGAAACCAGGGGCGGAGCTTGTCGCCGCCGACGCCGTCTATGTCGCCGGCGGCTTCGTGCCGCTGCGGCCGGCCCCCGACCCGCTGCCCTATGCGAATCCGGGGCCGGGCAGTCCCGTCCCGCCCTCGGTGTTGGCCGGCGCGCTGGCGCCGGCGGCGGCCGTGGACCTGCGCCTGCACACCGCCCACGCGCTGCACGCAACCGCCGTGCGGGTCGCGGGCGACCCGGCCGGCATCACGCCCTTCGTCGGCGCCTATCCCCCCGACGGCGACATGCGCTGCACCCTGCGCGACCCGCTGCCGCCGTTGCCTGTGGCAGCCCCGCCGCCGCCGGATCCGAGCCCGGTCATCGACTATCGCGCCCGCGACGCGCGCAGCCTGCTGGCCCTGATGATGGGTCGCGCCGGTACGGTGATGCCCGGCTGGACCGAGCGCGGCCCCGCCGACATGACGACCATGGTGATGGAGCTGCTGGCCAACCGCCTGGACCATATCGCCTATCGCCAGGAAGTCGCGGTCGCGGAGGGCTATATCGGCACCGCCCTGTCCCGCCGCTCGGTCGAAGACCACGCCCGGTTGGTCGGCTATGCCGCCGATCCGGGCCTGTCGGCGACGGCGATGATCCGCTTCGACATCGACGCCGGCGGCCGGGATGCGCTGGGGCTCACGCCCCGGTTCACGGCCGGCGGCCGCCTGGTGATCCCGGCCGATACGCTGGTGGGCAACCCCGACGCCCGCGATGCGTCGCTGATCTTCGCGACGGAAGCGCCGCTGGCCTTCGACCCCGACCTGGCCACGCTGGCGCCGGTGGAGGATATCGACGCCGGCGCCACGTCGGCGGTCCTGGCCGGCGATACCCCGGACCTGGAGATCGGACGCTGGCTGGTGATCGTGCCCGACGATCCCCAGGCCCCCGGCCAGGCCGATCCCGACGGCATCCGCCACGTCGTCCGCGTGACGCTGGTGGAGGTCGGCACGGACACCACGCGGGTGTTCTGGGACCCGCGCCGCCCGGCCCCGCAGCGCTATGCGCGGGGCGCCACCCGCATCCTCGGCAATGTCGTGCCCGCCCATCACGGCGTGCCGCTGGCCCCCACCCTCGGCGCCGAGGGCGCGGACGGCGGCGACATCCTGGCGCCCTGGCGCGGGATGATGCGCGTGGACGTCGACAACGCCGACGGCACGGTTCGGGAGGTGGCACTGCCGCTGTCGCCGGTCAGCGTCCAGCGATGCGGCTGGCCGTTGCCGAACGGCGCGACGCCGGATGGCGAGGCGCAGGTGGCCGTCACCATCGACGGGGCACCATGGGTTCGCGTCGACGACCTGTCGCTGGCCGGCCCCGGCGAGCGCGTCTTCGCCCTGCGCGCCGGCCACCAGGGCGGCGCTGCGCTGCGCTTCGGCGACGGCATCAACGGCACCGCCCTGCCGCGGCGCGCGGTGACGGTCGAACTGACGCTGCGCATCGGCCTGGGGCGCCTGGGCAATGTCGGTGCCGGTGCCCTGACCCGGCTGATCGCCTTCGGCCCCGGCGGCGATGTGGGCGAGATCCTGCCCGGGCGGGCCGACCGGGACGACGTCATCCGCCGCCACCTGGCCATCGACAACCCCCTGCCCGCGGCGGGCGGGCGCGATCCGGAAGCGCTGGAGCGCATCCGCTATGCCGCGCCGCGGTCGGTCCGCGACCGCCTGTCGGCCGTCGCCGTCGCCGACTACGAACGGCTGCTGACCGCGCTGCCGGAGGTGGCCGCCGCCCGCGCAGCGGTGGTCGATGCCGGCATCCGCCGCATCGTGCGCATCACCCTACTGCTGAAGGACGAGGACACGCTGGCCGGCGACGCCGCCGACCCGCTGCGCGAGGCGGAACGGCTGCGCCGCTGGGCCGTTGCCCGCCGGCAGCTGGAGACGATCCGGCTGATGGGCTTCGATGTCGAGCTGGTGCCGCCGGTGTTCACGCCGCTGGACCTCGACCTGGTTGTCGATGCCCAGCCCTGGGCCCAGGCCGAAACGGTGCGCCTGATGGTCCTGCGCGCCCTGGCCGGCGACGGCGGCCTGTTCGACCCCGACCGGACGGGGCTGGGGCGCGACGTCCATGTGGACGCGATCCATCGCGCCGCGCTGGGCGTCGACGGGGTGGCCGGCGTGCGCCTGCACCGCCTGCGGCGACTGATGCCGGGTGCGGCCGATTTCGCCGCGGCCGGCACGCTGCCCGTCGCCGCCGACGAGGTGGCGGTGCTGACACGGCCCTACGGCCCCGGCGACGACGGCCTGATCACCGTGACCGTCTGCGGGGGCCTGCCATGAGGCCGACACCCGCCGACCATCGCCCGCAGAGCCACGGCGCCCTGTTGTCGGACATGACCCATGCCGCACGCGCGCGGTTCCTGGGTGCCGAACGCCCGTGGGACCCGGTGCGTGGCGCCGACCCGCTGGCCGCCGACCTCGGCCGCGGCCTGCTGGACTGCTACGCGCTGGCCCTGCACGTGCTGTGGACCTATCAGGCGATCTGGGCGGACGAAGGCTTCCTGGCGACGGCACGGCTGCCCCAGTCGGTCAACCGGCTGCTGGCGCTGATCGGCTTCCGCCCGCATCCCGGCATCGCGGCCGCCGGCTTGCAGCATTTCCGCGTCAAGGCCAGATCGGCCACCACCTTGCCGCCGGGCTTCCGCGTCAAGGCCGAAGCCGAAGGCGACAAGGGCGAGGCCGTCTTCGAGACCCTGCGCGCCGCCCGCCTGGACGCCAGGCTGAACGAGATGCGCCCGTTCCTGCCGCCCGCGCCGGCCGCCCCCGTCGACACAACCGGGGCGATCGCGCTGTCGGCCGAGCTTTCGGGCGTGGAGATTGCGGTGCCGACGCCGGGCGACAGCCTGGGTCAGGGACCGTTCGTCGACCAGCTGGGCAACCGGCTGGGGGCCGGCCGGGCCGGCGCCCTGGCCAGCCGCAACGCCCAGCGCGCCCGCCAGAAAGCCCTGCAATTGGCCGATACCGCCAGGCTGCTGAAGGATGCCGGCGCGGCCGATGCCTGCCCCGCCACCTTCGCCCAGCTGTGCGAGGAGCTGTGCGCCGCCCAGTCGCTGGCCAACGAGGTGCCGGTGGAGAGCGCCCCCGGGCCGTTGTCGGAATCGCAGTCCCTGCTTCTGGGCCAGCTTGCCAAGCTGGACGCCCGCCAGCCCGACGCGGTTGTGGCCTTGCAGGACGCGCTGGCCCGCCAGGCGGGGGAGAGCGATACCGACTGGTCGCGCCGGCTCGACCAGATGGCGTCCTTCCTCGACGCCCTGGTGTCCGGCCTGCTGCAAGAGGCCCGCGACACCGTCGTGCGGCTGCGCGGCAGCCGGGCGCTGTTCCGCCTGGATGCGGAACTGGGGGATCCCGCCGCACCGTCGGCCGTCCTTGCCGAGGATCGCGGGGTCGCCCCACCCGGGACCGATACCCTCTACCTGATGCCGATTGCCGGGGACGGCGAAACCGGCCCCGCCACCCAGACCGCCCTGCTGCATCCAGGCGACTGGGTGGTCGTGGCGGAGGATGTGGAAACCGTCGCCGCCAACGGCGACCGCACGGTCGTGCGCCGCTATCGCGAGGCGGCCCGGATCGTCCGCCTGCGCGACGAGATCCCCGCCGGCCGGCGCGAGCCGATGACCCGCATCACCGTGCGTCCGGCGCTGCAACGGCGCTATCAGCTGTCGCGCACCGTGATCGTCGGCAACATCGTCGAGATCAGCCATGGCGAAACGGTGCGCGAGGCTGCCGCACGGCTGTCCGGCGACCGCCGCACCATCCGCCCGGCGCAGGACCCGCTGACCTGGCTGGCCGACCCGCGCGCGCCGGAGGGGCGCGCACCCCAAGTGGCGATGCAGGTGGCGGGCCAGCCCTGGCTGCTCGTCGACGACCTGCGCGGCCAGGCGGGGACGGCGGCGGCGTTCGCCGCGGAGGTCGATGCCGAAGGCCGGCCGCAGCTCAGGGTCGGCGACGGCGTCGAGGGGGCGGCCCTGCCCGCCGAGGCCGCCGTGGCCCTGCAATACCGGGTCGGGCTGGGCCGGGACGGCAACCGCGACGGAGGCAGCATCGCCAAGCTGGTCGCCGCCGATCCGGCCGTCGCCGAGACGACCAATCCACTAGCCATCACCGGCGGTGTGGAGCCGGAGGCGCTGGACGACGCCCGCAGGACGGCATCGGCGGGCATCCACACGCTGGATCGCGCGGTATCGGTCGCCGATATCCGCTCGCTGGCCCTTACCTTCGGCGGGGTCCGCCGGGCGGCCGTGTTCCGCGACCCCGTGCGCCGGCGCGAACACCTGAGCGTCGTCGTCTCCGGCCAGGCCGGGGCGGCGCTGGCGGACGACGACCGGGCGCGCCTGCGCGCCTATCTGGCCGCGCGGGTCGCCCCGGGCATCAGCCTGACGGTGGACAACCGCGTACCGGTGCCGCTGCGCCTGCAGCTGCGCCTGCATGTGACGCCGGGGGCCGACCCGCTGGCGGTAATCCGGGCGGCCAGGCAACGCCTGGGGGTCGACACCGCCGCCGGGGAGCCGCCGGGCCTGCTGGACCCGGATCGGGTCGAGCTTGGCCGCGACGTGCAGCTGTCGGACATCTACGGCGCGCTCGCCGGCCTGGACGACCTGGAAACCGCATTCGTCGAGCTGTTCTGCCGGACCGACGGCCCGCCCGCCCGTAACGACCGCGTCGCCATCGCCGCGCGGGAGCTGCCGGCCTGGGCGGCGCCGTCGCCGGAGATCGACCCCATCGACATCCGCTGGGAGGAGGCGAAGGATCTTGAGCCCTAGCCCGCCCGCCACCGTCCGCCAGCTGAGCCCGGCCGCCCGCCGGCTGGCCCGGCTGGTGCCCGGGGTCTACCTGGCCCGCGACGAAGCGCTGGCCGATCGGCCGCTGCTGCGGCTGCTGGAAGTGCTGGCGGCACCGCTGGAAGACCTGGACCGGGCTATCGACCGGCTGCGCGACGACCATTTCGCCGAGCGCGCGTCCGCCGAGGCACTGCCGCTGCTGGCCGAACTGGTCGGCGCAAGGCTGCTGAGCGGCGACACCCGCACCAGCCGCGCGGTGGTGGCGCGCACGCTCCATTGGCGCAAGCGCGACGGGACCCTGGCGACGCTGGAAGACGCCCTGTCGCTGACGACCGGCTGGCCGACCGAGGTCGAGGAGGCGTTCCGGTCGATCCTGCATACGCAGTCGCTGCGCTACCCCGTGCCGTGGCGCGGCCGCACCGCGGTGCTATGGGACCCGATCGCCCTGGCCGACCCCTTGAGCCGCCGCGCGCCCCAGGCCGAGCGTCCCCGCGGCGGCGTGCCCCGCCGGGGGGAGCCGGTTGCGCGCGAACCCGGCGAAACCGTTGCCGATGCCCTGCGCCGGCTGGGCCGCGCCGATGCCGGGCGCCATGCCGCCTCCCCCCGCACCATCGATTTCGCCGGCTGGGCACGGCCGGAGATTGCGGTGATCCGCACCAGCCGGATCGTGCCGGCGATCGTGGACCGCCTGGCGGTCGCCGGCGTGGTGGACATCCCCCATGCCACGGACCCGGCGGTCGCCTTCGTCGGCTGCCGGCTGGATCCGTTCGGGCGCGACCTGCCGCTGGCAGCCGGGCTGCCGGCGGCGCCGGCCGCGGCGCTCGGCGCGCTGACCGCCATCCACGAGCCGCCGTGCCGGGCAGCGGGGGGGCCGGTGCGGCACGGCCTGTTGACACCGACGGCCCTGGCGGCCGACGGCGATGCGGTCGAAGCGGCCGATACCGTCAGCCTGCATGTGGATGGCGTCCAGGTCGTCGGGCCGCCGCTGCCCGACCTGGGGCGGGGCGACCTGGGCTTCCGTCCGGTCGGGACCGGCGGCGTGCTGCGCTTCGCCGATGCCGGCCGCCCGTCGCCGGGCGAGGCGTGGGACCTGCAGCTGATCGCCATCGACAACCCGGCCACCATCGCCGGGACGGTGGCCACGCCGGCCGGGACCCTGGGCACGCCACCGGACGCCGACAACCCGGCCGTGACCGCAACCGTCGCCCGCCGCGGCGGCCGCGATGCGGAAACCTATGGCGCGGCGGCGCCGCTGGCGCGCGGCGGCGCCACCATGGCCCTCCGCATCGCCCGGCGGCTGCCCGTCACCGGCTACCGCCGGGCCGCCGACGGCACCTGGACCGCCCTGCCGGTGGAGATCCGCCGCGGCACGCCGCTGAGCCCGCTGGTACCCCTGGATGTCGGTGGCCCGCTGGTGCTGGCCCGCGCCGAGCGGCGTCCGGAAGGCGACCTGGGCATCGCGACGATCCGCCCCGACGGCGGCCCCGCCTGGGACCTGCACCCCGTCGGCCTGGCCGGCCTTGCGCCAGATGCCCTGCCCGCCCTGGCGGCGGAGAAGGACGGCCCCTTCCTGGCGGCGGCCGCCCTCGGCGATGCCCTGCTGCTGGCCGGCCCCATCGACGGCAGCGACCGGCTTGGCGTCTGGCGCATCGACGGGGCGGCCACGGACACGCCGGTGGCCGTACGCGTCGACCAGCCGGGCCCGCGCCGGCCACCGGCCCGGCTGGCGCCGGCCGCCTGCCTGCATGGGGGCGAGCTGTTCGTGCATGGCGGGGAACAGGGTGCGGCGCTGTTCGACGACGTCTGGTCGTTGCCGCTGGCCGGCACGGATGCCGGCCGCTGGCGCCCGCGGCCGATCCGTCAGGGGCGGCGGCGCACCGGCGGGCGCCTGCTGTCAACCCCGGCCGGCCTCATGCTGCTGGGCGGGGCGGAGAGTCCGGGCCAGCTTGCCACCACCGTCTGGCTGTCCGATCCCGACCAGGTGCGGGCAGGCTGGTCCGCGCTGCCGGAGCTGCCGGTGGCGCCCGGCGCCCCCGGCGTCCTGTGGGCACGCGTGGACGGCGACGCGGTGGAAGTCCTGGCCTGGGCCGATCGCACCCGGCCGCAGCGCCTGCGCCTTCCCGCCGGGGCGACCGCCTGGGACGCGGATGCCGCCGACGGCGATGCCGCCCCCAATCCCCCGGCGGAGGGTGACGGCCTGTTCGCCGGCGATGCCTTCCTGGCGATCGGTCCCACGCCCCTGCCGCCGAGCGAGGTGGTCTTCACCCTGTCCGGCGACGGTCACATTGCCTTCCTGCCGGCGCTCGACCTGTCCGCGGCCGGCGACATCGCCATCTTCTTCGTCAAGGCCGACGGGTCGACCGCGCGATGGTTCCCGGCCGGAACGGCGGCGCAACGGTCGCTGCGCCTGGGTGCGGGGCGCGAGGCACCGGTGCTGGGCCGCGACGCACCGGCACGGCGCATCGGCGTGCGCGGCCGCCTGGGCTGGCAGCCGCTTCGGCTGCGCCAGCGCAGCCTGGGGCCATGGGACCGGCCGCTCGCCCTCGACCTGGACGACATCGTGGCACTGGACCCGCGCCTGGGCCGGATGGCGATGCGGGCAGAGCTGGGCCAGGGCCGGCTGGAGGTGTTGTACCGCATCGCCCGCGCCGCGGCCCTGGGGGCCGGCTTCCTGCCGTCCGACCGCACCATCCCCGAGGCATGGACCGAGCCGGAGGATGCGGACGATCCGCATCGCTTCGCCGTTCCCGCCCCGCCGGACGTCGACCGCGACCGGCTGCTGGGCGAAGCGCCGGTGACGGCGCGGATCGCCCCGAAGCTGGCGGGTGTCGCCGCAAGCCCCGGCGTCCCCGTCGTCACCACCCTGGGGGAAGGCGTGCGCGAGGGCGTGGCCGAACACGTGCTGCGCATTGCCGGGTCGCCGCGCCTGGCCGCGGGGCAGCTGACGATCGGACAGGGGCATGTCCTGTCGCTGTCGCCGGACGGTGCCAACGACCATCCCGTGGTCGCGGCCGACGCCGACGGGATCGCATTGTCGCTGCACGAGCGCCTGGCCGAAGGGGCGGATCCCGATCTGGGGCCGGCCTTCTTCCTGGGGGGCCTGGTATTGACCGGCACGCTGCAAGTGGCGCTGTCGGCGGGTGCCGTGGACCTGCGCTGGTGCACGCTGGCCCAGCCCGGCCAGGCCGCGGTGGTCGTTGCCGGCGCCGGCCACCAGACGCCGCTGGCGCGCCAGACGTTGATCCCGCCGCGCCTGGTCCTGCGCCTCTACGGCTGCCTGGTCGGCCGGCTGGAGGTGCCGCCCTGGGTGCAGGTCGTCGCGGCCGGCTGCACCTTCGACGCCGGCGCCCCCGACCTGCCGGCCATCGCCGCCGGCGGCGCCCGGCTTCGCCTGCGCCACTGCACCATCCACGGCGAGACGCAGGCCGGGGTGGTGGAGGCCAGCTCCTGCGCCTTCAAGGGCCGCACGGTCTGCGACCGGCAGGATCTGAGCTGGGCGCGCTACAGCCTGTTGGCCGAGAGCGGACGGCCGCCGCTGATGTACGAAAGCCGCATCCACCCGGTGTCCTTCGCCTCCATCGACCCGGCGCGCCCGGATTACCTGGCCCTGGCCGACAACAACGGTGCGGCGGCGCTGGCGGCGGGCGAGCGCCGGCGTCGGCCGGGCGCCCACTGGGACACGGCCCAGCGGATGACAGAGCTGGCCGAACGCACCGAGGAATTCCTGCCCATCGCCATGGTGCCGTGGCACGTGGACCGCAGCACCCATGATCTCAACCGCATGCAGGGGAGGTCGCGGTGAAAGCCTACACCTCGCGCAGCCGCTTCGACGAACGGCGCCGCTTCACCGCCGTGCGCGAGCAGATGGGGCGCGTACGCCTCGATTCCGACGCCAACGAGCAGGCGACGCTGGTCCGCACCGACGCCCGCCGGCGCAGCGGCGACCTGGCGGAAGGCTCGCCCGACGACGGCTTCCGCCTTGCCGATAGCCACCTGATCGACCCGGTCGGCACCCTCGCCGGCTGGGCCGGCCAGGGGCTGCCCGCCGACGACCAGCGCGTCATCCCGCAGGAACTGGCGCTGGTCCGGCGCGACCCGGACACGCTGCCGCATGTGGTGCGCGCGCGCGGCTTCACGTCGCTTGTCCGCACACTGCCCCGGGCCATCGACCTGCTGCACCTGCCGGTCCCGCTGCATCCGGACGGCGCGACCTATGGGGCGGCGGCACTGCGCCTGCCGGTGCGCGTGGCCCGCCCGCCCACCGATGACGAGATCGTCGATATCGCCGTCGTGCTGCTGGATGCCGATGGTACGCAACACCGCGTGCTGGACGTGCCGGCGCTGGCGGAGGATTGGGCGGAGCTGCGCATCCCCCTGGGCGCACTGGCAGCGCTGCCGCGGACGGCGCTGCCCGGCGGCCAGCAGGCCCTGGCCGTCACCGGCTGGGGGATGACCGGCCTGCCGCCGCGGGCGGAGGTGTTCTTCGGCGGCCTGCTGGCGGAGGATGCGGGTCTGGGGGACGGCGACTTCGTGCTGCGCGGCGGCGACGGCACGCTGGCCGGGGCCGGGCGGATCTACCTTGCCGGCCTCAGGTCGTTCCTGGAGCACGACATCCGCTATTCCCTTCAGCCCGACCTGCCCGACCCGGTGGCGCTGGAGCGGCCTGCCGACCCGGCCGCGCTCTACCACCATGTCCACCTGGACGTGTGGGAACGCCCGATCCACCGGTTCCAGGACACGTTCCTGGACGAGCCGGCGCTGGACGGCGACGACACCACCTTCCGCAGCCGCAAGGTCAGCCAGATCCGCGTCCGCCCCCTTGCCGCCGGCGGGGGGTCGGAAGCACTGGCCACACCCATCGGCGGCGGGCGGCTGACCACCAATGTCCCCGCCGGCACCCTGCCCGACCGCTTCCCGGCGGAGGAGCCGGACCCCTGCCGCGACCGCTGCCTGTTCAGCGAGAATGTTTCCACCGGCGAAGGCTATCTGGGCCGCGACAACATCCATGTGCGGGTGGAGATCCTGCGCACCGACGGTCCCCGTCCCGTCATCGCCTGGTCGCGCAACAACGCCGCCACCGTGGCACCGCTGGTGGCCGACGGGGCAGAGACGGCCGCCTCCATCGCCGTCGATCCGGCGGATGCCGCCCGCTTCGCCGCCGGCGACGTGGTGGTGGTGGAAGACGAACCGAGCCGCCTGGACCCCGACCGCGAGGGCCATCGCCCGGTGATCCGCCGGCTGCGCGCCGTCGACACCGCCACCGGCGTGCTGGAGTTCCACGACGCCGGCCACACGCTGACCACCGACCCCGACGCGCTGACGGCGGGCGGACCGCTGGGGCGCGCCTTCCGCAGGACCGACAGCGCGGCGGTGCGGCGGTGGGACGGTGCGGACTGGCTGCTGACCGGCATCCGCTACAACCTGTTCGACGGGATCACCTTCGCCTTCTCCGGCGAGGATTTCCGCATCCAGGAATTCTGGACCTTCACCGCCCGCGTCGTCAGCCCGGACGGCGCGGCGCGCGGAACGGTGGAGCAGCTGACGGATGCGCCGGTCGCCGGCCCCTGGCACGAACGCCGGGCGCTGGGCCGCATCCGCTGGACCGCGACGGGACGGACCTTCGAGGACCTGCGGACCCTGTTCCTGCCGCTGCACGAGGTCCGCAACCGGCTGATCGAGCTGGGGCGACGGCGACTGGCGCCGGGATCGCACACCGTCGTCGTCGGCGACGGCGTGCGCACCTTCGGCGATATCGACCAGAACCTGGCCGAGGGCGTGACCGGCGACGAGGCCTTGCAGGCGGCCATCGACCGCATCGGCCTGGCGGGCGGCACCATCTATGTCCGCGCCGGCGTGTACAGCCTGGAACATCCGGTGCTGGTCCACGGCCGCAGCGACCTGCACATCCTGGGCGACGGCGACGCCACGCGGCTGGAGGTGACGGGCGCCGGCGGCGCGTTCTACCTGGACCGCTGCGGCCGCCAGGGCGCCGTGACGGTCGAGGCCCTGGACCTGGTGGAGATCCCCGGCGCGATCACCCCCATCGGCATCGACGCGCTGACGCGCGGCCTGGTCGCCGTGATCGCCGACGAGCAGGCAGACCTGGACGGGCTGACCGCCGCATCGCCGCTGACGCCGGCCGATCTTGCCATCCCGTCGGCCGCCATCCCCGACCTGCTGACCGCCTTCATCGCCAACATCCGCGACCTGCAGCCCGGCTTCGGCCGGGCGGCCGCGTCGGTCGTGCAGACCATCGCGCGGCTGCGCCGCTTGCAGCGCGAGACCCCCGGCCAGCCGCTGGAGGACGTGGCGGAGGAGGAGCTGAACGTCCTGCGCCGGCTGCCGCACGGCGTCGTCACCATCGCCGACAGCGCACGGGTGACGCTGCGCCGCCTGACCGTGACCTCGCGCGAGGACGGCAACCCCGAAGGCACCATCGCCGCGGGCGTGCTGATCACCGGCAGCTGTGCGGAGATCGCGGTCGAGAGCTGCCGCATCCACGCGCCGTCGGGCATCGTCGGTGCCGCCTATGGCCGCTACCTGACGCGCAATGCCCTGATCCTGCGCCCGCGATCCGGGCTGTTCCTCGACGGCATGACCATCGACGCCAACCATGTCGAAGGGGCCGCCCAGGCCAGCGTCGGCATCCGCCTGGGCGACGGCCTGATCAGCGGCGTGGTCGTCGCCGACAACCGCGTCGACGGGTTCCCGGTCGGCATCGCCATGGAGGACGAGGCCGAGGCCGGCCTGGGCGCGCCCGTCGACCGCACGGTCCTGCGCGCCAACCGGATCACCGGCGCCGCGCAGACCGGCATCCGCATCACCGGCGACGGGGTCGCCGTGCAGGACAACGAGATCCGGATGCCGGCCGGCCCCGCGACGATCCGCGCCGGCATCCAGGTCGCCGGCATGGCCCACCGCATCGCAGGCAACTGGCTGACCGTCACCGACCGCGGCAGCCTGTCGGGGCTGGAGATCGACGCCGGCATCCTGGTCGGCTCCGGCGCCGATACCGGCACAGCCGTCGTCCGGCCGGTCTCGGACCTGGATATTGCCGACAACCGGATCGAAGGCACCGGCATCGCCGGGCTGGCCACCGGCATCCTGCTGGGTGGGGCACAGCCGATCGTCGGCGTGCGCATCCGCGGCAACACCATCCGCAATTTCGGCGATGCCGGCCTGCGCGCCTGGGCCCATGGCGGCGCCATCGGCGGCCTGTGCATCGAAGACAACCGCATCGAGGGCGTGGCCCGCGCCCGCACCAACTGGACACCCGCCGTCGTCGCCGCCATCGCCGCCCTGGCCCCGGCGGCCCCCCTGGCCGGCAGTGCCAATCCGCGGGCTGCCCTCGACACCCTGCTGCAACAGGCCGGCGATGTGCGCACCGCCCTGGACGCCGTGCTGCGCTGGCTTGACATCGCCGCCCTGCGCGGCGGCATCGTGCTGAGCCTGGTGGACGACAGCATGGTACGCGGCAACCGCATCGCGGAAATCGGCAGCCGCGCCCTGCCCCAGGCCTTCGTCGATCCCGGCATGGCGATCCGCACGGCCGGCATCGCCGCCGTCGGCGGCCGCGACCTGGTGATCGAGGACAACCGGATCGCCCGGGTCTACGGCGTGGTCGAGCTGGTCCAGGCCCCGCCGCAGCCGCCGCCCGGCCCGGTGCGCCCGCCGATCTTCGACTACCTGACCCGGCTGTCGTTGCAGCAGAAGCCGGGCGCAGGCGCCCCGTCCGACCTGCACGGCGCGGTCGTCTTCCTGCGTCGGCAGATCATGGCCTACACGGCCGGCGACCGGCGGGTGCGCCAGACCCTGGGCGGCCAGATCTACGCGCCCATGGAAGCGGTTGTCGCAGCGCTGGAGGATCTGGGTTCCCCCGGACAGCGCCTGGCGCTGGAGCTGTCCAGCGGCCTGGGCGAGATGCTGGAGGCGCAAGGGGCGGACGACCACACGGTTGCGGCCAACCTCGTGCGGGCCACCCTGTCCGACGCCGCCGCCTTCACCGCCGAGTCCGAGACCGTCGCCTCGCACTGGCAGGCGGCCGCCGGCTTCGACCACGCCCTCTTGGGCGAGGACGAGGGGATCCTGGCCGCCGCCACGGAGCTGGCGGAAACGGCAGGCCAGCTGACGGCCGGGCTGGAGTCCGTTGGCCTACCGCTGGCGGAGCGGGCCAAGGCCGTGGCCACGAATGCCGGCACGGCGCAGCAGCGCCTGGCGGCCCGCCTGCAACTGGCCGAGGCCCTGGGCACCCTGGCGGAGGCACGCCTGCGCAAGGTCGACGCCGAAGCCAACCTGGCGGCCGCAGGCGTGACGGCGGAACAGGGCCGCGTGCTGGAAGGCCTGGTGCGCCTGGGCGACGAAGTGCTGGGCAAGGACGACCCGGTCGTCCTGAACGAGGCGGAGATCGCCCAGCTCGAGACATCCGTCGATGCGCTGGACGCCAACCTGGCGAAGGCCAACCCCGACCTGGCCGAACGGCTGCGCCAGGATTTCCAGGCCGTCAAGGCGGCCAAGGGCCGGCCGACCACGGAGACCGCCGGGCGCCTGCGCGACACGCTGACCGGCATCCAGACCTTCGCCAGGGACCCGTCGACGGCCGCCTCGGTTGCGGCTGCGGATGTTGAGGCCCAGGCCCGCCGGTTCGAGGCCGAACTGGTGCTGATCACCGCCGAGCAGCTGGACCGGCGTGTCGGCGGGCTGGCGCTGGATACCGATGCCGGGGCGATGCGGAACCTGCGCGTCCTGAAGGAATACGCGGGCCAGCTGGTGCGCATCACCGCAGACACGCCGGAGCTGGCCGACAAGGCCCGGGCTGTCTCCGCCGCCGTCAGCGGGGCCGTCGACAACCCGGACAACCGCCGGGAGTACGAGGACGCGGCCAGGCGTGCCCTGGGCGAGCTGAAGGCCGGGCAGGAAACGCTGGCCGGCGTCACGCTGGGCCAGCCGGTCGCCGTCGAGGCCGGCCGCGACCCGTCGGACCGGCTGGCCGGCATGGGCCAGCTGCTTCTGGACCTGCGCGGCGAAACGGACGCCGGCATCCGAGACACCGGCTATGGCCTGCTGGAAGACAATGTGCGGGCCGCCGGCGAGGAGCTTGGCCTGCGCAAGGGCGAGCGCGAGGGCCTACTGCGCTCCGTCGCCGATGCACGGGCGTCCCTGGCGAAGCCCGCCGACGCCGGTGCTGCCGCCACGGCCCTGCATGTCCTGGCCGGGGTCGTGGAGACGTTGAGCGACAAGGCCGCAACCGCGGCAACGGCGACGGCCAAGGCGGGCGCCACCCAGGTGCTGACCGGCGCGATCGCCCGATCGCTGGACCCCGTGGGCGACGATGCCGGCCGGATCGGCGCCCTCCGCCGCCATGTCACCGCCAATCGCGGCAAGATCGCCGCGCCGTCGGGCGAAGCCCTGCTGGCGGCGGCCGATCCGGCCGCGGTCCTGGCCACTGTCCATGCCACGCTGGGCGGGTTGACCAAGGTGCGCCCGCCGGTGCTGCCGCCGATCCTGCCCGGACCGCAGCAGCGCGCGCATCCGGCCGACGGGGTCTTCACCGCCGGTGTGCAGGCCCGCCTGTCCGTCACCGGCAACCGGGTGGACCAGGCGCGCATCGGCGCCACGGTCGCCGACGCGTCCGGCCATGCCACCGCCCCGGTGGCCGACCAGCCGCGACCCGTCGTGGCCCTGGACGGCAACCGTATCGTCGGCGCCCCGATCGGCGGCCTTGAGGTGCGGCCCGGCGCCAATGCCCTGGTGTCGGTCCGGGCGAACCACATCCTGGGCTGCTGCGGAACGGCGGCTGCCGACCGCAGCGACCATGGCCAAGCCGCCATCCTCGTCATCGGCGGCGGGCAGCTGTGCATCGCTGACAACCGGCTGCACGACAACGGCAACACGCAGCGCCAGGCGCTGCTGCACGAGATCCTGGCCGACTGGCGCGGCGATGCGACGGTCCAGGACAACAGCGTCCGTCATGTGGGCGGCGGGGCCGGCGGGGCAGGGCTGGCGCTGCTGTTCGCAACGGTCGACCCGGCCCTGGTCGCGCGCCTTTGCCGATCGCCGGCGCTGGAGGTGGAGCCGCCGCCCGACCGGCCGGGCAGCAAGCCCTCCGATCCCGGGACGCTGCCGGCGGTCGCCATCGACGACCTGTTCGCCGCCGGCCTGGCCGGCGGGGGCGGACCGGTCGCCGGGGCCCAGGCCTTCAAGGTCGGCGGGTTCCAGATCGCCGCGGAACTGGAGGCGGCGACCTTCGCGGTGCTGGGCGCAGGCCCGCCCGTGGTGGCAGAGCCGGCGGGTGCCATGGCGGCGGCGGATGCCTGGATCGGCCGCGACGTGTTCGAGCCGTTCCATGCGCTGGTCGACTTCCTGGTGCGCCCGCCGGTCATCGTCCTGCCGCCACCGCTGATCCGGCCGCGCCGGGCGGTGCATGTCACCGGCAACGACATCGTCGCCAACGGTCCGGCGCTGCTGCTGCTGGCGCAGGCAACGGCGCTGGTGTCGGCAACGGTGGTCGGCAACGAGCTGGAGTCGACGGCCGACACCGGGGCCGCCTATCTGCGGCAGGTCGACACCACGGTGTTCTCCGGCAATCGCTGCGAATGCCTGCGCGCCGTCACGGTGGCCGTCATCCGCAGCGGCCGGTCGCTGGTGACGGCCTGCGGCAACGCCGTCGCCGGCACGGTACCGCCACCGCCGGCACCGCCCCCGATCCGCCCGCGGACGCCCGATCTGACGCGCCCGGGCACCATCACGTTGGGCGTCGATCTTGGCTCCGGCTCGGCCTTGTCGGTGGCGCTGGACAATGCCGCCGTGCTGGCGGAGATCGAGAAGCGGCGCGACACGGCCTTCAAATCCGCAGCCGAAGTGGCGGAAGCCAGCTTCAACCTGGCCGCGGCCAAGGCCGCCATCACCCCCGATGCGGCCGTCGCGTCGGTGCTGAAATCGACCATCGCGGCAGACCGGTTCCGGCTGGCGCGCGAGGGGGACGGCCTGCGGCTGCGACCCTCGGCATCCGACCTCACCGCCGCTGCGGACGTCGACGACGGCGACGCGGCGGCGGAACCGCGGCTGGCCGCACCCCCGCCGGCCGCCGCCGTTTCGCCCGAGGCCGTGACGCTGGCGCTCGACCGTTCCAACACGATCCTGGCCAATTCCGACCTCAGCGGGTCGGCCAAGCTGTTCGGCATCGCCCGGCTGTCGGGCCTGAGCGAGACCCAGTCGCGTGCCATCGTCCAATCCCAGCTTGTCGCCAGCGGCGGCGACGAGCAGGCGGCCCTGGTGCGCGGTATCGGCGCACTGACCGGTGTGGCCGCGGACCAGCCGACGGTCGTGGCCCAGGCAGGCCAGGTGAACGTGCTGGAGCAGATCGTGGCCACCGCGCTGGCCGGCAGTACCACACTGGTGCCGGAGATCGTCCGGCCCAGGCCGCTGCCGCCCCCGCCGCCCGACCCGCGCGACCATTCGCTGGTGGTGATCGGCGGCACCAAGGTGGGCACGGCCGGCAATGTCACGACCGCCGGCGTCTATGTCCACCCGGGGCCGACGATCGTCGGCCTGGATACCTGACGGACGGGAGGAACCAGCCATGGCCCTGACCCCGAATACGCTGAGCGCGGCCCAGCTGTTCCGCGCGACGCTGCCCGACGACGATCCCGATCGGCCGGTGGATGCGGTCCAGTTCTATGCACGCGGCATCGAGACGGTCGACGGCGCCCTGAAGATCGCCGAGCTGTGGGCCGGCCGCTTCCGGCTGGAACCCGACCCCCCGCAGCCCCAGACCCTGCAGGACCTGGTGCAGGCGGCCCGGCGGCGCCTGCGCAACGACCGCGTCACCGTCGACACCGGCGAATTGCAGCTGCGCCGCACCCTGCTTCAGCAGGTCCGGGACGGCCTGCTGCCATGAGCCTGCGCGACCAGCTTGAGACGTTCCCGGCCGACAGCCCGCTGCTGGTGTTCACGACGCTGGGCCATGTCTATGTCGGCACCATCGTCAACATCGAGGAAGAAGGCGTGCGCCTGGCCCGCTACGACGGCTCGGCCACCATCGTGCTGAACCTGAACGACGTCTCCGGCGTGCGCCTGCTGACCGAAGAACCGGAGGTGCGCCGGTGATCGAAGACCTGCTCCAGCAGCTGATCGAGCGCATGCAGCACCGCTATTACGGCAAGTACCGGGGCTATGTGCACGACGTCGCCGACCCGGAAAACCGTGGCCGCATCCGCGCGATGGTGCCGCGGCTGCTGGGGGAGGATACGCCGACCGGCTGGGCCATGCCGTCGACCCCCTATGCCGGCCCGGACCAGGGCCTGTTCACCGTGCCGGACCTGGGGGCCGGGGTGTGGATGGAGTTCGAGGAAGGCGACCTGTCCAAGCCGATCTGGAGCGGGATGTGGTGGGGATCGCCCCGGGCCGAAGACGTCGGCACGCCCGACAGCACGGCGACGGCCGCGGCCCCGGCCGCCCGGCAGGTGCCGCCGGAGGGCAGCCAGGGCTGGTCGGAGCCCGAGCGCATGCCCGAAACGCCGCAGCACGAATACCCCCGCCAGTCGGCCGCGCCCAAGGTGCGCATCCTCAAATCCGCATCCGGCCACCACATCGTGCTGGACGACCGGCCGGACTACGAGCGGATCGAAATCCACGACAGCAAGGGCAATCGCCTGATCCTCAGTGCCGAGGGTCTGGACCGCATCATGAGCAACGAGCGGACGCTGAACAAAGGCAAGCGGTCCGCCCAGGTGCGCGGCGACGACAAGCTGGACCTCGCCGGCAAGCAGACGGAGACGGTGGGCGGCAACCACACACGCACCGTCGGGGGTGACGCGTCCGTGACCATCGGCGGCAACCTCGCGGAGACCGTGGGCTCCGGCTATGCGCGCACGGTCGACCACCGCGGCGTGACCGAGACCATGACCGGGGCCAAGGTCGAAACCATCCGCGGGTCCAGCACCGCGACCGTCGACGGCGCGGGGCAGGAAACCTATGCCGGCGGCTTCGGGCTGACCAGCGGCGGCGGGGTCAACATCAGCGCCGCAAGTGCGGTCAAGATCGCCGCCGGCCTGCCCGACCTGTCGTTGAGCGCGTTTTCCGTCGATGCGCTGGCCGGCAACCTGTCGCTGAACACCAAGCTGGGGCTGATGCAGCTGGGCGGACTGACGGCGGTTTCGCCGCTGGTGCTGGGCGACGGCCTGGCCATTCACCTGACCCTGCTGGCGCAGATCCTGAAGGCGGTGAACCCGCTGACGGTTGCGGCCTACGGCCCGGCACTGGACGTCTGGGCGGCGATGACGCCGGCCTTGGATCTGTCCTATTTCGGCTTCGTCAAACGGTTCCCGGTCGGCTGAGGAGAGATGCGCACGATGACCACCGAAACACGCTGGCGGCCGCTGGACCTGTCGGGCCTGCAAGACCGGCTGGAACAGGCCAGGCTGCTGCTGGAACAGGCGGCCCTGCTGGCCGCGACCCGCGACGGCGACCGCGTGTCGGCGCTGGCGGACCTGCACCGTCGCATCGCGGAGGAGCACCGTGCCGACCCGCACCGGCAACGCTACCGCTGACCTCTACGCGCTGCTGGCCGAGCGCTGTCCGGACGTCGCCGCCCGGCTGCTGGACGGACAGGGGCTGGGCGACGCGCTGGCGGCGTCGGTCGATGCCGGCGGCGCGGGGCCGAGCGACCCGGCCTCCATCGCCGCCGTGCTGGCGGCCCTGGAAGAGGCCGAACCGCGCTGGCACAGCCTGACGCTGGGCCAGATCCCCGGGGTCGACCAGTTCGTCACCGTCGCCAAGACGCCGCTGGAGGTGATCGCCGCGATCCTGAACTTCGTCGCCGGCATCCTGGACGTCATCTCCAAGTTCCTGCTGGCCTTTCCCGACCCGTTCCGGGCGTTGATCCTGGCGGCCTACACCCTCTTGAAGAGCATCATCGACGACCTGCTGGGCTCCGGCGCCTATGTCTATTTCGATGCGCCCGGCATCTCCTCCAACGCCGCGACGCTGCGCGACATGGGCGCCGCCATTCCCGAGCTGCCGCGCTGGGTGGCCGGGGACAAGCCGCCCCAGCCGGCCCCGGAACCGGATGGTTTCCAGCAATGGGCCCACCGGTTCGAACAGTCCTTCGACGATCCGGGGGACGACAACCGCCCGACCTTCTCCGACGGCGCATCGGTGGAAGCGCTGTTCATCGTCGCCACGGCGCCGCAACTGGCCAACCTTCTGGCGGTGCTGCCGATCCTGGCGCAGCTCTTGGACCTGTCGGCCTTCCGGTCGGCGTGGGAGAAGTTCCTGGAAGGCGCGGACGACCAGGACCGCGCGCAGCTTCGCTCCGACTCCGTGGCACCCGACTGGCGCGCCTGGCGGCTGCGCGATATCGGCCCGCCCGCCTATCCGCTGCGCGAACTGGAGAAGATCCCCGAATACCTGAAGGCGCTGCTGGTCTCCGTCGACAATATCGTCGAACTGATCAAGAACCTGGTGAAGGCGATCCAGAGCAAGGTCGCCCTGTTGCAGGAGCTGATCAAGATCATCGAAGCGGTGATCGACATGATCAAGGCCCTGTCGGCCACCGGGCTGCACGCGCTGGCGGTGTCGACGGACGAAGGCGTGGCCGGCCTGAAAAAGGCGTTCCTGGAGGCCGGCAACCGGCCCAACACGGATGCCGACGGCGTGGTCCAGACCGCCCATGCCGTCGTCGGTGTCTGCCTCTTGTCGGGGACCAGCAACATCCTGCCGATCTGGGCGCTGCTGGGGGAGGACAAGTCGTTCGCCGAGGCCTATCAGGGCGCCTATGACGACTGGAAAGGCCTGGCCGACCAGGGGTTGCAGGCGCTGAAGGACACGAAGGCCCTGGCGGTCGAGAGCGTCGAGGGGCAGCAGCTGGGCACCGGCACGCCCGCCGACCTCGGCTTCAAGGGGCTGTGGGGGGACCTCGGCGACGCCGCCGACGCACAGAAGGACGCCGCCTTGCGGGCGCTCGGCCTCGGCGAGGCGGAGGCCGACGAGAAGGCGCGGTCGGGCCGCAACGCGCTGATCGCAGGGCTGGAACAGGCAGCCGCCGAGGGCACGCCGCTGGACCCGCGCGTGCTGGCCCAGATCGAGGCCACCCGGCGCGCGCGCCGCCGCGGCAGCCGGTCGCTGGCCATGGCCTATGGCGACACGCCCAAGCCGCCCGGCAAGCCGGATGGCGGCCGATGAAGAACGCCCGCACCCTGGCTGGGGAGATCGACCTGTGGAAGCTCGCCTGGCAGCAGGTGGAAACCTTCGTCGACCGCATCGGCGGGGCCAAGGACCAGGACGCCCCGCATGCCCGCAAGCTGGATGCGCTGTTGCGGGCAGCCCGGGCGGTCGAACACCAGCGCCTGCTGCGCGGTGAGACGGCACCGCTCAGCGACCCGATCATCGACGCATTGCCGCCGGGCGTTTCGGCCTTGCAGGTGTGGTCGGCAAGCTATCGCCAATGGCGCGTTCCGGGCTTGGACGAGGGCGAGCTGGCGGTCCACAGCCTGTCGACGCAGGACGACAAGGACGAGCCGGTGCTGGACCAGGTCCGCCTGCCCCCGATCACCGACCTGTTCCAGATCCGCGTGGCCCCCGACGACCCGCGCTTTGCCGGCTCCGCCGATGGGATGGTGACGCTGCGGGTGCCCAGCTATCCGGGCGCGGCAGCGGGGACTGCCATCAACGGGTCCGTCGTCACCGTGTCGATCCCGGAAGAGGATGCCGTCAACGACGATGACGGCGACAGCGCCACCAACAGCGCCTTTCCCCGGGTCCGCCGGCGGCTGGCCACCCTGGATGAACTGGACCACGACATCGCCGTGCTGGGCTGGCAGACGCTGTGTGCCAACCGGCGGAGCCTGAGGGCAGCCGCCGACGAGGCGGATGTCAACTTCGTCGGCGCGGGCGGTGGCCCGTCGTGGCAGCCCTCCGTCGACGCCGATGCGCGCGCGGTCGCCGCGGCCGCCCGGGCCAATGCCGCGACGGTGGACCCCGTCGGCCGGCTGACGGCGGCGGCACAGGCCGCGCAGGCGGCCGCGGCCACGGTGGACGCGGACGCCGCCGACCTGCGCATGGCCGCGGAGGTGATCGCGGAGGACGGGGCCGCCGGCGCCGACTTGCCCGGGGCGTTGACGGCCGCCGCCGACACGCTGGGGGCGCTGCCGCTGGCCCTCACGCGCGTGGCCGGCGCGGCGGCCGACCTTGCGTCGGCCCTGGCGTTTCCGCCGCTGGGATATCCCGTGGGCGCGTCGCAGCAGGCGCAGCGGACGGCCCTTGCCAACCTGCTGGACCAGCGCCTGACGGCCGTGCAGGCGACGCTTGCCACCCCCGCGCTGTTCTTCCAGCGGATCGAGGACGGCCCGCTGGCCGTGGACCTGAGCGAGGCGATGACGGCGCGGATCGGCTACCCCGACGGCACCCTGCGCATCGTCCGCACGCTGGAAGCGGCGTTGCAGGCCGCCTGGCCGGTGCGCGTGCTGTGGTTCCAGGCGCGGTTCCGCCGGTTCCTGCTTCCGCTGTTCGCCCGCTTCCGCGCGCCGTTCCTGTCCAGCCTGGCCGCCCTGATCGCCGGCGGCGACACCGGCCTGCCCGTGGAGGGGCTGGTCGTCGCCGCGCAGGCGGCCGTCGGCGGCGAGACGCTGATCACCGGACAACCGGTATCGCTGCTGCCCGCCCTGGCGCCGATCGAGGCGGGCCATGTGGGTATCCTGGAATTGGGGCGGCCGACGGCGGCGATCGTGCTGGGCGTGCAGGCCGGGGCGCGGACGGTCGAACTGAAGGTCTCGCCGCTGCGCGTCTCCGTCGCGTCCACCCCCGGGCTTCCCGGATCGCCTGGCATCGTCGCCGGCGACCAGCCGATCCTGGCCGATGCCGCGGGCGCCAGCCGGCACGAACTCCGGCGCGGCGAACCGGACGCCGGCCCCGCCGGCGACGGCCTGGTTCAGGAGACGGTGTCGCTGTGGTCGAAGCTGTGCCTGCTGTTCGGCTGGCTGGCGGTGGAGCGGGCGCTGACCGGAAATGCCACCCTGGGCGACAGCGCCTATGCCGACCGCCGCGTGCCGGACCCGTCGGACAGCCCGCTGGAGACGCTGATATTGCAGGGCGAGGTTCCGATCCTCGCCACCAGCCTGGTGATCCAGGGCGCGCCCGACGCCTTCTGGGACGACGGCGTCGACCCGCCGGAGCCGAAGGTCGCCCGCCCGGGGGAGATGATGCTGCTGCGTGGCCGCGCCGAGCCGGCGGAGGGACAGGCCGAAGGCCCCCTGGTCCAGGCGGTGGTGGAGGTGGAGATGGCCTTCCGCACCACCGGCGCGATGCTGGCCCGGGTGGACACCAGCCAGGCCGGCAAACTGTCCACCACCCCCCCGGCGCAGGATGCCGACGGCGACTGCCTGCTGGTCTGCGGGCCGGAGGAGGACGTGATCATGGTCGTGCTGCGCCGGTCCTGGCAGCGCAGCAAGCTGGTCGGCGACATCACGCTGCGGCGCGATTTCCAGGGCTTCGACGAAGCCAGCCTGGCCACCGGCACGCTGCTGCCGCTCGACTTCCTGGGCCGGATCCTGCCGTCGCCCCCGGCCCCCGACCCCGGCATCGACCGGCACGACGAATTCCGCACCGCCATGGACGTGTTCACGTCCTGGATGCAGTACGCCCGCCAATGAGCACCGACCCGCGCGACGACCTCTATCGCCTGGCCACGCTGCTGGCCGAAATCGACCGTGTCCTGCACCCGCTCGACCGCGCGGGCCTGGGCAAGGCGCGGGTGGCCCCCGCCATCCCGCCGCCCCTGCCGCCGACCGGCGTGCCCGGACCGACGCCCGGCGGCGCACCGTCCGGCCCCACGCGGCGCGGTGCGGCGCGGTCCGCCCGGCAGCATCAACCGCCGCCCAACGAAGGCGGGGCGATCGCCCCTGCCGGGGGCCGCCCGCCCCCGGACCGCCCCTGGGTGGACCCGCCGCCGGCCGGCCGGGTTGCGGAGGGGCCAGGCCCATCCCCCCATGCGGTCCAGGCCGCGGGGACGCACCGCCGCCGGCGCGGCGGCCCGCCCCGCCCCATGCCCCGACCGCCGCGGCACCGGCCGACGGCGCCGCAACGCCGGATCCGACGCGGCAGCGGCCGCCGCAGGCGGGCATGCCCGCCGGGGCTGAAGGCTCCGGCCCCCCGGCGGAGGCAGCGCCGCCGGGGGGCCGGCAGCAGGATGCCATGCCGCCCCTGCCGGACACGTGGCCCGGCGCAGCGGTCCAGGCACCGGGACCGCCGTCACCCATCCGGCGGGCGGCGGGGTCCGCACGATCGCAGCCGCAAGCCGATGCCCATGCCGCTGGCGACCCCGGTGTCCGCCCGGCTCCGGCCGGCGCGACGGAACCGTCGGCAGCGGCCCGTGCCCCCGGCCCACCGGACCGCCCGGCCGGGCCATCCACCCGGCCGCCGGCGCCACCGCGCCCGCCATCGCCGACGGACGCCGTACAGCGGGAGCCGGATGCCGCCAACCGCCTGCCGCCCCCCTTGCCGCCATCCGGCGCCAGGTCGGCACGGCCGCCGGCGCCACCCCCCGGCCTGCCTGCGCCGCGCCGGCCCACGCCGGCCTCGGCGGACCCGCCCCGGGCGGCTGTCCCGCCCGGCGCCCCGTATCCCACCGCCCCGCACCGCCGGCCGCAGGCGGCCTCCCTTCCCCTTACCACCGGGCGGTGGGTCGACCTGGCGATCGACGGATCCCCGGCGGCCGCCGACCGGCCGCCGGTCCATGCCCCCCCCGCGCCGCCGGAGCCGGAGGACGACGCGCTCACCGAAAGCTGGGACGACGGCGCAGGCCCGGCGCCCCGCACGCTTCGCCTCAACGGCCGGGCGATCGGCACGCTCGATACCGCTCGCCTGGCAGGCCTGGACGTGCGTCTGAAGCGGCGGTTCCTCGACCGCGCGGTCCGGCGGCTGTCATGACCGGCTTTCCCCCGCATATGCGCCTAGCCCATGTGGCCGCGTCGCTGGTGCGCCGGCTGCCGGACCAGTGCGCCACCCTACTGGCCTCCGGTCGCTTCGCCGAAGGGCGCGAAGCCATCGCCCGCCTGGCCGACCCCGCCGCCATGGCCGCGGGCGTCCGTGCCATGGCGCCTGCGGAGGCCGCCTGGATGGCCGAGCTGCTGCTGGCGCGCTGGGCACGGATCGCCAGCGTGACGCTGGACCCGGCCGCCGCGATCGTGGCGCCCGAAGAGGTCTGGCTGTCCGCCGACAGCGGGGACATCGTGCTGTCGGTCGTGACGCTCGGCTTCGACGAAGGCTGGCAGGCGGACTGGTCGGGCGACGCCAGGCCCTTGGATGACGGGCGGCAGGCGCTGTTGGCGATGGGGCCGGAGAGCGCCGCCCACCCCCCGTCGGCCCGGGTGCGCGTGCGTGTGATCGGCCGTGCCGGGGGCGTGCGGTGCGTCGCCGGCGCCGCTGCGGAGGTCCGGGTGCGCCGGCCGGTCGTGTCGGTATCCGCCGACCGGCTGACGCTGACCCTGCGGGACGGGGGCGGCGAGCCCGGCCGCGGCGTGGCGGTGACGATCGACGGCAGCACGCATGTCACCGACGCTGCCGGCCGGGTTGCCTGCGCGACGCCGATACCGCCGCAGGCCACGGTCCAGGTCGCCGGTCGGACGGTTGCGGCAATGCCGCCGGACGGCGGGCCGTCGCGATGAGGGGCCAGAGCGAGATCCTGTCTGCGCCCCGATTGAAGCGGCGCAGCGACAGCGATGGTGGGGCGGTAGGGACATCGCCCGCACATGCTGCGGCGCCCCGCGGGCCGGCGCCGCAGCAGCCCACCGTCGCCGGCACGGACTATCGGCCGACGGCAGGACCGGCGCTGCCGGCACCGGCCGTGCAGCAGCCCGGCCAGCCGGCCGTGCCGCCCCGCGGCGCCACCGGCACCTATGCCGATACGGGGGTGCGCCCGCCCGACCTGACCGACGCGCAGTGGGCAATCCTGCAAGCCACGGGTCCCGGCATCCGCGACGCCCGCAACCATCGGGGCGGACCGGCGGCGACGGCAACGGAGGCAGAGCCATGACCGGCTGAAGGCGAAGCCGGATGTCCCGCCGGCAGTGCGAGCGCGGGACACCGGTCGGAGGCCGGTCGCAGGCCGGTCGGGCAACGGGTGGGTACGGATGCGCAACGCCTTGCCACAGCAGACGGGTAAGCCCAGGCTTCGCCAGGACGGCGGGCCGGCCGGCATCGGCGTCGCCGGCCCCGCCGCAGCCGTGCCGGCGGCATCCGCCCCGGCATCCGCACCGTCGGAGCTTTCGGCCATCCGTCGCCAGCCGACGGCTGCCGACCAGGCGGCCGGCCAGGCCCGCAGCCGTGCCGCCGCGAGGCCGCGCGTGCGCTCCACACCCAACGCGCCTGCCGCCGCGGAAGCCGAAGCCCGCAGCAGCGGCGAAGCCTTCCTGCACGATCCGGACTTGGGCGACGGATCCGACAGGATGGCCGAGGACACGACGGACGGCCAGCGGCAGAGCGGCACCATGCCCGCATGGCTGCCGGGGCTGGGTTACGGCCGCCCGCTGCCCCCGGATATCCGCGACCGGGCCGAGGCGTTCTATGGCACGGACCTGGGCGGCGTGCGGCTGCACACGGGGCCGCAGGCGGCCGCCCAGGCCGGCGACCGCACCGCCAACGCCTTCACCCGGGGCCAGCACATCGTCTTCGCCGCCGGGCAGTTCGCGCCGTGGTCGCCGCTGGGCATGCGCCTCTTAGGGCACGAACTTGCCCACACCATCCAGCAACGCCAGACGGCGCCGACGGTGCAGGCCGACCCAGCGCCGAACACTGTCCGGGTCGGCGATACGACCACCCATATGTGGGACGATCTCGGGCAGCTGGGCATCGACCTTGCCGGCGAACCCTGGGTCCAGGTGCGCTGGACCCCCGGCGCCGGTGTCCATGTCGATTATGCAATCGCCGAGACGGACGCAGTCCCGCGGCGATACCAGGTCCAGGTGAAGGCGAACACCGCCATCCGCGTGACGATCAATCGCGGGGCGGAAGTGCGCTTCCAGGCCCCCCTCTTGGGCGAGACGCAGTTCGACCATCACTACGAGGCGCGCGGGCGCAGCGTCCAGGTCAACGAACACCTGAAGAGCGGGGAATTCGTCTTCCACACGGGCGACCGGTTCGAGGACCAGACGGCCTATCCCGGCCACCAGCCGCCGATCCGGACCTGGAACCGCGAGCTTCAGTTCGAGGAGCCGCAGCCCGGACCGCCGCCCGAGCCGGTGGTGCATTTCTTCTGGCAGTTCGACACCGTCGAACAGTTGCAGGCCTTCGTTGCGGCATGGCCCGCCTATTTCTGGGTCGAAGTCACGTATGAGGGCGAGCGGCCGACGGCGGTGGCGCTGGACGAGGACACCATGCAGGCCTACGCGGAGGCCTACCGCGAAGAGCCCGGCTTCGACACGACCCGCATCTATATCGACGGCAAGCCGCACGAGCCGGAGCGGCTGTACGAGACCTTCTTCACCACCAAGTACTCCGCCGCCGCGGGCGCCCCGGGCGACCACGACGAATGCCTGGTCTATACCCATGCGACGAAGTCCTTCGGGCGCGTCACCCTGAACCACGGCGAGGCGATCAACCAGTGGACCATCCTGGACATGCTGGGCGCGGACGCCGTTACCGACATGAAGGTCGACGGCAATCCGTTCGTGATGCTGATGGTCCACGGCGCCAGCGGCGCCAGGCACGAAATCGACATGGAGTATATCGAGGGTCGCGACCTTCTGGTCGAGACGGCGGAACGCCGGCGGCAGGAGGAAGCCGGGCGCGACACGCTGGACGATATCGCCGCCCTGTTCGACGGATCGCCGAGCTGGGCGGAGATCCTGGACGACAACTGGAAGGCCGCCCGCTATCTGCGCATCGCCGTCGACCGCGATGAAGCGGCGATCCCGTACAGCCTGCAGCAGCTTCTGGACCAGAACCCCGGCATCGGCGAGGCCGTGGGCGACCGGCTGCTGGAGGTGGCGGAGAGCCGGGCGCGCAGCTTCGCGCGGATCGGCATCGAGGCGGCCATGGACGGCCTTGCGCGCTATGCCCGCCAGGATGGCGCGCGGGAGCTGGTCCTGCAGATCCCGCAGATGACGGAGAAGGAGCGTCTCGATTCCCTGGCCTATGTCGGCCTGTCGCCGATCTGGCAGCGCGTATACGCCTATTACCTGGACGATCCGCAGACGGCCGTGCGGGTCTGGCTGGACGATCCGTGGATCCCGATATCGGTCGCCGGCATCGCCAAGGCGGCCAAGGGCCGGATCGACGAGCTGCGGCACTTCCTGCGCGCGATCGACCAGGGGGATGCCGAGCCGCTGCACATGGACGGCGACTTCGGCAACGAGATCCGCAGGAAGGTCTACAAGGACATGGGGTTCAACCTGGACCCCTATGCCTATCCGCATGAAACGGAAGCCGCCTGGCGTACCCAGCACGGCGGGGCCCGCGGCGTCGGCGTGTTTTCCGTCTACGGCAGCGAGGCCGGGTATCTCTATGCCCATGCGGCCGTGCGCTATCACAGCCGCGAGCAGACGAAGAAATACCTGATCATCGCCGCCGTCGTGGTGGCGAGCGTCGCCCTGGTCCTGGTGGCCAATGCCGCCGGCGCCGCCCTGGCCGGCCTGCTGTTCGAGGTCGGGACCGCCGGCTTCGTGATTACCGAGGTGGTGGCCTCCGCGGCGATCGTCACGGCCATCGGTCCGGGGATGCAGACCTTCATCGCCAGCGGCGGGTCGGCATCCCTGGAAGACTATTCCCTGGCCTACGACAGCCTGGGAACCCAGTTCGTGGTCAACCTGGCCACCTTCGGCTTCTTCAAGGCGCTGGGCGCCGGCACGCGGGCGCTGGCCATCGCCGGGGCCGGCGGGGAGGAGGCATTCCTGGTAAGCCGCGGCTGGAAAGCCACGGAAATGGGCCTCAGGGTCGGCCTCAGCGGCACCGCCTTCTTCGGTATCGGCATTCTGTCCAGCCTGATCGAGAAGGGCGAGATCCCCGAAGGCGAGGGGATGAACGAACTGATCTTCGAGACGGGACTGTCGCTGGTCCTGCTGGAGGTCGGCGCCTACGCCACCCGCGGGCCGATGCAGAAGATCGGCAAATGGGCGCGCAGCCAGCGGCTGGGCAAGTTCGAGGGACAGATGGATGCCCTCCAGCTCAAGGCCAACGCCCTGAACCGCGAGATCGCGGAATTCGCGGTCCGCCCCCACGGCGCCAAGGAGCGTGGCCTGGAGCTGGCGGCCAGCCAGAAGCGGCTGGTCGGCGAATACCGGACGATGCTGAAGGAAATGCAGGCGTCGTTCCGTACCAGGGCCACCGGCGAAAAATATGCCAAGGCGCTGGACCCGGTCATCGAGCAGCTGGAGATCCGCCTGCGGGCGATCGAAGCGGTGCAGTTCTTCGGCACGGCGGAGATCCGGCCGTCCAGCGTCACCAAGGAGACGGGGGAATTCTACTACAAGCGCGGCAGCGAGACCGAGATCCGCGACTACTACGAAAAGCAGGGCGAGACCGTCCGGGACCTGGGCAACGGCGTGCTGCAAGTGCAGCTGAGCGGGCCGGAGGGGCGGACGCTGACCTTCCGGCCTTCGCATGCGCTGGACCCGACCCTTCAGCCCAACGGCACCCGCCGCGCGGATGTGCTGGAGGCATGGCGCCGACGGGCCGCAGCCCGCCGCCTGGATGTCCTGAAGAAGGCCGACCAGCTGGCGACGACCAGCGACGAGCTGAAGAAGATCGCGAAGGCCGAACCCGAGACGCTGTCGGAAAGCCAGCTGGGCAAGCTCGACAAGCTGATGGAGAGGGCCGAGACCAAGCTGAACAAGCTGACCGGCGGTGCCCCCGACATGACCGTCGACCAGGGGACACGCACGGCGGAGGAGTGGCGCGAGCACCTGGTCGAGGTGAAGGCGCGCGTCCTCAAACAGGCCGAGCTGCTGGGCGTCGCCGACGACGGCCGCGTCAAGAACGCCAAGAAGCAGCCGACCGGCCGCAAGGGGCTGAAGGAAGACACGCTGAAGAACCATGCCGATGCGATTGCCGAAGCGCAGAAGGCGGTCGAAGAGGCCCGGACCGCCCGCGATTCCGCGGCAACGACTGCCGCCGCCTTGCAGCCGGTTCCGGACGCCGCCGCGCTGCGCGACAAGCTGAGCGCACGCCAGGAGGACCTGAAACGCCGGGCTGCCCTCTACGGATCGAGCGGCAGCCAATACATCAAGAAGGCGCTGAAGGCCCTGCGCACGACGTCGGACTTCAAGAAGCTGCGGACGATCGAAATCGCGCTGGAACAGGCGGAAGCAAGGCTCGACCGCCGCGCCCTGGAGGCCCTGGACAAGGCGAAGACGACGCATGGCCAGGCCGCCATCGATGAAGCCCGCCTGGGCGCCCTGGCGGAGATGTCGGACGTCCAGGTGGGCGATGCGCTGTTCAGCGTGGACGGCAAGGGCAAGATGTCGCCGCAGGCCCTGCGCGGTGCCCTCTACGCCACGCTGGTGCCGCCGGAAGGCTCGGCGGCGAAGAGCCCCATCAAGCTGCGCAACGTCGTGCGCTTCGCCCGGTCCACGGACGAGCTGGTCTTCGTGCTGGAGAGCTTCGCCGCCATCCGCGAAGCGGGGATCCCCGGCGGCTACAAGGTGTTGCGGGAGGCCTCGGCCAAGCGCGACAACTGGGTCGGCAGCATCTGGCAGATCGAGGCGGCCCGGCTGGTCATCGGACTGGAGAACATCAGCCATTTCGAATTCCCGCTGACCACCGCCACCGGCGGCCGCGAGGTCGACATCGTGCTGAAGGACGGCACCAAGGTGGAGATGAAGGATTGGTCCGACTGGGCGAAGCTGCGGCCGAAGATGGAAAAGCAGTTCAAGGTGGATCTGGAAGCGGAAACCCTGGCGGGTACGGACGCCAGCGGCATCAAGCGCATCCGCTGGATGTTCCGCAATCCGCCGCCGGCCGACCTCGCCACCATCCGTGCCCAGATGAAGGGCGTCCTGAACGGCTTCATCGCCGAGAAGATCGCCGCCGGCACCCTCAACGAAGCCCAGGCGGACAGCCTGCGCCAGGCCTTCGCCGACCACCTGGGCATCGCGGAATCGCCCGTCATGGACCGCACCAAGGTGCACCGGCCGATCCCGCCCAGCCAGCCGCCGATGCCCCTGCCCTTCACACCGGGCCGGGACGAGGAGGAGTAGGACAGTGTTGATCGCCCGAAACCCCGACCGGCTGGATTGGGGTCCGGTGCCGGCCGGCCTGCCGGCGGTCGGGGCGCCCTGGGTCGTCGCCTGGCGCACGGACATCCCCGGGGCCGGCGCGGCGGCCCGGCTCAGATCCCATGGCTGCCGCCTGTTCCTGACGGTGCCGACGGTCGGCGTGGCCGAAATCACCGTCGACGCGCCGCCGCCTTGCCCGTCACCCCTGGCGTCCGAACCGCTGCTGCAGCTCTATCCCGGCCTCGGCGGCACGGCTGTCGCCGTCGACGGTGGGGGCGGCATCCGCCGATGGCAGCCGGACGGCGTGACGGGGCCCCGGCTGGACATGCAGTGCAGCGGCACCGCCCTGGACCCGATCGGCCTGGACGACGGCAGGGTCGCCGTCCTGCGCGCCCCCGCCGCGACCCGTCCGGACGCGGCGGCTGGGGACGACGGCTGGTCGCTGGCCGTCGTCGACCCGACGGCCGGCCGCCGGCTGTGGCAGCGCAGCGGACGCCTGCGCAGCCTTCTGCCCGGGCCGGGGGTCGTGTTCGCCGTCGAAGCGGACGGGCGCGCCGTCCTCTGCCTGGAGGCCGCAAGCGGAAATATCGTTTGGCGCCATACGACATCGCATCCCATCGATGACCTGTTCGCCTCGTGTCACGGCCATGTCTGGTGCCGCGGCAGCGACGGCGGCCTGGTCGGCATCGCCGCAGGCGACGGCCAGGCATCGGCGTGGGCGGCCCTGGCGTCGGCAAGCCAGCCGGTCGGCATCGTCGACGGGCTCGGCCGGCTGGTTGTCTGCACGGGCATCGCCATCGCGGTCGTCGACCTGCGGACCGGTCGCGTGGAACAGCAGGCCGCGTTCGCCCCCGGCGTCCACGGGCCGATGCGGGCCCATGGCTGGCGCTGCCTTCCGGCCGGCGACGGGCATGTCGTCTTCGCCGACATGAACGGCCGCGTCCACCTGGCGGCCATCGCCGCAGGCGCCCGGCCGGCACCGATCTGGGACGCCCCGGACAGGATCACCGGAATGACCGCCCTTGGCGGCACCCTGGTGGTGCTGACCGCGGGGGGGTGCCTGTTCGCGCTGCGGCCCGCGTAGAGCAGGACGGATGGATCGCCGGCGACGGACGGCGATCCGGTCAGCGGCCTGATTTCTTGCCCCGCTTCTTGCCCGTGGCGTCCGGTGCGGGCTGTTCGCCCGAAAGCCTGTCGGTCCGGTCCTGCATCAGCGCCAGCAGTTCCGTCGTCCGCGCGATGCGCTTGGGCTTGACGCCGTCCAGCAGCCGCTTGACCCGCGCATAATAGGCCGGCATGACCGACATCAGCGTCGCCCGCCCCTTGCCGGTCAGCCTGACCAGCTGGCCGCGGCCATCCGACGGGTCCGGCAGCCGTTCGATCAATTCGTCCTTTTCCAGCCCTTCCAGCAAGCCGGTCATCGTCGCCCGTGCCACGCCCTGGCTTTCGGCCAGGTCCGACGGCTTGGCCGTCTGCCCGGGCTGGCGCAACAGCAGAACCAGCGTCATCCAGCGGCCATGGCGCAGGCCATAGGCGGCGAGGAAGTCGTCGAGGGCGTTGAGCAGATCGGACCCGGCCTTCAGCACCGTCAGGAACAGGAGGACGGCATCGGCATCGATGGGACCGAAGGCCTTTTCCGACCGTTCAACGGCCGCGGCAGCCGCAAGATCGCGCAACAGGAACATGAAATATCATTCGCCCCCTAACAAGGTGGTGTCAACCGGCGAATTGCACGGGACCGGTCGGCAATGCCGCCAGCGACACCGCCGGCAGTCACTGGGCCGGCAGTTCCAGCCCCTCCGCCTGGTGGAGCGCCAGCGAGGTTTCGGCGGCAATCGCCTTGACGGCCTGCACCAGCGCCGGCGCGACATCGCCCGCCTCTGCCGCCTGCTGCAAGGCTGCGGCGGCATGCATCAGGCGCACGCACCCGAACAGGCCGACGCTGCCCTTCAGCGCATGGGCCGCTTCCGCCAGCGTCTTGAGGTCCGCCTTGGCATAGGCCGTCTCGATCGTGTCGATATCCGACGGCAGGCGGTCGATCAGGCGGCCCAGCATGTGGCCCAGCCTCTCCGCGCCCACGTCCTGCGTCAGCGTGCCCAGGCGGCCATGGTCCAGCACCGGCGCGTCAGCAGCCGCCCCCGGCCCCGGGCCGGCCGCCTGTGCCGCGGGGGCGTCGGCCGCAACGACGCGGCGCGAACGGCACGTCACCCGGCGCAGGCAGGCGCCCAGGTCGTCGAGACCCACCGGCTTGGTGAGGAAGGCGTCGAAACCATGGGCCATCGCCTGCTCGCGCATCGCCGGCATCGCATCGGCCGTCAGCGCCACGATGGGGATGCGCCCCTTGTCGCCCGGAAGCGACCGCAGGGAGGAGGCGGCGGCAAAGCCGTCCATCCCCGGCATGTGCATGTCCATCACCACCACGTCGAACGGCTCGCCGTCGCGCACCAGCCGCAATGCCGTTTCGCCGTCCTGCGCCATCGCCACGCGGTGTCCGGCCGTCTCCACGATCTCGCCCAGCAGTTCGCGGTTCAGGTCGTTGTCGTCGACAAGAAGGACCGAAAGCTCGCGCGCCTCGCCCTCGGCTTCGACGGGCGCGGATTCGGCAACCCCTTCGGGGGCGGGCTGGCCCGGCTTCATGGTGACGGTGAACCAGAATGTGCTGCCCTCGCCCTCATGGCTTTCAACTCCGATCTCTCCACCCATCGCGGCCACCAGGCGCTTGCAGATCGCCAGCCCCAGACCGGTGCCGCCGAACCGCCGGGCCGTCGACGGGTCCGCCTGCGTGAACGGCTCGAACAACTTCGACAGCGTGGCCGGCCGGATACCGATGCCGCTGTCGGCCACCTCGAACCGCAGCCGCACGTCGTCGCCTTCGCCCGCCGGGCACCGCACGATGGTCAGCCGGACATCCCCCCGTTCGGTGAACTTGACGGCATTGCTCAACAGGTTGGCGATGACGCAGCGCAGCCGCGTCGAATCCCCGAACAGCCACTGCGGCAGCTCGTCCACCAGCTCGACGGACAGCGCCAGCCCCTTGTCTTCGGCATGGGCGCGAAACAGCCATTCGGCCGCGTTCACCACCTCATACAGGTTGAAATTGGCATTCTCCAGCCGAAGCTCGCCCGCCTCGATCTTCGAGAAATCCAGCAGGTCGTTCAGCAGGACCAACAGCGCCGTGCCGGAGCGTTTCAGCAGCCCTATGGAATGGGCCTGCGCCGGCGTCAGCCCGTGGCGCAGCAGCAGGTCGGCCACACTGAGGATCCCGGTCAGCGGCGTGCGCAGCTCGTGGCTCATCATCGCCAGGAAATCGGTCTTGGCGCGATTGGCCTCTTCCGCCCTGGCCTTGGCCTGGCGCAGGTCGTCGGCAAGGTCGGCCAGGGCGTCGGCCTGGCGCTGGATCCGCGCCCGGGCGTCCAGCAGCGCCAGCTCGCGCGTCTTCTGCGGCGTGATGTCGATGTTGAAGCCGGCGAAGCGCACCGCCCTGCCGGACGCGTCGCGCAGCACGCGGCCATAGCTCTCCAGCCAGATATGCGAACCGTCGCACCGGCGGCAGCGCAGGATCTCGTGATAGTAGGTGGCATCGCCGCTGAGGGCCGCGTCCCTGCCGCGGCGCACCCGGTCGCGGTCTTCGGGATGGACCAGATCGAAGAACTGCTCGGCCGTCGGCGTCGGTGCGTCGGGGGGAAAGCCCACAAGCTGCAGATAGCCCGGCGACCACCAGCGCTGCCCGCTCTTGAGGTCAATGTCCCACATGCCGGCCTTGGTAGCCTCGACGGCCAGGTTCAGCCGCTCCTGGCTCTGCCGCAGGGCGTCCTCGGTGCGCTTCAGCTCGGTGATGTCCACGCGCGTCCCGACCCGGCCACCGTCGCTGGTGCGGTTGTCGGAAGCGCGCAGCCAGCGGCCATTGGACAGCTCCTGCTCGATCGTCACGTTGCAGGCCGCATGCGCGGCCAGGCGCTCGCGAATCCACTGCTCCACCGGCACCTGCATGACGAATTGGCCCGTCTCGGCGGCGGCGCGCGTCAGGGCGCTGAATCGCACCCCGGGGGCCACATACTCGCTGACCTTGTCATAGGCATTGCGGTACCGCTCGTTGCACAGCACCAGCCGATCGTCCGCATCCCACAGGACGAACCCCTCGTCGAGGCTGTCGATGGCATCGGCCAGCCGCTGTTCGGCCCGAAGCTTGGCTTCGTGCGCCTGCCTGCGGTCGGAGATGTCGATAAAGGTGACAACTCCGCCGCGGACCTGGCCATCATGGATCATGGGCGAACAGCGGAACTCGACAGGCAGGGTCGATCCGTCCGCCCGCTGGAACAGCGCGTCGCTCATCTGACTGCTGATGCCGAGCGCGCAGGCCCACTTGATCAGGTCGCCCTGCCCGTCATAGGGCGAATCGCCCCCGGCTGCGCGCGGCGCGACGATCCGGCCGATCTCCCGGTGCAGCAGCTGGGAATGCGAGGCATACCCCAGGAGCCGTACGGCACTGGCATTGGCGAAGGTGCATCGCCCGTCGGGGTCCAGCCCGACGATCCCTTCGGCCGCCGATTCCAGGATCAGCCGTTCCCGCTCGCGGCTTTCGATCAGCGTCGCTTCGATCCGCTTCAGTTCGGTGATGTCATTGGCCGCGCCGCGATAGCCGACGAAACGGCCGCCCTCGCCGAAGACGGGCGTCGCACTGGTGCTGATCCATCGTTCCGAGCCGTCGGCGGCCCGGATCACCAGCGCCACGTCCCGCAACGGCTGGTGTTCCTCGATTGCCGAGAGGACGCGAGCGACCGATTCCGGCGCCGCTGCCGGATCGACGAACGACCCCAGGCGCCGACCCAGCCAATCCCGCGCGGTATACCCCGTGACCTGGCTGAAGCGGCCGGAAATGAAGGTGTAGCGGCAGTCGGCATCGGTGATGTACAACCAGTCCGTCGTGCTTTCCGCCACGTCGCGGTATTGCTGCTCGCTCTTGCGCGTATCCTGCCAGCGCCTCCAGGCCAGCCAGACCAGCGGCAACGGCAGGAACAGTATCGTCAGGAACAGCTCGTCGAACTGCCAGTCCTCCTCAGTCTGAACCTGCGAGTCGATGATCTCGTACAGATCGATCAGCGAGGCCACGGCGAAGAAGAGCACAGCAATGCCGGCAACCGTGGCGACGTCCCTGCGGCCGCGCGTCCAGCCGCGACGGCGCCGCGGGGCGTCGCCTGTCCCGGCGACGACAGCCTTGTCCTGCATTTGCTTCCGGCCTTCGAGATGGCTGTCCACGGCACCTACCTGGGATCCCAACCTCCTTGATAGTTATGAAACTGTCGAGTCATGTGATCAATTGATAGTCGTTGGCACAGCGATCGTGCAGCCGATCGCCGGCCATCGGCCGACAGGGTGTCGCCGCAGGCACCAAATCGGTCGGACACGGAGCACACGGCACCTGCCCCGGTGTGCTTCGGTGAACACGGATGCCGGACCCAGGGGTCCGGCCATCCACAACGTGGGAGCATGCGCGCAATGAAGTCGCCCGTACGGGTCGCCGTGATCGGTGGCGGTGTCGTCGGATGCAGCGTCCTCTACCATCTGGCCAAGGCGGGCTGGACGGACGCGGTCCTGATCGAGAAGGACGAGCTGACCTGCGGGTCGACCTGGCACGCCGCCGGGGGCATGCACACGCTCAACAGCGATCCCAACGTCGCCAAGCTGCAAAGCTACACGATCAACCTCTACAAGGAGATCGAGGCGATCTCCGGCCAGTCGTGCGGCATCCACCTGACGGGCGGCGTGATGCTGGCCGGCACGCCAGAGCGCATGGACTATCTGCGCGCCATGCATGCCAAGGGCCGCTATCTCGGCATGCAGACCGAGCTGATCTCCATCGACGAGGCCGCCCGCAGGTTTCCGCTGATGGACAAGCGCCATTTCATCGGCGCGCTGTTCGACCCGATGGAAGGCCATGTGGACCCCTATGGCGTCACGCACGCCTATGCCAAGGCCGCGCGTCAACTGGGGGCGGAGGTCTACCGCCAGACCCGCGTTACCGACGTGACGCCGCGCCCGCAGGGCGGCTGGGACATCGTCACCGACGCCGGCACCATCCAGGCCGAGCACGTGGTCAATGCCGGCGGCCTTTGGGCGCGCGAGCTCGGCCGCATGGTCGGGCTGGAGCTGCCGGTGCTGGCCATGGAACACATGTACCTGATCACCGAGGACCTGCCGGAGCTGGTGGAGCGCGACGGCGAACTGATCCACGCCATCGATTTCGAAGGCGAGACCTACATGCGCCAGGAGCGCAAGGGCATGCTGCTGGGCACCTACGAGAAGGCGGGCGTGCCCTGGTCGCCGCGCTCGGCCCCGTGGGAGTTCAGCCGCGCGCTGCTGCCCCCCGACCTGGACCGCATCGCCCACAACCTGGAGGTCGGGTTCGCGCATTTCCCGCCGATCGAACGGGCGGGCATCAAGCAGATCGTCAACGGCCCGTTCACCTTCGCGCCCGACGGCAACCCGCTGATCGGGCCGGTCCGCGGCCTGCCCGGCTATTGGCTGGCCTGCGGGGTGATGGCCGGGTTCAGCCAGGGCGGCGGCGTCGGCCTGGCGCTGGCCAACTGGATGACGGACGGCGACCCTGGCTTCGACGTCTGGGCGATGGATGCCAGCCGCTACGGCAGCTGGGCCGGGCTTGCCTATACCAACGCCAAGGTGCGCGAGAACTATGGCCGCCGCTTCCAGATCCGCTTCCCGAACGAGGAACTGCCGGCCGGCCGGCCCCTGCGCACGACGCCGCTGTACGACCGGCTGAAGGGCGAACGGGCGGTCTTCGGCGACAGCTGGGGGCTGGAGCACGCCCTCTGGTTCGCGCCGGAGGGCATGGAGCCGGTGGAGACCGTGACCTTCAAGCGGTCCAACGCCCACGGGCCGGTGGGCGAGGAATGCCGCGGCGTGCGCGAGGCGGTGGGGATGATCGAGATCTCCAACTTCGCCAAGTACGAGATTACCGGACCGGGCGCGGAAGCGTGGCTGGCCCGCGTGCTGGCCAACAGCCCGCCCAGGCAGGGACGCATCGTGCTGTCGCCGATGCTCAACCCCCGCGGCCGGCTGATCGGCGATTTCACCCTGGCCCAGGCGGATCCCGAGCGGTTCTTCCTGTTCGGGTCCGGCGTTGCGGAGGACTATCACCTGCGGTGGTTCGCCGACCACATGGCCGATGAGGGCGTGACGCTGTGTTCCCTCGGCACGGACCTTTACGGGCTGTCCATCGCCGGCCCGCAGGCCCGCACGCTGTTGCAGCGCGTGACGGCGGAGGACATGTCGAACGAGGCCTTCCCGTTCCTCACGTTCCGGGAGATGGAGGTCGGGCTGATCCCCGCCAAGGTCGGCCGCATCAGCTTCACCGGCGACCTGGGATACGAGATCTGGGTGCGCAACGACTACCTGCTTGCCCTCTACAACACGCTGCGCGCCGCGGGGGCGGATCTCGGCCTCAAGCTGTTCGGGGGCCGCGCGCTCAACTCGCTTCGGCTGGAAAAGGGGTTCGGCACCTGGGCGCGCGAGTACCGCCCCATCTACGGCCCCGCCGAGGCCGGCCTGACCCGCTTCGTCGACTTCGCCAAGGGTGACTTCATCGGCCGCGACGCCGCATTGAAGGACCGCGACCAGGGCCCGCAGCGGCGGCTGGTCACGATGACGGTGGACGATGCCGGCGTCGACGTGATGGGCGACGAACCGATCTGGAGCGGCGACAGCGTCGTCGGCTGGGTGACGTCGGGCGGCTATGCGCATTTCGTGGGCCGCTCCATCGCGCTGGGGTATGTGCCGGCCGACCTTGCCGTCCCGGACGCCCCGCTGACGATCGAGATCCTGGGCGACAGGCGACCGGCGACCGTCGTGACCCGGCCGCTGTTCGATCCCGAGGCCCGCCGCATGCGCGGCTGACCTCCGGCGACCCGTGCGGGGCCTGTCTGCGCCCGCCGGGCCGGCGGGCGGCTTGGCATTGCGCCGGCGGTGTGCCAGCCTGCCTTCGGAACGGGGGGGATATGGCCAAGCAGTACAGCAGACAGGAAAAGGTGATCGCCATCGTCGCTGTTGCGGTCGTTATCGCCTTCGGTGTCGGGATGATGGTGCGGGCTTTCATGCAAAGCGCCGATCGCATGGCCGCCACCGTTCCCGAGGAGGATGAATGGTGCCGCTCGGCCGCGCGCGTCGTCCATCCGGTCCTGGCCGATCGGCTCAACCTGAGCGATCCCCACTACATCGACGTCTTCCTGACCCGCGGGACCACCGTGCAGGACCAGCGCGTCATCGTCACCGTCGAATGCGAGGCCGTACCCGCCCCCGATGACCCGACGGCGATCGCCGTTGCCGGCGGGATCACCGTGTTTCCCTTGCGGGACGGAACCGAGGCCGCGGACGGGGGCCCGGTTCCGCGGGAATGCTCCGCATTGTCCTATGCCGCCGAGGTGACATTTGCGCGCGAGAGATACGGTGCGGCATCGTTCCGGTTCGTGCCGTCGCTGACGGCGCTGTCGCTGGACCCGCCGCCCGAGGCGTGCGCGCTGCTCGCCGCGGGCTGAGGCTGCCGCCGGCCGGCGGGGGTCGGAACCACTCGGCGTGCCGTGCCATTTTATTGCCGCCGCTGCACGCTATCCGGTCGGCAGTCGGCTGGGCCGAGGAGGATTGCCATGTGTATCTGTGGTGTGCCGCACGGCACCGGTCAGCGCGGATCGGCGCTGGGACGGCGGTCGCTGCTGCGCGGTGCCGGCGCCGCGGCGGCGGCCGTGGGTGTCGCCGGGTGTGCGCAGGGCGGATTCGGCGGCGGCGGCGGCATCGGCGCCTTCGGCGAAGCGGCCGCACCGCTTCTGGTTCCCCCCGATGTTGCGGCCGACATGGGCAGCCAGCTGTGGGCCGAGCTGCACCGGACGGAACAGCTGTCGCGCGACGGCACCAAGCAGTCGCGCCTGCAACGCGTCGGCAGCCGCGTGATCACGGCAGCCGGCGGCAACCCCGGCCAGTGGCAGATGGCGGTGTTCGTCGGCGAGGAGGCCAATGCCTTCGCGCTGCCCGGAAACTACATCGGGGCCTATGAAGGCATCTTCGCCTATGCGCCCGACGATGCCGAGCTGGCCACAGTTCTCGGCCACGAGGTGGCGCATGTGCTGGAAAACCACCCGGCCGAACGGGTCGCCACGGCCGAGGCGACGGGCGCGGGCATCTCGCTGATCGGCCAGACGCTGAGCGGCGGCAACCCGGAAAGCGCGCAGCAGATCGCCGCCGTCCTTGGACTGGGCGCACAGGTGGGCCTGCTGCTGCCCTATTCGCGCGAGCAGGAGCTGGAGGCCGACCGCCGCGGCCTGATGCTGATGGCACAGGCCGGCTACGACCCGCGGGCCGCCCTGTCCTTCTGGCACAAGATGGACCAGTCGGGGTCGCCCCAGCCGCCGGAATTCGCCTCCACCCATCCGGCGCCGGGCAACCGCATCGCGCAGCTGGAACAGATGATGCCCGACGCGATGCGGCTCTACGGCGCCTGAGCGAACTCCGCGCGGATCGCGTCGTCGTCCGCGCCCAGGGCGGGGACCGGACGGTAGCGGTCCTGCCGGCCGACGACGGCAACACCGGGGGCCAGCATGCGGATCTCGCCGTTGGAGGTGGCGACGGTGATTAGCTGCGCCTGCGGGTGGCCAGCCAGGTCGTCCAGGCTGCTCATCCTGCCGAAGGCGATCTTCGCGGCCAGCAGGCGGGCGACGATGCGATCGCGCGGCTCGGCCCCGAAGACCGACGCAATCACCGCATTCAGGGCCGGTCGGTTGGCGACGCGGTCTTCGTTGGTCACGAACCGCGGGTCGGCCGCCACCTCCGCCCGGCCCAGCACCTCCGCACACAGGCGGTGCCATTCGCGCTCGTTCTGGATGGAAATCAGCACTCCGGCCCCGTCGCCGCAGCGATAGACGCCATAGGGGGCGATCGACGGGTGGTTCAGGCCCGACCGGACCGGGGTCCTGCCGCCATAGACATGCTGCAGGTAGGGCACGTTCATCCAGTCGGCCATGGCATGGAACAGCGACACCTGGATGCCGCGGCCCTCGCCGGTGCGCTCGCGGGCATAGAGGGCCTGCAGGATCGCCTGGAACGCGGTCATCCCGGCGGCGATGTCGCAGACGGACACGCCGATGCGCGCGGGTTCCTCGGCGGTGCCGGTGACGGCGGACAGGCCGCTTTCCGCCTGGATCAGCAGGTCATAGGCCTTGTAGTCGCGCATCGGCCCGGTTTCGCCATAGCCGCTGATGTCGCAGGTGATCAGCCGGGGGTCGGCGCGCCTGAGGTCCGCACTGCCGATGCCCAGCCGCTCCGCCGCACCGGGGATCAGGTTCTGCAGCACGATATCGGCGCGCCCGATCATCCGCTTCAGCAACGCAAGATCGCCCGCGTCCTTCAGGTCCAGCCGCACCGACTGCTTGCCGCGATTCAGCCAGACGAAATAGGCGCTCTGGCCCTTGACCATGTGGTCATAGTCGCGGGCGAAGTCGCCTTCCGGCCGCTCCACCTTGATGACGCGGGCCCCCGCATCGGCCAGCCGGCCGGACGCATAGGGCGCGGCCACCGCCTGCTCCACCGCCACCACCAGAATTCCGTCCAGATCGCCCGCCATCGCCGCCCCGGTTCGTCCCCGTCCATACCCTGCTGCCGTACCGCGTGCCCCGCCCCGATCGGGGCGGCCGGCCCGGCTATCCGCGCATCTGGAAATCCAGCGGAATCGCGCGCAGGTCGTCAAGGTATCTGCGCCCCCAAGCCACCATCTCGCCCAGGCCGTCGTCCCAACCGATCTCCGGCTGCCAGCGAAGATCGCGGTAGATGGCCGAGCTGTCGATCCATGAGCGGTAGTCCTGGCCGAAGCGCTCGCCCGTCACTTCGCACAGCTGGTCGAACGGGATGCCCAGCGCCTCCGCGCACAGCTCCGCCACGCGGCGCACGGCCACGGTCTCGCGCGTGCCCACATTGTAGACGGTGCCCATGGGGCCGCCGTCGGCCACCATCAGGATGGCGCGGGCAAGGTCGCGGACGTGGATGTACGACTTCTCCGCCCGCCCGCCGCCATGCAGGGGCAGCTTGCGATGGGTGAGGCCGCAGACGATGGCCCTGGGGATCAGCCGCTGCAACTGCTGGCCCGGGCCATAGACATTGCATGGGCGCAGGATGTTCATGGGAAAGCCGCCGAAGCGGTGGACGGAGATCAGGTGCAGGTCGAAGGCCGCCTTCGACGCGGCATAGGGGCTGGACGGGCGGACGGGGTCGTCCTCCGTCGCCGCGCGATCGACCGAGCCGTAGACCTCGGACGTGCCGATGTGGATGAAGCGCTCCAGGTAGTCGCGCTTCTTCAGCTCCTCCGCCAGCTTGGCGAGCGCGACCGCGTTCGTTTCGAAATAGCGCCAGGAATGCCGCCACGAAGCGGCCCCTTCGCTCTGCGCTGCGAAGTTGATGACGATCTGCGCGCGCGTGCGGTCCAGGTAGTCCAGCAGCAGGTCCTGCTCGTAATACACATGGAAGGCCCGGTATTCGTAGCGCGGATCGCCCTTGCCGACATTGAGGGTGAAGCATTCCGGCTTCGGCGGGTCGCGCCCGATGGCAACCACGCGATACGGGTCGGCGTGGTCGAGCAGGTATTTCGCGCAGTGCAGCCCGAAAGACCCGCCCCCGCCGAGCACCGCATAGGTCTTGCCCAAGGCCACCATCCCCATCTCCCCCTTGCCGGCGCGATCGTTGCCGTCCGGACGTTACCCCCGGGCCGGGCAAACGCCGGGCGCCCCCGGCGGTTGCCCGGTGCCGGCGCCCCGGCTCAGCTGCATTCGCGCATCGCCTGGCCGAGGATCGCCAGCCCGCGGTCGATCTCCTCCACCGTGATGATCGGGGGCGGTGCCACGCGCCAGACGGCGGCCAGGCCGCCCACGGACACGATGTTCATGCTCAGCCCCAGTTCCATGCACCGCCGGGTGACGGCGCGCCCCAGCTCGGGGTTGGGCTCGCGGGTCTCGCGGTCCTTGACCAGTTCCACCCCCAGCAGCAAGCCGATGCCGCGGACGTCGCCGATGGCCTCGAACTCCTCCTGCAAGGCCTCCAGCCCGCGGCGCAGATGGGCGCCCATCTCCAGCGCCCGCGCGTTGATCGCCTCCTCCGCCAGGGTGCGCAGCACCGCCACCCCGACTTCCGCCGGCAGCGGGTCGGAGATGTGCGACGTGATGTGGATCAGGCCCTTGGCGGCGCAATCGGCCTCGATGGCGTCGCTGGTGACGACGGCGGAAATCGGCAGGCCGCACCCCAGCGTCTTGGACAGGGACAGGATATCGGGCACCACGCCGAAGATCTCGAAGGCGAAATTGGCGCCCAGCCGGCCCAGCGCCGTCTGTGCCTCGTCGAGGATCAGCAGCATGCCGCGCTTCTCGCATTCCTGCTTCAAGCGCGCGAGATATCCGGGCGGCGGCACGATGACGCCGGCGGAGCTCAACACCGGCTCGGCCAAGACCGCGGCCAGCGAGCCCACCGATTGCGCATCGATGGTGGCGAAGCCCGCGTCCAGGCAAGCCATGTCGCAGCGATCGCGGCAGTGCTTGATGGGACAGCGGTAGCAGTTGGGCGCCGGCAGCGCCATCGACCCGGGCATGGCCGGGCCATAGCCCTTGTGACCGGCCGCATAGGTGCTGGACGCCGCGCCCGCGGTCATGCCGTGCCATGACCCGGTCAGGGCCACGATCTCGAACCGGCCGGTGTGCAGCTTGGCCATGCGCAGGCAGGCCTCGTTGGCCTCCCCGCCGGTGGACAGGAACATCATCCGCTGCAAGCCCTCGGGCAGCAGGGCGGCCAGCGCCTCGGCCAGCTGCACCACCGGCACGCTGACCATGCCGCTGTAGAGGTGCAGCGCGGTACGGCACGCCCGCTCCACCGCGGCGACGATGGCCGGATGATTGTGGCCCAGCGTGGCGCACATCTGGCCGGAGGTGAAATCCAGGATCTCGCGGCCGTCGACATCGCGCACGACGGCGCCGCGGGCCGATTCGATCAGGGTGGGGAAGAACTCGAACCCGTAATGGATGAGATGGCGGTCGAAGGCGTTGTCGGCGCCCGGCGGCGGCGTGGACATGGCGGAGACATCCGGTGAAGAGCGCAAGCGCGCAAGACCGTCGACAATACTCCGCCCCGGACAGCATCGGTCAATCGTCGCGAGACGCCGCGCGTGTCGCCTCCGCGTCCGGGTGGGTCCCGACCCGCGGTCGGCAGGGCGCACCAGCGGGCATCGGGTCCGTGCCGGCCCGATGCCACCCTGCTTCAGGACGCAAGCGCGCGTTGCAGCTGATCGATCCCGATCGGCTTGATCAGAATGGCGTGGGGGTGGTCCAGGTGGATGCGCGCCATGGTGTCCGGCTCGGCCGACCCGGTGATGAAGATGATGCGCGTGGGCACCTGCGGGTAGATCTCCAGCGAGGCATCCACCCCGTCCATCTCGCCCTCCAGGCGTACATCCATCAGGATGGTGTCCGGCTTGAGCTGGACCGCCTTTTCCACGGCCTCCCGCGCGCCGCCCGCGACCCCGCACAGCTCGTAGCCGAACTCCTCGATCATGAGGCCGAGATATTTGCGGATTAGGAAATCGTCATCGACGATCATGCAGGTCTTCTTGGCGCCGTTCATGACTTCGCTCCAGGGATGCGAATACGACTTAATGCAAAAGGCGAGCTAGAGTTCCCTCAGTGCTACTTTGCCGCAGAGGCCCTGCGGTTTCGGCACTGCCATGCGATGGGCAGGCAGTGCTGCCCGCACCGCCGGCCGAGCTTTGCCGGTTCTTCAGACCGATGCAGCGCCGATGGCCGCAGCGGACCGGGGAATTCCTACCATTAGATTGCTCATTAATATTAGGATCGACGCCGACGGCTGGCAAGCGGACATCTTGAAAAGGGAACGACCAGGCAGCGTCCATCGCAATCGACGGCGACTGTCGCGCCGGCCCGTGCTCAGTCCGCGGTCTGCGGCGCGTCCCACCATTTCGACAGGTGCCTGGCGAGCATGACGTCGGGCACGCCTTCGTAGTGCGAGACATCGTTGAACAGCATCAGCCGCGCCCGCACGGTGTCGCGGAAATCCAGGATGTTCAGGCAGGCCGGCTGCTGGTCCAGCCGGTCGCGGTAGCCGCGGGCATCGAAGCCCAGCAGGCTGCTGATCAACAGGCGAATGGTGGCCTTGTGCGACACCACCAGCACCGTCTGGTCGGTGTGCCGCACCACGATTTCGCGGATGACCGGCAGCGAGCGGGCGAGCACGTGGATCCCGGCCTCCCCGCCCTCGGGCGCGAAGGTGAAGGGGTCGGCCTCCCACCCGGCGTATTCGTCGGGGAAGCGCTCTTCCACCTGCGAGCGCTCCAGCCCCTCCCAGTGGCCGTGATCGATCTCCCGCAGGCCGACGAAGGTCTGCGGCGCCAGCTTGTGCGGGGCGCCGGCAATGGTGGCCGTTTCCACCGTGCGCCGCATCGGGCTGGCATAGACGGCGGCCACGGGCTCCCCCGCCAGCCGTTCCGCCAGGCTGCTGGCCTGCCGCCGCCCCTCGTCGGACAGGTCGACATCGGTCGAACCGGCGAACCGGTCTTCCGCCGACAGCACGGTGGCGCCATGGCGCACGAGAAACACCCGGGTCGTCATCGTCTCGCCCCTCCCCGGCGGACCGCCCGCGCGCGCCCCGCCCTACCTCATGTCCGTGCGGCCGGATATCTTGTGCCGCCGCCCGTCACCGCCGCAAGCGGTTCGTCGCCGGGAAGGAAGGGTTGGAAGGGCTGGCAGTCTGACATCGCAAGACGACGTCTGCGCGATGGTCAAAGACCTGACCCCTTTCTCTTTACGATGATCAAAGACCTGACCCTTTCCTCCTGACCCCCTTCTCCTTGCGATGGTCAAAGACCTGACCCCCATCTTCCCCTGACCCCCTCCCTCCACCAGCCCTTCCAACCCTTCCTTCCTCACCCCAGACATCCCGGCCACCGGCTTCCCGGCCAATCCGCCGATGCTCGCGCCGGCGGGTCATCGGGTGTCCGGCCAGGGCAGGACCGTCAGGCCGGGCCAGGCCTGCTGCCAGCGCCGCGCCTTGCGGTGGTAGGCCGCGGCGGTCCCGCGCACCGGGTTCGGGCGCACGACCATGGCGAACAGGTCGTCGAAACCGAAGGGCGCGTGGACGTCCAGGCGTCCCCCGGGCGCCGGAAAGATGCCGACGCAGGCCGACCGGCAGAGGAAGGTGTCGATCGCCGCACGCGACGACGTCAGCGGCAGGCAGGCGACGCCGTGCTTGTCCGGATACCACAGATGCACGCGCGCCTGGTTGCGCACCTGTACCTCCGCCCCCAGGTCGGCGAAGGCAGTGGCGCAGCGGCGGATCACCGCATCCTCCGCCTCCCACGACAGGTCGCCGGTGTGGCAATAGAAGACGTCGTAGTCGAGGATGCCGTATGTCGGCGGCCGGCCGGTGAGACCGTTCCACACCGTCTGGAACAGGCAGCCGCTGACCAGCCCGCCGTCCGGCAGCGCCAGGTCCGCCAGCCGGTCCAGCAGGGCGGCGTTGACTGGGTTGGCGCGGACGAGGTCGAGGAACCGCCGGCGCTGCGCACCCTGTCCGTCCATGGCAACCCGTCCCCGGGCCTACACCCCCCGCTCGTCCAGAACACGCGCGGCGATGCGGAAGCACTCCAGCGCCGCCGGCGCGCCGCAATAGATGGCGATCTGGTGGATCGCGGCCTGGATCTCACCCTTGGTGACGCCGTTGGTCAGGGCGCCCTTCAGATGCGTCTCCCACTCGTGCATGCGGTTGAGCGCCGCGATCATGGTCAGGTTCATCAGCGAGCGCGTGCGCGCATCCAGGCGTTCGTCGCCCCAGCCGAAGCCCCAGCAGTATTCCGTCAGCATCTCCTGGAACGGGCGCGTGAAGTCGTCGGCCTGGGCCAGGGCGCGGTCGACATAGTCCGCACCCAGCACCGCCCGCCGCTTGGCGAGGCCCCGTTCGAAGCGGTCCTTGTCCATGATCGTCCCCCCGCGCCGGCAATGTCGTATCTGTCGCAGAAACGGGCACATGCAGGCAAGTGCGCCGGCCCGGCCCATGCGTAGGGTGCGATCGTGTACCCATGTGGTTGGCGGCAAGGGACCTTGGATGGCGCGTCGCGAGCGGCGGATCAATCGGCAGCAACGGTCTGCAGGGCTGGCACAGCGCCCCTTCAGGAAACTCCGCAACCCCTATCCCAAGCTTGAGATCCTGTCGGCCGACCAGGTGGAAGCGATCCATCAGGCGTCGCTGCGGGTGTTGCGCGACACCGGCATGAACTTCCTGCTGCCGAAGGCGGTGGAGATCCTGCGCCAGGCCGGCGCCGATATCGACACCGACGGCATCCGCGTGCGCTTCGACCCCGCGCTGATCGAAGAGAAGATCAAGACGGTCCCCCCCCGGTTCGATCTGCATGCCCGCAACCCGGCACATACCGTGTCCATCGGCGACGACTGGACCGTGTTCATGCTGATGGGCAGCGCCCCCAACGTCACCGACATCGACCGCGGACGGCGCTCCGGCAACTACGCCGACTTCCTGAACCTGATCAAGCTGGGGCAAGCACTGAACATCTGCCACACCATCGGCGGCTATCCGGTGGAACCGGTGGACCTGCCGGCGTCCACCCGACACCTGGACGCCGTCGCCGCCATGGTCCGCCATACCGACAAGGTGCTGTACGGCTATGCGCTGGGGCGCGAGCGCATGGCCGACGGCATCGAGATGGCGCGCATCGCCCGCGGCATCAGCCACGAACGGCTGCTGCACGAACCGTCGACGATGACCGTGGTCAACACCAACTCGCCCTTGCAGCTCGACCGGCCGATGCTGGAAGGCATGATCGAGATGGCGCGCGCCAACCAGCCGGTGATCCTCACACCGTTCACGCTGGCCGGCGCCATGGCGCCGATCACCATCGCCGGGGCGCTGGTGGAACAGAACGCCGAGGCCCTGGCCGGCATCGCCTTCTCACAGATCGTCAATCCGGGTGCGCCCATCGTCTATGGCAGCTTCACCTCCAACGTCGACATGAGGTCGGGCGCGCCCGCCTTCGGCACGCCGGAATTCGCCAAGTCGCTGCTGGCCAGCGGCCAACTGGCGCGGCGCTACGGCTTCCCCTGGCGCGGCTCGAACGTCAATGCCAGCTGTGCGGCGGACGAGCAGGCGACCTATGAATCGATGATGTCGATCTGGCCCTGCATGCTGGCGCACTGCCACATGGTCAAGCATTCCTTCGGCTGGCTGGAAGGCGGTCTGGCGTGTTCGTACGAGAAGATCATTCTCGACGCGGAGATGCTGCAGATGATGGCCGCATTCTTCGAACCGCTGGAAACGGACGAAGACAGCCTGGCCGTCACCGCCATCGACGAGGTCGGCCCCGGCAAGCATTTCTTCCAGAGCCCGCACACCATGGCGCGCTATGAGGGCGCGTTCTACGCGCCGCTGCTGTCGGATTGGCGCAATTTCGAGACCTGGCGGGAGTCCGGCTCGGTGGAAGCCACCCAACGCGCCAACCGCATCTGGAAGACCCTGCTGGAGACCTACGAACAACCGCCGCTGGACCTGGCGATCCTCGAAGAACTCGAGGCGTTCGTGGCCAGGCGGAAGGAAGAAGGGGGCGCGCCACCCCTTTAGTTTGGGGTGACATTTGTCGGTGATGATGGGGACCACGATTGACGCCAAGCCTCCACTGACCGTGAGGCCGCGGCCTTGAGGAGGGGAGTAGACGACGATGAGCGAAGACAACGATCTTGATCTGCGGGAGCTGTCCGACGAAGACCTCGTCCAGCAGATGCACGACGATCTCTACGACGGGCTGAAGGACGAGATCGAAGAGGGCGTGAACATCCTGCTGGAACGCGGATGGGCACCCTACCGCATCCTGACCGACGCCCTGGTCGAGGGTATGCGCATCGTCGGCATCGACTTCCGCGACGGCATCCTGTTCGTGCCCGAGGTGCTGCTGTCGGCCAACGCCATGAAGGCCGGCATGTTCATCCTGCGCCCGCTGCTGGCCGAAACCGGCGCGCCGAAGATGGGCAAGATGGTGATCGGCACCGTCAAGGGCGACATCCACGACATCGGCAAGAACCTGGTCGGGATGATGATGGAAGGCGCCGGCTTCGAGGTCATCGATATCGGCATCAACAACCCCGTCGAGAAGTACCTGGCCGCGATCGAGGAGCACAAGCCCGACATCCTGGGCATGTCGGCGCTGCTGACCACCACCATGCCCTACATGAAGGTGGTCATCGACACGCTGATCGAGAAAGGCATCCGCGACGACTTCGTCGTCCTGGTCGGCGGCGCGCCCTTGAACGAGGAATTCGGCAAGGCCGTCGGCGCCGACGCCTATTGCCGCGACGCCGCCGTGACCGTGGAAATCGCCAAGGACTTCATGAAGCGGCGCCACAACCGGCTTGGCACCGCGGCGGAATAGCACCGGCGATGGCGGTCGGATCCCTTCAACGCGAAGCAGCGGGCCCGGGCCGGACCCTGCTGATCGGCTGCGGCGCGCTGGCCCGCGAGGTGCTGGCGCTTACCCGCCTGAACGGCTGGTGGCATATGGATCTGCGCTGCCTGCCCGCCCAGCTGCACAACACGCCCGAGCGCATTCCCGAGGCCGTGCGCGAAGCGATCCGCGAGGGACGCGACGGGTTCGACCGCGTGCTGGTCCTGTACGGTGACTGCGGCACCGGGGGCCGACTGGACCGCGTCCTGGCCGAGGAAGGCGCCGAACGCGTCGACGGACCCCATTGCTACAGCTTCTTCAGCGGGAACGAGGCATTCGCCGCATTGACGGAGACGGAGTTCACCGCCTTCTACCTGACCGATTTCCTGGTCCGCCAGTTCGATGCCATGGTCATCCGCCCGCTGGGGCTCGACCGGCATCCTGAGCTGCGCGATGCCTATTTCGCCCATTACGATCGGCTGGTCTACCTGGCGCAGACCGAGGATCCGGGGCTGGAGGCCGAGGCCCGCCGGGCGGCCGATCGCCTGGGCTTGGCCTATGAGTACCGCTTCACCGGCTACGGCGACCTGGCGACCATGCTGGAGCGGGCGGCATGACGCGGGAACGCCGCCGTGGCCGCAGCGCCGCCGGGCCGGAACTGACGGTCGTCTATTGGCGCGACATCCCCGCCCAGGTGATCGCCTCGGCCGACGGCGGGACGGCAAAGCGCGAGCTGGGGCAGCGCTTCCAGGAAGCCATCGACATCGCCGCCATGCTGGCCGGCGGGCGCGACAGCGATGCCTATCTGGCCGACTGGCGGCGCAGCGAGCCGCAGCCCTGCGAGGCTGACCTCGATGCCGCCGTGACCGCCGCGGCCGAACGGCTGGGACGGGACTACGACCCCCAACGCCTGGCCCGCCTGATCGAGAGCGGCGGCCGAGACCAACCGGAACCGCCGCCGGCGGACTGACAGGGATCCCCATGACCACACGCACCGTCCTCTCGTCCGCGACCAAAGAGGTCGTGATCGGCTTCGACCGGCCCTTCTGCATCATCGGCGAACGCATCAACCCCACCGGCCGCAAGAAGCTGGCGGAGGCGATGAAGGGTGGCGACTTTTCGATGGTCGAGGCCGATGCGCTGGCCCAGGTCGCCGCCGGCGCCACCATGCTGGACGTCAACGCCGGCATCCCGCTGGCCGACGAGCCGCGCATCCTGGCAGAGACCATCAAGCTGGTGCAGTCGCTGGTCGACGTGCCGCTGTCCATCGACAGCTCGATCATCGATGCGCTGGCGGCGGGGCTTGCCGTCTATCAGGGCCGACCGCTGGTCAACTCCGTCACCGGCGAGGACGAGTCGCTGGAACGGGTGCTGCCGCTGGTGAAGAAGTATGACGCCGCCGTGGTCGCCATCTCCAACGACGAGACCGGCATTTCCGAAGACCCCGACGTGCGCTACGCCGTCGCCAAGAAGATCGTCGAGCGCGCCGAGGATCACGGCATCAGCCGCCAGGACGTGGTCGTCGACCCGCTGGTGATGCCCATCGGCGCCATGGGCACCGCCGGCGTCCAGGCCTTCACCCTGATCCGCAGGCTGCGGGAGGAGCTGAAGGTGAACACCACCTGCGGTGCCAGCAATATCAGCTTCGGCCTGCCCAATCGCCATGTGGTCAACGCCCATTTCCTGTCCATGGCCGCGTGCTCGGGCATGACCTCGGCGATCATGAACCCGCTGCACGCGGAGGAGATGAACGGCATCCGCGCCGCCAACATGCTGAATGCGCTGGACCCCGACTGCCGCGCCTGGCTGAACGCCAACCGCGAGGGCGGCCCGCCGGCCGGCGGTGCGGGCGAGGTGCGCGAGGGCCGGCGCGGCGGCCGCGAAGGACGCAGGCGGCAGGGCGGCGCCTGAGGTCATGGCGACGGAGGACGCGCCGGCCGCAGGCGAGGTTCAGGTCGTCTTCACGCCGTCGGGCCGGCGCGGACGCTTTGCCGCCGGCACCACGGTGCTGGATGCCGCGCGCTCGCTGGGCGTCTATATCGAGAGCGTCTGCGGCGGCCAGGGGCTGTGCGCCCGCTGCCAGGTGGAGGTCGCGGAAGGCGATTTCGCCAAGCACAAGCTGAAGAGCCGTGCCGACCACCTGTCCGGCTGGACCGAGGCCGAAACCCAGTGGGAAGGCCGCCATCGCCTGAAGCCGGGCCGGCGGCTGGGCTGCCGCGCGCAGATGCTGGGCGACCTGGTCATCGACGTGCCGGCCGATGCCCAGGTCAACCGCCAGGTCGTGCGCAAGCGGGCCGAGATGCGGCGCGTGCCCGCCGACCCGCGGGTGACGCTGCACACCGTGACGGTGGCCGAGCCCGACATGCACCATCCCTCCGGCGACCTGGAACGCCTGTGCACGGCCTTGCACGAGCAGCACGGCTTGGCGCTGCCCATCTGCGACCGCGCCGTGCTGGCCGGGCTGCAGCCGACCTTGCGCAAGGGCGACTGGCAGGTGACGGCGGCCGTCCTCGACACCGCGCCGCGGCCGGTGATCGTGGCACTGTGGCCGGGGGCGGAGACGCGGGCGCTGGGTGTGGCCGTCGACATCGGCTCCACCACCATCGCCGCCCATCTCTGCGACCTGCGCTCGGGCCGCGTCATCGGTTCGGCCGGGATGATGAACCCGCAGATCCGCTTCGGCGAAGACGTGATGAGCCGGGTGTCCTATGTGCAGATGCACCCCGGCGCCCATCACGACATGGCCCGCGTGGTGCGCGAGGCCGTCAATGTCCTGGTCGTCAAGGTCACGGGCGAGGCCGGCGCCGCGCCCGAGGACGTGGTAGAGGCCGTGGTCGTCGGCAACCCGATCATGCACCACCTGTTCCTGGGGCTTGATCCGGTGGAGCTGGGCGGCGCGCCCTTCGCGCTGGCCACCGCCTCGGCCCAGGATCTGCCGGCGCGGGAGCTGGACATCGCCATCGCCCCCGGCGGGCGCATCTATGTGCTGCCCTGCATCGCCGGCCATGTCGGCGCCGATGCCGCGGCGATGGTGCTGGCCGAAGCCCCGCACAGGGCTGAGCCGGTGACGCTGCTGATCGATGTCGGCACCAATGCCGAGATCGTGCTGGGCAGTAGCCGCCGCCTGCTCGCCGCCAGCTCCCCCACCGGGCCGGCCTTCGAAGGGGCGGAGATCTCGTGCGGCCAGCGCGCCGCCCCCGGCGCCATAGAGCGGGTGCGCATCGACCGCGAGACGCTGGAGCCGAAGGTCAAGGTCATCGGCTGCGACCTGTGGTCGAACGAGCCCGGCTTCGCCGAGGAGACGGAGATGCTGGGCGTCACCGGCATCTGCGGTTCCGGCATCATCGAGGTGATCGGCGAGATGCTGATGGCCGGCCTGCTGGACCGCAACGGCGTCATCCAGGGCGCCTTGGCCGAGCGCACGCCGCGGCTGCAGCCGGACGGGCGCACCTGGCGCTACGTCCTGCACGACGGCGACCCGCCGATCCATGTGACGCAGCCCGACATCCGCGCCATCCAGCTGGCCAAGGCGGCCCTGCATGCCGGGGCGAAGCTGCTGATGGCCCGCTATGGCGTCGACCAGGTCGACCGCATCCGCCTGGCCGGCGCCTTCGGCAGCCATATCGACCCGCAATACGCCATGCTGCTGGGGATGATCCCGGACTGCGACCTGGGCCACGTCGCCGCCATCGGCAACGCCGCCGGTACCGGTGCGCGTATCGCGCTGGTCGACCGCAAGGCCCGCGACGAGATCGAGCAGGTCGTCCGCGACATCGAAAAGGTCGAAACCGCCGTCGAGGCCGACTTCCAGCGCCATTTCGTCGACGCCATGGCCCTGCCCCACCGCACCGACGCCTATCCGCACCTGGCCCGCGCGTTCGAGCTGCCCACCCCCGCCGAACCGGCCGCAACCGGCCGACGCCGCCGTCGATCGGCCTGAGCGGCAGCGCACCGTCGGCAAGGGACGGCGCCGGCGGGCCTCAGGCGATCGTTCCGAACAGGGTGCCGACCCCGGCCGTCACGGCCATGGCAAGCGCCCCCCAGAACATCACGCGCACGGCGGCCCTCCCCATGCCGGCGCCGCCGGCGCGCGCGGCGATCGCGCCCAGCAGCCCCAGGCTGGCCAGCGATGCCAGGGACACGACCGGGATGGTGTGGGCAACCGGCGCGATCGCCACCGCCGCCAGCGGCAGGCCGGCCCCGACGGAGAAGGTGACGGCCGAGGTCAGGGCCGCCTGCACCGGGCGCGCGGTGGAGATGTCGGAGATGCCGAGTTCGTCGCGCGCATGCGTTGCCAGGCTGTCATGGTTCATCAGCTGGGACGCCACCTGTCGCGCCAGCCCCGCCTCCACGCCGCGTCCTTCATAGATCTGCGCCAGTTCCTCAAGCTCGACCTCCGGCGCGGCTTCCAGGGCGCGCCGCTCCGTCTCCAGGTCCGCCCGCTCCGTGTCGGATTGCGAGCTGACCGAGACGTATTCGCCGGCGGCCATGGACATCGCGCCGGCCACAAGGCCCGCGACGCCGGCAAGCAGGATGCTCGTCCGGTCGGGCGTGGCCGCGGCGACACCGACGATCAGGCTGGCCGTCGATACCAGGCCGTCATTGGCACCCAGGACGGCGGCACGCAACCAACCGATGCGATGGACGAAGTGGTGCTCGCGCGCAGGGGTCGTGAGGCTCACCTGGACCGTACCCTCCTCACGCCAGCAGCGGCGCCAGCTCGGCAGCGGCAGGGATGGCACGCACGGTCAGCTTTTCGCGCTTGCCGCGGATGGCGGCCTGGTGCGGCGGAAAGGCGTCAAGGTCCAGGCCGGCGAAGCCGATGACCTCGTCCGACACCACCAGTTCGACCGCGAACTCCTTCGACAGGCCCTCCAGCCGGCTGGCGGTATTGACCGCATCGCCGATGGCGGTCAGGGCCTTGGCCCGGCCATAGCCCATCTCGCCGACGATGGCGGGTCCCACATGGATGCCGATGCCCATGCGCAGCGGTTCCGGCAGGTCGCCGGCCAGGCTGCGGTTCAGGGCGGCAAGCTCCCGCGCCATGGCCCCGGCCGCCGCCAGCGCCTGGCGACAGCCGGCCTGCGGTCCCGATTCCACGCCGAACAGGGCCATCACCCCGTCGCCGATGAACTTGTCCAGGTGCCCGCCGGCCTGCTCCACCGCATGGCCCATCCCGTCGAAATAGCGGTTCAGCAGGAAGACCACGTCGAAGGGCAGCTTGCTGTCGGACAGCTTCGTGAAGCCGCGCAAGTCGGCAAACAGGATGGCGATCGTCCGCTCCTCCCCGTATTTGTAGGCCGGGGAGGCGAAGCCGTCGCGGGCCGTCGCCGTGGGCGGCAGCAGGGGCACGATCTCCAGGTCCCCGGGCGGGCGGATCTGGCAGGCCAGGCGCACACCCGGCGGCGCGCCGATGCGCTTCAGCACGCGCAGCTCCTCCGGCGTCGGGTCAACCAGCCGGTCGCCGCCGCGATGGACCTGGACCCGGCAGGTGGAACAGCGCCCGCGCCCGCCGCAGACCGAGGCATGGGCAATCCCGGCGTCGCGCAGCGTTTCCAGCACCGTGGCCCCCAGCCGCAGCGGCACGGCGCGGCTGGGATGGATCAGCCGCGGCACGCTGCGCCGGTTGGCGTGATAGAGCCGCACGCCCCGGGCCGCCAGCGTTCCCCCCAGCAGCAGGGCATAGATCATCAGCCCGTATTGCGTCCCCGTGCGGATGAACGTCTCTTCCGCCGCATCCAGGCGTGCGCGGTGAAAGACCCCGTCCAGGTAGCCGGGATCGGCCGCACGGGCCCGCACGTCCAGGCCGGTCGACACGAACCCCGCAACGGCCAGTGCCGGCAGCAGCACGGCCACGGCGAACAGCCATGCGACCAGGCGCGGGTACCACCGCTTCAGGCGCAGCCAATAGTGCAGGCCGATCATGGCATGCACCCAGGCGACGACGACCAGCGCGATCTGAGTCGCCGCCAGCCACGGCACCGCGACCCACAGATACGCCATCACATAGGTATAGTCGCTGCGCAGCCGGGTCAGGTCGTCCGCCGCACGCGTGCCGATGACATGTTCCATCAGCAGCACGGGGATGATCAGGCCGAGGGCCAGCTGGAACGCCTCCCACGTCGTCATCCTCAGGCTGCGGCGACCGTACAGGGACTTCAGCGCGAGGCACAGGTGCACGGTGAGGGCGCCGCCCAGCAGCACCAGCCCGGGGATGTTGCGCCAGGGGGCGATGGAATACTGGAGGCCCCAGTTCATCGCCTCCAGCGAGACCAGGCCCAGCATGTGATTGAGGAAATGGCCGAGTACGAACAGCAGCATGACGATGCCGCTGGCCAGGCCGAGCCGATGGGCCACCGATCCCCCTTTGCGTTCCCCGTCCCCGGCCTACTATACGGCGTCAGTCCCGCGGCGGATGACCGAAAAGCTGTTGCCCATGACATTGCCGGCCTGCCCCGTGTCGATCGAGCTCGACCACCTGACGCGCCGCTTCGGCGCGCTGGTTGCCGTCGACGACGTGACGTTCACCGTCACCCGGGGCGAGGTCGTCGGGCTGATCGGCCCCAATGGTGCAGGCAAGACGACGGCGATGCGCATGGCCAGCGGGTTCCTGCCGCCGACGGCGGGTCGGGCGCGCATCTGCGGCGCCGACGTGCAGGACCGGCCGCTGGCGGCGCGCCGGGCGCTGGGCTACCTGCCGGAAGGCGCGCCGGCCTACGGCGACATGGCGGCCGGCGCCTATCTTCGCTTCATTGCCGGCGCCCAGGGCCTGCGCGGGCGCACCGCGCGGGCGGCCCTGGACCGCGTCGCCTCGCTGGCCGGCCTGGCACCGGTGTGGCGCCAGCGCATCGACACGCTGTCGAAGGGCTATCGCCGGCGCGTCGCGCTGGCCGCGGCGCTGATCCACGACCCGCCGGCCCTGATCCTGGACGAACCGACGGACGGTCTCGACCCCAACCAGCGCCACGAGATGCGGAACCTGATCAAGACCATGGCGCCGGACAAGGCGATCGTCATCTCCACCCATATGCTGGAAGAGGTCGCGGCCGTCTGCACGCGCGCCGTCGTCATCGCCGATGGCCGCATCATGGCCGACGGCAAGCCGGAGGAGCTGGCGCGGCTGTCGCGCATCAACAGCCTTGAGGATTGTTTCCGCACGCTCACCGGCGCCGGGAAGGCCGCCGCGGCCGGGTGCGGCTGATGCCCGACGGCCGGCGTCCCAGGACACGCTACAGCCGCCGGCTGCCGGCGCCGCGCCGGCATCGGCTGGTGCGCGCGGTCGCGCGCGCGGCGGCACGTGCAGGCGGCACCTGGCGTCCGGTCGCGGCCGTCTTCCGGCGCGAGCTGCGCGGCTATTTCGCAACGCCGTTGGCCCTGGTGTTCCTGGTCATCTTCCTGATCCTCAACGGCATCCTGACCTTCCAGGCCGGGGCGTTCTTCGAACGCGGGCGCGCCGACCTGATCCCGTTCTTCCGCTTCCATCCCTGGCTCTACCTGTTGCTGGGTCCGGCATTGGCCATGCGGCTGTGGGCGGAAGAGCGGCGATCGGGCACGCTGGAGGTGCTGCTGACCCTGCCGCTGACCCCCGCCCAGGCGGTGGTCGGCAAGTTCCTGGCGGCCTGGGGCGTGCTGGCCCTGGCGCTGGTGCTGACCCTGCCCATGTGGGCGGTCGTCACCTATCTGGGCCGGCCCGACCACGGCGTCATCGCCGCGGGCTATCTGGGCAGCCTGCTGCTGGCCGGGGCCTATCTTGCCGTCGGCGCGGCGGCCAGCGCCATCGGCCGCAGCCAGGTGGTGGCGTTCATCCTGGCAGTGGCCGCCTGCTTCGCCTTCACCGCCCCGGGATCGTCGCCGGTGCTGGGTTTCCTCGGCGACTGGCTGCCGGCAGGGCTGGTGGAACCACTGGCGTGGTTCAGTTTCGAAGCGCGCTTCGGTGCCCTCATGCGCGGCGTGCTCGACGCCCGCGACCTGGTGTTCTTCGCCACCACCATCGCGCTGTTCCTGGTCTTCAACACCGCCCTGGTGGCGTCGGGACGGCGGACATGACAGGCCGGATCGCGCGCCGGCTGCCTGGCCCCGGCCTGCGCGGTACCATTGCCGTGGTGTCGGTGATCGCCCTCTATTTCGCCGTCAATCTCGTGGCGCTGAAGGCCCTGGAAGGCTGGCGCCTGGACCTGACCGAAGGACGGCTGTACACGCTGGCCCCGGCCACAAGGGCGGTGCTGGAGCGGATAGACGAGCCGATCACGCTGACCCTGTTCCTGTCGCGGTCGCTGGAGCGCGACCAGCCGGCCCTGGCGGCCTATGCGTCCCGGGTGCGCGAGCTGCTGGCGGAATATGCCGAACGGGCCGGCGGCCGGCTGGTCCTGCGCCTGCGCGATCCCGCACCCTTCAGCCCGGCGGAGGACGAGGCCCTGGCCTTCGGGCTGACCGGGCTGCCGCTGGCCAACGGCGACACCGGGTATTTCGGCCTGACGGGGACGAATGCCGTCGACGACCAGGCCGTGATCCCGCTGTTCGCGCCCCGGCGCGAGCCCGAGCTGGAATACGACCTGACCGCCGTCATCGCCGCCCTGGCCGAGCCGGAGCGGACGACCGTCGGCGTGCTGAGCCCGCTGCCCCTGGCCGGCGACGCAGAACACGCGCTGTGGCTGATCACGCTGCGGCTGGCCGAGTTCTTCCGCCTCACCGTGCTGCTGACGGACGCCATCGCCATCGACCCGTCCATCGACGTGCTGCTGCTGGCCCACCCCCGCGGCCTGGGGCCGGCCACGCTCTATGCCGTCGACCAGTACCTGATGGGCGGCGGCAGGGTCTTGGCCTTCGTCGACCCCTATAGCGAGATCGAACGGGCGCTTGTCCCCCCCTCCGCCCGCTTCGCCCCGAACGGATCGGACCTGGCGCCGTTCGCGGACAGCTGGGGCATCCGGCTGCGCCCGGACCGGGCAGCCGCCGATATCCGCCTGGCCATACCCGTGGAGGTGCCGGGCGACCGGCCGGAGACGGTGGACGATGCCCTGCTGTTGTCGGTGCGGCGCCCGTTCGTGTCGCGTGACGATGCCATTGCCAGCGAACTGAACGCCGTCACCTTCGCCAGTGCCGGCATCCTCGACCCGGTCGACGGGGCGGGCACGACGATGACCCCGCTGCTGACCACAAGCGGCGAGGCCATGGCACTGCCGTTGGGCCACGTACAGGCGGAAATCGGCCCCCGGCAGCTGCTGGCGCTCTACCGCGCCGGACCCGGACCGCTGACCCTGGCCGCGCGCATCCGCGGCCCGGCGCGAAGCGCCTTTGCCGACGGGCCGCCCGCCGGGGCCGCCACCGGCGCCGCCCACCTGGCCGCGACCACGGCCCCCCTGGACATCGTGGTCGTTGCCGACAGCGACTTCCTGGCCGATCCCCTGTGGGCGCGCGTCAGCGAGGTCGATGGCCAGCCGGTCGCCACCACCATCGCCAACAACGACGCCTTCGTGATCAATGCCATCGAGGCTCTGCGCGGTGCCGTCAACCTGGCGACGTTGCGCGGCCGCGCCGACGTCGCCCGCCCGTTCGAGCGGATTGCCGCCCTGCAAGCCGAGGCGGACGCCCAATACCGCACGGCCGAACAGGGCCTGCTGCGCGAACTGACCGAGACCGAAGCGGCGCTGGCGGAGCTGGAGCGGACCGTGGAGGGAGAGGCCGCGCTGACCGCCGCCCGGCGGGAGGCCCTGGGCGGCCTGCGTGCCCGCATCATCGAGATCCGGCGGGAGCTCCGCACGGTCCAGCGCGCCCTGCGGCAGGAGGTCGAGAGCCTGCAGCTGTGGCTGCAATTCGCCGCCACCCTGATGGTCCCGGCCCTGCTGGCCGCGGCAGCACTGGCATGGGCCGGGCTGCGCCGGCGCACGGCCGCCCGTGCCGGGAACGGGTGACGCCGCCCATGCCGGGACTCAGGCTCACCCTCGCCCTGGCCGTGGCCGCGCTTGGTGCCACCGCGGCGGCGACCCAGCTGCATCTGCATGCCAGGCTTCCCGATGCGGCCCGCGTCGGCGAGCCGGCCCTGCCCGAACTGGCGGGGCGCGCCGACGACGTGACCCGCCTGACGGTCACGACCGCCGGGGATCGCTTCACCTTCGCGCGCGATGATCGCGGGTGGTCCTGGGTCGAGCGCGCCGACTACCCCGTGCCGGCGGACAGGGTCGAGAGCGTGCTGGCCGGCCTGGCCGCGCTGCGGCTGGCCGCCCCGCTGACCATCCGCCCCGACCGCTACGACCGCCTCGGCCTGTCGGGCATCGTCACGCCCGACAGCCGATCGATCCGCCTGGACGCGGAAGCCGGCGACGGCACCCCCCTGGGCCGTATCCTGCTGGGCGATCGCCGCCGGGGCGGGCTGGAGGGGCTGTATGTCCGCCAGGCCTTTGCCGCCCGGTCCTGGCTGGCGGACGGCGATATCGAGGTGCCCGCCGACCCGATCGCCTGGCTCGACCGGCGCCTTGTCGACATCGAACCCGGCCGCGTCGGTACGATTGCCGTCGAGGATGCGGGCGGAGCCGCCGTGCGCCTGGTCCGCCCGGCGCCGGATGCCCCCTTCGCCGTCGCCGCGACCGGCGGCCGGGTCATCCCCGACGACGTCGCCGACAGCCTGGCCGGACTGCTCGCCATGCTCGACCTGACCGATATCGGCGTGGTGGACGACGACGGCACGGGCGAACCCCGGCTGTCCTTCGCGGTCACGACCTTCGACGGCGTCACCGTCGAAGCGCGCTTCCTGCCGGCGGATGCGGAAACCCTGCCCTGGGTGCGCCTGTCCGCGGCCGCTGCCGACGGCGCCGCCGCGGATGGCGGGCAGGCGGCGGTGCTGGCGCGCCGCTTCGGCCGCTGGGTCTATCGCCTGTCGCCGGAGCGGCTCGACCGCTTCGCCCGCGCCCTCACCGACCTGCAGGCCGCCGTCACCCCGTCCCCCTGACCGCTGCCGGCCCGCGGGCGAAAGTCGTTGAGCCGATGCGGGATATGGTCTACCCAAACGGCGCCCCCCATATCGAGACTCCATGGGGCGTCATCGAAGCTCCGCCCTGCATCCTGCAATGATGCGGAGACTTGGGCCTTCCTGCCCGGATGGTGTGAAGACATCCGACTGCACGCGGTCGGATGCAGGGGTCGATTGTTATTGCCGGACATGACCAGCCAGATCACGACAAGACACACCGTTGCTACGATGGACCGGACGGGTTGGCGCAACGACCTGTCGACACCGTGGCGCCGGTTCCGAACCCGCATGGACAGCCTGTTCAAGGATCATGCGTTCATCCGCTGCCTCTGGCATACGGACCTGCGCCTGTCGGACAAGATGTGGCGGGCGGGTCAGCCCCTGCCCCACCAGATCCGGCGCATGCCGCGCCGGGGCATCAAGACGCTGGTCAACCTGCGCGGGGAGCGCGACTGCGGCTCGTACATCCTGGAAGAGGAGGCATGCCGCAAATACGGCGTGACCCTGGTCAACTTCCCGGTCAATTCCCGGGCCGCACCGAAGAAGGAATACCTGCGCGGCGCCGACCGCCTGTTCCGGACGATCGAATACCCGGCGATGATGCACTGCAAGGCCGGGGCCGACCGCGCCGGGCTGATGAGCGTGCTGTACCTGTTCCTGCACGAGGGCGTGCCGCTGGAACGGGCGATGCGGCAGTTGAGCTGGAAGTACGGCCACTTCAAGAAGTCGCGGACCGGCATCATCGACCATTTCTTCGAAACGTACCGGGAATACAACGCCCGCCATCCCATCGATTTCATGACCTGGGTCGAGGACGTCTATGATCCGGAGGCCGTGAAGGCATCATTTTCCACAAAATGGTGGTCGCGGACCCTGGTGGATATCATCCTGCACCGCGAGTGAGCGGCCGCGGTGTCACGCGCCGCGGCGCGGGGGTCGCACGGCCGATGCCGCGCCGCCCTCGACGCACCGCACCGTGCGACGCACGAGGTCGTCGGGATCCTCTACCACCGTCACCGCGAGCCGGCCGCCGCCCCCGGCCTGCTGCCCGCAATCCGGGGGACGGGGCGGTCAGGAATGTGATCATCAAAGACCCGACCCCATCGCCCCCGAGGCCATTGCACCACCCGTTTTCTGACCGCCGGGCCGCGATCCATGCGGGTGCGGCAATTGCAAGGAAAAGTCGCGCGCACCGAACCTTCCAGACATTAACCTGCCCTTTAACAAATCAATGAATTCTTGCGATCGGCATACCGATGGCAGGGGTGTCCGATGGGATGCAGCGGCGCTGTGGCCATGCATCGCCCGGCTTCCCGTCCTTCGCCCCGGTCACGGTTGCAGCCGACATGCGCGACACTTTCGGACGGGACCAACGCGATGGGCGACCGGAACGACACACGCAAGAGCGAACGGACGCACCCCCCGCGTGGCCTCTCCATCGGGGGAAAGCTGCATTGCGGCTTTCTGATCGTCCTCGCGATCGCGGCGACGACGGGTGTGCTGAGCTATGTCAGCTTCGGCCATGTGGCCGAGGAGCTCGACAGCTACGTCCATGACGTGGACGTCGCCGACGCGACCTCGACCGTCGAGGCGGAGTTCCTGCGCCTGGTCATCCATGCGCGCGAGTACGCGATGCTCGGGCAGGAGGAGGAGGCAGCGGCCTTCCGCACGAACGCCCCCCGCCTCCAGACCGAATTGCAGCATCTCCGGGCCTCGCTCGACCATCAGCCCGCCCTGCGGCAGCTCGCCGAAAGCATCGCCGAGCAGTTCGATCGCTACACGGCGGATTTCCGCCAAGCCGAAGCGTTGCAGTCGGACATCCACCGCGAGCTTGTGGAGACCCTGCACCCCGACGGAGCCAGGATCGTTGAGGACCTCGACGCCCTGATGGTCGAGGCGGCGAACGAAGGCGACAGCGCGGCGGTCGCGCAGATCCGCGCCGCCCGGGAACACGCGATCCGCTCGCGGTTCTACATCGACATCCTGCTGGCGGCCCACGACCAGGACTCCGACGACCCGGCGGTGGCGGAGTTGGCAGAGCTGGACGCGGCGATCGCCGACCTCAGCCAGGCGCTGCATACGGACGGCGAGCGGGAGCTGCTGCGCGACGCGCAGGCGCACCTGAGCGACTTCGACGAAGGCTTCCGGCACTTCGCCGAGGATCAGGCGGCCCTGGACGCCCTGGCCCATGACGAAATGGTCACGGTCGCCACGGCCCTGATCACCGATGCCGAGCAGTTGAAGACCGCGATGGCCGATGTCGAGGCGGAGATCCGGGCCGACACCACAGGCACCATCGCCAGGGCCGAGGCGATGATCCTGGATGTCGGCCTGGTGAGCATTGTTGCCGGGCTGCTGGCCGCTTGGCTGATCGGCCGCAGCCTGTCGCGCCCGATCATCGCCATGACCGGCGCCATGGGACGGCTGGCCGCAGGCGACAAGACCATCGCCATTCCGGCGCGCAACCGCGGCGACGAGATCGGCCGGATGGCCACGGCCGTTCAGGTGTTCAAGGACTGCGCCATCCGCATGGACGAAATGCGGGCCGAGCAGGAGGAGGCGGAGCGGCGCGCGGAGGCAGACAAACGGGCCGCCATGCTGCGTCTGGCCGACGCATTCGAATCGAAGGTCGGTCATGTGGTCGAAGGCGTCACGGCGGCCGCGACACAATTGCAGTCCACGGCTGAATCACTGTCCGCGATCTCCGAGGAGACGAGCCGGCAGGCGACCGCCGTCTCCAGCGGGTCGGAGGAAGCGTCCGCCAATGTCGAGAACGTCGCTGCCGCCACCCATGAGCTTGCCCTTTCCATCGAGGAGATCACCCGCCAGTTCCACCGCCAGACGGACATGGCCGATCAGGCGACCGTCACCGCGGAATCCAGCAACCGCAGGATCCGGAACCTGGCGGAGCAGGCCGATGCCATCGGTGAGGTGGTCAGCCTGATCACCGGCATCGCCGAACAGACCAACCTGCTGGCGCTGAACGCCACCATCGAGGCCGCCCGCGCCGGGGAGGCCGGCAAGGGCTTCGCCGTGGTGGCCAGCGAGGTGAAGTCGCTGGCCACCCAGACCGCCAAGGCGACGGATCGGATCACTGGGCAGATCAGGTCGATCCAGGACGAGACGGGGTCGGCGGTGGACGCCATCCGCCTGATCGGCGAGAAGATCGAGGCGATGAAGGACGTCTCGGCTGCCGTCGCCGCGGCGATCGAACAGCAGAACGCCGCCACCCGCGAGATCGGCCGCAACGCCGATGAGGCGTCCTGCGGCACCCGTCAGGTGTCGCAGGCGATCACCGGCGTCACCCAGGCTTCGGTCGAAGCCGGGCAGGGATCGAATGACGTCCTGACGGCAGCGCGCGATCTTTCGCACCAGGCCGAGGTCTTGTCGGCGGAGGTCAACGCCTTCATCAACCACGTGCGCACCGCCTGACCGGTCGCCCACGCGAGGGCGCTTTCGCCACCCGCGGGTTGCCGCAATCCGCCGGAATTGATGCCCGGCGTCGACGGCCGGCCGCCGGTCGGCCGGGTCGGGTACGAAGCCGCCGATCGGCATCGCCCACGGCGCCACCTCCACTGCCGACGCCACGTCCACTGCCGGCGCAACGGCCCGCTCCAGCCGCAACCGGTCGGCCGGCCGCCCATGCCGCCTCGCCACGGCGCGCGTGGCCACGCCCGACGATGACGACCGGGACTGCAAGGGCTGCGCGCCCTTGGCCGGACACGAAATGGTCCCCGTCGCCCGCGGAAGCGTTGGCACGACCGGCCACCCCAGAAAATGCGAATCTGATTTGCCGAACTCCACAATAAACACAAGCATACACTGAAATATTTGATGGTTAACTCTTGTTAACTCAAAATAAACCCAGGCCAATTATAATATATTGTGAAGAGATGACATCTTGATGAGGCGAAAGCGAGGATCCATGTCAACGCCTTGCTCGACATTGCAGAGAAAAATTGTTGCGGCCGCACTTGTTCTCGGTGCCGTCATTCTGGGATTGCTGGCCGTGACCCTTCAGACCACCGCCGTGCAATCGGAGATAGCGGATATGGCCGAAGCGGCCTTCGGCAGGCTCGCCGGACTACCGACGATGGCCGATGCCGGTATTGCCGCGGCGATGGCGACCGAGGTGGAGGATCTGGCCCGGCTGCGGCAGGCCGGCGAGCGCCAGGTCGCCTTCAGTCTCGCCCTGGTCGGCGTGGCGTTCCTGATCGCCGCACTGGCGGCCTGGATGCTGGTCCGCTTCGTCTGCCGGCCGGTCCGGCGCCTGAGCCATGCCGTGGGCACACTGGCCGGCGGCGGTCACGATGTGGAAATTCCGTCGCGCACCCGCAGCGACGAGATCGGCCAGATGGCGCGGACGGTCGAGACGCTCCGCCGGCACGCAATCGAGACCTGCGCGCTGAAAGCCACCCAGGATCGCACGGCGGGCGACGCCGAGCAGCATCGCAAGGAAGCGCTGCTGGGCGTGCTGCACGAGCTGGTCAACGTCGCCGTCGAAGGCAACGAGGCGATGATCGCCATGGCCCGCATGCAGCAGGCCGTGGCCGGAACGGAAGAGCAGGTGCAGTCCATGGCATCGGCGCTGGAGGAGATGCGCGCCTCCATCGCCGAGATCTCCGCCAACGGCGACCGGGCAATCGCCGAGGCGCGCACTTCGGAGACTGCCGCCAGCGAGGGCCTGCGCAAGGCCGATGAGGCCAGCGGATCGATGAACCGCATCGCCGCCACCGTCGACACGGCCAAGGCCGGGGTGTCCGAGCTGGCCGAGGCCTCGACCCAGATCGGCGCGATCGTCGCCGACATCGAAGCCATCGCCGGACAGACCAACATGCTGGCGCTCAACGCGACCATCGAGGCTGCCCGCGCCGGGGCGGCCGGCAAGGGCTTCGCCGTGGTGGCGGCGGAGGTCAAGGCCCTGGCCAACCAGACGGGCAAGGCCACCGACGACATCCGCCACCGCATCGAAACCCTGCGCGCCCGGATGGACACCATCATCGCCGCGATGGAGGCGAGCGCCGATGCCGTCCAGTCCGGCCGCACAGTGGTTGGCGACCTTGGCGGGCGGCTGCACGTGATCGCCGGCAATGCCAATACCGTCACCGGCAAGATGACGGAGATCTCGTCGATCCTGACCCAGCAGACGGCGGCGGCCGAGGACCTGTCCAAGGCGGCGGTGCGCGTGTCGGACATCGCGTCGAGCAGCACCGGTGAGATCCGCAACGCGGTGGGGCAGATCGACCGGCTGAGCCAGGCGCTGAACCGCCAGCTCGGCAGCTTCGCCGACCTGGGCGCGCTGGCCACCATCGAGATTGCCCGCAACGACCACACGGTGTTCAAGAAGACGGTGGTCCAGGCCATCCTCGACCGCAACCTCGGCGCCGCCGACAGCCTGCCGGACCACCATGGCTGCGCCCTGGGCCGTTGGTGCGCGACCGCCGACGACCTCGTGCGCAGCCAGCCGGCGTTCGCCAGGCTGGAAGGTCCCCACCGGCGCGTCCATGCCGAAGGCCGCCGCGTGCTGCGGCTGCTGGCCGCCCACGACGTGGCCGCTGCCATCGAGGCGGTGGGACCGCTGAGCGCAGCCTCCGACGAGGTGCTGGGCCTGCTGGAGGAGCTGTCGCAGCAGATGGTCGCCGCCGGCAATACAAGAAGCGCCGCCTGAACCGGACCACCCCTGCGGTGGCGGTGCGATGGCGCGAGAACGGGTGACGGGAGGCGGGCGGCGTTGTAGCACGGACACGTTGCGCCGATCGTTCCGGGGCATGCCGGCAAGCAGAGGAGCACCGCCCGATGACGCCATCATCGCCCGTTCACTACGCCACCGGCACCACGCTGCCGGTCCAGCCCCTGTTCCTGCACGGCGAACCGGCGGAGGCCGGCTCGGGCGAGACCTTCGTCACCCTCGACCCGGCGACCAATGATCCGATCTGCCGCGTGCAGCACGCCGGGCCGGCGGATGTCGACCGCGCCGTGGCCTCGGCGCGCGAGGCCTTCGCCGTCTGGTCGGCGCTGCCGGCGGTGGAGCGGGGGCGGGTGCTGCTGCGGGCGGTCGCCATCCTGCGGGCGCGCAACGACGAGCTGGCGGCGCTGGAGACACTGGACACCGGCAAGCCGATCGCCGAGACGGCCGCCGTCGATGTCGCCACCGGGGCCGACGTGCTGGAGTTCTACGCCGGGCTGGCCGCCACCCTGCACGGCGACCATTTCGACCTGCCGCCCCAGGCCTTCGCCATCGTCCGGCGCGAGCCGCTGGGGGTGGTCGGGGCGATCGGCGCGTGGAACTACCCCATCCAGATCGCGCTGTGGAAATCCGCACCGGCCTTGGCCTGCGGCAACACGGTGGTGTTCAAGCCGGCGGAACTGACGCCGCTGACGGCGTTGAAGCTGGCGGAAATCTATGCCGAGGCCGGACTGCCGCCGGGCGCCTTCAACGTCGTCCAGGGCGACGCGCGCACCGGCCGCGCGCTGGTCGCCCATCCCGGCGTCGCCAAGGTGACGCTGACCGGAGAGGTCGGCACCGGCAAGGCGGTGATGGCGGATGCGGCCAGGACGCTGAAGCATGTGACGGTGGAACTGGGCGGCAAGTCGCCGCTGATCGTCTTCGCCGATGCCGACCGGGACGCGGCCGTGTCCGCCGCCCTGGCCGCCAACTTCTATTCCGCCGGCGAGGTCTGTTCCAACGGCACCCGCGTGTTCGTCGAGCGCCCGGTCTATGACGACTTCGTCGCCGCCCTGGCGCCGCGGGTGCGGGCGATGCGGGTGGGCCTGCCCTTCGACCCCGCCACCCAGGTCGGCGCGCTGATCAGCCGGGAGCACCTGGCCAAGGTGCGGGGCTATGTCGAGGCGGCACGCGCCTCCAACGCCACCCATGTGGTCGGCGGCGACGTACCGGACGACCCCGACCTCGCCCGCGGCAACTTCCTGACCCCCGCCGTCTTCGCCGACTGCACCGACGACATGGGCTTCGTGCGCGAGGAGATCTTCGGCCCCGTCATGGCGGTGCTGCCTTTCACGACCGAGACCGAGGTGCTGGCCCGCGCCAACGCCACCGAGTTCGGCCTGTCGGGTGCGGTGTTCACCCGCGACTTCGCCCGCGCCCATCGGGTGGCCAATGCCTTGCAGGCCGGCACGGTCTGGATCAACGACTACAACGTCACCCCGGCCCAGCTGCCCTTCGGCGGCATCAAGCAGTCGGGCCTGGGGCGCGAGAACGGCCTGCAGACCGTCGAGGCGTTCACGCAGCTGAAGACCATCTACGCCAATCTCGGCCGCTTCGAAGGGCCGTACTGAGCCCGCCTCCCGCCGACCCCATCGCCGCCGCTCACGCGGCCGGCCCGAGGCCGAGACCCTGGAGGTAGATCAGCACGGCGGCTTCCAGCAGGTCCTCCGGCGTCATCGGCAGCTTGCGCCGGGCGGCATCGCCGCGGGCGAACAGCGAGGCGATGCCGTGCGCCATGGTCCACATGTGCAGGCTGACCATCAGCGCCGGCGGCCGGCGATCCGCCGGCGCCAGGGCGCACACGACCTCCGCGGCCCGGCGCAGCACGGCGAAAGCGGCGTCGGATGCCCGGGTCAGCTCCGGGCTGGCGTCGGGCGGCAGCTGGGCTTCGAACATCGCGGCGTAGTAGGCCGGCTCGGACCGGGCGAAGGCGAGATAGGCGCGCCCGACGGCATCGAAGGCGGCCAGCGGCTCCGGCCGCCCTTCGTCCCAGGCATGGTCCAGCGCCTCGGCAAAGCGCTCGAACCCGCGGCAGGCGACATCGGCCAACAACGCGTCGCGGTCGCGGAAATGGCGGTAGGGTGCGGCGGCGCTGACCCCGGCGGCGCGCGCGGCCTCGGCGAAGGTGAACCCTGCCGGTCCCTTCTCGGCAATCAGGTCCAGCGCCGCGGCGATCAGCGCCTCGCGCAGGTTGCCGTGGTGATAGCTCCGCCGTCCGCGGGCGTCCTTCGACCAGCTCATGTGAACGGCTTTTACATCATTGCCGGGGCAAAGCCAGCGGCGATCCTGTGGCCGGGCGCCACGGCCCGCGGCCCCATCAGGAGGCGGCCGCCCCGCGCCCTATCCGCTCCGCCACCTCCGCCAGTTCCGCATCCAGCCGGCCGGAGTGCAGGTCGGGCTCCCACTCCGGCCGGATATGGTGTCCGGGCCGGATGCGCGACGCCAGCTTCGCCTCGTACATTCGGGCATCCGCCCACTGCACCAGCGTATCGGCATCGGCGTAGTGTTCGGGGCCGATCTGGGCGACGCCCATGGAGAAGGTGACGCCGCCGGTTTCCGTGGCATCGAAGTTCTCGATCAGGCGACGGCACAGCTCCTGCGCCTGGGACAGCCGGGTATGCGGCAGCACCAGGCAGAACTCGTCACCGCCATAGCGGCAGGGCAGGTCGGCGGCCCGGATGGACGCCAGGATCATCTTGCCGACATGGGCCAGCGTCGCATCGCCGGTGCGGTGTCCGTGCCGGTCATTCACCGCCTTGAAGTCGTTCAGGTCGATGTAGACAAGCGAGAGCGGATGCCGGTACCGAGCCGAGGACGACACCTCGCGGTGCAGCAGGTCGTAGAAATAGCCCTGATTGTACAATCCGGTGAGCGAGTCCCGGCGCGCGGCCTCGTAGAGCTGGCGCGTCCGTTCCACCACCTTGTCTTCCAGGCCGGCGGCATAGCTCTGCACTTCCTGCCGTGCCCGCTCGACCTCGCGGATATGCTCGTGGATATAGGTGTCCAGCACTAGCTGGATGTCGAGCAGCATCAGCTTGCGCAAGGCCTCCCGGCCGGACCCGGCCGCCTGCCGCGCCGTGGCGGACGCTCCCCGGCCAATCCGTTCGATCGCCGCCTCCAGCAGCCCTTGCAGCCGGCCGACCGCCGACAGATACAGGTATGGCGCAATCCCCAGTCGCCGGTGGACCGCGCCGATGCGCAGGCGCGACCGGACATAGGCCGGGCCATAGTCACCGGAAAACAGCTCGACGACATAGCGGCGCATCGTTCCGCCCAGGTGGTCCAGCATCCCCGCATCGCCGATGACGGAGGCGATCTCCGGCTCGTTCAGCAGGTCCCGGTAGAAGTCGACAACGATCGCCGGGGCCGCGTCGCGCATCTCGTCATGCAGGGCGCGAAGCGCTGCGACATCCACATCCGTCAACCGCAACAGATCGCGCCGTCTGACGATCTCCTGCTCCGAAATCTGGAAGTCATCGATCAGGGTGTGATCGCCTGTGATCGGCATTCCCCGCCTCTAGAGCGCCACGGCCATGGAGAGAGATATCATATTTCGCGGACAATACTTTAGAATCAAGTTAATGCCTAATCACCTGCTTGCAGGGAAACGATCATTCGCGTCCATGGGGCAGCCCCCACGGCAGCAGGGGACCGGCCGCGTCCGGTCGCGGGGTTGCCCGCCCGGTTCAGGGATGCCCGCCGGCCGGCATTCCGGGGGCCTTGCCCTGAAGGCCGTCCGTCAGGACCAGCAGGCCCACGAACAGCACGGCGGCTGCAACCACGGCCAGGGCCACCAGCACGCCGGGGCGCTGCGGCACTGCCGGCATCTCCGGCGATGGGGCGGCGAGGAACGATCGGATCGGCTGCGACATGCTTCGGGCTCCGGCTCAGGCTCTGCAATGGCCGGCAGCGTGCCGGCATCCCGCCCGCCGCCGCAGTGACGGGGGTCACGCATGTGGCGGGCCCGGCCGACGCTGATCTGGTCTACACTTGCCGGATCACCTGGGGAGAACGCCGAGCATGGGTCTGAAGGAACTGGGAGCCGCCATTGCCGGACATTCGACGCGCGTCCGGGTCGCCTTTTGCGGCTTCGATCTGTGGCTGGAGGTGTTCGCCAGCGGACGGGTGCGCCTGCAACCCTACAAGAAGGGGGGAACCCCGGCGGAGGACGGCGATGAAGGCATCCTGGTGCCCATGCCGGTCGTGGGCGACGGCGTCGTCATCAGCTTCGACCCGACGCTTCCGCCGGACGGCTTCCGGTTGGCGCCCTAGCCGTCTACCGGTGGTGAAACCAATTTGCCCGTACCGGACCCATAGGTTATCGTTTTCAAGTTGAAATGCGGTGAGGTGCGGCCGCGATGTTGACCGCTATGGCTTTCGGACGCGCGGTCCGGGCCGGCAGGTCCTTGCTGGGCCTGCTGATCCTGCTGGCCGTCATGGCGGTGATGGACCGACCCCGGGCCGGCGAACCCGTCCGCTTCCTGTCGACGCAGTTCGCGCCGGTGACGGAGGCGGAGCGCATGCGCGCGATCCTGGCCGACTTCGTCGGTGACGTCGTTTTCCAGCCCTATGACAGCCTCGCCCTGGTCGAACGGCTGACGGCCGAAGGCGAGATCCCCGTCGGGCTGCTGGCCGGGCTGCACAGCGACCTGGCCGCCCTCGCGGGGGCCGGTCTGCTTCGGCCGGTGGATGCGATCGCCGGCCAGTTGTCCGACCGCGCCATTCCGACAGGCGTTCTGGACCTTGCGCGCCTGGGCACCGACACGATGCGCTACATCCCCTGGATCCAGACGACCTATCTGATGGTCGCGCATCGGCGCGCCCTGGACTATCTGCCTGCCGGGGCGCGGCTGGACCGGCTGACCTATCTCGACCTGATCGACTGGGCGACGGCCATGCACGCCGCGCAGGGTGAGCCGCGCCTGGGATTTCCGGCCGGGCCGCGCGGGCTGATGCACCGGTTCATCCACGGATATCTCTATCCGTCCTACACGGGTGGCGGCATCACCACGCTGCGGTCCCCGGCCACGCTGCTGATGTGGCGGGACATGCGGGCGTTGTGGCAGCACACGAATGTCCGCTCGCTGACCTACAACAGCATGGCGGAGCCCCTGCTGGCCGGGGATGTCTGGGTCGCCTGGGACCACGTGGCCCGGCTGATGCCGGCCATCAGCGCCGCCCCGGACGATTTCGTGGTGTTCCCGGCACCCCTCGGCCCGCGGGGGCGCGGCGTCATCGTGGTGACGCTGGGGCTGGCGATGCCGACGGACGCGTCTCAGGCCGCGGCCGCCGAGGCCCTGATCGAATACCTGACGCGGCCGTCGACCGGTGCCAGGATCGCCACGCAGCTGGGCTTCTTCCCCTTCGACGCGACAGCCGCCGGCCATATCGAGGATGACGCCGTCGCCGGCATGCTGGAGGCCATCGCCGCCCAGAATTCCGCGCCGGAGACGTTGATCGGCGTATTGCCGCCGGACCTGGGCGGCGGGTCCGAGACCTTCGGCCTGAGCTACCTTCTCGCCTTCACCCGCATCGTCCTGCGCGGCATCGAGATCGATGAAACGATGACCACCGTGGCGGCCCAGATGGCGGATCTGTTGCAGGAGAGCGGGACGCCCTGCTGGCCCCCCGACCCGGTCGGGCTCGGACCGTGCCAGGTTCCCTGAGCATCGGTCGCCTGCCGTGGCGCGCCGTCGCGGCTGTCGCCTTTGTCCTGCTGATGGTGGCGGCCGCGGTTGCCGGCATCATGATCGTATCGGCGATGCGCCAGGTCCGCGTGGAGCTGGAGGTCACGCCGCTGGAACAGCACCGCACGCTGGCCGGTGTCATCCAGAGCCTGTCGACCCTCGCCAGCGCCGTCGATGCCCTCCGTATCGAACCCACGGAGGTGCGCCGGCTTCGGGCGGTGGTGGCGCTTGACCGGACCTACGCCCTGGCGATCGACTACCGTGCCCGGCTGGAGGCCGAGCAGCCGGGGGACACGGGATCGGCCTTCCAATCCGCCCTTGGTCCGGCGACGGCGTTGCTGTTGGCCGAACTGGCAGAGCTCGACGGTTTGCTGGCCCGCCTGCGGGCGCCCGGGAACACGCAGCTGCTGGCCTCGTGGACCCGGCTGTCGGACATCAACACCACCCTGACCGATGCCTATGTCCTGGCCAACACCCGGGCGGTGGAACACCTGGACCGTCAATCGGTCCATCTCGAGCGGTTGCGGATGGGTCTCGCCCTCGTGCTGCTGCTTCTGGTCGGGATGATCTTCGGCATCGGTGGGCTCTTGTCGATGCAGATCCGCACCACCAAGGCGCGCGAGCGGGCACGCGCCGAGCTGGCGGTGGAAAAGCAGCGGGTGGAAGCGGCGCTGGCGCGTGTCCAGGCCACCCACGACCTCTACCGCGACATCTTCCAGTCGTCGCCGATCATCATCACCATGATCAGCCCGCAAGGCCGCGTCCTGTTCGCCAACCGGCTGGCCTTCGAGTATTTCGGCTACAGCGAGGACCAGCTGCAACGGCTGGAGGCTCGCGACCTCTATGTCCGCCCGACCGACCGGGATGCCATCGCCCGGCGCCTGGCCGCGGGCGAAACCGTGCGCGACCTGGACGTGGATATGGTCGGCAGCGACGGCGGGGTGCGCCACTGCTCGATCACGTTCTGCCCGGTCAGCGACGGGGAGAGCGGCGTGCCGGCGGCCTATTATGTCTGGGTCTCGGACCTGACGGAGCGCGTGCGGCTGCAGGCCGAGATCATGGAACGGACCACCCTGCTCCAGACCGTCATGGACAATGCCATCCAGGGGATGGCGCTCTACGACGCGGGCGGACAGCTGCGGGCATGGAACGACCGCTATGCGGCGATGGTCGGCCTTGCGGCGGTTGCACCGGCAATCGGGCAGCCGCTGCGCAGCGTGGCCGAGGCGCTGATCGACCGCGGGGCCTTCGCAACCGGCCGGGGCGACGCCCTGGCCGACGCCATCGACGCCGGTCCCGGCGGCCCCCGGGCGGTGGAGCTGGAGGCCGACCTTGCTGCGGCGGTCTATGACCTGCGGGCGCAGCCGACGCCGGCCGGCGGGCTGGTGATCACCGGGACGGACATCACCGACCGCAAGGCGGCCGAGCGGGAGCTGCGGGCCGCCAAGGAGACGGCGGAATCCTCCCTGGCCGAGCTGCGGGAAACCCAGGCCCAGCTGGTGGAGGCGGAAAAGCTGGCCGCCCTCGGCGGGCTGGTCGCCGGTGTGGCGCACGAGGTCAACACGCCGGTCGGCATCGCCCTGACCGCGGCCAGCACGTTGCGCGATGAGACGCTGGGCCTGATCGAGCGCACCGGCAGCGGCGCCGTCCGCAAATCCGACGTTCTCGCCTATCTCGACCTGGCCGCCGAAACGACACGGCTGCTCCAGGCCAACTGCGAGCGTGCGGCCAGCCTGATCGCCAGTTTCCGCCAGGTGTCGGTCGACCAGGTCAGCGACGAGCGCCGCCGCTTCGACCTGAAGACCTATCTCACCGAGGTGCTGCTGAGCCTGGGGCCGAGCCTGTCGAAAACCACGGTCGCCGTGTCGGTCGATTGCCCGGCCGGATTGGAACTGAACAGCTATCCCGGGGCATTCAGCCAGATCATCACCAATCTCGTCACCAACGCGCTGAACCATGCCTTCGAGAACCGGCAGGACGGCAAGATCGAGATCAAAGTCGACAATTTGAGCCAGGGGCGATTTTCGCTTATATTCAGTGATAACGGCGTGGGCGTCCCAGACGAGAACGCGCCCCGGTTGTTCGAGCCCTTTTTCACCACGCGGCGCGGCAGCGGCGGTAGCGGGCTTGGCCTCCATATCCTCTACAACCTCGTGGTCGGCCGTCTGGGCGGCCACGTCAGCTTCCGGCCGACGCCGGGCGGCGGTGCGACCTTCGTTATCGAAGCGCCGTGCGACGCGCCCATCGGCGACGCGACCGAAGCCGGCGCAGGGCCGGCAGGACAGCAGCCGTGAGCGAAGACGACTTCTTCCTCGATGACGACGCGGTCGCAGAGCCGGCAGCGGCCGACGCGCAGGCACCCTGGACCATCCTGGTCGTCGATGACGAACCGGATGTCCATGACGTGACACGGGTGGCACTGGCGGGCGTGCGGTTCCGCGGCCGGCCGATGCGCTTCCTGTCCTGCCTTTCGGCGGCGGAGGCCAGGCAGACGCTGGCGAGCGAACCGGATGTCGCCCTGATCCTTCTCGACGTGGTGATGGAGAGCGACACGGCGGGCCTCGACCTTGTCCACTGGATCCGCGAGGAGCGGGGCGACCGGTTCGTGCGCATCGTCCTGCGCACGGGCCAACCCGGTATCGCCCCGGAACGCCGCGTGATCGAGGACTATGACATCAATGACTACAAGGCGAAGTCCGAGCTGACGCGCGACCGCCTGTTCACGGCGCTGATCGGCAGCCTCAGGAACTACCAGGACCTCCAGACCATCGAGGCGCACCGCCGGGTCATCGAGGCAAACCGGCACGGCCTGCTGAAGATCATCGATGCCGCCGATACGATCTTCCGCGTGCAGTCCGCCCAGGCCTTCGCCGACGGCGTGCTGGAGCAGCTGCGCGCGCTGGTCTGTCCCGAACGGGATGTCGTCTACGCGCATACCACCGGGTTCGCGGCCTTCAGCCCCCTTGCCGATCTGGAGATCATGGCCGGCCTGGGCAGCTACCGCGAAGCGATCGGCCGGCCCCTGCACGGGGCGCTGGAGGGACGGCTGGTCGCGTCCATCCAGAACGCGCTTCAAGAGAGGCGCAGCGTGTCCGGCGACGACCATTTCGTCGGCTATGTCGACAGCGGCGACGGGCGCCAGAATGTGCTGGTGCTGGACGGCGTGTCCGGCCCGCTGTCCGAGGATGACCAGCACCTGGTCGACCTCTATTGCCGCAATGTCGGTGTCGCCTTCGACAACCTGATGCTGCGCGACGAGATCGAGCGCACCCAGCGCGAGATCATCTACCAGCTGGGCGAGGTGGTGGAGACGCGCTCGAAGGAAACCGGCAACCACGTGCGCCGCGTGGCCGAATATTCCCGCGTCCTGGCGCTGGCCATGGGATGCACCGCCGAAGAGGCGGAGATCGTCCGCCTCGCCTCGCCGCTGCACGACATCGGCAAGATCGGCATCCCCGACGCGGTGTTGTTGAAGCCGGGCCGGTTCGACCCGGCCGAGCGGGA
>JACKIG010000012.1:142500-146794 GCA_020638595.1 Rhodospirillaceae bacterium | reverse complement strand
CGGCGGCGATCCCGGCGGGCCGGAGATGGCGCTGGCGATGATACCGCCGATGGGGAAATACGTCCCCCCGGTGGTCCCCGTCCCCATCCGATAGAAGATCAGTTCCTGCGACCGGACGAAGGGTGCGGCCGCCAACATCATGCCGGCCGCCACGACGCATGCCAGCAGGACACGGAAAGAACCGAGCCCCGGCCGGCCAAAAGGAAAACGTGACGTCGGCGGCATTTGCGGATGAACTCTGGCAATGACTGTGGGCATTACATCACGAACAGGATCGTGTGCAAATGCGGTTGCAGTATGAAATTTGCGCGCCGCAATTCGGGCGACGGCCGGCGCCCGCCCCGCCGCCTGCACGCCCGCAGGCCCGTCTGACGCGGCAGAAACAGGGTGGACGCCGCCTTGCATTTGCCGTACTCCAGCTATGCTGCATTGCGATATCAACGGGCCGGAATCGGTCTTGAATTCGCGGTGCCTTCCATCCACCTCTAGTGCAAGCCTCCATGAGCGATGACAACATGCGGGTCGCTACCGGTGGGTTGCGTCAAGCAATCGCCGCGTAAGCCGACGAAGCAGCAGGCGAATCCAGGGAAGCAGGGCGCGCGACAGTGCGTCCGCCCATCCGCCGAAAACCGCCGACGGGGCAGGTGGGACTGCGTTCGTTCGAATGACCCATTTCAAAGAAGGAGTGGAAGCCGTGTCCGATCAACCTCTTGCTGGAAAGACCATTGCCATCCTCGTCGCCAGTGGCTTCGAAGAGACCGAAATGACGGAGCCGCAGCGCGGGCTGCTGGCTTCAGGCGCGACGATGAAGGTGGTGTCGCACGAACAGGGGTTGGTGAACGGCTGGCACGGCAAGGCCTGGGGGCATTATTTCCCGGTCGACGTTCCGCTGTCGTCCGCGCTGGCCGCCGACTTCGATGCCGTCCTGGTGCCGGGTGGCTTCCGCAGCATCGAAAAGCTGGCCGGCGTTGCGCATACCCAGCGCTTCCTGCGCGGCTTTGCCGATGCCGGCAAGCCGATGGCCGTGTTCGGCAAGGCCATCAGCCTTCTGGCAGCCGCGGACCGCTTGCAGGGCCGTGCCGTCGCAGCGTCCACCGAAGCGACGGAGGCGGCCGAGGCGGCCGGCGCCAAGCTGAGCACGGAGCCGACCGTGACCGACCGCAACCTGGTCACGATCAGCGACGAATACGACATGGACGCAGTGAAACGCGCGATCGTCCACACCTTCACCGAGGTCACGGACAATCTGGCAGCTGCCGCCTAAGCGGCTGCACTGCCCCTTCGTTCAACGCAGTCTTGAATTGACGGACTCGCCGGCAGCGCCGGCGGGTCCTCTTTTTTTTGCTTGTCTTCGGGCGCGGGACCCGGCACCAACGCCGCACCCCGGCCCCTGCGGACCGCAGGCGGGGGCCGGACGCTCCAGGAAGCCATTCGCCATGACGGACGGCCAGCCCGCGGCCCCGGCGCCGACTGCCTGCCCTGCCCCGCCTTCGGGGATCGACGATGTCCTGTCCTTCTGGATTGAGGAGATCGGCCGCGACCGGTGGTTCGTGAAGGACGACGCCGTCGACGCCCTGGTGCGCGACAGGCTGGCCGCCTTGTCCGCGCAGGCGATGGCGGGCGCGCTGGATACCTGGCAATCGACGCCGCGGGGTGCCTTGGCCCTGTGCATCCTGCTCGACCAGGTCCCGCGCAACCTGCACCGCGGGTCGCCACTGGCCTTCGCCGGCGACGCCAAGGCACGCCGGACGGCCCGGCACGCGGTTGACGCCGGCTACGACCTGGCACTGCCGGAGGATGTCCGCCAACTGCTCTACCTGCCGTTCGAGCACAGCGAGGACATCGCCGACCAGCAGCTTTGCGTCAGCCTGTTCACCGGCCGGACCGGTGACGCCCTGGCAATCGACTACGCGCAACGCCACCTGCGGGTGATCGAGCGCTTCGGCCGGTTCCCCCATCGCAATGCCGCGCTGGGGCGCGCTTCGACGCCGGACGAGGACGCCTATCTGCAAGAACGGGGGATGGAGTTCTGATGCATGCCGTCGTGACTGGGATCGACCATACGCTGGTCGGGGTCCGCGACCTGGAGGCCGCCCGGCTTGCCTGGACGCGCCTCGGTTTCACGCTGACACCACGCGGCCGCCACATCGGCTGGGGGACGGGCAACTACTGCATCATGTTCCCCGGCGACTATGTGGAGCTGCTGGGCGTCGTCGACCCGGCGCGGGAGCTGCACGGGCTCGACCGCTTCCTGTCGGACCGTGAAGGACTGATGGGCATGGCCCTGGGCGCGCCCGATGAGGCGGGGGCGCAGGCGGCACTGGAACGGGCCGGCATCGGCGGCGGCGAGCCCCGCGACCTATCCCGCTTGCTGGAGGCCCCCGACGGCACGGTCACGCCGCAATTCCGCCTGGTCCACCCCGCCAGCCCCGACGCTCTCGGCGTTCACGTCTTCCTGATCCGCCACCTGACGCCGGACCTGCTTCGCCGGCCGGACTGGCTTGCCCACGCCAACGGCGCGCGCCGTATCCGCGGCGTCACGGCGGCCGTCGACGATCCCGTTGCCCTGGCGGCCATCTATCGCCGCCTGGCCGGCTCGACGTCGGTCTTCGTGGGCGACCGCGGACTGACCGTGCGGCTCGGCACTTCGGTATGCCATTTCGGCCCGGCCGAAGAGGGCATCCGGGGCCTGCTCGGCATGGCGATCGAGGTCGCCGATCTCGCGGCCACGGCTGCTGTGCTGCGCCACGCCGGCATCCGCATCACCCCGTCCGACGAGGGGCTGGATGTGGCCCCCAGCGACGCCACGGGGGTGGCCCTGTCCTTCGTCGCTGCCTAACTACCCGCCTGCGGGCGGACGGCCGGTCCCTGCGGCGGCGCCAGCAGGTGGGCCAGCGCCAGGCCGGCCACGAAGCCGCCGATATGCGCCCACCACGCCACCCCGCCGCCGAAGGTGGGATGCAGCAGCGTATTGGCGCCCTGAAGCACCTGCAGCCCGAACCAAAGGCCCGCATACAGCAGGGCCGGAACCCGGAAGATCAGGGGCACGACAACGACCAGGATCAGCACGATGACGCGTGCCCGCGGGAACAGCACGGCACTGGCGCCCAGGATGCCGGCTATGGCACCCGACGCCCCCAGGACAGGCACCGGGCTTTCCGGATAGACGGCGAGATGCGCCCACGCCGCAAGCAGCGCGCACAGCAGGTAGATCAGCAGGAAGCGCGGCCAGCCCAGCCGCCGCTCGACCGACCGCCCGAACAGCCACAGCGTCCACATGTTCAGCACCACGTGCAGCCAGCCGCCATGCAGGAACGCCATGCTGATCAGCGGCAACCGGTCGCGCGGATCAAGCCCGTGCCACACCGCCCAGCGCGCGTCGGCATAGCGGCGCGGGATCAGCGCATAGTCGGCCACCAGGCGGAACGCCTGCTCGCGCGGCAGGCTTTCCTGCCACAGGAACACCAGGCAGCAGGCGGCGATCAGTGCCAGCGTCGCCACCGGCCACCCGCTGCGCGGGGCGGTGCTGCCGATCGGAAAGATCATGGCGCTTGCCCGGCCTGAGCCCGGCGGAGAGAGAACGCTATTGCGGCGGCATCGACCCGTCTGTCGCGGTCGGCCATGCCGAAGCCGTGCCTGACTTATAAGCCCCGTGCCGTGTCAGACCAACCAGGACGGTGTCCCCGAGCGCCCGGCGTCACCGGCGTTCGGGCATCTCCGCCACCTGGCGCTGTTCGATCTGCCGGCGGAACTCCGCCTCGTACTCGGCGATGCGCTCGCGGAAGGCCGCCAGTTCCCCGCCCTCCAGGGTCCGCCCCGTGGGCATGTCCACGGTCAGCGGATTGGTCTGCTGGCCGGCGACGATCACTTCATAGTGCAGGTGCGGGCCGGTCGACAGCCCCGTGCTGCCGATATAGCCGATGACCTGCCCCTGCTGGACGCGGCTGCCCACCGTCAGCCCCCGGCCATAGCCGCTCATATGCGCGTAGGCCGTCTGGATACGGTTGTTGTGGCGGATGCGGATATAGCGGCCATAGCCGGCATTGGTGCCCAGGAAGTCGATGACGCCGTCGCCGGCCGCCAGGATGGGCGTGCCCGTCGGCCCGGCGAAGTCGATGCCCCGGTGCATGCGCGTATAGCCGAGAATCGGATGGCGGCGCATGCCGAAGCCCGAGCTCATGCGCAGGCTGTCGACCGGCGTACGCAGCAGGGCCTTGCGCACGCTCTGGCCGTCGGCGGTGTAATAGTCGACCGTGCCGTCGCTGCTCTCGAACCGGTAGATCCGCCGCTCCTC
>JACKIG010000012.1:0-135000 GCA_020638595.1 Rhodospirillaceae bacterium | reverse complement strand
ACTTCTGTCCCCTGCCCTCTGAAGACTACACCCCTCCTCACTCCCCTCCCTCACAACCGCGGGGTGGAGCAGCCCGGTAGCTCGTCAGGCTCATAACCTGAAGGTCAGAGGTTCAAATCCTCTCCCCGCAACCAGCTTCAATCACAATAATATCAACCAATTAAGCCCGCTCCGGCGAGCTTTCCGTGGACTTGGCCCCGCTCCGGCGGGGCCTTTTCATGTCCCCTCAACGCCCGTTCGGTAAGCCTCCTTACGCCCGGCCAGACGGCCGCCACCGGAGGCTTACCCCTGATCCGCTCCCCCTCCTGGCTGGTCGCACCGGCCCGCAGCCCCTGGTCGCGTTCAGCCTGCAGGACCCATCTGCGCAGGGTCTCGCCGGTGCAGCCGATCTTCCCCGCAACCGAGCAGATCGCCGCCCAGTTCGATCCATGCTCGCATCGGCCTTCCTGCACCATCCGAACCGCACGAGCCCGAACCTCGGGCGGGTACGGCGTCACCGTCATCCTGTCTACCATCGCTCCATCCTCTCAAGAGTCGGAGCCTCCGGCAAACCCGGGGCGGTTCAGTTCAACAGGGATACATATTTGATCTGCTGAACGGGCGCACGATTGAAAGAAAGAAATGGGAAATAGAAAATCTCTCCAGCTAAGGTAACATTTGAGCTACGGTTGCAAATACACCGGCCGACTTCCAGAGTTCACGGTTCCCAATCACATAGAGGGACGACTTGGCCCGAGTGACTGCGACATTGGCCAGGTTGGGCCTGCGCCCGGCCCACTCGCGGGCGCCCCTCTGCGATGGTGACTGCGCCCCCAGGACAAAGAACACCGTCTCCGCTTCCCGTCCCTGGACGGTGTGCACCGTTCCGACATGGTCCCACACCCAGGAGTCCGGATTATCTGTCCAACCATTGAGTATGCGGCTGTCGACGAGATGCCGGCGCAGATTGTCCTGCACGATGACAAACGGCGTGACGATGTAGAGATCGGGGGCCGCGCCCTTTCCGCGCAAAGCCCGCAGCAGCTCCATCAGCTTCTCCGCCTCATCAGCGCACCATTTGTCGGGGCCGGGCCTGCCGACCACGTCGAACCAGCAGGACCGTCCTAACGGCAATGCCCCGCCCGAAGGCTTCTTCGCCTGGACCATCAGGTTCGAATAGGCGATTTCGTTGGAGATATCGAACATGGGACTGTCGCAGCGCCGATGAACCAGCAGCGGCGCGCCGACGTCCCGGTGCCCGCTCCCGGTGGGGAAGCGTGCGCAATATGCACTGCTCCTGTCCGCGATGGTCTGCACCGATGCCTCGGGGGCGTTGTACTTGAGCGCGTCCACGCCGAAGAAAGCGCAGATTTCCTCGGTCAGGCTGCTTGGAAGCGTCACGACTGGCTCGATCTGAAGGGGGTCGCCGACGACCACCGACCGCTTTGAACGCATGATCGCACCCACCGCTGCCTGTGGGATAGCTTGCCCGGCCTCGTCGACCAGAAGCCAGCCGAGTGTCTCCGGCGGAAGGCGCGAGAACATGCGGTGCACGGATGCGAAGGTGGTCGAAACCACCGGCACCACCAGAAAGAATGACGCCCACAGGTCGGAGAGGAGAGCGTCCTTCTCCGACGTGCCGAACGAACGGGTGCCGAAGGTTTCCAAGAAGATTGAGAGGTTTTGACGCAGCGCATCGGATGCGCAGTCCATAAAGGCCCGATGCAGGGCCATCGCCTTCTCGAACAGCCGGTCGCGGCGGGTTTGTTTCGCGCGGTCGAACCAGACACTCGCGGTCTGGATATCCTCATGCCGGCGGCTGAAGAACGCATCGTCGGGGACCGGCACGCCAAGCGGAGCGCACAGGCCCGAAACCCGTGCGCCCAGGCGCTGATGCTCTTCCTTCCGCCGCGCCAGATGTTCCGTCTTGTCCTTCAGGAGAGCGGTCTTGGCGGCACGTTCGCGCTTGAGGTTCTCAAGCGCATCTTCACAGGATTGCAGAATCGCGGCGTTCCCGCGATGCCGCTCGGAAATCCTGCCATGCTGCAATCGCCAGTCTTTCGCGGAATGCGTCCCGAACAGGCGCGCAAGGAAGCCTGGCTTCTTCTCCCGGTGAATGGCGAGTACATCAACCACTTCCTCCAATTCCGCCTTTGCCTTGTCTTTCCTGGCGAGTGTCTCGTAGTACCCGGTTTCCGTGTCTCCGATGTCCTGTTCCAGCAGCGGGATTTGAGTGCCTGTCTCGGTGATTTCTGACGCGATCTCGGCAAGCCGGACGAGTTCCTTGTGGATTTCCTGCAAATCCGCCAGCGCTTGCCGCGAGGCATTCCATGCTTCCACGAACGATGCGCGCGCCCCTTCCCACCTCCGCAGCGCCTCGCGCCGCCCTTCCGGGGGCCGCTCCGCCACGATGACAGTCTTCAGGCGCTTCAGCGGCGGACCGTCTTTTTGCGGCTCCATCGTGAACTGCGGAACGCCCGCGGCATGATTGAGGTATGTGGACAGTCCGTTTTCCTCATCGCGCCAGAAAGCTTGCGAGAACAGATAGCGGTTTGATGCGTTCCCGAGGACGGCGGCGATCATTCCCCAGGTATCGCGCTCCAGCACGGTGTCGGAGATCGATTTGAAGTAGCGGAGGTCGGCTGCGTCTTCGGCCACGGCGTCGAGGACCGGCAGCTCGGCGCTGACATTCTCCACCGCCTTGTTGTTGGAGGATGCAACAACCATCTCGAAGCCCTTCAGACGGTCGTCCAGACGGTGCAGCGTGATCTTCGCGCCGCTGCGCTGAAGCACCTGGCCGGTTGGCGAGAATGCCCCGGCCGGATCCTTGTATCCGGCCATCACCGCGGCGCGCTCCACGACTCTCGCCGCAACGATATCGCGCAGCAGCGTCGTCTTGCCCGTGCCCGGCGGACCGTTCACAGACAGGATGCCGGTTTCCTTCAGGCCCCCCGTCGTGGCATTCACCGCCGCCTGCTGCAACAGAGCCAGGGGGAAACGTCCCTTGCCCGGCCACCGGCCGGGCGGCGTCAGCGCGGGTTGCAGAAGATATTGCAGCCCCACTTCGTCCTGAAGCAGATCGGTGCGTGTCTCCGGCGTCGACACGCCCAGATAGAACTTCAAGGCATGCGGCAACCGGCCGGTCCGGGACATCTCCCGTGCCGCCGCCAGGTCTTCCAGGAAGAACGAGTTCAGCAGGCTGGGCTCGGGCGGCACCTTGCTGGCGAAGAACTCGTAGCGCCGCAGGACAAAATGCGGCGGCCTGATATCGTGCCCGGAGAGTTGCAGGGCCGCCACGAGATGGGCGTAGAGGCGAGCGACAGCGGCTTTCGTCAGGGGGAGGATGTCGCCGTCCTTGTTTCTCCTGATGAGCCGCTCGCGGAACGCCCTGACCAGCCTGCGCTCTTCGACCGGCCAATCCGCGAGAAGCTTCAGATCGCCCTTGAGCGCGATTGGCACGCCCCAGGCGAAGCTGGAGATGGCAAGGCTTGTCTCTTCCTCCAGCGGGCACCCGTTCTTGTCCAGCAGGATACTCGCGATCGGCGATCGCTGAGTGACGCTCGGCGCATCCGGTCGGCTGTCCGCGTAGAGTTTCAGCAGAGCTTCGACCGCTGGGCCGAGATTGATCGTGCCGAGCATCAGTTCATAGAACAGCCTCTTTCCCGGGCGGGACTTCTCGCCGACTTCCCACGGCAACGCTGAATCATCCAGCCGTGCGATGCGGCGTGGGTCCCCGCCGGTCATATCGGTTTCGCGCCGATATCCCTGAGGCGAAAGGACTTCGAGCGCCGTCCAGGCGCGCAGGATATCCTCCGGCCTGTCTGTGACCGGCGGCTTTGGCCCCGGCCTGTTGACGGGTCTCGGGGGAACCCCGTTTGCAGGAGGAGGCGGCGGCTCCGGGGGCGGAGAGGACGGCGGCGTGACTCTGGCCGTCTGCCAATTGTCGCCGGATGCCGGATTGGCCGGCGACTTGCCGGGGACGTTTGCAGAGGCAATCTCCCTCTGCAGTCTCAACGCGCGCTGGGTGCTCCTGAATTCAAGTTCATGCAAGAGATTCCGGCAAACTTCCGTGTTGTTCCGGTTGATCATAAAAATATATTCCAGCTCTCTTATTGATTTCTGGAGATAAGGTCTGGCTGACATACTCTAATCTCTATTTCTTCAGAGCCCACCAATCGTTCCAGCAGAGCATTACCTCCGCCAGTTTTGGCAGCAATTCTTTCGCGGGCATGATGGTAGCAATAAATCGAATGCCCACCCACAGCGCATTCAATCCAGGCGCGAATTCGCGGCGAGGACCCTGGCGAAGGCAGACGCAGATACAAGCCAGGAGCCGGGCGCGTCCGGTTGACGTTCTTCTCTTTGTTTGAGACCTGCGGCCGCCGGGCCGTCAAGACCAAGCCCTCCTGACCTCTGGATATGCGGGGTCCCCGACTACCTGACACGTCAGTTTGCCGATCTAACTGTGATCACAGATCACAGATCAACGATCAGGATGCTTGACCGGAAGATGGACTTGTGGCACGCTCTTGCGAAGTCCGTAGAATGGTGACGAAGGTTGACTGCAAATCAACCATCTGACCAGAAATCACGATCGACCATGTCACCCCACGACCATAAGCATTATAGATGAAAAACCATCAAAATGCGGGGGTCATCGTGCGCAAATACGCTGTCGTGTCGGACCCACTCGGTCATAATATGGAATGGGCGTCGCTAGAACATTTGCAGACAGCGGCGACATGACATGAATAGTAGTGTCATATCTTTGGCTCTCGCTCGGGTGTACCGGGCGACTGTTTGCGGGTCCGGAGCCGGGCTGCCTGCGACAGCTGTCGGCCCCCTCTCCAGCCGGGGAGGTGAATGACCGCCGCGAAGGCGACTTCGACCGGCCGTCGCCCGGTACGGGAATGGCGACGGCGATGACAACAAAATCGACAACCAGGAGGAAACATCAATGAGAACGCTGGCCGCATTCGCCCTGTCGACTGCCGCAATCGCCTGGGCAACGCCGACGATGGCCGAACCGCTGAGGATCGGCATCATCGAGAGCCTGTCGGGGTCCCAGACCTCGACCGGGCGCCTCTATGCCGCCGCCGTGCAGTATGGCGTCGACCTGATCAACGCCAATGGCGGGTTCAACGGCGAGCCGATCGAAGTGATCGAATACGACAATGCCGGCGGCAGCACGGGTGCGGCCGACAAGTTCCGCCAGGCCGTGGCGGACGGCGTCCACATCGTGTTTCAGGGGGCGTCGTCGGCCGTTGCCGGCCAGATCACCGAAGACGTGCGCCGGCACAATATCCGCAACCCCGGCAGCGAGGTGATGTTCATCAATGTCGGGGCCGAGGCGATGTCCCTGACCGGCGAGCAATGCCATTTCTACCATTTCCGCTATGCCACGACCGCACCCATGCGCGTCAACGCCCTGGTCAATGCCATGGCGGCGGCGGGCGAGCTCGGCACCCGGGTGTTCTCCATCAACCAGAACTATTCCTGGGGCCAGGACATGCAGGCCGCCATCGAGGCGGCGGCCGCGGCCGGCGGCTATGAGGTGGTCGAGGCGGTGCTGCACGACGTCAACACCATCCAGGATTTCGCGCCCTTCGTCGCCCGGATCAACGCGGCCGACCCGGACACGGTGATCACCGGCAATTGGTCGAACGACCTGCTGCTGTTGATGAAGGCGGCGAGCGAGGCCGGCCTGGACGTCCGCTTCGGCACCACCTTCCTGGACCAGCCGGGCAACATCGCCAATGCCGGCGACACCGCATTGGGGCACTACCTGGCCAACAACTACGTGCCTGCCGCCGGTGATCCTGCCTTTGCCGAGGCGTATGCGGCCGCGGTCGGACACGTGCCGGTCTTCGTCGAACCCCCGACGATCTTCGCCGTCGGCGCCCTGGGGCTGGCGCTGGCCGATGTCGATTTCGCCGGCGGCGAGATCGATGTCACCGAGATCGCCAAGGCGCTTGAGGGCGTGACCTACGAGAGCCCGGTCGGCCCGATCTCCGTTCGTGCGGAAGACCACCAGACGATCCGCCCCGTGGTCGTATCGCGGGTGGCCAGGGGTACCCAGTATCCGGTCGACGACACCGACCTGGGATTCGAGCCCGTCAGCGTCGTTGCCGGGCCTGACGCGATCTATCCGGTTCAGGCATCCTGCGAGATGGAACGCCCGGACTGAGGCCGCGCGCAACCGGCCCGGCCGGGCGATCCCGGCCGGGCCGGCACCGATGTCCGCACCCGGAGACCGCGCGATGGAATTCGTCGTCATTTCCACGCTGAACGGGGTGATCTACGGCCTGCTGCTGTTCATGGTGTCGGCGGGCCTGACCCTGATCTTCGGCATGATGGGCGTGCTGAATTTCGCCCATGCCTCGTTCTACATGCTAGGCGCCTATGTCGCCTACACCCTGTCGGGCCTGTTCGATTTCTGGGTCGGCCTGCTGGTTGCCCCGCTGGTGGTCGCCGGTGTCGGCATCCTGGTCGAGCGGTTCATGCTGCGCCGGGTCCATGCCTTCGGCCATGCCCACGAACTGCTGCTGACCTTCGGGCTGGCGCTGATCTTCGAGGAGCTGATCAAGCTGTTCTATGGCGACTTCCCGGTGAACTACCAGATGCCGGAAGCGTTGCGGTTCGCGGCCTTCACCGTGTTCGACACCGACTATCCGTTCTACCGTCTGTTCATCGGCGTCGTGGCGGTGATCATGTTCGCCGTCCTCTTCGTCCTGCTGGCGCGCACGCGGATCGGCATCGTGGTACGGGCCGCCGAACGCCTGCCCAAAATGGCGGAAAGCCTGGGCCACAACATCCCCCTCGTGTTCATGGGTGTCTTCGGCGTCGGCGCGGCGCTGGCGGGGCTGGCCGGCGCGGTCGCCGGCGCCTATTTCCCGACCAACCCCAACATGGCGCTGGAACTCGGGGTGATCGTCTTCGTCGTCGTGGTGGTCGGCGGGCTGGGGTCGCTGAAGGGGTCCCTGGTCGCCTCGCTGATGATCGGGCTGTTCTCGTCCTTTTCCATCGGGCTCGACTGGTCGCTGGCCGGCCTGTTCGACCTGGTCGGTCTCGGCGCCTGGGCGCACTCGCTGGGCGGCCTGATGACCATGACCGTCTCGTCGATCAGCGGCACCATCCCGTTCCTCTTGATGCTCATCGTCCTGCTGGTGCGCCCGGCCGGCCTGATGGGCGACCGCAATTGACGGAAGGGGCCGGGTTCCGTGAGAACACCGCTCATCATCGCCGCCGTCCTGGTGGCCCTGGCGGCAGTGCCCCCGTTCCTGGGTCTCGGCCTGCAGAACGCACTGGTCAATGTGCTGATCGCCAGCCTGTTCGCACTCGCCTTCAACCTGCTGATCGGCCAGGCCGGGCTGCTGTCCTTCGGGCACGCCGCCTATTTCGGGGTCGGCGCCTTCGCCACCCTTCATCTGATGCGGATCATCGAGGACGGGGTGATCGACTTCCCGACGCCGCTGCTGCCGCTGGCCGGTGCCGTCGCGGGGCTGGTGGTCGGGGCGATCGCCGGGTTCTTCGCGACGATGCGCTCCGGCGTCTATTTCGCCCTGGTGACGCTGGCGATCGCCGAACTGTTTCACGCCCTGGCGCCGCGCTGGCAGGGGCTGTTCGGCGGCGAGGCCGGCCTGTCGTCGATGCGGATGCCCTGGGGGGGCATCACCTTCGGTTCGACGCTTCAGGTCTATTACCTGACCCTCGGCTGGGTGGCGATATCGATCTGGGTGCTGTGGGCCTACACGCGCACCCCGTTCGGCCGGCTGACCCTGGCCTTGCGCGACAACGAACAGCGGGTGCGCTTTCTGGGCTACAACGCCCACGCAACCAAGGTCATCGTCTTCGCGGTGTCCGCGATGTTCTCCGGCATTGCCGGCGCTTTGCAGGCGACCTCCAACGAGGTGGCGAACTATTCCCTGTTCTCGTCCCATGTGTCGGCCCAGGTCGTCCTCTATACCTTCGTCGGCGGCTCGATCGTCTTCTTCGGGCCGCTGCTGGGTGCGGCCATCTTCACGCTGTTCGCCTATCTGATCTCCGACCTCACGCGATCGTGGCTGCTCTACCAGGGCCTGATCTTCGTGCTGGTGATGCTCTATGCACCGGCCGGCATCGGCGGCATCGTCCAGACCCATGCACGCCACTGGCAGCGGCTGGACTGGTCGCGCCTCGCGGGGCCCTACGCGCTGGGCGGCCTGGGCGGCGGGCTGGTCGCAGCGGCGGTCGTGTTCCTGACGGAAAGCCTGGGTGTGCTGTTCGACGAGGCCTATGCCGTCGCGCGCCGTGGCGCCGGCGGCGGATATCCGCCCTTCGAGGCGTTCGGGATCCCATGGGATCCGCTCAGCCCCGTCACCTGGGGCGTGCCACTGGCGCTGTTCGTGGTCGGGCTGGTCCTGCTGCTGCGCGCCCGCCGCGCCATCGCCGAACGGTGGGATGCCGTCCGCAGCGCTCCGGCCGTCCCGGCGGCGGGACCGGGACCGGATGCCCGCACGGCGTCCACACAGCAGATCGCGGGGTGACGGCCCATGGACGCGTCCCTGCCATCCCTTCAGTTCATCGACGTGACCAAGTCCTTCGGCCCGGTGTCGGTGATCCGCGGCGTCACCCTGGACGTCCTGCCCGGCGAGCGGCACGCGGTGATCGGGCCGAACGGCGCCGGCAAATCCACGCTGTTCAACCTGGTGTCCGGCCTGTTCGGGTTGTCGACCGGCGATATCCGGTTGAAGGGCCGCAGCATCGCCGGCCTGCCCCCGCACCGGATCAACCGCAGCGGCCTCGCGCGGTCGTTCCAGATCACCAACATCTTCCATCGGATGAGCGTGTTCGAGAATGTGCGGATCGGGGTGATGGCGCGCCACGGCGTGCGCTATGGCCTGTTCCGGCCGATCGCCGGGAAGCGCCGCATCAACGACGAGGCCCGCGAGATCCTGTCGCTGGTCCGCCTGGACGCCCGGGCCGACGACATGGCCGGCGACCTGACCTATTCCGAGCAGCGAGCACTGGAGATCAGCATGACGCTGACCACCGGCGCCGATGTCATCCTGCTGGACGAACCCACCGCCGGCATGTCGCGCGACGAGACCGCGCGCACCGTCGAGCTGATCCGCACTGTCACCACGGGCAAGACCCTGCTGCTGGTGGAACACGACATGAGCGTGGTGTTCAGCCTGTGCGATCGCGTGTCGGTGCTGGTCTACGGCCAGATCCTGGCGACGGACACGCCGGCCCGCATCAGCGCCAACCGCGAGGTGCAGGAGGCCTATCTGGGCGAGGAGGCGGCATCATGAGCCTGCTAGAGGTCCAGGGCCTGCATGCCCACTACGGCAAGAGCCACATCCTGCACGGTGTCACCCTGGCCGTGCCGGAAGCGGCCATCGTCTCCCTGCTCGGGCGCAACGGGTCGGGCCGCTCGACGACGCTGAAGGCGATCATGGGGCTGGTGCCGCCGTCGGCCGGCGCGGTCAGCCTGGCCGGGCGCGACCTCACCGGCCGCCGGCCCTATGATATCTGCCGCCAGGGCATCGGTTTCGTTCCCGAGGAACGGTTGGTCTTCCCCAACCTGACGGTGGAGGAAAACCTGGTGATGGGGATGCAGAAGCCGGTGACAGGCGCTCCCGCCTGGTCCATCACCCAGATGTACGACTATTTCCCGCGCCTGAAGGAACGGCGTGCGGTCCGGGCCGGCTATCTGTCGGGCGGCGAACAGCAGATGCTGACGATCTGCCGCTCGCTGCTGGGCAATCCGCGGGTGCTGCTGATCGACGAGCCGACGGAAGGCCTGGCACCCCAGATCGTCGAGGTGGTGATGGACGTGATCCTGGATATCGCCCGCCGCGGCGTCGCGGTGGTGCTGGTGGAGCAGAAGCTGACCATCGCGCTGAAGATCGCCGCCCGTGTGATGGTCATGGGGCATGGCGAAATCGTCTTTACCGGGACGCCGGCGGACCTGGCCCGCGATCCCGAGATTCGCCGCACCTGGCTGGAAGTCGCGTGACCCGCAACACGAGGACCTCATTGATGAACCTGATCGAACGGCTGCGGCCGCGCCCCGACATGCGTGTGCTGGTCACTGCCGGCGCTGCCGGCATCGGCGCCGTGATCGCCCAGGGCTTCCTGGAAGCCGGCGCCCGGGTCATGGTCTGCGACGTCGACGCCGAAGCCCTGGGCGCCTTCGCCGCGCGGTATCCGCAGGCAGCGGTCACGCCGACCGATGTGTCCGACCCACCGGCGGTGGAGCGCCTGTTCGAGGAGGTGGAGGCACACCTGGGTGGGCTGGACGTCGTCATCAACAACGCCGGGATCGCCGGCCCCACCGGCACGATCGACCAGCTTCCGCTTGACGACATCCGACACACCCTGGACGTCGATCTTCTGGGCCAGTTCCTGGTGTTGAGGCTGGCCGTACCGTTGCTGCGCGCCGGCGGCGACGGCGTGATCATCAACATCTCATCCGTCGCCGGCCGCCTCGGCTACGGCCTGCGCACCCCCTACGCCGCCGCCAAATGGGGTATCGTGGGCCTGACGGCCAGCCTGGCCAAGGAACTGGGACCCGAGGGCATCCGGGTGAATGCGATCCTGCCGGGCGTGGTGCGCGGCCCCCGGATCGAGCGCGTCATTCGCGACCGCGCGGCGGCGTCCGGCGTTTCCTATCAGGAGATGGAAGCGGAATACCTGAAGATGAGTTCGCTCCGGTGCATGGTCGAACCGGAGGACATCGCTACGATGGCGCTGTTCCTATGTTCGCCGGCCGGGGCCAGGATCTCGGGCCAGGCGATCAGCGTGTGCGGCAACGTCGAAACCCTGTAATCCAGTCACAGAAAGGCCCGTCCCATGGCCAACAGTCCCCGAAAGGTCATCATCACCTGCGCCGTCACCGGCGGCATCCACACGCCGACCATGTCGCCGCACCTGCCGGTCACGCCCAACGAGATCGCCGAGGCCGCCATCGGCGCGGCCGAGGCCGGGGCGGCCATCATCCACCTGCACGCCCGCAATCCTGAGGACGGCCGCCCGACCCAGGACCCTTCGGTGTTCGGCCAGTTCCTGCCGCGGATCAAGCAGGCGACCAAGGCCGTGGTCAACCTGACCACCGGGGGCAGCCCGACCATGCTGGTGGAAGAGCGCCTGCAGCCAGCCCTGAAGTTCCAGCCCGAGGTGGCGTCGCTGAACATGGGCTCGATGAACTTCGCGCTATTCCCGATGCTGAACCGCTATGAGTCGTTCAAGTATGATTGGGAACCGGCGTACCTGGAAAAGACCCGCGACGTCGTGTTCAAGAACACCTTCAAGGACATCGAATACATCCTCGAATCCTGTTCCGGCAACGGCACACGCTTCGAATTCGAATGCTACGACATCAGCCATCTCTACAACCTCGCCCATTTCCTCGACCGCGGGCTGGTCAAGCCGCCGCTGTTCGTCCAGTCGGTGTTCGGGATCCTGGGCGGCATCGGGGTCCATCCGGAGGACATCGCCCATATGCGCCGCACCGCCGACCGGCTGTTCGGCAGCCAGTATGTCTGGTCGGTGCTGGGCGCCGGCCGCCACCAGATCGCCATCACCACCATGGCGGCCGCCATGGGCGGCAATGTCCGGGTGGGGTTGGAGGATTCCCTGTGGATCGGCCCCGGCCAGTTGGCCCCGTCCAACGCCGCCCAGGTCACGCGCATCCGCCAGGTGCTGGACGGGCTGGGGCTGGAGACGGCAACGCCGGAGGAAGCCCGCACCATGCTGTCGCTGAAGGGCGGCGACATGGTCAATTTCTGAGCCCGCAAGCGGCCGCCCTGCCCCGGGGTCGATGCCGCGGAGTCCACCGATGACCCAGCCCGCCAAACCCACGCGGCCCCCGCCGCCGACCCTCGACCAGTTCCCGCACCGGACCTGGGACAAGATCCGCTACCGCGACACCGACCGTCAGGGTCATGTGAACAACGCGGTATTCATGACCTTGCTGGACACCGGACGGACCGAGCTGTTCTACGACCCCGACCATCCGTTGGCCGACCCCGGCTGCACCTTCGTCACCGCCCGCCTGTCCATGGACCTGTTGGCCGAGATCAATTGGCCCGGCCGCGTCGACGTCGGCACACGGGTTGCGGCCATCGGGCGCAGTTCGACGACGGTGGAACAGGCGCTGTTCCAATCCGGGCGCTGCGCGGCCACGGCGACGGTGGTGGTCGTGCATGTCGACGCCAGCGGGCGCGGACAGCCGTTGTCCGAAGGCGCGCTGGACATCCTGCGGGCCTGCGGCCCCGCCGGTTGACGGCGGCGGGCGTCCTACACCGGATGGCCGGTCGCGTCGGCCGGCAGTTCGGTGGCCGACTTGTAGTATCGGTGTATCCAGAAATGGGCAGCGCGAATATCCAGCGCGATGGCGCGCTTCGCCGACTCCCGGTCGCACCGGGCGATCGCTTCGATGGCGTCGTTGTGCACCCGGTATCCGATCTCGAATATCTGGCAGAACGTCTCCGGATCGGACCGCAGCATGGCGAGGATCGGGCCGGTCCGCAGCCAGAGGCTTGATATGATATCCAACAGCTGCGGATAGGCAGCGGCCCGGTAGATCTCGAAATGGAAGGACTGATTGCCGGAAAGCGCTGCTTCCAGGTCAGCGGACTGCAAGGCGTCGCGCATCGTGTCGTTGTGATGCTTCAGCCGGCCGACCAGGGCCGGGTCACGCGCGGCGCACGCCTTTTCCGTCGCAAACCCCTCCACCTGCATTCTTATTCTGATGTATTCCTCATGGACGCTGTCCGCGTACGAGGCCACGCGCAGCAGCCGGTCGGACGACTGCTCCAGCGCCTTTTCGGCCACCAGCCGCTTGGTCGCCTCGCGCACCGGCATGGGGCTGGTCCCGAAGGCGGCGGCCAGCTTTCTGATCGACACCGCCTCCCCAGGAAGGAACTGGCCCTTCAGCAGGGCCAGGCGCAGGCTCTGGTAGACCTTTTCCTGAACGGTAGAGACATCGACCGGCGATAGCTGGCTGCGCATGTCAGGTCTTGAAATGTTCAACGCACGAATTCCCTGACCCGGGGTCTGGAGCAGGCGTCAGACATCAACCTGGCTCGGCCTGCCGTCTGACGCCTGCCCCATGTCCAATGGTGAGAGCCTGATGCACCGCTGACGTCGATCCGACGTCAGCGGATCAGGCTCCTGCGAGCGCAAGCCCGGGTTGCTCACTCAGTCGCATGCATCGGGGCCGGAAAGCCGGGAAATGTCAATCGGCATCGGCCGGGCGGCCGGGCGGTGTGGGCCAGCGGCACGACGGCCGGCGGCGGGGGGCAGCGATGCCGGGCCAGAAGCCCGATGCCCTGTGCTACCCTGGCGCCCGGCATCGGCAGGCAAGGACGCATCGCATGGCGAAGAACGGCCCGGGGGCCATCCGGATCGGCATCGGGGGATGGACCTATGCGCCATGGCGGGGACCATTCTACCCACAGGGGCACCCGCAGAAGCGGGAGCTGGAGTATGCCAGCCGGCACCTGAGCTCGATCGAGATCAACGGCACCTTCTATGGCTCGCAGAAGCCCGAGAGCTTTGCCCGCTGGCATGACGAGACGCCGGAGGGCTTCGTCTTCTCCCTCAAGGCGCCGCGCTATGCCACGAACCGCAGGGTTCTGGCGGAAGCCGGCGAGACGGTGGAGCGGTTCCTCAGCAGCGGCGTGCTGGAGCTGAAGGACAAGCTCGGCCCGATCAACTGGCAGTTCGCACCGACGAAGGCCTTCGATCCCGCGGATTTCGAGGCCTTCCTCAAGCTGCTGCCGGCCACCGCCGGCGGGCGGCCGCTGCGCCACGCGGTCGAGGTGCGCCATGCCAGCTTCCGGTCGCCCGACTTCGTCGCCATGGCCCGCAGCCACGGCGTCGCCATCGTCATCGCCGCCGACGGCGCCTATCCGCAGATTGCCGACCTGACGGCCCCCTTCGTCTATGCCCGCATCATGGGCACCGTCGAGGCCGAGGACCTGGGCTATCCGGACGACGCGCTCGACCTGTGGGCGGCCCGCGCGGCGTCCTGGGCGCGCGGCCACGCCCCCGACGGGCTGGACTATGCCGCCCGTGCGGAGGGCGGACAGCCCCCGCGCGACGTCTTTCTGTATGTCATCAGCGGCCACAAGGTCCGCAATCCGGCGGCCGCCATGGCGCTGATCGCCCGGACAGGCTGAACCGAGGGCGCCGGCGCGCAGCCGCATTCGCCGGCCGCCGCCTTTGCGACCTATATCGGTTAGGGCGGGCCGAGTGGACACCACCCGGTTGAGTAATTGTTGGCCTCCCGGCGCTGTGTCACGCTGAAGGGACTGCGAGATCCCGTTTCCGGCCAAATGGCCGATGCAGGTGTTCAGCCCCGATGGACTGGTTCGACTACACCGTTCCCGTGGATCGCTTGCAGTCGGGCCTGGGGGTTGCGACGCCGCTGGAGCTGACCGACCGCTACGCCGATGATCCGATCGTCGGCGTGCGGCTGGGCCATCCCCAGGCGGACCGCGGGTTCGAATTCCTGCTGCGCGACATCCTGCAGGCTGCGATGGCGCCCAGGGATATGGATGACTGGATCCAGCGCCTGGCCGCCCCGCCGTCCCCACGCGAATTCGAACGGCTGCTGGCCCCTTACCGCCCCGCATTCCGGATCGACCACCCCGAGACGCCGGCAATGCAGGTCCGCCCCACGCCCGCCTGCCTGGCCGAGGCAGCAGGGCGCAAACGGTCCAAGACCCGCGGCGGCCGCATGGGCCGGGACGACGGCGACGACCGGGACGACCGGGGCGACGACAAGGCCGCAGCCCAGCCGATCGGCACCCTGCTGCCGGACCTGCCGACCGCCGAAGCCCTGAAGCAGAACGCCGACTTCTTCATCCGCCGCCGCGGCGTGGCCCGCATCGGTGCCGGTGCCATCCTGCCGGTGCTGTACGCCCATATGGTTCTGGCACCGTTGCGCGGCGGCCGGGGCTATCTGGGCCTGCCGCACGGTCCCAGCAGCATCAAGTACCAGATCACCGGCCGGACCCTGTGGGAGACGATCTGGCTGAACGTGCTGTGGCAGGGGACCGTCGGCACCCATCAGCCGCACGCGGCCTGGCCGGCGCCGGTGGACGCCGCGGTCTTCCCCTGGCTGGACCGTGACCTCCGCCGCATGCCGCTTGGCAGCGACGTCGCCGGATCCGCCCGCCCGCTGGAGCGGTCGGCACTCCACCCGGCGCATATCCCGATGCCGCGGCGCTACCTGCTGTCCCCGCCGCAGATCGGGCGTTGCGACCTTACGGGCATCGCCGGGCCGGTCTTCACCCACTACAGCCGTTGGCCGAAAGGGCTGCACTACCGGCAGCGCGGCTGGTGGTATCCGGCCGTCGCCGGCAGCGGCCAGGACGGCGATGGGGACAATGCACCCGGATTTGCCGTCACCAGCGAGCCGCTGCGCTTCGACGACTGGCTGGAAACGGCGCTGCTGGGCGGCGGGGCAAAGGCGGGGGCCGATGGGCGCGCGGACACCGCGGCCCTTCCCCCCATCCTGCGCCAGCTGCGCACGGTGCTGGACCAGCGGCCGGAAGGCCTGGGAACGCTGGGACACCGCCGCCACGCCGCGACCGCCGTCGCACCCGACAGCGCCATCCGGGTGCGGACCTTTGCGCTCTACCGGTATGGCAATGCGCTGGGCGGGCTGTCGCAGCGGGACCTGCCCATCTGGGTCCTGCCGCCGGGCGACCTCGACTGGCTGCGGACCGAGGTCTCCGCCACCCTTGTCATCGTCGAGAGGATCCGCGACGCGCTGGAAGGCTGTTCGGCCTCTGCGGCCCGGATCGTCCGTGACAAGCGGCCGCGCAGCCTTGCGCTGGAGGTGACGCAAGGCTTCCGGGCGGCACTGGATGGATCGGTCCTGGACCTGCCGGCGCAGCTTGCCGGGATCGTCCCGGTCCGGCCGGATGGATCGGCCCGATGCGATGCCGCGGATGCGGCGCGGTCATCCCTGCTCCGCCGTGCCCGGGACACGGCCATCGGCCTGTTCGACGGCGCTTTCCCCATCGACGGCACCGGCCCCGCCGACCGGCAGCTCGCGCGCGAGCGCGGCCAGCTTGTGCGCGCCCTGAATGCCGCCCTGACCCAACACTCAAGCCCACAGGGAACGGCATGAACCCGCCAGCACCGACCGCACCCACCGCGTCCGCCACCGGCCCGATCCACGATTGGCACCGGCGATTGCAGTACGACCGGGGGCAGCGGGCGGGGCTGCGCCGGGCCCAGACCATTGACGAAGTCTATCAGGTGCTGGCGTTCCACCAACTTCTGGCCCATGCCGGCCCGAAGCTTCCCCACGAGACGGCCGCGCGCATGGCCATCGCGCTGGCAGAGGTCGATGCCGACACCAGCACGGCCCCGGACCGCTGGGGTGCCGCCCTGGGACGGGCCTTCGCCACCCATCGCCACGGCAAGCCGCGGCTGAGCGAGGACCGTCTTCGCCTGCTGGCAACCGCCGAGGACCCGGATCAATTCCTGCGGCTGCTGCGCGGCGCGATCCAGGCCCTGGACCGCCATGCCCCGCTTCAGGATGTGGCCGACATCGTTCGCGCCTGGCATCGCCCGGCAAGCCGCCTGCAGGCCCGCCGCCAGATCTTTCTCGCGTACTACGCCGCCTCCACCGCTGCCTCCGGCGAGGCCGACGATGGCTGACAGACCGATGGCGGCGATCGGCCGCGCCGACGTGATTCAGTTCCACACCCTCACCCACTTCCCGCCCCACAATGTGAACCGCGACGAGGACGGACGGCCCAAGACCTGTCGTCTCGGCGAAGCCGTGCGGGGCCGCATCTCCAGCCAGGCAAAGAAGCGGGCCTTGCGGTTTGCGCCCCATTTCCCCGGCGGGCAGCGCGCAATCCGCACCCGCGAAGCCGGCCTCCTCTGCTTTCGCCGCCTCTTGGACGCCGGTATCGACACCGTATCGGCAGCCTGGGCCGCGCTGGCGGTGAACATGGCGGCCGGCGGCGGGACCGGGGCGCCCAAGCGCAGCGATGCCGAAAGGCTGGCCGCCCCCGATCCCGCAAAGCCGTCGTCCCAGGCCCGGGAAAAGGCGATCGCGGCGCTGATGGGCAGGTACGAGATCGACCGCCCGACGGCCGAACTGCGCTGGCTGGAACGGGAGCTGGGCACGGAGCAGGCACTGATCATCAGCACCCGCGAGCTTTCCCGGATCGATGACGGCGTGGCGATGCTGATCGCCGCCCGGCGGGACGATCCCGAAGGGTTCCCCGCCATCCTGGACCACTGGGTGAAGACGATCTGCCGGGACAAGCTGCTGGTCCGTGCGGACCACGATCTCGACACCGCCCTGTTCGGCCGGATGGTCGCGGCCGACCCGGGGTTCAATGTCGAGGCGGCCTGCGCCGTCAGCCATGCCTTCACGACCCACGCCTTCGTCACCGAAGGCGACTATTTCTCCGCCGGGGAAGAATTGAACGTGCTGCAAGGCACCGGCGCGGCGATCACCAGCTACGCCTTCTTCGGCGGCGGGGTCTACTATCAGCACGCCGTGCTCGACCGCGGGCACCTGCGCGACACCCTGTCGGCCGGCCGCAGCGCCGACGATGCCGAGCGCCTGACGCAGGAAGCGGTCGTCGTCTTCCTGGACGGGCTCGTCTATGCCCAGCCCAAGGGAAAACGGTGCAGTTTTGCCAGCGACGTGGCCGCGAGCTTCCTGCTGACCAGCCGCGGCAGCGATCCCGCGCTCAATCTGGGCCTGGCCTATCTGCGGCCGGTGACGGCGGACGACGGCCCGGACCTGATGCTGTCGTCCATCGGCCGGCTGCGGGAAACGCACCGGACCGTCGTTGCCGCCTACGGGCTGACGAACCGCGTCTGCATCTTCAACGGATACGGGCCTGCCCGCACCGGCAACGCCCCGACCCCGCCGGAGGTGTGGACAGTGGAGGAGCTGCGCCGGTTCGTGCAGGAGCCCGCCGCATGACCGGGGCCGTGCCACAGCTGTGCTTCACGCTGATGGCGCCCTATGGTTCCTGGGGGGCGTCGCTGTCGTCGGCCACGACGGCCTGGAAGGCGACCGACCTGGATCCGCCCAAATCAGCGCTGGTCGGCCTTCTGGGGGCCGCCCTTGGCGTTGCGCGGCCGGAACTCGGCCAGTTGGCGGCGTCCCTGTTCGTCGCCGTGCGCACCGGGCTTCGCCCGCTTCGCGACCCGCGGCCGGACTATCACACCGTCGGCCGTGCCCGTCGACCGGATGGCGCCCGGCGGTGGACCCGATTTGAGGAGCTGACCAAGACGCCCGGCGGACAAGGCCCGGCCGGCGCGCTTCTGTCCAAGCGGGAATACTGGGCGTGCGGGTTGTGGACCGTGGCGGTTGCCAGTCGCGGCGGACGGGCGTCGCTGGCCCCCTTGGCGGCGGCCCTGGTCCACCCGCACCGGGTGCTGTATGCGGGGCGCAAATCCTGCACCCTGGGCCTGCCGCCCGACCCGGAGATCGTGGACGCGCCAGGCCCGGTCGCCGCCCTGGCAGCCTATGGCTGGCCCTGGCAGCGCCGGCCGGGGCTGGCGGCTGCGCCCGCCCTGGGGCCGCTGATCGCCCTGAGGGAGGCGGCCGGCAACACCGACGTCCTGGCCTTCGACCCGGACTTTCCGGGCGCGCCGGCCCCCACGGGCGAGGTGGTGCAACGTGCCGTCCGCCGGCGCGATCGGCCCCACCCGCTGGCGCTGGCGGGCGGCCGCATCTATCAGCGCTTCCACGAGCGCACCGAGATCCGGATGGCGTTTCCCGACGCCACCCCCGTCGGGGAGGGCTGACGCATGCCGGCAAGCGACGGTGGCACCCCCGTTTCAGGCGGCGATCCGGCCCTGTTCGAAAGCCGCGTCGTGCTGACGCCGCGCAATCCGCAGGCCCTGCGCGCCATCATGAGCGCCGATATGCGGCGCAGCGAAGCGCAGTTCGCCCATCGCATCATCTGGACGCTGTTCGCCGACGCCGTCGACGACCAGCGCAGGGGCCTGTTCCTCTACCACGTGGAACGCAGCCGGCCCTTCACGGCGATCGTCCGTTCCAGCCGGCCGCCGATCGACGGGCTCGGCGTGTGGACCTTCGAGAAGACCAGGCCGTTCGCCCCGCATCTGGCCGCGGGCCAGCGGCTGAGATTCCGGCTGCGCGCCGTGGCCAGCCGCTGGCAGCAGCAGCCGGGGACCAAGCGCGGACGCCGCCAGGACGTGATCATGGCGGCCTGGCACACCGTGCCCGAGGACGAACGCACGCCCGAACGGCTGGAGGACGTGGCCGAAGCGGCGGCACTGTCATGGCTGGAACGGCAGGGCGAACGGTGCGGGTTCGCGGTGACGCGCGGCGAGGTCTCGGTGCTGGACTACGACCGCATGCGCCTTTCGGCCGGACGGGCCGGCGGCGATATCCGCTTCGGCGCCGTCACCTATGAAGGGCTCTTGACCGTGACCGATCCCCCGCTGTTCCGGCAGGCACTGGCGGAGGGACTGGGGGCGGGCCGCGCCTACGGCAACGGCCTGATGCAGATTGCGCCGGCGCGGACCTGACGGCGATGACCGCACGGCCCCGGCATGCGTCACAACGGATCGCCCCAGGGATGCCGCCGATGACAGCCGGAAGAACAGGGAGGCGGCGGCATCTTTGCCCCTGCGTCGGCAGGGATGAACCCCAGCAGGGATCCGATCGGGTGATCATCGACTGGCCGCCCCTGCACCCGCAGGGATGAACCCGAGGCGCCTGCCGGGACGGAGGACGCGCGCTTCCCGCCCCTGCAACGGCAGGGATGGCCCGCCGCCGGAAGCCCCGCCCCCCGCGGGCTAGAGCCTTTCGGCCGCGCGCGCTTCCCCCAGTTCGTCGGCGCGCACATACCACAGGCGGGCCTGCTCCAGGCTCGGCCCGACCCCCCAGCCCCGCTCGTACAGCTCCGCCAGTTCGAAGGCCGCACGGCCGTCGCCGGCTCTCGCCTGCTGTTCCAGCCAGTCCGCGGCCCGGCCGAACAGGTGCAGCGCGCGCGCCTGGTCCGAGCGCACGCCCCGGCCGCCCAGGTACAGCTTCGCCAGGTCCACCGCGCCCCAGAGATCCCCCCCTTCGATGGCCGCCTCATACCACTGGACAGCCATTTGGGCATCCGACCGAAGGCCCGGCGCACCGGTGCGGTAGAGATCGCCCAGCCGGGTCATCGCGTCGGCGGACCCCAGGGCCGCTGCCTGTTCGTACAGGGATCGCGCCGCCGCCCCGTCCGTCGGGAGACCCTGCCCGCGCCGGTACATGTTGGCCAGGGACACCATGGCGGATGGCTGCCCCTGTTCCGAAAGGCCCCTGAGGATTTCCGCATCCATCGCCCAGTACTGATTGGCGATCGATGGGTCGTGGTGCCGGGATTCGACGGAATCGTAGATCATGGCGATCCGGTTCAACCGGTTGCGGCTGCCGTCCGCCGCCGCTTGCAGGTAATAGTCCAAGGCGCGGTCGATATCCCGCTCCACGCTGGTTCCGAAGAAATAGCTGTCCCCCAGAAGGTCGAGCGAGTCCGCATCCGACGGGCCCACATCGCTTTGCAGCTGGGCAAGGACCGTGGCCGTATCGTCCTGCAGGGCGGGGCTGCCGCGGGTGATGCGGACAAGCAGCCGGGCCGCCCGCGTATCCCCGCCCTGGGCAAGCCCGGTCAGCCGCTCCACCGCCTGCGCGCGCAGCGCCTCGGCGCGCGCCGGATCGGCCGTTGTCCCGTTGCCGGCCATGACCATGTCGATCAGTGCCGGATAGACCTGCCACTCCCCCAGCTCCAAGGCCCGGGAATAGAACGAATAGGCCAGCTCGGGCCTAGGCTCGACACCCGGGGCGCCGGAGGCATAGAGGTCCCCCAGCGCGCGCAACGCCGGCACATGCCCGCCGTTTGCCGCCGTTTCGAACAGCTGGATGGCCCGCTGGCCGTCCTGGTCGACACCAAGCCCGTCCCGATACAGCGTCCCCAGGCGATGATAGCGCGAGGGGCTGGTCAGGTTGTTGGCGAAATAATAAGCGGCCTTGCTATAGGCGGCCTGTGCCAGCTCCGGGTCCACGGCCGCGCCAAGGCCGAGGGAGTAGATCTCGCCCAGCCTGATGCCGACGAAGCCCGTTTCGAGATCACCGATGGCGGTGGCGTAAAGCGCCCGCGCCCTCAGGAAATCCTGCTCCACGCATTCGCCTTCGAAATACAGGTCGCCGAGCAGGGCCATCGCCCGGACTTCCCCCTGATCGGCGGCATCCGTCAGCAGCCCCACCGCGTCGCAGCGGTCCGCGTGCTCGTCATCCAGATACAGCCGGGCGGCACGCAACGCCGCGGTCGTATCCCCGTCGTCGGCCAGGTCGACCCAGATGTCGCGCGCCTCGTCGATCGCACCGGCATCTTCCAGACGGTAGGCGGTTCCCCGGTCCGCGGCGCAGGCCCCGAGAAGCTGCACGGACGCCAATGCGAGAACAGTCCCACTCAACACCCATCGCATTGTCCAACACCTCCCTGACGGTCTGCACCAGACACCATCGTTCGTTGCCTCCGCCACGACCGTCCCGGCCTGCCGTCACGCACCGGCCGCCGCGCTCTCCAGCGTCGCGGCGACCTTTTCCAGCCGGCGGCGCTGGGCGGTATCGTCCCCCGCCAGCGCCAATGCCCGGTTGATCATGTCCGCGGCGGCCTGCCGCTGGCCCAGCGTGTCGAGCACGCGGGTCAAGCGGCCATAGACCGGAAGGGCTTCGGGCTTCAGGGCGATCGCCCGCCGATAGGCTTCGGCTGCACCCTCCATATCGCCGGATGCCGCCAGCACGTCGCCCAGCCGGATACGGATGGCGGCGCTGTCCGGCGCCAGGGTCAGCGCGTGCTGAAAGGCTTGGCCGGCCTCCGCCCATCGCTCCTGCCGGGCAAGCGCATCGCCGAGCAGGCGCAGGTGCCCCGGCTTGTCCGGTTCCAGCCCATGCGCCGTCCGGAAGACGGCCTCCGCCTCGGCAGCGGCGGTGTCACCCTCGCTGCGCAACAGCATCTCACCCAGATTGCGCAGATGGCGGGCCGTGCCCGGCGCCAGTTCGACCGCCTGTCGGGCCATCTGCAACGCCGCCGCCATGTCGCCGCGCCGTTCCAGCGATCCGCCGACATCGGCGTGGAACTCCGGACTGCGGCAGGCATTGCGAAGCGCGATCCTGCGCACCGACGGCGCGTCGGCAGGCAGGCCGGCGCGGCCGACGAGGGCCGCATAGGCCTCGGCCAGATCCTGGTCTTCCGGACAAGCCTCCATCGCCGGGCGAAGCACCTCGACCGCTTCGTCGATGCGGCCCAGTGCGGCAAGGTCGGTTGCGGTCTTGCGCCTCTGCGTCCCGTCGGCGGGATCGGACAGCAATAGCGCCAGTCCCGCGTCGCAGGCGGCCGTCAGCTCCTCGCGGCGCGCCATCAGCTGTTCGGCATGCCGCTGCAAGCGCTCCTGACCCGTCCCCATTTCCGCCGCACGCACGGCCGTCTCGATCGCCGCCTCCAGGTGTCCGGCATCCGCCAGGGCATGGCTGAGGCAGCTGAGATAGGCGGGGGACTCCGTCAGGATGCTGTCCTCGAGCACCGGCAGATCGGCCTCGTCGCCGGACGGCCCCGAAGGCTCGCCGTCAGGTTCGCCGTCAGCCGGCGGGGCTTCGGGCGACCCGGCGGCCGGCGACGCCTGGGCCGGGGCCGCCGCCCGCGCCGCCGCGTCCAGCTGCCGCGCGATGGCGTCGTTGCCCGGCTCGCATTGCAGTGCGCGCCCGAACGCCTCCGCCGCGGCTGCCGGCTGTCCGGCCTGTCTGCACAACCGGCCGAGATGGGCGAAGTAGCGCGCGTTATCGCCGCTGAGATCGGCCGCGCTGGCCGCGGCGTCGATGGCCTCGGCCAGCCGCCCCTGCGCTTCCAGGGCGCCGCTCAGATGCCGGTGATAGCGCGGCACCTGCGGGTCGAGGGCGATGGCATCGCGATAGGCCTGCTCCGCCTCCGCAACCCGCGTCCCGCGTTCCAGCAGCCGCCCCAGTTGGTCGCGATAGTTGGCGTTGGTGTCGCTGAACGCGGCTGCCTTCTGTGCCGCCGCAATCGCGTCGTCCAGCCGGTCCAGCCGGTCCAGCACGCCGCTGATCCGCTGCCAGGCGCTCGCCGAATCCGGATCCAGCCCAAGCGCCGTCTCCAGGGCCGCCTCCGCCTCGGCCAGCCGCCCGGCCTCGGCCAGCAGCGTGCCCAGATAGGTGTGATAGGGGGCATGGCCGGGATTGGCGGCGATCGCCTCCCGACAGGTTTCGATAGCCTCCGCAGTCCGCGCCTGGCGTTCCAGCGCTTCGGCAAGCTGGCGGCGATAGACGGCGGAGCGCTTGTTCAGCGACACCGCATCCCGATAGGCCGCCTCCGCCTCCGCCCACATCTGCTGGTGCATCCGCAGGTTGCCCTTGAAGAAGTGCAGCTGCGGATCGGTCGGCTTCAGGGCGATGGCATTGCCGACGGCCTCCACCGCCACATCGAACAGCTCGCGGTGGGCCAGCACGTCGCTGAGGTCGCGGAACAGCCGCGGCGACGGCCCGCACAGCTGCAGCGCCGTGCGCAGGATGCGCTCGCTCTCGGTCAGCTTACCCTGGCGGGCCAGGATCTCGCTGACCAGCCGGTGGTAGTCCTCGTTGGTCGGTGCCAGCTCGACCGCCCTCTGGGCCGATGCCAGCGCGTCGTCCTCGCGCCCCCAGTTCAGCGCGAACCGGGACGTATAGTGATGGTACCGCGGGTCGTCGCGCACCAACAGGCCGGGGTCCGAGGCCTGGTATCCCAGGATCTCCGGGGCTTTGGGAAAGGATGCTTCGAAGTCGCGCAGCAGGTCGTGATCGAAGACGTACTCCCACTGCTGGGCCGCACCGCTCTGGACATGGCTGTGCGTCTGCGCCTCGACCGACCCGGAGAACATGGAATGGTCGAGGCATGCCTGGCGCGCCACCTCCAGCTCCTCGCCCTCAAGGCCCAGGAACTCGAAGATCTCGGTGAACCGGGCGAGATCGCGATCCGTGATGAGCTCCTCGTATTTCGCCTGGTAGAAGACGTCCCCGCAATCGAACCGCACCATGGACTGGATGTTGTACCGCGAGCTGGATGCCATCTCGAACCGGATGGCGTCGCGCAGGTCGGCGGACTTGCGGATCATCTGCTGATAGGTGGCACCGCCGAAGTCGTCCCGCGGGTCGTGCAGCCATCCTTCCCGCGCCCAGCCGTGGTAGTTGGCGGCGGAGATCAGCAGGTCGCGGGGGTCGCGGACCACGTGCAGCCCGCGGAACCGGGACGCGTCCAACCCGCCGGGAAAGCCCGAGTGATCGTCGAAATAGACCACCCGGTTGCCGTCGGCTGGCTCGCCCGCGCCGCCCAGATCCGTCAGGGTCCGGCCGGTGCCACCTTCCGGCGGGGCGGCCTCGTCGGCAAACCGGATGCGTTCGAACCTGACCCCCAGGTCATAGGCGATCTGGGCGAAGATCGACCGCATCCAGACGGTGCCGGTCTTGTGATGGGTTCCGATCAGAAGGTCGTATTTCATCGGAGGTACTTTCTTCCTGGCAACCGGTTCGGCACGGCTTGCGTGGCATGTGTGCTTGCGGTCTTTCGCAACGGTCAGGGGTTCCGGGACCCCAGCGCCAGTGCCGCCGCGTCGGCCGCCGCCGGGGCACCGGCTGCCTCGGGCATCGGCGACCCGCCGGCGAGATCGGCCAGCAGCGCGTGCATCTCTCCTGCAAAGACGTGCGGGTGGCGCAAGGCGACAGACGCGCGCGCCAGCGTCGCCATGGCCTGCCGCTGCCAGGCGGAAAGCTGCCGCGCACGTTCGACGGCATGCCCCAGGTCGTCCGGATCGTCCGGATCGAACAGCAGACCTTCGCGCCCGTCGCGGATCAGGTGCTGCAACGACGCCAGGCGGGGAACGATCACCGGCACGCCGAAGGTCAGCGCCAGCATCAGGCTGCCGGAGGTGGTGATGCGCTGGAACGGAAGGACCGCGAAATCGGCCGCCGTCAGCAGATCCGCCAGTTCCTGGTCGTCGACGTAGCGGTCGATCCGGATGATCCTGTCACTGCCGGCCACGACAGGGTTGTACGGCCCGGCGCGTCCGGCCACGATCAGCTTGACGTCGCGTCCCGCGCGCTCGACCGCCTCCAGCAATCCCTCGATGCCCTTGTAGCGGCGGATGTTGCCGAAGAAGAGCAGCACCGTATCGTCCGGCCGCGGGCCGAACTGCGCGCGCGTCGCGTCCCGCGCAGCCCCCGGCGGATACACGTCGGCATAGGACGGATGCTCCACCACCGCGACCCGCCGCGCCTCGGCCGCGTAGGTCCCGATCAGCTCGTCGCGCGCCCAGTCGGAATGGACGTGCAGCCGGTCGGCCAGGCCGACCAGTTCGCGTTTCAGGCGTTCGCCCACGCGCCCGCCGCCGCCGTCATGGGCAACGATATTGTGGACCGTCCACACCAGCCGTCCGCCGGCGCCCTTGAACCGGCGCACGCCGTCGAGGAACCGGGTGACGGCCGCATCCTGCCCGTCCGGCGGATAGAAGCGGTAGACGGCGTCTTCCCAGTGCAGGTGGAAGATCGTCGCCGCCCCGTTGGCGACCTGGAGGTTCGCCTGCTCGATATCGCCGAACAGCAGGGCAAAGGACTTGCCGATGTCGCGGTACATCAGCGACTGGTAGGGATTGCCTTCGCGATAGTCGGGAAACGCCACGACCACGGACGCCGCGCCGGCCCGGCTTGCCTTCGCCGCCGACCGGCCGGACAGATCGATGATCGAGATCAGCCCCCACTTGCGCCGGATATGGTCGTAACGATCGCGCTTGTAGGCGGCCCAGGATATGGGGTCGAAGGGGGCCGAGCCTTCCGGCGGGATGACCTCGAAGACATAGCCGAAGCGCAGGAAAACGGACACCTCCCGGCCGTCGGTGATGAAGACCGGGACGAAGTTCATGTTGTTGCGCTGGGCCGCCTCGATGGACCGCACCACCTGTTCTGTCGCCCGGGCGTCCAGGCCGTAGAGATCGTAGCCGATGGCCGGGCAATGCGACGCCGCCAGCGATGCCGCGGTGCGGCCCGACGGCGGCCGCAGGACGGGCAGGTCGGGGCTTGGAAGCGGCCAATCCACGCCGACATCGTCGGGGACGCAGACCGGCACAAGCGCCGTGTAGTCGCGGGGCTTGCACAGGTCGCCGAACCCGACGGCGATCGTTCCCGCAGCCGCCCCGCCAGCGTCGCCCGCGCCGTCCTGCCGGCCCACGGCCAGCCGCCCGGCCAGCAGTTCGCACAGCCGCGCCTGCAATTCCAGCTCGACCAGCGTCTTGCGCCACTGGTCGGCGGGCAAGGCGATCGACCCATCGTCCAGGTGTCTCATGGGCAGACCCCTTCGATCAGTTCCGCCGCCTCGGCCGCCCCGTTCGGCTGTGCCAGTCTGAGGGCGTTCATGCTGAGAAGCCGGCGCGCCTCCGTCACCGCCAGCGCCCGCAGGCATTCGCCGATGCCGTCGCGGAATTCGTTCCCGCGCAGGCACAAGGCAGCACCCTGCTCTTGCGCGTAGAGCGACCGCGCCAGCTGGTTGTCCATTTCCTCCGCCTCGTTCGGCACGAAGATCGTGGGAATGCCGTGGCACAGCAGTTCGTGGAAACTGTTGTAGCCGGCGGCCGAGACGGCGATGTCGAAGGCCGCGAGATAGCGCGCGACGGGAAAGCCGCGGATGCTGACGACATCCGGCCACAGGCGCGTGGAATACTCCCCGATCATCCATTCCAGATTGGCCAGCTCGAACCCCGGCAGGGCGGACACCTCCCCGACGACGGCGTCGATCAGGGGGACGATGTCGCGGTTCGTGCCGGACCCCAGCTGCAGCAGCAGGTTGACGCCGTCGGGATCGAGCTTGAGTGCCGCACACGCGTCCCGGCGGCTCAGCATCTCCTCGCTGTCCAGGCACCGGATCGGCGGGACCTTGCGGGCACCGTCATCGGCCATGCGGGTCAGGCCGTCGTCGAATTCCTCGGCGATATCCCGCGGTTCCACGATCAGGTCGAAGAAGCGCCCCTTCTTCAGGGCCGCTTCGTTGGCCTGCGTGCATTTCCAGAAGCCGCGCCGGACCCAGACCATGGCGACGTCATCGCGCGGGGCGGCCGCCTCGATCAGCCCGTTCATCGGGTTGTTGCCGTCGAAGACGACGCATGAGGTGCCATAGCGGTCGATCGCCGACGTCAGTTCGTCGATCAGCCAGGGGTAGTAGCTGCGCGCGTCGACGCCGGCATAGTGATGCGGAACCACGTATTCGGCGAAGAAGCCCGCCTCCCTCACGGCGGACACGGCGGGCGAGAAGCTCAGGAAGACCGGCTCGACGTCCGGGGGCAGCTTGCGGGCGATCGCCAGCAGCCGCGTCAGATGGCCCAGACCGACGCCGCCGGTGGGCACCATCAGCACGCGCCGGCACGCCCGCCTGGCCGCCGGGCGATGCTGCGCCTGGCGCCCAGGGGCCTGGGCGGCGCCGTCGGCGGCCCTGGGCAGGGCGACCAGCCGCCCGAGGCGGCGCAGATGCGCTTCCTCGCAACTGAAATCCGTGGCGGAGTCCCGCCGCTTGCGCGCGATCCTCTGGGCGACGGCATCCGCCGCGCGCTCGATCGGCACGTATTCGGGGCCCGGCCCGAACACCGGCTTCAGGAACGGCGGCAGGAAGACCGGGATCCCGGCCGCCAGCGACATGCCGATCGCGGTCGCCGGCAGGTCTTCCGGCCGGTCGTCCGGGTAGTACACGAACGCGTCGAGCTGGGAGACGATCTGGCCGGCGGCGCGCTGGTTGGGTTTCAGGCAGCGCCATTGCGGCAGCTGCTCGTCGTCGCCCAGATCACCCTGAACGATGACCTGGAAACGCCCCGGATCGTACAGGCGGTGCAGGGCCGCCCGGTCGGATGGCCAATGGCCACGCCCCCGGCCGGGGCAACAGCCGATGACCGGACGCGCCGCCGCGGTTGCGTCATCACGGCGACGGCCCGGCCGGACCTCGCCGAAGGCGGCCCACACGCTGCCCAGCATCGGCAGTCCGGCGTCGCGCAGCACCTCTTGCAGGTCATTGCCGACCGCCGTCCAGGCGATGTTTGTGCCGAACAGCTCCTGGAACCGGCGGTGCCGGCTCTGGATCTCGTCCAGCGGCGTCGGCCGGTCCAGCACCGCGACCACGCGTTCCGGCATCAGCCGCACCGGCGTCGTCGGGCGGCGGGCGAAGGTGATATCGGGCATGGTGACGATTGCCAGCTGGGCGTATGCCAGCGCGCTGCCCGCGACCACCTGCGCCAGCCCCCGCCGCACCAACCGGTCGACCGGCGGCAGGATATGCGGATTGGGGTTCGAGACGGACGTCGCCTGCAGCAACCCCGTGGGGATGCCGCACCGGGCGTTGATGCGAACTTCCTCTACCGTGCGGACGATCGCATCCCGCTCAACGCGGAAATCCCCGACATAGACGACGCTGAAGCCCTTTCCCGCCGGCGCGTTCGCACCACCGTGGTCCGGGCTGCGGAGGATACCCCCGCTGCCACGGCCGAACATGTTCCGCCACCATCTCTCCGGCTAGTACAGGGCCACCTGGCCACCGGCCGCCGGCGCCAGCCCCCCAAGGGCCGGACCGGCCGCGGGGGCCGTCTCGCTGATCAGCAACTGCGTCAGCCTGTCGACGACAAGCGTGCGGAAGACGCTGTCCGGATAGGCCAGCAGGAAGGCCTCGTACGCCTCCTGGTTGTTGGCCTGGAGGGCCACGTTCAGGTCCGCCTGTTCATTGCCGGTTCCCTGCGCCAACGCCGGTGCCGGCAGGGTGCTGCCGGCAACGACCCCGGTAGACACAAGGGCTGCAAGCAGCTTCTTCCAAGTCTGCGACATACTCCAATCTCCTTAGATCGATGGTCCCTGCCGGCCGCCGTGGCCTTGGTGATTCAGTGTGCCCAGTCATTTGACCCGCGCAGCAGTGGTCATCTAGCTATGAATTCGATCGCAAGTCAATAAAAATGGCGCAATTTGTGGTATATTGTTGGTTAATTTCGCCGATTTATATAACATAGCAACGACAATCGGAGATATTCGTCCCCGATTGACTTATAAACGACAACCCGATGTCCGCCAGAATATCCTGTTCTATTTCATCGATCGCACCACATTCTTCCCCATGGCCGTTGCTGTCCTATTCCCATATGCGGGAACGGCCGCCGTCCAGATCGGTAGCCCAGTACTTCATCCTCATCTTAAAGCTGCAATCCCCGTCGGATTCGTCGCTTTTCCCATCGGGCAGCAGCCGTGCGCCCTGGCCCGACGGCGGTGTCCGCAGCGCCATCTCCGGCGCCGCCAGGACGCGCCGCACCAATTCGGCCTGATGGGTGACGCCGATCTTGCGGAACACCCTCTTCAGGTGCATGCGCACCGTGTTCTCGCTGATCGACAGGTCTCTGGCCGCTTCCTTGACCCTCTTTCCCTTGGTCAGGGACATCACCAGGCGGGTTTCGGCGGTCGTCAGGGAATAGCGCTCCGCCAGCAGGCTGGCGTTGGACCCGGTATCGCCCACGCACCCGGGCGTGCACAGCACGACCTTGGCCTCGCCACGGCCCTGGGACGACCCCGCCTCGGTTTCGATCGCGATCGCGACCGCCATGATCCCGCTTTCGTCGTCGGCGGACAGGGGCATGGCGTCGCCGACGACACGCACCAGCGGTCGCGCGTCCTGGTCGTCGGTCACGGGCGGCAGCGACGCCTTGACCGCGGGCCGACGCTGGCGGATCTGGCGGAGGATCTGGTCGCCGCCGTTCTTGCAGATCTCCAGCGCGACGTCGTTCAGGTAGATGATGTCGTTGCGTTCGTTCAGGAAAATCACGCCATAGGCCAGGTTCGAGACAAGCCAGTGGCAGCACATCATCAGCTCGCGGTCGCGCTTGGGCTGGTCCTGTCCGGCGGCAATGCGCCGTTCGATGCGCGACCGGCAGCGCAGGAAGACCAGCTCGTCGATCTCGTCGAACGGCGGCCCCCGGTTGTCACGGAAGACCGCGATGCGCGTATCCTGGGCACCGGCGATGCGCAGCCGGGATTCCAGGCCCCACCAGTGCCTGGTTTCCAGGCGCGATTCCCGGTGCGACCTTATGCTGTGGAAGCCGCCCCTGCGGGCATCGTCGATCTCCCGGACCAGATCCCTGGCCGAGCGTTGGAATGCCGGCGATCGGGCCGAAGCGTCCGCCCGGCCATCGCCCTTCAGGAAATATGTTTCGGGACCCCCGATCGCATAGATCTGAACGTGATCGATTGTGGCATCCACGTCGAAGAGAAGGCAGCAATCCGCATTGCAGAGCTCGCTGGAATCATTCGCCATCTCAGCCAATATCTCTGGAGATATGCTGAGCAGGGCATCGATGCTGTCTTCAAAGGGTCCGTCGCCTGCCATTCTGGCCCCACTTATGTTTAATGGTTTGTTGCTGGATGGCCTTGCTCTGCCTGTCTCACTTTTCACGGAATGACCGCCAGATCGCGCTGACGATGGGTTCCAGAACCGCATCCAGCGCCGTCCGCTCGCCGGTCAGCACCAGCACATCGGCCGGCATGCCGGGATAGAGCGTGACGCCGGGCAGGTTCGCCAACGCGTCGGCGGAAACGGCGACGCGAACCAGGTGGAACGCCGCGGTGCCGTCCGCCGTCGCGACCAGGTCCGGCGACACGTAGACGACTTCGCCGGGTACGGGCGGGGTCTGGCGGCTGCTGAAGGCGGTCAGCCGGATTTCGGCCTGCAAGCCCACATGGACGGCATCGATGTCCCGGGCGGACAGCGCCGCTTCCACCAGCAGCCGGTCCTGCACCGGCACGATGGTCAGGATCGGTTCCCCCGGCCGGATCACCGCGCCGGGCGCATGCACCGCAAGGTCGGCCACGACGCCATCCTGCGGGGCGCGGATTTCCAGCCGGGACAGGGTCTGCTGCACCAGCTGCAAGCGCTCCGTCAGGTTGAAGATCTCATCCTGCGTGCCGCGGTAGGCGTCGTTGACCTCCGCGATCCGGCGGGCGCGGACGGTCGTCATCTCCTGTTGCGCTTCGGCGATCTGTCGCCGCGACCGGCCGATATCGGCAACCGCCACGCCCCGATCCCCCTCGATGGAGGCGCGGCCGCGCACCAGTGCCAGCAGGCGCGGACGACGCGCATTGCCCGTGGCCAGCAGGTATTCGACGTCCGCGATCTCCTCGTCGATCGTCTCGATCATGCCGTCCTGCGAGGCGATCTGGGCGGTCAGTCCCTCGATCTCCTGCTCCAGCGCGCTGGCCCTCTCGGCCAGGACGGCAAGCTCGCTCGCCATCATCTCCGCGCGCGTCGCGAACAGCGCCTGCTCCGCCGCCATGATGTCCGCCGCCTGCGGAAGGTTCGCCAGCTCCTGCGGGACGACGCCGGCGAAGTCGATGGTGCCGCCGTCGGTCCGTTCCGCCTCCAGCCGGGCGAACCGCACATAGGCTGCCAGCAACTGCCCATGCAGCAGGTCCTGCAGGGCACGCCGCTCGTCGTCGTCCAGCCGCAGCAGGACCTGGCCCTGGCGCACGCTGGTGCCGTTGCGCACCAGCAGCTCCGACACGATGCCGCCATCCATATGGGCGACGGCCTTGTGGTCGGTTTCCACGACGATGTGCCCGGATGCCACCGCCGCGCTTTGCAGCGGGGCCGTCGCCGCCCATCCCCCGAAGCCGGCGAAGGCAACCAGGACCGTCACCACGCCGAGGGCGATCGGCCAGCGGGTCCGGGTCGGGATACGGCTGCCCGCATCCGCCGGCCCGGCCTTGGCCCGGCCCTGCGGGCGCTGGGGCGTCCCGTCGCCGGCATCGCGCGCATCGCGGCCGGAGGGCGTGCGGGCTTGCAGGACCTGGATCTGTGTCACCGCTGCCCCTCCATTTCCGGGATCGGCACCAGATGCGGCACGGCCGCCGGGCCTGAAGGGGCGCCCGTCCGGGCGGCCCGGTTGGCGACCGACGCGGCACTGCTGCCGGCAAACCGGGCCAGGAATTCCGCGCGCGGTCCGTAGAAGGCCGGCTGGCCGGCATGCAGCAGCAGCATCGTGTCCATATGGATGTGCAGCGACGGCTGGTGGCTGATCACGATGACGGTGACGCCCGCCGCCTTTGTCCCGGCGATCGCCCGCAACAGCGCAGCCTGGCCGTCGCCGTCCAGGCCGGCGCCCGGCTCGTCCAGCACAAGCAGTTTCGGGTCGCCGTAGAAGGCCCGGGCCAAGCCCAGCATCCGCTGCTGGCCGCCGGACAGAAGCGCGCCGCCGTCGCCGATATCGGTGTCGTAGCCATTGGGCATGTCCAACACCCTGTCGTGGAAATATGCTTTTTGTGCGGCGACTGTCACATCTTCAGACTTAGGGTTGTCGTCAAGCCTCGCTATGTTCTGCCAAATTTTTCCAGCAAAAAGTTGTATATCCTGCTGCATGTATCCAATCAGCCGGCCGCGGTTGATCTCATGCAGGTGCGAAAGCCTGGCACCGTCGAGGCGGATCGCGCCGGCCGTCGGCTGCATGACGCCGACCAGCAGCCTGGCGAGCGTCGTCTTGCCGCTGCCGCTGGGGCCGGTGATGCCCAGGGCTTCCCCCGGCTTCAGCGTGAAGTTGACGCCATGCAGCAGCGCCCGGTCGCCGTCCGGCGTCTGATAGCCGAGCTTTTCCACCGTGACCCGCCCCGAGGCCGTCGGGATGGTGATGGTCGGCTGGTGAAGATCGCCCGAAGTCAACAGGGCGCGCAGCCGGCGCGCCGCTTCGCGGGCGGAGACGATGGCGCGCCATCCGACAATGGCCCCTTCGACCGGGGCAAGGCCGCGCGCCATGATGATCGACCCGGCGATGATGGTGCCGGGCGTGATCTCGTGCCCGATCGCCAGCCCGACGCCGGCCCCCAGCATGGCGATCTGCAACACCAGCCGGACATACTTCGCCAGCGCGGAGATGACGCCCGCCCGGTCGGACCCGGTCGCCCAGGATGACAGCGCCCGGTCGGCAATGCGGCGCCACTGCCGGATCAGCGTCTCGCGGTTGCCCATCGCGCCGATGATCTCGGCATTGCGCATATAGGCCTGCATGGTGCGCTGCTGTTCGGCATTGTGGCTGCGGGCCGTCCGCATGACGCCGCGCGTGAGGGCCGACCCCCCGACCGCGATCGCCAGCAGGATCAGCGCCCCGGAAAGCGCGATCCAGCCCAGCAGCGGATGGAACAGGAAGATGACGCCGATATAGATCGGCATCCACGGGGCATCGAACAGGGTGACGAGGCCGCCCCCGCAGAGGAAGCCGCGCACCTCCGCCAGGTCGTCGAGGCCCTGGGTATTGGTGAAGCGCCCGCGCGTGGCGCTGCCGAGATGGATGCTGACGATCTTCTCGCGCAGCCCGGTTTCCAGCCGCATCGCGACGCGCACCAGGATGCGCGACCGGATCACGTTGAGGATGGCCTGCACGCCCAGCAGGCAGACCGCCAGGCCCGACAGCAGCAACAGCGTCTCGCCGCTGCCGGTGCTGAGGACGCGGTCGTAGAGCTGCAGCATGTACATCGGCACGGTCAGCATCAGCAGGTTCGCAAATCCGCTGAAGACTGCGACAGCCGTCAGCGACCCCCGGCTTCCCTGAAGGATCGATGGATGCTGTACGGTGTGCCGTGAGGTATCGCTGGACATCCCTGGCCCCCGCCGCCGCCGAAGGCAGGCCCCTTGCGGCGGCCTGCCCCGGTGCGGGTCGTCGGATGGCGGGCCGCCGCGCAAGGACGGCGGCCCCCCGATCTTTCCGGCCCCCCGCCGGACATGTCGTCCGACGGGGGTCCGATCACGCATCAGACGACGTGGTCGTCCGCTTCGGCCAAGTCCGCATCCGTCAACGCGCCGCCGACACCCTGGAGTTCGATCACACCGACGAAGACGTCGAGACCGGGGTCGTAGGTACCGTTGCCGTTGTCCGCGAAGATGTTGTAGGTATCGAAGCTGCCGCCGAAGTGCTGGAGCAGGGCGCTGAAGCCCTCGAAGTCCAGGAGATCTTCCATCCCCGCCACACCGGTCGTGCCGGCGCCCGCGAAGTCGGTGATCACCTTCGGAACGCCCGCCAGATCACTCTGGGTGAACTGGTAGACGTCGTTGTCGTCGCCGCCGGTCAGGGTGTCCTGTCCGATGCCGCCGATCAGCAGGTCCTCGCCGGCACCGCCGTTGAGGATGTCGTTGCCGGCCTGGCCCCGCAACTGGTCCGCACCGGCATCGCCGTTGAGGACGTCGTCGTCGTTGCCGCCGAACAGCCTGTCGTCACCGTCGCCGCCGTTCAGCGTGTCGGTACCGTTCTGGCCCTGCAGGACATCGTCGCCGGCGTCGCCGTTCAGGGTGTCGCCGTCGTTGCCGCCCAGCAGGGTGTCCTTGCCGTCACCGCCCGACAGCGTGTCGGCACCGTCTTCACCTTCCAGACGGTCGTCGCCGGCGTCGCCCATCAGGGTGTCGTTCTCGGTGCCGCCCAACAGGTGGTCGTCACCGTCGCCGCCGGACAGGTCGTCCTCGCCGGCGTCGCCCATCAGGGTGTCGTTCTCGGTCCCGCCGAACAGGTCGTCGTTGCCGTCACCGCCGCTCAGGCTGTCGGCCCCGGCACCGCCGAACAGGTCGTCATTGCCGGCCCCACCCAGCAGGGAGTCGTTGCCGTCTTCGCCCTCGAGCCGGTCGTTGCCGTCCTGGCCTTCCAGCCGGTCGTTGCCGGTACCGCCGTACAGCTTGTCGCCGTTGTCGCCGCCGTAGAGGCGATCATTGCCGTCGTCGCCGTACAGGATGTCCTTCTTGTTCTGGCCGAACAGGCGGTCGTTGCCGTCGTTGCCGCGATAGACCTGGTTGTCGGTTTCCGTCGACGCGATGATGGTGTCGTTGTCGCCCAGGCCCTGGACGGCATCGATGTTGGTCAGCGCGATACCGGTGAAGTCGAAGACGTTCTGGGCGGCATCGCCGAGGATGTCGCTGGCGCCGACGATCTCATCGATATTGGTGATGTTGGCAGTGCCGCTGAAGACCAGGTCGCCGCCGGTGCTCAGGATGCGGTTGTAGCCGATCCCGCCGTCGATGATGTCGTCCTTGCCGTCGTCGCCGCCGATCAGGAAGTCATCGCTGCCGTCACCGCCCGACATGTTGTCGACGCCGCTGCCGCCGGTGATGATGTCGTCGCTGCCGCCGCCGGTGATGGTGTCGTTGCCGGCGCCGCCCTCCAGCTTGTCACGCATGTCCTGACCGGTCAGGGTGTCGTCGCCGTCACCCCCCTGGTAGAGCTGGTCGTGCGTCTGGTCGGAGGCGATGATGGTGTCGTCACCGCTGCCGGCATCGACGGCCTTCACCTTGGTCAGCTTGGTCCCGGTGAAGTCGAACGTGCTGTTGGCAGCGCCGCCATCCGTCAGGTAGACGTTGTTGTTGCCGGCGACCTGTTCGAAGCCGTTGACCTTGCCGGTGCCGAAGCTGTCGATCGAAACGACGCTGTTGTTGGCGCCCTGCAGCAGCAGCTTGTCATTGCCGAGGCCACCCTTCATCGTGTCGGTTGCGGCGTCGTCGCCCTTGATCTTGACGACGTCGTTGCCCTCGCCGCCATCGACATTGTCGACGCCCGCACCGCCCGTCAGCACGTCGTTGCCGCCGGCGCCGGTCAGCTTGTCGTTGCCGTCGCCGCCGTCCAGCTTATCGCGCTGGCTGGCGCCCATCATGGTGTCGTTGCCGGCCTCGCCGAAGTATTCCTGCCCGCCGGTCAGGTCGGAGGCGATCAGCGTGTCGTCGCCATCGCCCAGCAGCACGGCACCGATGTCCTTCAGCTTGGTGCCGGTGAAATCGAACGTGCTGGCATCGGTGCCGCCGTCGACCAGGTTGGCCGGGCCGACGATGTTCTCGAACTCCGTCACCTTGCCGACACCGTATTCGTCGAGCACCAGGTCAACGCCGCCGGTGGCCAGCAGCGTGTCGTTGCCGGTGCCGCCGATCATGGTGTCGTTGAGGCCTTGGCTGCCCGTCACATAGACCTTGTCGTTGCCATTGCCGGCGTCGACATAGTCGTCGCCCGCGCCGGCGCGGATGCGGTCCGCCCCGCCGAGGGCGTAGATGATATCGTTGCCGCCGTTCGTGTTGATGATGTTGGCGCTCGAATTCCCGGTGACCGTGTCGTCGAAGCTCGTACCGATCACGTTCTCGACACCGGTGATCGTCCCGGCGCCATCCGGGGCGAAGCTGTAGGACGTCTGGGCGATCGTATTGGCCGCCAGGTCAATGATGATGCCCCGATCGGGCAGCCCCAGTTCCGGGCTCACGGCACTGTAGTCGACGGTATCCCGGCCTGATCCGCCGTCGATATCGTCGTTCCCGCCACCCGGCAGGATCATGTCATCGCCGCCGAAACCATTGATGATGTCGTCAACTTCGCCGTTCAGGTCGCCCTGAAGGGGGTCGTTGCCGCCCGTTCCGTTCACGGTGTTCGCCATCGTTGATGCTCCCACTTTGCGTGTGTTGCTACAATGTTTCACGACTATACAGCGATTCTTCGCAGCATAGCCTTGAAAAGTGGGGTCTCATCGCACCTTCTGGCCACTTTCCAAACTGGCTCAACGTTTCTGCACAGCCGCCGCTCGATGACCCGCGATGAACCACAATGCAGAGTAGATCATCCTTCCGCCCGATCCGAGCCCCCCATTTGGGTGTTTTGAGGAAAAAAATTCGGACATTTTCGAAAAATACTCGGCAAATGTCACCGACTTGGGCGGATCTCTAGCTTTGAGGATGCGTGTTGGACGGCCCAGCCTCCGTGACGGGCATTCAGACGACACGCAAAGACGAACCCACAGCGTGATGGCGTGACCGTGATGACCCGCGCCACACTTAATCGATAAGACAGAACTGCGGCTCTGCCAAGCTACCCAGTTGGGTGCTCATTCCGGGCGGAGGGTTGATATCCCGTGAACGACAGGGGTATTTCTGGTGCATGCGTCGTAATGTCGCATTGGCCGGCACCAAAATAATAATCTTACGAGGGATGGTTGACTTTGATTTCTAATCAAACTGATATAACCCGTTGCAGCATACGTATTATTACGGAAGCAGTTCGCATCGTGGCGGAATCATTGGCGCGTTCCCGGGCAGGCTGGAGGCCTGATAGCCCATGATGCGCAATGCGCTTTCGCATGGCGCTACGCGACATGGATGGGCAACCGGGAGACAGCGGCCCACCTGATTGGGGGTGGAGTTACCCCCGCATCGTAAACGTCACCCCCGCAGTGCGATACACCCGTTTAGGTAGCTTGACGGTGCGATCGCTCTCCCCTGATCAATTCAGTTGGGGCGGCGCTTGGAACCTTTGGCGGGTGCGGCGCCATTTATGCGATGCGGGAGAACCGTATGGACATGGCGACTGCACACACGGTTTCGGGCACCGCGTTCAAGCGGGTGTGGGTCTGCGGCATGCCGCGGTGCGGATCGATGTGGTCGATGAACGTCGCGCGAACCCTGCTGGACGGGGTGGGATACGACGTTCAGCCGGCGCACATCCCGCTTAGCCGCGACGACGCCGCGGCCGAAGCCGCGAAAAGCTATGCGGATCCCGAGCCGGCCCGGGTCTGGGTGCTGAAGCTGCACGGCCAGATCCAGCCGGCGGCCAGCGGCACCCGTCTGATCGTGCCCTGGCGCGATCCGCGCGACGTGCTGATCTCGTACCAGCGCTTCGTCCATTGTTCCTTCGAACGCGCGCTGCATGCCGCCGTCGTCTCCACCGGCGATCTCGACTACTACCGCACGCTCACCGGCGCACGGACCCTGTTCCTGCCCTATGCGGTGGTCGGGACCGCCGAGGGCGTGAACCGCATCGGAACCTTCCTCGACGCCCTGCCCGACGACGCCGATGCCGTCGTCGACCGCTTCCGGAAGGACCGCATCGACGGCTATGCGCGGCGCGGAACGGTGCAGGTCAAGAACTTCGACGGATCGTCGCGGGCCTATGACGTGCTGACCGGGTTCCAGAGCGGCCATGTGTCCGACTATCGCGATGGCGACTGGCAAACCCTGCTGACGCACGACCAGAAACGACAGATGGGGGCGGCGCTGGATCCCTGGCTGCGTGCCAACGGCCTGTCGCCATGACCGGCGGGCTACGGACCAGACCCGGCCCCCGGGCCGCGGGGTGATCGCCATGGCGCGGCAGGCCAAGGCCAGACGCAAGGCGGAGCCGGCCGGCGACGCCAAGGGCAGGCTCGCCAAGCTGCAAGCCCTGTTCGCCGAACGCCACTTCGATGCGGCAGCCACGGCGGCCAAGACCCTGCTGGTGCGCGAGCCCACCAACGGCGAGGCCAAACGCCTGTTGGTGCTGGCATTGCTGGCACAGGGCCTGTTCGACCAGGCAGCCACTGCGCATGCCGGCTGGCGCGGTGCCAGGCCGGGGTCCGGCCCTGCCGTCGTGGACTGGGTGCGCCGGGCAATGGCCGAAGGCCACCGCGACCGGGCCGCGGACTGCCTGCGCCAGTTCGCCGGGGCCGACGAGGCCCTGCTGGGCAACCTGTGCGACCTGGCTGCGGAATGCTGCCGCCAATCGCGGTTCGCCGATGCGGCGATGGTTGCCCGCACCGTCACGGCATCGCCCAAAGCCACGTCCGAAGGCTTCAACATCCTGGGCGCCGCCCTGCGCGCCTTGGGCCAGCTCGACGAAGCCGTGGCGGTCTACCAGCGGGCGTTGCAGATCGATCCGGACAACAGCCAGATCCTCTACAACCTCGGCAACCTGTTTCGCGAGGCCGAAAAGACGGACCTGGCCGTGACGCAGTACTGCCGGGCCATCAACGCCAATGCGCAGTTCGCCAGCAGCTATCTCAATCTCGGCAACGTGCTGATCCAGCAGGCCAAGCTGGTGGAAGCCTGCGACGTCTTCCAGCTGGGCCTTCAGGCCGATCCGGCCCACGCCGTGATGGCCGACAACCTTCTCGGCACGCTGAACTATCGCGACGACGTGGACCCGGAAACGGTCTACGACCTTCACCGGTATTGGGCCCAACGGCAGGCGGACCAGGTACCGCGGACCTTCAGCCACGCCAACGCGCCCGTCGCCGACAGGACGATCCGTATCGGGATCCTGTCCGCCGATCTGCGGGAACATTCCATCACCTATTTCCTCGAGCCCCTGCTGGAGCATTGCGACCGGTCGCGGCTGGAGTTCATCGGCTACCACACCGGCACGGTGGAGGACGCGACATCGGCGCGGCTGCGTGCCCTGGCGACCGACTGGCGCCGGGTATCGCACCAGAGCGACGCGGCACTGGCCGACATCATCCGCACGGACGCGATCGACATCCTGATCGAGCTGTCGGGCCACACGAGAGGCAACCGCCTGCCGGTCTGCGCCCGCAAGCCCGCCCCGGTGGTGATGACATGGCTCGGCTATCCGAACACGACCGGGCTTGCGGATGTCGACTATCGCCTGACCGACGCCATCGTCGATCCGCCGGGTACCGACCGCCTCTACACCGAAGCGCTGGTCCGGCTGCCCGACCCCTTCCTGTGCTATCGGCCGCCGGACTCCGCGCCGCCGGTCACGCCGCCGCCCTGCCTGGAGAAGGGGTTCATCACCTTCGGATCCTTCAACAACCCGATGAAGATCACGCCCACGACCTGCGCCCTGTGGGCACGGATCCTGATGTCGGTCCCGAATTCCCGCCTGTGGCTGAAGGGGCGGTATTTTTCATGCGACACGACGAGGGCCAAGTACATCAAGTACTTCGTCGGGGCCGGTGTCGAGGAAAGCCGGCTTGTCATCGAAAAACGGATCGACGCTACGACAGATCACCTGAAAAGGTATTCGGAGATCGATATCGCGCTGGACACGTATCCCTACAACGGCACGACCACGACATGCGAAGCCCTGTGGATGGGCGTGCCGGTCATCAGCCGTCGCGGCGCCACCCATGCGTCACGGGTCGGCGCCACCCTGCTGGCGGGTGTCGGTCTCGACGACTGCGTGGCGGGGACGGATTTCCAGTACCTCACCACCGCCATCGCGCTCGCCGGTTCCAGGGACCGGCTGGCCGAATTCCGCGCCGGCATGCGCGACCGCCTGCGCACATCCCGCCTCTGCGACGGGCCACGGTTCGCCCAGGCGATGGGGTCGGCGCTGACCGAGGCCTGGCGGCGGTGGTGCGCGACGCAGCCGCGCTTTCGCATCGCCGGCACGACGGGCGGCGAGGGGCCGGCCGCCCTGTTTGAGAAGCGGTAGTCGCGCGGCGTCGCCCGACGCGCTGGGCTATTGGCTGCCCAGGTGCAGCCACGTCTGCTCCTCGTTGAAGCTGAACATCGGGATGTAATAGCCGATGGTCGAGGCATCCAGCACGCTGTCCGACAGGCTGTCGAGCATCCAGGCCTGTCCCGCCGCAAAGACGACCAGGACGGCGTGCGGCAGGCGTGTCCTCGTATCGTCCACCAGGACAATCCTCAGGTCGTCGCTGGAAAAGCCGAGGACGCGCAACGAAAGATACTTGGCAATTGCATAGTCCTCGCAATCGCCACCGAACTCCATGAACTCGTATGGGCTGGCCCAGTAGTCGTCCTGGTGATAATTGTCGCCATCGCCCGCGTAGGGGATCCGGTTGATGAAGGCATTCACTTGCCGGATCATCTGGAAGCTGTCCGCACCTTGCAGCAGGTCAAGGATATGGGCCCACCGGGACAGCCGGCATCCCAGGCCATCCGTCAGCGTCGGGCAGGAAGGCAGGGATTGCGCCCGACCGACGGCGTAGCGGTCCGCCATGTCGTTCCATCGGGCAAGAAGCGGCTGGCTCTGCACACTCAAGGCCGGCCGGCCGAAAATCCCCCGGTCGGTGCCCGCCTGCGCCGGCCCCGCTAGCGCCACGGCCATCGCGATCAGGCAAAGCCCGACAAGGCAACGCCCCAGCCAGGTACGCCTGCACCCTATGCCCGTAAGAGACTGCCTGCTGATCATGGGGCTGTCACCGAATGCCGTGGTCTTCCTGTCGATCGCCGCACCCTGGCGCCCACCCTCGCATCGGGGTCGGGGGACGCACCGGGCCTGGACACCCGGCCCCGCGGACACGCTCGGTATAGTTGGCAGCAGCATCGTTAAGATTCGGTATTCGGACGTACGGATCATCGCCGAGGGGGCCGGCGCCTTCAAGGGCAATGTCGCATCGTCCGGTGCCGCCCGCCGACCCTCCCCCGGCTTCCGCCTACAGGGCCGGCCCCATCACGCGGGTCGGCAGCCAGGTCGCAATGCCCGGGAAGACGCACAGGATGATGATGGCAAGCACCATGCACCCGACATAGGGCAGCGACCCCTTCAGGATCGTCTTCAGCGGGATATCGGGGGCGATGCCGTTGATCACATAGAGATTGAGGCCCACGGGCGGGGAGATCAGCCCGATTTCCATATTGATCGTCAGGACCACGGCAAACCAGTAGGGGTCGAAATTCGCCGCGACGATGACCGGCAGCAGGATCGGTGCCGTCATCAGGATGACGGCAACCGGCGGCAGGAAGAACCCGGCGACCAGCAGGAACAGGTTGACGATGGCCATCAGCACCCAGCGGTTCGCCTCAAGGCCGCTGATGCCGCCGGCGATCGACTGCGTGATCTGCAAGCTGGACAGCATGTACGCAAAGATGCCGGCCGCCGCGATGATGAACATGATCATCACGGATTCCCGCAGGGCATCGCGCAGCAGCACCCACAGCGCGCGCCCGCTCCACAGGCGGTAGACCACCACCGCCAGCACGATGCACAGCAGCGCGCCCACCGCCGCAGTCTCCGACGGCGTGGCGATGCCGCCGTACAGCGCATACAGCACCGCCAGGATCACCGCCAGGAACGGCAGGACCCGTGGCAGCACCTCGAATTTCTCGTGCCAGCTGAAACGGCGGCGGCGCAGCACTGCGCCCGCCCCGCTGCGCCAGGTGTCGAACAGCGACCACGCCATGAACAGCGCGACCAGCATCAGGCCCGGCATCACGCCGGCCAGGAACAGCCGGCCGATCGACGTTTCGGTGGCGATGCCATAGACGATCATCGTGACCGACGGCGGGATCAGGATTCCCAGCGTCCCGCCGGCCGCGATCGACCCGGCCGCCACACCATCGGGAAAGCCGCGGTCGCGCATCGCCGGGATGCCCATCTTACCGATGGCCGCACAGGTCGCCGGCGACGACCCGGACATGGCGGCGAAGATCGCACAGGCACCAAGGTTGGACATCACCAGCCCGCCGGGCACGCGCGTCAGCCAGCGGTCGAGCGCCTCGTACAGGTCGGCGCCGGCGCGGGTGGAGGCGATGGCCCCGCCCATCAGGATGAACATCGGAATCGACAGGAGCGCGAAGTTGTTGAGCTTCCCGAACAGGATCTCCGGCATCAGCTCCAGCGACCGCAGGCCGTCGAAGACCAGAAGGAACCCGGCGGACACGATCAGCAGGCCGTTGGCCACCGACACCCCCGACAGAAGGGCCAGGATCGTGGCCACGGCGACGATCGCGCCGAGGATGGTGGGATCCATGCGGCCTTTCTCCCTTGCCCGCCGCTATTCGTCCCGCCCGGCGTCGGCGCCCGGCGGGTATTCCACGACCAGCACCTCGTCCGCGCCGGTCAGCTCCGCATAGAGGTCCGCGGCCATCTGCAGGAAATAGAGGGCCAGCCCCACCGGTATCGCCAGATAGGGGATCCACAGCGGCGCGCCCCAGACGGTGTCGGAGGTCCAGTTGCGCGCCCAGGCCAGGTGCCAGAGCTCGCCGCCATAGAAGATCATCGCCCCGACGACGCAGAGCGACACGCCCAGCGTCGCCGCAACCAGCAGCCTGCGCGTCCCGCGTGGCAGCACGATCAACACCGCGTCGACATAGACGTGGCCGCGCTGCCGCTGCACATAGGACAGGCCGAGAAGCGTCGACCCGATCATCAGGTAGATGATCGTCTCCGTCTGCCAGACCGTCGACCCGTTCAGGACGAACCGGACCCAGATCATCTGGCAGGTGATGGCGACGGCCGCGACCAGCATGGCGGCCGCGACCACGCCCGCCGCCATCGACAGCGCGTCTACCGTCCGCAGGAACGGGTTGAGGCGTCGCCGGTTCGTTGTTGCCGGGCGGGACGGAGCGTGCATGGGCGTCCCCGTAAGCGGTGCAGACGTCGATCCGCGGACCCGCGCCCGCCCGGGCGACGACCGTCCGGGCGGGCGCGCCGGATCACTCGACTTCCAGGGCCAGGTCCAGAAGGCGCTGGCCGTCCGGCGTGTCGGCGATGAAGCTCTGATAGGCCGTCTGCGACGCCAGTTCGCGCCAGGCGTTGAAATCGTCCTCGGTCATGTCGGCGATCTCGACACCGTTCTCCCGGAACACGGCCTCGGCATTGGCGTCGTCCTCCTTCGCGCCGGCAAGGTAGAAGGCCTCCGCCTCCGCCGATGCGGCCAGGATCGCTTCCTGCTGCTCGGGCGTCAGGCCCTCGAAGGTCGACTTGTTCATCAGCAGCGGCTGGTACATGAACCACAGCGCGTATTCGCCCGCCGGGGTGAAGCAGGCCACCTGTTCGAACAGCCGATAGCTGACGAAGCTGGACGACGACGTGTTGACGCCCTGCAATACGCCGGTCTGCAGCGCGCTGTAGACCTCCGACGACGGCATCGACGCGATCGACGCCCCGGCCCCCGCCAGCATCTGTTCGAACGACTGGCCGGCGGCGCGCATCTGCAGCCCCGCAACGTCGTCCGGCGCGGTGATGCACCCGTCGGCGCCGGCAAACCCGCCGGCCAGATAGCCGGGGACCAGCGTCATGACGTCGTCTTCCGCCAGCAGGGCCTCGATCGCCTCCATGAACGGGCTGTCGTTCATGCGGGCGGCGTGATCGTGGTTGCGGATCAGCCCGGGCATCAGGGTCAGGTTGAAGGCCGGGCGCTGGCCGGCGGCATAGGCCAGGGGCAGGACGGTCATGTCCAGCTGGCCGCGCGACAGCGGCGTATACTGCTCGCGCGCACCGAACAGCGAGCTGGACGGGAAGATCGTGATCTCCAGCCCGACATCCGCTTCGGCCACCTTGTCGGCGACCATCTGGGCCACCTGGTGGCGGATATCCGACGTCGACCATTGATGACTGAGGCGAAGTTCCTCCGCCCCGGCCGGTGACGCGAAAACGAGCGCACTGGCGACCAACGCGGCCGCACAACCATGGGTTCGCAGCATGCCTTCCTCCCGAGATGTTGGCCGCCGACGGGCACAGCAGCGGCATGGATTGACGGGCCTGTGGACCGGCCTTCTTCAAGCATCCGATGCAACCATACGGTCCACCAGTGCCATGTCAATCGGATTGTATACAATCTGACCGGATGTGTATACTCGCGACCGCTCACGCGGTGTGTTCAGGAGAGTGTGCGATGGCGGACCGTGCCGCCTCCAGACTGCGGGAAATACTGGAACAGGAAATCATCGCCGGGCGCCATCGCCCCGGCGAGCGACTGGACGAGGTCTCCCTGGCCAAGCGGTTCCAGGTCTCGCGCACGCCGATCCGCGAGGCCCTGCTGGGGCTCGAAAGCTCCGGCCTGATCGAGCTGAAGCCCCGGCGGGGGGCGTTCGTGAAGGCGGTCAGTGCCAGCGACCTGCTGGAGATGTTCGAGGTGATGGCGGAGCTGGAGGCCATCTGCGTCCGCCTGGGCTCAAGACGCCTCACGCGCGACCAGGAAACCCAGCTCAAGGCGAGCCTTGCCGACTGCGAAATCGCGGCGCACAGCGGCGAGGACGCCTATTACCTGGCCAACGAGACCTTCCACGCCGTCCTGTACCGGGTCAGCGGCAACGGATTCCTGGAGGCACAGGCCCTGGCGCTGCAGAACCGGCTGAAACCGTTCCGGCGGCTTCAGCTTCGGGTCAAGGGGCGGATGGAGCAGTCCATGGCGGAGCACCGTGAAATCGTCGAGGCGATCTGTACCGCCGATGCCCCCCGGGCGGAGCGCGCGATGAAGGCCCATATCAAGATCCAGGGGGAACACTTCCTGTTTCTGCTGTCGGCGCTGGAGGACCGCGACCAGAGCGCGGCCTGACGGGCGCGCGCCGGGGGGGACCGGCGGGCATCCCGGGTCTATCCCACCCAGGGAACGGAGGACATGGCGAAACCGGCAACGCCGAGCGCCAGCATGAGCAGGACGGTCGCCCCCAGAAGCTTGACGATCGAAAACGGACGGTGCCCGTAGACCTGGCCCGTTCGGCCATTGACGGACAGCCGGTAGGTCTTGCCTTCGAACCGGTAATGGGTGATCCACACCGGTGCCAGGAAATGCTTGAAGGTCTGCCGGTCGTATCGGGTCTGGCTGGACGTGATGCGCTGGCGATGGCCGCCGATATCCTTGCGGATCCAGTCGGCGATCACCGCCTTCATGTAGACGTCCGCCCGCGCGAAGCCGTCCTGAAGGCCGACGGTGTGGTTCTCTGCCCGGAAGCCGGCCAGGAACTCGGTCTGGTAGGTCTCCAGCTCGCTCAGCGGCCAGGGCGCCAGCGCGTCCTTGAACTCCGCGGAAACGGAGCGCGAGCCGGACACCAGCACGTCATCGAACGGACCCGTGACCGTGCCGCGCACGGTCCGCCAGACGGTGCGGCGGTTCTTGCCGGAGCCGACGCGGGTGCCGCGCTGGCCGACATAGTCCGTCACGGTGTCCGCGTCATAGGTCCAGAACGGCACATAGATGCCGTGGAAATGGTCGGTCTTGGCATCCCTGGCGATGTCGTTGGGGGCGAACCAGCGCGAGGTCAGCCAGTCCCGCATGGCGTCGTGTGCGCCCGCGCGGGGGATGGAAAACGGCAGCACCGCCTGCGGGACGATGCGGCGCTGCAAGCGGACGTCGCCGACGATCGCCGAATCGCAGAACGGGCAGATGCGGGCATGCTCGTCGGGATGGAATTCCACGCTGGCGCCGCAGCCGTCGCAGTTCAGCGACTGCGCCTCCTCCTCCGCCAGCGCGCCCGTGTCGGCGTGCAGATGGGCGACATAGGGGTTTTCCACCTGCGCGGCGGCATCGTCGACATCGGGAACGGGTGTTTCGCTGTCGCAATGGGCACAGTGCAGCGAGCCCCGCCCCGGGTCGAACCGCAGGTCCGCACCGCAGCTGGCGCAGGGGAAGCTGCGCTGCGACCGGCGCCGGTCCTCCGCCTGTTCGCGTTGCTCTTGGCGTGCGCGCAGGGGGTGCAGGACGCGCCACCCCCACGGCCCCTGCTGCGGCAGGTCCGGCGGCATGGGGGCGGTCCGTCGCGCGCTGAGTCTGCTGGGCCACCTGTCGCTCAACTCGGCAAGGATATGCAGCACCCATTGCAACCGCGCCACCAGGGCGGCGGTGGCGAAGTGCACGTTCTCGAACCAGAACCAGTCGATGAAGAAGCTCCACGCCAGTGCGACCGCGATGGCCCACAGGATCACGCGCGTGAAACCGGCCAGACGGGACCGCTTGGTCAGGCTGTCGCCCTTGAACTCGTAGTGTCCCTCCAGCGCCAGGGTCATGCGGACGGTGTAGATGCCCGTGGCCGTGAAGACGGCAACGGCAGCCAGTGCCGACAGGGCGAACCAGAGGACTTCCGACGGTGGCATGGAACCCGCGCAGGCTGGTGACGCGCCATCATGCCACGCAGCGGCAGGGATGCAGCCCGCGACGCCCCCCACCCCCACTGCGCACGCACACAGGGCGGCGCCGAAGACGCCGCCCCTGCCCCCCTTGGGCTTGCCGTCAGTGGGGCTAGGCAATCTCGTTCCAGGCCCGGCGCAGGCCGGAGCCGGCGCGCAGGTACCAGAACCAGGTGACGGCCAGGCAGACGGGCATAGAAGATGGGAATGCCGTCAGGGCAGCGCCGGGCAGGCCAGTGACGGATCGACACGGCCACCATCGCTGGATGAAGAACAGGCCCAGCGCGGCGATGCCGGCGGTGAAGGAGGGCGACCGACGCCTCGATATCGCCGTCGGAGATGGCTTCGGCCTGCGCTGCCTCGTCCTGGCCTCGATACCGCGCCGATGCAGCGTGCGGAACACGTGCGGCACGATGACGAAGACCGATCCGTTGCCGATGCCGGCGGTGGCGAACAGCAGCAGGAACGACACGTAGAACAGCGCCGCCTGGCCCTCCCCCGCCGCCGACGGTAGCAGACCAGCGCCCCACCGCTGCCAGCAGCATGACCGCGAAGTTCCAGAACGTCACCTTGGACCCGCCCAGCTTGTCTGCCAGCCAGCCGCCCAGGGGCCGGACCAGCGCGCCCAGCAGCGGACCGGCGAAGGCCCATTGCGCCAGGCCGCTGGCTGGAACCGGTGGACAACAGCGTCGGGAAGGCGCGGCGAAGCTGATGAACGACCCGAAGGTACTGGTATAGAGCAGCGCCAACAGCCAGGCATGCCCGCGCTTGAAGATGCCGGTGGTCTGTTCACGGAACGTGGCCTTGGCGCCATGGATGTTGCTCTGGCCGACGGCCGCCGCGATCGTCGCCAGCAGAATGAACGGCACCCAGATGTAGCCCGCATTCTGCAGCCACATCTCCGTGACCGTCTCGCCTGCGACCAGGTGCTGCGACTGGCCGCCGAGGATGGCCAGCGCGCCGCCGTAGATGATGAGCGGCACCACCGCCTGCATGACGCCGACACCCAGGTTGCCGACGCGAGTAACTCCAGCCCAGCGCCGTACCCTGCACCCGCTTGGGGTAGAAGAAGCTGATATTGGCCATGCTGGAGGAGAAGTTGCCGCCGCCGAGGCCGCAGAGCAGGGCGATGGCGACGAACACCGGATAGCGCGTGGTCGGGTCCTGCACCGCCACAGCCATCCACAGGGTCGGCAGCAGCAGCGAGGCGGTGCTGAACACCGTCCAGTTGCGCCCGCCGAAGATCGGCACGACGAAGGAATAGGCCAGGCGCAGGATCGCCCCCGACAGACCCGGCGCCGCCGCCAGCCAGAACAGCTGGCCGGTGGTGAACTGGAAGCCGATGCGCGGCAGCTCGACGACCACGACGCTCCATACCGTCCACACCGCAAACGACAGGAACAGGGGCGGCATGGACAGGATCAGGTTGCGCAGCGCGACGGCGCGGCCCCTGTCCTTCCAGAAGGCCGCATCCTCCGGCCGCCAGTCGACCAGCCAGCGGCGCTTCGACGGACGGGCTTCCAGCAGGTTCTCGCGCACCAGCTGGTCGCGCAAATCCGGCTGCTGTTCCAGGATGCTCTCGCGCTCGCTGCGGGCGGCCAGCCAGGTCCAGATCATCACGCCGACCAGCACGGCAAACATCAGCATGAAGGTGCTGCTGCGCACGCCGGTGGCATCGACGGCGACACCGAAGACGATGGGCAGGCTGAAGCCGCCGAGGCCGCCGATGACGCCGACCAGGCCGCCGACCGAGCCCATGTTGGTCGGATAGTGGTCGGCGAGGCTGCGATAGACGCTGGCCTTGCCGATGCCCTGGGCGATGCCGACGATGAAGATCAGCACGGTGAAGAGGACGATGCCGACGCCGATATCGAAGGTCATATCGCCGTCGACGCCGTGGACGATGAAGGTCGTCGACGGATAGCAGAGGACGAACAGGCTGAGGAGGGAGACCCAGAAGACCAGCCAGGTGACCGTGCTGCCGCCCCATTTGTCCGAAAGGAAGCCGCCCAGCGCCCGGATGACGCCCGACGGCAGGGTGAAGAACATGGTGATGAAGGCGGCCGTCTGCAGCTCCAGCCCGTATTCGGCCACGTAGTAGCGCGGCAGCCACAGGGCGAGCGCCACGAAGCCGCCGAAGACGAAGTAGTAGGCCAGACCGAAGCGCCAGACGCGGGCTTCGGTCAGTGGGGCCAGCTGTTCGGCGAGCGTCAGGTGCTTCTTGGTGCGCCGGCGCTCTTCCAGCTTCGGATCGGGATAGGTGAACTGATCAGGACCGCCACACCAGCATGGCGATGGAATAGATCTGCGGAACCCACCGCCACCCCAGGCCAACGACGATCAGCGGTGCGACCAGGTTATGACGGCGGCCCCGGCATTGCCTGCGCCGAAGATGCCCATCGCCGTGCCCCGCCGCTCTTTTCGGGAACCAGGGAGGTATAGGCGATGCCGATGGCGAAGGATCCGCCGGCCAAGCCAACGCACAGGCCGATCAGCAGGTACCGCCAATACTGGTCGGCGAATGCCAGGCCATAGGTCGGGATGGCCACCAGCAGCATTTGATGAAGAAGACGATGCGCCCCGAAGCGGTCCGTCAGCACGCTGAAGCGGCAGGCGTGTCAGCGACCCCGTGAGGATGGGCGTCGCCACCAGGAGGCTGAATTCGGTCCTGTTCAGGCCCAGCTGCTCCTTGATGCGCAGACCGATGACTGAGAACATCGTCCAGACGGCGAAATTGACCGTGAAGGCTGGTATTCATCGTCAGGACGGAGATGCTGCTGCTCGAGGCCATGTTCGTCATGTCCTTTCTTGAAGGTGTCGACAGCAACTGCGTAGACACGTCAGGCAACGCCTCCCTGGGCCATTCGGCACGACTGCAGCACTGGCTGCACACCGCAGCGGGCGAACCGAAGGTCGGGAGAGTGTTTGCAGAACGGCAGGTCATCGCGCGCTGGATGAAGCGGAGGTAAATACGCCAAGACTGCTTACCATGCAGACTTGGCGCAGCTGTGCGTTCATTCAGTAAATCTCAGGCGAACCTGACATCAAGTCTGCGGCCGCAAAATAATCAAACGGCACGAAGATCAAAGATTATCGATTGATCGATTTTTTCTTGGCTGTCGCAAACCCGTTACCGCCACTTGATATTTATCAAGCCCGATCGCTCTTCGTATTCGAACGAGCATCGCGGAGCGGCTGGCTGCCGAACCGGCCGCCTGGACCGTCACCGCTGGCTCGGCGTCGGTTTGCCGGGGCGAAGCCGGTGTCGACGGCGTGATGGTGTTTCGACGCCAATGGGCAGCCAGGACATCGCTCAGCGCATTGGGCATCGCTGACCTGGTCGTCCCCGGTCCTCCCCAGCCGGAAGTCGAACTGTGCTGCGTCACCGAAGCGCTCTGGAAGCGCGGATGCCACATCCAGATCATGGGCGGTTGACGCCGAGCGCCCGGAACGCCGTCATCTCGTCGTCGAGGAACCTGCTCGCCCCCGGTGCCCACCGCGCCGCACCGAATTCCGCGTCACGCGAACGCCTGCCGCGCGGTGTCCAGCGGATCCAGCAGGCGCTGCACGGACGCACGATCGAACGGATCGGCGACACTGTCCCAATCGAAACTGCCTGTCCCGGATAGCGGGCCCCTGCCGGGGTCCATGTGGGTGAAGTCAAGGGATCGTACTGGTGCACGCCGATGACCACGCGGTCGTCGCCCGGATCGGCCAGCCAGGGCAACGCAGGCGATGGGCCGCATGGCCCATCGGGCCCAGCAGGATCGGGGTGGCATCCGGTCGGCGGCGCGATGGCCGGATCGCGCGGGAACAGCGTGTTCCAGTCGGCAAGGTTGCTGGCTATGCGCGGCATAGAACGCCGCGGGTCGTACTGTCGAAGACGGTGGCATTGTTCGGCTCTGACCATCAGGTCATAGCCGACAACTGCCGGGAGATCGCGATAGCGGTCCGCCAGGTACCGGGCCATCGGCGACCCCAGCCGTCCTGGGCCGCACGGTCGCTCCAAACCGTCTTCGTTGATATAGCCGGCGTCGAACCACGTGCCTTCCTCGCCATGGAAGAAGGTGAACTCGCTGCGCCTGGGGCCGGTGCGCACGGCGATGACCACGAACAGGTCGGTTGCGGCGGCCAGCCCCACCAGCCGGTCGAGATTGGCGACGACGTCCGGATCGGGCCGATAGGGCGGGGCTTCGGGAACGGGGCCGGTGGGACAGCACCACGACATTGGCCCCAAGACGGCGAAGGTCCGCGAAGTCCTGGGCGGTATAGGGCGGCCCCAGCGGCCCCGGCCCCATCCAGTCCGGGCCGTCCAGCTCCGATAGACGCGCCGCTGATAGACATTTGCGCGGCGCAGGTGGCCCGTCGGCGGTGCCGCCAGTGCCATTTCGTCCTGCGCCTGCTGCCCGCATCGGGCCTGTCAGAAGAAGCGCCACCACGACCATGCGGCTATCGCAGCACGACCGTCGTCCCTGCTCGGCCGGCCGCCCCAGGGCGGGCGGGGCCTGCGGCCGAACATGGCACGGGGAGTGACCCCTGGACCAGCGGACCTTCATGGCCGCGGCCGAATGTCCAGGCAGGCGCTACCGCAGCGGTTTGACGGAAGTGTGACACCCCGGCGCGCTGCCATCCGCTTTGGCCATGCCCTGCAGGTCCCTGGCGGTCAGGCGCACACGCGCCATGGGCAGGACGAGCTGTTCTCCAGCGCTGCGACGGCGCTGCCGGCGGCATAGTCGATCAGCGCCTGTTCCCCCCCGGTCGCTGTCCGCGGCCACCCTGCCGGCGATCAGCCCTTCCAGGCCGGTGACGATGTCCGCCTGGCGCTCGTCGGCCGTGTGCTCGCCCGCCAGCAGCGCCAGGATCGCATCGATCTCGTCGTCCGCAGGCAGCGACGGCGGCAGCACAGAACAGGTCGCGCCTTTCATCCAGGACATGGGCCGCCATCCGCACCTTCAGATAGTCCAGGATCTCGGCGGCCAGGCCGGCATCCAGCCGCCGTTCGCCAGCTCGGCCATGTCGCAGACCATGCGCTGGAGGGGAATGGTCGGCCGCCAGGAAATCCAGCGGCTGCAGCAGCAGCTCGGCGGGCAGCTCTTCGCCGGCGCGGCGGGGCGATCGTCGACATGGCTTCGACCTCTCCTGTGGCCCACTTCCCGGCATTGAACGAGCGGCACCTCCGCCCCGGCCAGATCGACGCCCGCGCAGGTCCGCCCGGCCGGCCAGCACCTGAATATACCGTGCCACGCCTCGCCTCCAGGCTGCACCGTGCAGGTAGTCGGCGATGCGGCCTGCGACCGCGTCGAACGGCAGGGTCCGCCCCTGGCAAGCGCCGGTCGAGCCGGAGGATGTGAACGCCGTAGCGTCTTCACCGGCACGGGGCAGAGCTGGCTTCCTCGAGGTTGAAGAGGAAGGTCTGAACTTCCTTCCACCGTCTGGCCGCGGGTCACTTGCCCCAGCCGCCGCCATTGGCCTTGACGCAGGCGGAATGCCTCTCGCGCCAGTTCATCGAACAACCGCGGGCGCGTCTGCAGGATGGCGATCAGCGATCCGCCTGCTGCGCGGCTCCCGGTAGGCGGGCTGGTCCTGCGGCGAGGCGGCGAGAAGGACGTGCGCCGCCCCGAACAGGTCCGGGTCGGAACCGGCCGTTGTTGTCGTAGTAGCGCCGGCATCGTGACCTCATCATTGCGGCACCGTGACCTCACCGGCGACCAGTTGGCGGATCAATGCTCCTCTTCGGCTCGCGGCGGCCGTCGGCCGCTGGCCTCCGGCGCCGCCGTCAAACCCATGCGGCGGGCTTCCTGCACCATGAGCTCACGGATCGCCAGGCGCGGGCGGCCAGCCGCCAAGCCTCCTGCGGGGTCGCGGCGGGGTGGTTCTGCGCTTCCGTGGCGATCGCCGCAGCCGGGATCGCCGTGCTGTTCCTACGGTGATCCCGGCGGGCGTTTCGGGACCGGTTGCGGGCATCATCGCGCTACCCGCAGGCCGGGCGCCGCGCCGCCAGCCGGGCCGCGGTCTCGCGGGCCGCGACAGCTCCGCCACCACCGGTGCGCATGATCTGATAGCCGCGGCGGGCGAGGATGTAGCGCACCGGCGCGCTCCAGACATGGACCAGACGCGTGAAGGGGAAGACCAGGAAGATGGTCAGGCCGAGAAACATGTGGATCTTGAAGACGAACGACACGTCGGCGATGGCCGCAGCGGCCCCGCCCTGGAAGGTGACGATCCTCTGCGCCCAGGCCATGAACTTCACCATCTCGCTGCCGTCGAGATGGCCCAGCGAGAGCGGGATGGTCAGCAGTCCAAACAGCAGCTGGACGCCCAGCAGGATCAGGATGGCGTTGTCGGCAAAGCTGGAGTTGCGGCGGATGCGTGGGTCGGTCAACCGCCGGTGCAGCAGGATGGCGATACCCGCCAGGCACATCAGGCCGGCGACACCGCCGACGACGATGGCCATCACCTGCTTGAAGCCATGGCCGATGCCGAACGCATCGAACACCGCGATCGGCGTCAGCAGGCCGACCAGGTGGCCGACGAAGACGATCAGGATGCCGATATGGAACAGGTTGCTGCCCAGGCGCAGCTGGCCGCGGCGCAAGAGCTGGCTGGAGCCGGTCTTCCACGTGTAGGGCGCCAGGTCATAGCGGGCCAGGCTGCCCAGCAGAAACACGGTGACGGCGACATAGGGGTAGTAGCCGTAGAGGAACTCGTTCAGGTACCCGCTCATCTTGGCCTCCTCAGCGGTCGGTGCTGGCGGGGCCTTCGCCCGCCAGCGCATGCGTTCCAGAATGGCAGCGCCTTTGGGGCAGCTGCGTCTTGGCTTTGCGGGCTGAACGTCACCGTCGCCCTTCCCCAGGCCGCATCCAGGGCGCGAGGTCGTTGGGATCGTCGTCCTCCCGGCCCGCAGGCTGGCCAGGGCTTCCGCCGTCGGCCTGCCCGCAGCCAGGGCTTCCAGCGCCCGCGGCACGGCGGCATAGACGCTGCCGCGCTTGTCCAGCGCCGCTCGCGCAATGCGATCAGCACATGCAGAGGCTGGCCCAGCAGCGCGGCGGCCCTGGCCTCCGGCACGGTGGACAGAATCCACGAACACCGGCAGTGGTCCGGCAGCCTGTCTCCGCCGCGACGGTCAGCCCCCTGACGCTCGTACATGCCCAGCAGGTCGACTCATCGCCTGGTTGCGGTCAGGCTGTCGCCGTGCACATGCTCGAACAGGTACAAGCGACAGCGACCGGGTGCGGTCGAACAGGAAGACATAGCGTCTTGCAGGTCATAGAGGTCGCCGGTGGCGATGCTGTCCAGCAGGTGGCCGAGTGCGCCTGCGTCCATCGAAGCGGCGCTCGGCGTACAGGATCGCCCGCAGTTCCGGCACCGCCTGCTGCAGGTCGGCCGTGGATAGGACAAGAGCGCGGCCAGCCTTTGTAGGTCATCGACGCGGGGGTGCGGCTTCCTTCCCACGAAGTCTCGTCATGCCCGCCAGTGGCATCTCTCGCCGGCGCATTGTTCGAGGAGGTCTTCCTTCGCGGGGACGACGGGAAGGTGAGCGGGGACGACGGGGAGTGAGCGGGACGACGGGAGGTGAGCGGCGTCGACGACGGAGCGAGCGGGGTCGCCGGAAGGGTGGGGGGGATGACGGCTGGTTGACGTCCGTGTTTCGCGGCCATCACGCCACCTCCATCGGCTCTTTGTCGGCCATCTTGCGGCGGCTGCTGCCGACCTTGCCGCCGGCGAACAGCGACGCCGGTGATGCTGAAACATCCGCCGCCGAAGCTGAAGCCGCAGCCGCCGCGGAGATCGTGGGCGTCCTCACGAGCCTCGCGGTGGTTGGTCGAGAGACGAAGCGGTCCTCAACTGGCGATGGCCATGATGTGGTGGCGTCCTCGATCTGGCCGTTGTCAGGCCGACGCGCCGGGCGACCGTCCTGTCGGATCACCCCTTCCACCGTCTTGGCCTGGCGCGCATGGCCAGCATCCGCCCAGGCGCTTGGGCCACCGGCTCTTCCTTGCCGGCGGTCAGCATGTTGGCGAGGTAGCGCAAGGAATGCGCAGCGAGCGACATCCGGCATGCCGCCGTCGACGCCCATGCCCCGGCCGCCGCGGCCGACTGGATCGGCGACAGGGCGGGATGTACCAGACCATCGGCAAGGTTCGGCATTCCGGTGCAGGGGAGGCCACCTTCCAGTCCATGGCCATCTTCCACACCGCGACTTGCGCGCGGCCTCCAGCCACGCCTCGGGCACGTCGGCGCCAGGGCCTGGCGCTGCACGGCCTTGTCGTTGGGGTCCAGGAAGATGTCGAGATGGGCCTGGTAGAGGTCCTGTTCGTTGTTCAGGCTGGCTGCGGCGGAGAGGTGGTCGGCGTCGTACAGCCAGCGACGCCGAGATAGCGGATGCGGCCCACGCAGGTTTCCGAACACACCGTCGGCTGCCCCGCCCGATGCGCGATAGCAGAAGATGCACTTTCGGACTTACCGGACTGCCAGCTGTAATGACTTCTGTACGGGCAGCCGGAGATGCACACATGCGCCGCCGCGGCACTTCTCCTGGTCGATCAGGACGATGCCGTCCTCCTCGCGCTTGTAGATGGCACCGAGGGGCAAGAGGCGACGTAGGTCGGTTGAGGCAGTGCTCGCACAGCCCGGCAGGTACATCATGAAGGTGTTTTCGAACTGGCTGCACATCTCCTTCTGACGCCTTCGAAGTTGACGTCCTGGAGCGTTTGGCGAACTCGCCGCCCAGGATCTCTTCCCAGTTCGGCCCCTCATTCGATCTTCTCCATCCGCTCGCTGCCGGTGATCATGAGCGCGGGCGCGCTGTCGGCATCGCCTTGCTCGGGCGGTCCAGGTGCTCGTAGTGAAGGTGAACGGTTCGGTGGTAGTCGTCGATCTCCGGCAGGTCGGGTTGGCGAAGATGTTGGCCAGCACCCGCCACTTGCCGCCGATGCGAGGCCAAGCCGCTGGAGCTGTTGCGGGTCCAGCTGCCGTGCCAGCGCTTCTGGTTCTCCCACTTTGGGATAGCTGATGCCGGGCTTGGTCTCGACATTGTTGAACCAGGCGTATTCGACCCCTTCGCGCTGGTCCAGACGTTCTGCAGGTCACAGAGCAGGTGTGACACCCGATGCACTTGTCGAGGTTCAGCACCATGGCGATCTGGGCGCGGATTTTCATTGTGCGGACCTAGAACTTTGCGGCCCCCATCCGCCTTCGAGCCGTCACACGGCTCATCTTGCGACGATGATGAATTCGTCGCGGTTGGAGCCGACCGTGCCGTAGTAGCTGAAGCCGTAGGCCTGCGGGCGTAGCCGCCGATCATGTGCGCTGGCTTCAGCACGCCCCGCGTGACGGAGCGCCAGGATGCCGCCGCGCTGCCCGGGTGATCTCGGACCCGGGCACGTTATGGATCTTCTCCGCGCGTGATACATGAGGACCATGCCCTCTTCACGCGTTGGGAGACGACGGCCCGGCAGACCAGCGCACCGTTGGTGTTGTAGGCCTCGATCCAGTCGTTATCGACGATGCCGACCTTCCGGGCGTCGACCTCGCTGATCCACAGGATCGGCCCGCCCCGCGACAGCGTCAGCAGCAGCAGGTTGTCGGTATAGGTGGAATGGATGCCCCATTTCTGGTGCGGGTGATGAAGTTGAGGACGATCTGCTTTCGCCGTTGGGCCGGTTGCCGACGACCGGTTTGATCGTCTTCTGTAGTCGACCGGCGGGCGGTAGACGGCCAAGGCTCCTCGCTGAACGCCCGCATCCACGGGTGGTCCTGATAGGACAGCTGGCGCCCGGTCAGGGTCCGCCACGGATCAGCTCGTGGACGTTGGTGTAGCCTGCGTTGTAGCAGACCTTTTCTGACCCAGGCCCGACCAGATGGGCGAGCTGGATGATCGGTGCGGCTGGGCGACCAGGTCGCGGAAGCGGATCTTCCGTCCTCCTTCGGCAGGCCAGATGCTCGTGGTCGCGGCCGGTGGTGCGGCCCAGCGACCCTAGGCCTTGACCGCGACCTCGCCGTTGGTCTCCGGCGCCAGCATCAGGACGACTTCGGTCGCATCGATAAACAATGCCGTGATGCGGGCTTGCCCTCGGTCGGCCCCTCCTCCGTCACGACGCCGTTCAGCCGCCGCTTCAGCTGCTCGACCTCGTGCTCGGTCCGCCAGCTCATGCCCTTGCCGCCGTTGCCGAGCTTTTCCATCAGCGGGCCGAGGGCGGTGAAGCGCCGGTAGAGGTTGGGATAGTCGCGCTCGACCACCGCGATCTGCGGCATGGTCTTGCCGGGGATGGCGTCGATCTGGCCCCGTTTCCAGTCCTGCATCGTCATAGGGCTGGGCGATCCGGCCGCGGTGTCGTGCAGGATCGGCGTCAGGACGACGTCCTTTCCACCCCAGCACTCCGGGGCCACCTGCGACAGCTTCTCGGCGATGCTCTTGAAGATGGCCCAGTCCGTCCGGCTCTCCCACAGCGGATCGATCGGCGGCGCTGAGCGGGTGGATGAACGGGTGCATGTCGGAGGTGTTGAGGTCGTTCTTCTCGTACCAGTGGCCGTCGGCAGGGCGATGTCGGAATAGATCGCCGTGGTCGACATGTGGAAGTCCAGCGTCGCCAGCAGGTCCAGCTGCCTTCCGGTGCCTTGTCGTGCCACGCGACCTCCTGCGGCTTCTGCCGGCCGTCCTCGCCCAGGTCCTTGCCCTGGACGCCGTGGCGCGTGCCCAGCAGGTGCTTCAGGAAGTACTGCGTGGCCCTGCCGCTGGAGCCCAAGAGGTTCGACCGCCAGACGAACAGGTTGCGCGGCCAGTTCCTTTCGTCGTCCGGGTCTTCGCAGGATGCAGCGCAGCTCGCCGCTCTTCAGTCCCTCGACGACGTAGTCCTTAGGTTCTTACCAGCCTTCTCGGCTGCCTCCGGCGATCTCCAGCGGTTGACTTCAGCCGGGGCGGAGGGCAGCCAGCCCATCCGTTCGGCACGGACGTTGTAGTCGATCAGCGCCCCGTCCCACGGTTTCCTGCGCCGTCGCGACAGGATCTCGTCCACGCCTAAGGTCTCGTAGCGCCACTGGTCGGTGTGGGCGTACCAGAACGAGGTGGAGTTCAGTGCCGCGGCGGCTGCCCCAGTCCAGCGCGAAGGCCAGCGGCAGCCAGCCGGTCTGCGGGCGCAGCTTCTCCGGCCGACATAGTGCGACCAGCCACCGCCCGACTGGTTTACCACAGCCGCACATCACCAGCATGTTGATGATGCCGCGGTAGTTCGCGTCCATGTGGTACCAGTGGTTCAGCCTGGCGCCGAGGATGACCATGGACTTGCCCTGGGTCTCGTTTCGGCGTTGTGGGCGAACCGCGCGCCACGGTGATGATCTGGCCGCGCGGCACGCCGGGATGCGCCCTGCTGCTGGGGTATAGGGCAGGTCGTCATCGAACGACTTGGCGGCCATGTCGTCGCCCAGGCCGCGGTCGATGCCGTAATTGGCGACGAACAATCGAAGACCGACGCCACCCAGCGCCCTGCCGTCCTTCAGCGTCACCGACTTGCTGGCACCTTGCGCACCAGCACGTCGGGGTGGTCGGTGCCGTGGCGAAGTGGTCGTGCTGGCGGTTGCCGAAATAGGGGAAGCCGACATCGGCAACGGCATCGCGGCTGTCCAGCAGGCTGAGGCTGAGGCGCACGTCCCTGCCGTCGGCCTCTTTTCCTCCAGGTTCCACTTGCCCTGCTCACCCCAGCGGAAGCCGACGGAGCCCTGCGGCACCATTCAGCTCGCCCGTCGTCTCGTCATAGGCGACGGTCTTCCAGTCGGGTTGGCCCGGCCGAGAGAGCCGGAGAAATCGGCGGCCTGCACCAGCCGGTCCGGCACCAGGTATCCGTCCTTCTTCACCAGCCGCACCAGCATCGGCATGTCGGTGTACTGGCGGGCGTAGTCGGCGAAGTACCCCACCTGGCGGTCCAGGTGGAACTCGCGCAGGATGACATGGCCCATGGCCATGGCCAGGGCCGCGCGTCGGTCCCCGCTTGGGTGCAGTTACATGTCGCCGAACTTCGACGCCTCGCTGTAGTCCGGCGAGATGACGGCGCTTTGGTGCCGCGATAGCGCGCCTCGCATAGAAAGGGCATCGGCGTGCGCGTCTGCGGACGTTGGACCCCAGACGATGATGAAGCCGGCGTTGTACCAGTCCGCGCTTTCCGGCACGTCGGTCTGTTCGCCCCAGGTCTGCGGCGCCGCTTCGCGGCAGGTCGCAGTACCAATGTAGAAGTTTACGCACACGCCGCCAGCAGCGATAGATAGTGCGTGCCCGCGGCGTAGGAGATCATCGACATCGCCGGGATCGGCGAGAAGCCGATCACCCGGTCGGGGCCGTAGGTCTTGGCGGTGTAGGCGTTGGCGGCGGCGATGATCTCCGTCACCTCATCCCACTGGGCGCGCAATGAAGCCGCCGTGGCTGCGCTGGCGGGTATAGAGGCACGGGTTCCTGGTCCCGACGATCGATTTCACGCGGCCACGGCGTCTTGGTGGCCCGCGCCTTGTGCCAGGCCTGCAGCAGGCGCGAGCGGATCAGCGGGTGCTTCAGCCGGTTGAGCTGTAGACGGCCCAGGAATAGCTGGCCCTCAGGGAACAGCCGCGCGCCTGTGGTTCGGAAGGTCCGGCCGTGCGCGGATAGTCGGTCTGCTTCCCCAGGTGATGATCCTGCCCTGACGTAGATCTTCCAGCTGCACGACCCGGTAGTTCGTTCCGTGGGTGGACCGCACGATCTTGTCGTGCTGCCAGCGTTTGCGATACCCGTCCTCCCAACTGCGGTCCTCGCGGTAGGTGAGACGCCACGGCTGTCGGAATAGATGTCGACGGTCTTCTTCAGGAAGAGCAGACGGTCGAGGAAGTGGGTTTATAAGTTCTCCTTGCCCGGTCGGTTCATGCTCAAACCACGGCACGGGCGCGGACTTGCGGGGTGAAGAGCCAGGTGATCGCCACGCAGGTGGCATAGAAGATCATGAAGGCGATCAGCGCGGCTTCGGGGCCGCCGGTCATGGCGATGGAGCTGCCGTAGCTCTTGGGGATGAAGAAGGCGCCGTAGGCGGCGATGGCCGAAGTGAAGCTGATGATGGCCGCGGATCCTTCTCCGCCTGGCGGGTCAGCTGGGCCTGGTCCAGGCCAGGCATCAGGCGGCCGACTTCCTGGCGCATGATCACCGGGATCATCTGGAAGGTCGACGCGTTGCCGATGCCGGTCGCCAGGAACAGGACCATGAACATGGCGAAGAAGCCCCAGAACGCCCCCGGCTGGATCCTTGATGCCGAGGAAGAATAGCACCCCGCCGACGGCCGCGATCATCAGCACGAACACCTACAGCGTCACCCGGCCGCCGCCGAACTTGTCGGAAATCCAGCCCGTCGCCGCATGGCTCAGCGCGCCGGACCAGGGGCCGAGGAAGACGAACTGCAAACTGTCGATGGTCCGGGAACTGGGTGCGGGCCAAGAGCGGAAGCCTGCGGAATAGCCGATGAAGGATCCGAAGGTTCCGGTGTAGCCAGCATGATCCAGTTGTGCTTTGCGCTGAAGATGATCGACTGTTCTTGAACGACGCCCTGCCGAGGCGAGATCGTTCACGCGAACCAGGCGGCCAGCGTCGTGATCACCAGGAACGGCACCCAGATGAAGCCGGCGTTCTGGATCCACAGCTGCCCGCCGTCGGCCGTCGCCTGCGGTTCGCCGCCGATGGCGCCGAAGACGCCGGCGGTGATCACCAGCGGGACGACGAACTGCATGACGCTGACGCCGGCATTGCCGAGCCCGGCATTCAGCGCCAGCGCATGGCCCTTCTTCGCGCGCGGGAAGAAGAAGCTGATATTGGCCATGCTGGAGGCGAAGTTGCCGCCGCCGAAACCGCAGAGCAGCGCCAGGACCATGAACTGCCAATAGGGCGTGTCCGGGTTCTGCACGGCAAAGCCGATCCCAAGCGCCGGGATCAGCAGCGAGGCGGTGCTGAGCGTCGTCCACAGCCGGCCGCCGAAGATCGGCACCATGAAGCTGTAGAAGATGCGCAAGGTGGCGCCAGACAGGCCAGGAAGCGCGGCCAGCCAGAACAGCTCGTTGGTCGAGTAGGTGAAGCCGATGGCCGGCAGCTTGGCGACGACCACGCTCCACACCAGCCAGACCGAGAAGGCCAGCAAGAGGCAGGGGATCGAGATCCACAGGTTGCGGCTGGCCACGGCGCGGCCGCGGGTGTTCCAGAATTCCGCGTCGTCGGGCCGCCAATCCCCCAGAACATGGCCCCGATCGGCGATGGCTGCGTCTGTCGTCATGCTGGTTGTCCTCGTTGTTGGGCCGGTGCGGAGGCCGGACGCGTCAGCGGTCGCCGGCAATGGCGGCGCCCGAGACGGCCCCGCGCTGCCTACATCACATGAAGTAAGTGCCGCGGCCGACTTGCGATATTCATGACTTCATCATGCTATATGGAAGACAGGCCGACCCTCAATGGATCGTCGAAGAAATAAACTGTTCCAGACAAAATCAACGCGTGCAGTTTGATTTATTCTGCATTGTCAGATTGCAGAACAAATCTCAAGGCTTGACATTTATCAAGCGGCAGTCCCTATTCGCCCTGTTCGGTGACAAGCCGACCTCCGCAGGCACATCGACACTGGGCCCGTCCCCATGCGACCTGAGGACCTTCAAGCCGTCCGCGCCCTTCCCTTGTTCGCCACGATGAAGGCGGAGAACTTCGAACGGCTGATGCCGGCGTCGTTCCTGCAGCGATTCCCCAGGGGCGTCGTCCTGATCCGGGAAGGGGAACCCGCGGATTTCCTGCACATCGTCGTCGAAGGTGCCGTGGAACTGCACGCCCATGGCATGGGCCGCGAGAGCTCGATCGCCGTCGCCTATCCGGTATCCGCCTTCATCCTGGCGGCAGTGCTGAAGGATGCCGTCTACCTGATGTCGGGCCGGACGCTGGAGCCGTCGCGTATCCTGATGATCCCGTCGGAAAGCATCCGCACCATCATCCTGGAGGATCCGGAATTCGCCCAGGCCATGGTGAACGAACTGGCACGCTCCTTCCGCTTCATGGTCAAGACCGTGAAGAACCTGAAGCTGCGCACCGCGGTCGAACGATTGGCCAACTATCTGCTGCGCCTGCACGAAGACGCCGGACGCACCACCCAGGTCATCCTGCCGTTCGAGAAGCGGATGATCGCCTCTCTCCTGGGCATGACGCCGGAGAACCTGAGTCGCGCCTTCGCGACCTTGAAGCCCTACGGTGTCGAGGTCGACGGCCCGGCGGTCTTGCTGACGAAGGTCGACGACCTGAAGCGCCTGGCCAAACCGACGTCGCTGATCGACGATCCGAACATCTGACTGTCACCCGGGAGGGGAAAGACCATGGCGAAACTTCCGCCGGCACCGGACCGCATCGCCCACAGCCACCCGAACCTGTGGGACGCCTATTGCCGGCTGGGCGAAGCCTGTGTGGAGGCCGGCCCCCTGGATGATCGCACCCGCCGCCTCGTCAAGCTGGCACTCGCGCTCGGTGCCCGCTCGGAAGGCGCAGTGCACTCCCACACCCGCCGGGCGCTGGAAGAAGGACTGACGGCGGCCGAGATCAAGCATGTGGCGCTTCTCGCCATCCCCACCCTCGGTTTCCCGCAGGCGATGGCCGCCCTCACCTGGATCGAGGACATCACGGACCCGCAGGCCCCCTGACGCTGCGGGGCCGTGCCGCTCGCCGGCAAACGGTCGGCGCGTCCGACAGCAGGAGATGGGATGATGACGCATCGTCTTCGGATGGCCTGCCTGGCAGCGCTTGCGGCCCTGCTGTCCGCCGGTGCCGTCCGCGCCCAGGTGCCCGAGCCATCGTGCCGTGCATCGCTGGAGCCGTGGACGCAGGTCGAGCTGTATTTCGGCCGCGGCGTCGGCGGCGGGCTGGTCGTCAGCGACGCCGCCTGGCGCCAGTTCCTGGCCCAGGAGGTGACGCCGCGCTTTCCCGACGGCCTGACGGTGGTCGATGCCGCCGGGCAATGGCACGACGCCGACGGCGAAATCGTGCGCGAGCCGACCAAGCTGTTGATCCTGCTGGTGCCCGATGCCGAAGCCATCGAGACCGAGATCGACGACATCATCGATGCCTACAAGGAGCGGTACCAGCAGGAGAGCGTGCTCTATTCCGAACACCCGGTCTGCATCGCGTTCTAAGGTCGGTCGATCTTAGTAATCACAACCCTCGTGAAGCCCTCCCCCTTGATGGGGGAGGGTTGGGTGGGGGTGATGCTTCCCGATCGCAAGGGCGCATAAAAAACGTAACTCGGCGGCGCCACTGGACGGACAAGGTCCGGCGAGCCCGCAGGGCGTCCAAGTGACGATTGCTGAGCGTGCGACGCCATCACCCCCACCCAAACCCTCCCCCATCAAGGGGGAGGGCTTTGCCCGCCGCCAGCGGCGTCACAGGGACTGGCGGGTGTTATCCGGGTCGTAGAATGGCAGCGCCACCACCTCCGCCTCGACATAGCGGCCGGAGACCTTGAGATGGATGGTCCGGCCGGGGGCGGCATCGTCCGGGGCCACATAGGCCAGACCGATGATGCGCCCGAGCACGGGCGAGCGGGCGACGGAGGTGACACGGCCGACGATCCCCGTGCCCTGGATCACCAGTTCGCATTCCTGCGGCATCGGCGCATGGGCCAGCAGGGTGAAGCCCACCAGCTTGCGCGTCAGCGGGCGCGCGGCCAGGATCTCGATCGACCGGCCGCCGACGAAGAACGGCTTCTTGCGGGCGATCGCCCATGCCATGTCGGCTTCCTGCGGGAAGGTCAGGCTGTCGGTATCCTGGCCGACGATGATATGGCCCTTCTCCAGCCTGAGGATGCGCTGCGCCTCGATGCCGACGGGCCGGATGCCGGCGGCCTGCCCGGCGGCCATCAGCGCGTCCCACAAGGCTTCGCCGCAGCCCGCGGGGGCGTGCAGCTCATAACCCAGCTCACCGACGAAGCCGACGCGCAGAATGCGGCAGGGGATGCCCGCCACCTCGGCCTCGCGCACGCCCATATACGGGAAGGCCTCGCCCGAAAGTTCCAGCCCCGGCACCAGCGGCGCCAGCACGGCGCGGCTCTTCGGGCCGGCGATATTGATGCCGCAATAGGCGGCGGTGACGTTGGCGATGTCGACCGACAGGCGCCACTGCGCGTTCCACCACAGCATCTGGCGATAGACGCCGTCGGCCCCGGTGGTCGTCGCGGTCACGTAGAAGTGCCGCTCGGCCAGGCGGCAGGCCACACCGTCATCGACGATCGCCCCGGTCTGGTCGCACATCAGCACATAGCGTGAGCGGCCGACCGGCTGCCTGGCATAGGCAAAGGTATAGATACGCTCCAGGAACTCCGCCGCGTCGGGGCCGCGCACCTCGATGCCGCCCAGGGTCGACACGTCGATCAGCCCGACCCGCCGGCGGATCGCCAGCGCCTCTTCCCGGATCGCCTCGTCGCGGCGGTCGGGCGCGGCGTAGTAGGCGGGGCGCCACCACACGCCCGCCGGCATCATCTGAGCGCCGGCGTCCAGGTGGCGGTGGTGCAGCTGGGTCAGCCGCTCCGGCTCGAAGCCGCGGCCGGCCAGCACGCCCATGGTCTCCGGCACGGCCGGGGGCCTGAGCGTCGTCAGCCCGACCTCCGCCGGTTGGCAGCCCTTGGCATGCGCCACCAGGCGCAGGGTGGCCAGCTGGGAATGGCGCCCCTGGCTGGGCCCCATGCCGATGGTGGTGTAGCGCTTCAACAGCTCGACATGGTCGAAGCCGTCGGCCAGCGCGTTGGCGATGTCGGCCGTCTGCTGGTCTTCGTCCAGGTCGACGAAGTCGTGGCCCTGGGGCTGCGGGAAATAGGGGAACGGGTGGTTGATGCCTGCCGCCCCCGGGTCCTTCGGCGCCCGCGGCATCCGGCCCGTCTTGTGCCCGGCATGGGCGGCGGCCTGCCAGCCGATGCGCTTAGCCTCGGCCGCCACCGCGGCCGGGTCGAAGCTGTTGGCAACCTTGCCGGCGGCAAACAGCCCATCCGGCAGGTCCCCCAGGGTCAGCATCGCCAGGTCGTCGTCGTATCCCAGGCGCATACCCGAATGGCAGAGCAGGTGGGCCGCCGGCATGACGCCGACGGATGTGACGACCAGGTCGCAGTCGACGGGCGGCAGCGGCGTCCCCGCCTGCCCCTGCGCGATCACCGGCGCCAGTACGGCCGCAGCGACACCCCAGTTGCCCGCCAGCGGCAGCGCCTCGACGACGGTGTGGCCGGCATGGACCCGGGCGCCGTCCGGCACCGGCGGACGGTCGCCCGCCCCGCGCAGGTCGGCCAGCGCCGCCACCTCCACCCCGGCCGCGGCCAGGTCGGCCGCCACCGCATAGCCCTGGTCGTTGCCGGTGACGACAACGGCACGCGTGCCGGGTCGCACGCCGTAGAGGTGGATCAGCCGCTGTGCGCCGCTGCCCAGCAGCACGCCGGGCAGGTCGTTGTTGGCGAAGACCATCGGCTGCTCGATGGCGCCGGTGGCCACCACCGTGGCCTTGGCCCGTACCTTGTAGAGACGCCGGCCGGCCACCACCGCCAGCCAATGATCGGCAAACCAGCCCGAACAGCTGGCCGGCGCCAGCACGCGGATTTCCACCCGCGCCGCCACCTCCCCGGCCAGCGCGGCCGCCTCGCCCTGGCGCCCGGTATAGGCCATGGCGCCGCCCAGGCCCGGCTGATCGTCGACCAGCAGCACATCCGCCCCGCTGTCCGCCGCCGCCAGCGCCGCCGACATGCCGGCCAGGCCGCCGCCGATCACCGCCACGTCGGCGAACAGGTACTGCTTGTCATGGCCGGCGTGCGGCGTGTCCGGGTCGACGCGGCCGAGGCCGGTCATCCGGCGAAACGTCTTCTCCCACCAGTCCCAGGCGCCGGAGGGCCGGTAGAAGGCCTTGTAGTAGAAACCGACGGGCATGAAGCGGGCGAAACGCGCCAGGCGCGCCCCACGGTCACGCTCCAGCCCGCCCGCGCAGTTCTGGGCCGTGACCTCCAGCCCTTCGGTGATCGGCAGGCCGTCGGCCGGGATGTTGGGACGGCCGGGCAGCTGCACCAGCGTGTCGGCCTCAGCCCCGGCGAAGGAGCGCGGACCGCGCGGGCGGTGATACTTGAACGACCGCGCCAGCACCCGCATGCCGTTGGCCCAGAGCGCCGAGGCGACGGTGTCGCCGGCCAGACCTTCGTAGCGCCGGCCTTCGAAATGGAACCGGACGGGCCTTTCGCGGTCGATGTGCCGGCCGAAGGGCGGGTCCAGGCGATGGCGGCCGGTCATCGCTCGGCGAACTCCACCCGCTTGGCGAAGACCTCGGCGGCCGGATAGGTGCGCAGGATCTCGTCGGTCACGGTATTGCGCTCGGCGATGAACCAATAGCTGGTGGCGACATGGCACCACCATTCGCGCACCACGCCCGCCGGATTGTCCTGCAGGAACACGTGGCTGGCCCAGGCCTCGTCCGACACGGTCCGCGGGTCAGGCATCACGTGCACCTCGCCGCCGCAGACGAATTCCTGGATGTTGCGCGGGCCGTTCAGGGGGCAGGGCATCAGCTTCATCGGCGGCCTCCCGGCGCCTCTCGGATGTCATTGACCGACACTGGCCGCCCCCTTCTCTCCCACCTGGTCGAAGCGGGCGAAGCGCGACAGGGCGAAGCTTTCGATCAGCGGATGCGGCCGACCGGTGGCCACCGTATGCGCCATGGTCTCACCACAGACCGGTGTGGCCTTGAAGCCCCAGGTTCCCCAGCCGGCATCGATATAGTAGCCTTCCAGCGGCGTCGGCCCCATCACCGGCGAGAAATCCGGCGTCATGTCGGTGATGCCGGCCCACTGGCGCATGATCGGAACCTCCGACAAGGCCGGGAACAGCTCCAGCATGTGGGCGAACAGGCCTTCCTTGAAGTCGAGGGTCGAACGCGTCGAATAGAGCGGATAGGGGTCGCTGGCCCCGCCCATGACGAACTCTCCGCGCGCCGACTGGCTGATATAGATATGCAGCGAGCCGGAGACGATGATCGGGTCCAGGAATGGCTTCAGGGGCTGGCTGACGCAGGCCTGCAAGGGGATGGAGCGGATCGGCAGCTTCAGGCCCGCCATGCCGGCCACCTGGCCGGAATAGCCGGCGACGGCCTGCAGCACCCGGTGCGCACGCACGGTCCCGCGAGTCGTTTCCACACCCGTGATGCGCGACCCGTCGGGGCTGGTCAGCAGGCCGGTCACTTCGGTCTGGGGGTGCAGCTCCACCCCCTTCCTCGCCGCGGCCCGGGCATAGCCCCAGGCGACGGCATCGTGCCGGGCGATGGCCCCGGGCGGATGGTAGAGCGCCGCCAGGACCGGATAGCGCACGCTGCGCGACAGGCTCATGGTCGGTGCCAGCCGCGCGATTTCGTCCGGCCAGATCAACTGGCTGTCGACGTCCAGGTGTTTGTTGACCTCGGCCCGCCAGCGCATGGTGCGCACCGCGGCGTCGGTATGGGCCAAGGTCAGGTGCCCGCGCTGGGAATAGAGGATGTTGATCCGCAGGCGGGCCGACAGGTCGCGCCACAGATCCATGCTGCGGGCATAGAAGGCCACCCCTTCCGGCGTCAGATAGTTGGAACGGATGATGGCGGTGTTGCGCGCGGTGTTGCCGCCGCCGAGATAGCCCTTGTCCAGCACCGCCACGTCGGTGACGCCGTGGTCGTGCGCCAGATGCCACGCCGCCGCCAGCCCGTGCCCGCCGCCGCCGATGATGACGACGTCATAGCCGTCCTTCAGCGGGGGCCGGATCGGGAAATGGCGGCTGGCGGGATAGCGGCGGGCAAGCCCGTACTTGAGAAGACCGAGAGGCATGGTGTGCGGACTGTATCCCTCCGCCGGCCGCCTGACGAGGGGGGACCGCCAGCCTACCCAGCTCCGGCTGCATGCAGGGCCAGCCGGCCACAGGCCGCCGTCTCGGCAGCGGCGATCCTGCCCTCGTCCCAGGACGGGCCGACATCGACACCCCGGTCGCGCTGGCGTTGCAGGAAGAGGCGGAACCCCGGGTCCTTCCACAGCAGCGCCCCGGACAAGTCGATCAGCGCATCCACTTCCGCCTGTTCGAGAGTCCAGGTGGTGGCGATGTTCTGGAACAGCCGGCGGCAATTGTCGTTGGTGATGTAGTCGAAATCGATCATTGCGGTCTGGATATCCAGCCGAGAGAGCTGGATCTCCATATTTGCGCGCAGGTCCTCACCCATCCCATCGAGGTTGGCCGTCTCCCGGATCAGTTCCCTGATTTGCAGGGCGAGACGCCCCTGCGTGCCAAAGGTGGCATTATCAATGGCCGAACTGATGCTGGCCGTCAGCATGTCGATCATGCCCGGCGTTGCAACCTCCACATCAAGGTCGCTGTCGGGGTCCGATCGCGCATTCACCACCACCACAAGCACGTCCTGGATGCTCATCGCGGAGTCGAAAAAATTGGAGAACAGGCGCGGTTCGATCTCCACCGAGGTCATGAGCCGCAGCGGTTCCGCCAGGCCGAGATTGTCGGCGATCCCGCCATCGAGAAGGTGGACGTAGGGACGCATCAGAGCGCCCGCACGGGTCTCGTAGTACCCGGCGGCGAGCCGTGCACGGCGGACGCTGCCCGGATTGTCGTAGACCAGCCCACCCGCCGCGATCGCTTCCTGCGTCGATGTAACCCAACACGGCGGCCAGCCGCTCCCCAGCGCCTGCTGTCCGAGGCAGCCGCTCCCCAGCGCCCGCTGGCCGGGACAACCGCCGGGCTCGGAGTAGTTGCGCAACGTGACCGGAGACAGCGCCGCCGGGAACGCCGCCGACGCTGCAACGGCTACGCTGAGCGGCAACGTTTCGAGGTCGGAACAGAGCAGGTCGAACTGCCACTGGTGGAATGGAAACGGCGCCTCAGCCGCCATGTCGGCTGCATTCAGGATCAGATATGGCCGCTTCCAGCCGCTGGCGCTTCGTGGGTCGCGCAGGTCGGCATAGGTGGCACCGGCAAACAAGCTATTGTCGAAATGGTCGATCAGCAGGTCGATCCGTTCGACACCGGCTGTCGACAGGCTGGCGAGGCCATAGGGATTGAGCCCACCCCAGATCAGCGCCGCCATGCCGTCGCGCAGCAGGAAGCGCTCACGGAAATCGTCGATGCCGGCGGGACCCCGCAGAGCCAGATAGGCTGCCGGCACACTGCCGCCGGAGACCGAAGACACGATGTCGACCGCATCCAGCAGCGTCGTTCCGCCGTCACCGAAGCGGACATCGCGCATCGCCCGCATTGCGCCGTAGCCGAGCGCCGAGGCCCGGGTGCCGCCGCCCGACACCGTCAGGACCACCAGCGTTTCGGGGTACGGCGGATCATAGACCTGGGTGCCGCGGTATCCGTCACCCTGGGTACCCGCATCGCCCAGCGCCGTATTGACCCTGGTCCCCTCTTCCAGTTCCCCGTTGCGGACCGGATAGGCGCAGTCCCCCAGAACCGATAGCGCAACCGCAAGGCAGCTGGCTTGCAGGCAAAGACGATGGAACGGCAATTCCCCCTCCCTTCAAGCAGTGGTCCGCGGCCTGCGCGGACGTCGTTGCCCACCCTGATCGGATCCAGGGCGTGCGGGACGGTCGCTAGGAGGTTGGTGCTGTCGGCTTCGCACGCGGCGGCTTCACCGGCCGTGGCTTCACCGGGCGCGGCGTCCCCGGCGGCGGTTTCGCCACCAGCGTGACCGCGACGTCAGGGGTCCTCTTGCTGACGCTGGCCTTGGCCCAGTGATCCGGTTTGCCGGCTGCATCCAGCGTTTCGAACAGGTACCGGCCGAAGGGCAGGATGATCGGTGTCTCGGTAACGCCACCCGATCCGATCGTCCCTGCAGGTTTCGTGTAACCCTTGTTGACATACACGCCAAAGTCCGCGGGGCCAGTCACCGTCACTCGTCCCAGCGTCATGAGATGATCCCCCCTCGCCTTCAATTTCATATCTCAAATTGTACAATGCAATCTAATGATCTTTCCAGAGACCATTGCCGGCCGTCCGATACAGGCCGATTCCTCGCTTCGGCCACGTCAACCCTGGCTTGGCCATCGGAACGGCGCGGCACTATGCTCAAGTCCTGCACGCGCCTGGATCGGTGCGGGCCAAGAAAGCAAGAGAAGAGGGGGAAAGAGCCGTGCAGAAGGTCCAGACGATCCTGATTCCCGTTGACGGCAGCGACCACGCCGACCATGGCCTGGAGATCGGGTGTGCGCTTGCCGACCACTATGCCGCCGCCGTGGTGCTGGTCTGCGTGACCGGACACCATCGCATCTCCGAAGACCTCTTGAATGCCGCGGTCGCCGAAGGGGTGGTGCATCCGCCCAGCTACCGCCAGTTCGCCGAGACGTTCATGGAGGGCGACGAGACGCTGGCCGCCCAGGCGCAGAACCAGAACCGCCTGGCCGAGCGCGTCGGCCACGCCGTCGCCGAATTCGTGGTCCGCCAGGGGCAGACCTATTCGCAAGGCCAGCATGTGAACAGGGTGACGACGGTGATCTGCAACGGCGACCCGGCCGACCAGATCGTCCGCCAGGCACAGCAGCACAAGGCCGACCTGATCGTCATGGGCACCCGCGGCCTGGAGGGCCTGGGCGCCCTGCTGCACGCCAGCGTCTCCGACGCCGTGCACAAGCACGCGCCTTGCCCCTGCATCGTCTGCCACCCCGCGCGGGAGCGGTAGGGGCTGGGCAATCCGTCCTCGGTCGCGGGCGGGTCATCCCGATCGATGACCCCAGCCCGGCGCCCGGGCAGGTGTCCGGCCGTGGGCTTCGGATGCCCGCCGGACCGTCAGCCTCACACCACCGTGACCCGCAATTCCCCCACGCCTTCGATCTGGCCCAGCAGTTCGTCGCCACGTACCACCGGACCCACGCCCGACGGCGTGCCGGTGAAGATCAGGTCGCCCGGCGCCAGGGTGAACAGGGCCGAGAGGTGGGCGATGATTTCGGGGACCTTCCAGGTCAGCTGGTTCAGGTCGCCTGACTGGCGGACGTCGCCGTTGACGGCCAGGGTGATGGTGCCGGCGGCGGGGTGGCCGATTTCGGTGGCGGGGGCGATGGGGCCGCAGGGGGCGGACGACTCGAAAGCCTTGCCGGTTTCCCAGGGACGGCCGGCCTTCTTGGCTTCGCCCTGCAGGTCGCGGCGGGTCATGTCGAGGCCGACGGCATAGCCGAAGACATGTTCCAGCGCGCTGCCGACGGGGATGTTCTTGCCGCCGGTGCCCAGCGCCACCACCAGCTCGACCTCGTGGTGCACGTCGTCGGAGGCGACGGGGTACGGGAAGATGCCGTCCAGGACCAGGTTGTCGGGGTTCTTCTGGAAGAAGAACGGGGCCTCCTTGTCCGGGTCGCCGCCCATCTCCACCGCATGGGCGGCATAGTTGCGCCCGACGCAGTAGATGCGACGCACGGGAAACAGCGCATCGCAGCCCTGCACCGGCACCGCCGGCACCGGCGGCAACGGGATGACGTAGTCGGCAGTCGGGCCTTGGGCCGCGGTCCAGGTGTCGGCGGTCATGGGGTGCGTACTCCTGCTGAGGGTTCCGCGCGGCTGGCGATGGCCGCGACAGTCGCGGCCGCGGTCAGCGCGCAGACGACAAGGATAAGCGCCAATGCCCGGACATGTTCCCTCGGCACGGGCCGGGACGCGAGCCCGAACACGGCGCCGGGACCGATGACGGGCCGCGTCGCGCGGAGGCACGCCCGCCCCGTGCGCTGCCAGGCGCCGGCCGTCATCCGCCAGGCCGCCGGCGATACCCATCCAGCTTGGCCTGCCAGCCCGGACGGTCGACGACCGCACGGTTGACGATGCCGCGCGGGACCTCGCCGCGCATCACCGCCAGAACGGCGGCGACATCGGCGGCGCCGATGCCGGCGAAGCCCTGGTCCGTCCACGACAGCGCGTGCGGGCTGACGATCACGGTGTCCAGTGCCATCAGCGCCTCCCCCGCCGGGGTCGGCTCCACCTCGAACACGTCCAGGCCGGCGCCGGCGATGGCGCGGCGGCGCAGCGCGTCGGTCAGGGCCGCCTGGTCGACGACGGGGCCGCGGGCGGTGTTGATCAGGAAGGCCGTGGGCTTCATCAGCGCCAGGCGCTGGGCATTGACGATGCCGCGGGTCTGGTCGTTGAGCGGGCAGCTGACCGACAGGAAATCGGACAGGCGGAACAGCTCCTCCAGCGACACCAGGCGGATGCCCAGCTCGGCCGCCACGGCGGGGTCCGCATAGGGGTCGTGGGCGATGAAATCCATGCCGAAGGGTACCGCCAGCCGATAGACCTCCGCACCGATATTGCCGATGCCCAGCGACCCGAGGGTGCGGCCGATCAGGCCCGTGCCCATGTGGCCGGACCGCTCGGCCCACCCCTCCGGCCCCCGTCGGGCCAGCCGGTCCTTGATCAGCATGCGCTGGCTGAGCGCCAGCACGAAGGTCAGGATCGCGACGGCCACCGGCCGCCGCACCCCGTCCGGGGTCGTCACCAGGGCGATATCGCCAGCGGTGCAGGCGGGGACGTCGACATTGTCGAAGCCGACGCCGAAGCGCGCCACGACCGCCAGCCGGCCGTCCGCCGGAATGCTGGCTGCGGTGAATTTCGGCAGCAACAGGATCAGGGCGTCACAACCGGCCAGTCCCTGCGCCGGGATGGCGCCGTCCACGGCATCGACATACACGGTGTCGATCTGCGGATCCGACGTCAGCGGCGTGGTGTCGAACATCGGATAGGCCGGCGTGCCGTCCGGCTTGCGGAAATCACCGCTCAAGGCGATGCGGAACCTGGCCATGCCCTGCTCCCCCCAGGTCCGGTGCGACGGCCCCGGTCTCAGCCCCTGGCCGCGCAGGCGGCGCGTACGCCGTCGATGCCGGCCTTCAGCGCCCCCTGGAACACCCAGACGTCGCCGGAATAGCAGATGAAGTCGAACCCCTTGGCGTGGTAGTCGGCCGCGGTGGCCACGTCGGGCACCAGCCGCCCCAGGGCCTTGCCGTGGGCGGCGCATGCCGCCGCTACCCTGTCGATGGCCGACAGGAATGTCGGATGCTCGAACTCGCCCGGGATACCCAGCGAGCTCGACAGGTCGAAATGCCCGACCCACAGACAGTCGACGCCGTCAACGGCGGCGATGGCATCGGCGTTCTCCACGCCTTCGGCGGTCTCGATCTGGGCGAAGAAGGTCGTCCGCCGATTGGCCCCGGCCAGCTTGTCCATCACGGCACCGCCCGTGTAGGCATCGTGGGCGATGCCCAGCGCCACGCCACGATGGCCCTCCGGCGTATATTTCATACAATCCAGGATGGCGCGCGCCTCCGCCGCGTTGCCGACCATGGGCAGCATGATACCCTCCGCCCCCATGTCGCAGGCGCGCGCGATGTGATGGTAGGACTTCGACGGCACCCGCACGATCACCGGCACGGATGCCGCCTCGAAATAACGGATGGCCGACTTGATCGTCTCGTGATGGAAACCGCTGTGCTCCGTATCGAACAGCACGAACTCACACCCGCAATTGGCCAGCATGTGCCCGATGCCGGGTGTGGCGAATTCGACGATGAAGTGGCCGACCTTCAGCGCGCGCGTGCGCGATTGGTCCTTCAGCGTGCTGGCCATGCGGTTTCCCCCTGCAGCGCGGCGCCGGGCCGGCGGGCGGACGCTCCGGCGATCCGGGTCATGCTGGTCCGGCGGTATACCGAAGTCAATCGCCCGCGGCGGGCCGGATCCGGCGCGGGCGTCCTCGGGCCGACCCGACCGGTCCACCCGCCGCGACGGGGGGTGAGCGCTTCGTGACGGACGGATCGCACAGCCCCGCCTCCGGCGAATGCCCCGACATGGCGTCGGACTTCCTGGCCGGGGGCGGCGAGATGGGCGCCTTGATGCGCTCGCTTGACTGGTCGTCGACGGCGCTGGGCGCGGTCGCCGACTGGCCGCAATCGCTGCGCACCGCCACCAGCATCATGCTGCATTCCCTCCATCCGATGTTCATCGCCTGGGGGCGCGAACTGGTCTTCCTCTACAACGACGGCTATCGCTCGATCCTCGGCGCCAAACACCCGGCAGCCCTCGGCCGGCCCTTCACGGAGGTCTGGGCCGAGATCTGGCCGGACATCCTGCCGCTGGTCCAGCGCGCACTGGCCGGCGGTGCGACGTGGTCGGAAGACCTCAGGCTGTTCATGGAACGCAGCGGCTATCTGGAGGAGGTGTATTTCACCTTCTCCTATAGCCCGATCAGCGACGAGTCCGGCGGCGTGGGCGGCATGTTCTGCGCCTGCACCGAGACGACCGGCAAAGTGGTGGGCGATCGGCGATTGCGCTGCCTGCGCAGGCTCGCCGCCGTGGGGGCGGACGCCAAGACGCTGGAGGCGGCCTATGCCTCGTGCCTTCGGGTGCTGGAAGCGCACGCGGCCGACATCCCCTTCGCCCTGCTCTACCGCCTGGGGGACGACGGACCGGCCGAACTGATCGGGTCGGCCAATGTCCCGGCGGGAACGCCTGCCGCACCGCAACGGCTTGCGCGCGCGGGCGGTGTGTGGCCGCTGGACCTCGTGCTGCGGGGCGAGGCCGAGACGGTCGACGACCTGGAAGCGCGCCTGAAGGACGTGCCGCGGTCCATATGGGATGATCCCGTCCGCACGGCCGTGGTCCTGCCCGTATCCGATCGGGGCCAGTCCCGCCCCGGGGCCGCCCTGGTCCTGGGGGCGAACCCGCGGCGCGCGCCGGTGGAAAGCTACCGCGCCTTCCTGCAACTGGTCGCCAACACGATCGCCACGGCCGCCGCCAATGCCCGTGCGTTCGAGCAGGAACGCCGCCGCGCCGAATCCCTGGCGGAGCTTGATCGGGCGAAGACGACCTTCTTCGGCAATGTCAGCCACGAATTCCGTACGCCGCTGGCGCTGATGCTGGGACCGCTGGAGGACATGCTGGGCGACCGCCAGACGCCGCTGGCGCAGCCCCATCGGCAAGCGCTTGCGCTGGTTCACCGCAACGGCCTGCGCCTCTTGAAGCTGGTCAATACGCTGCTCGACTTCTCCCGGATCGAGGCCGGGCGGACCCAGGCCACCTATGTGGAGACGGACCTGCCCGGCCTGACGGCAGAGCTTGCCAGCAACTTCCGCTCCGCCTGCGAACGCGCAGGCCTGGGGTTGGTCGTGGACTGCCCGCCGCTTGCCGAGCCGGTCTATGTGGACCGGGACATGTGGGAGAAGATCGTCCTCAATCTGGTGTCCAACGCCTTCAAGTTCACCTTCGAAGGCGAGATCGCCGTTGCTGTCCGATCCGGCGGCGGAAGCGCGCAGCTGACGGTCAGCGATACCGGCGTCGGCATCCCGCCAACCGAACAGCCGCACATCTTCGAGCGCTTCCGCCGGGTCGAGGCGACCCGGGGACGCTCGCACGAAGGCACCGGCATCGGGCTGGCCCTGGTGCGCGAGCTGGTGAAGCTGCACGGCGGCACCGTAACGGTCGACAGCACCGTTGGAGGGGGTACGACGTTCACCGTGTCGATCCCCCTGGGCCGCGAGCATCTGCCGGCGGAGCGCATCAGCATCGCCAGGACAGGCATACCGACCGCCATCGGCGCCGGCGCCTTCGTGGAGGAGGCGCTGCGCTGGCTGCCGGGCGGATACGAGGACACCGGGGACCTGCGGGTGGAGGCGTTGGACACCGATTTCCCGCCCCTGTCCGCGATCGGCGGTGCCGATGCCCGGCGCGCCCGCATTCTATGGGCCGACGACAACGCCGACATGCGCGCCTATGTCGAACGCCTTCTCGGCCGGCAGTACGACGTACAGGCGGTCCCGGATGGCCAGGCGGCCCTGGCGGCCGCACGGGCCGACCCCCCCGACCTTGTCCTGGCCGACGTCATGATGCCGCGCCTTGACGGCCTTGGCCTCTTGCGGGCGCTGCGGGACGACGACGCCACGCGCGCGATCCCCATCATCCTGCTGTCCGCCCGCGCCGGCGAGGATGCGCGCATCGCGGGCCTGACGGCCGGCGCGGACGACTATCTGACCAAGCCGTTCGCGGCGCGCGAACTGATCGCCCGGGTCGAGGCACAGCTGAACATGCTGCGCATCCGCCGCGAGGCCGATGCGGCCCTGCGCGAGAGCGAGGCGCGGTTCCGCCACATGGCCGACAACGCGCCGGTGATGGTGCGCGTCACCGAACCGGACGGGGCGTGCACCTTCCTCAGCCAGAGCTGGTACGACGCCACAGGGCAGACGCCGTCCACCGGCCTCGGCTTCGGCTGGCTGGATGCCGTGCATCCCGACGACCGCGCCCAGGCGCGCCGGACCTTCCTTGCCGCCAACGAGAAACGGGAAGCCTTCCAGCTGGAATACCGCTTCCGCAGCAGCGACGGCGACTATCACTGGGCGATCGATTCCGCCAGGCCGCGACTGGGTGGCGGCGGCGAGTTCCTGGGCTATATCGGCTCGGCAATCGAGATCGACGAGCGCAAGAGGCTGGAGGAGCACCGCAAGCTGCTGATCGACGAGCTGAACCACCGGGTGCGCAACACGCTGGCGATCGTCGCGTCCATCGCCGCACAGACCCGGCGGCACAGCGAGTCGATGGACGACTTCAGCACGGCCTTCGAGGGGCGCATTCAGGCCCTGGCCGCCACGCATACCCTGCTGGCCGAAAGCCGTTGGGGCACCTCCCGCCTGGACACCGTGATCGACCAGCAGGTCCGGCCCTATGCCCAGCGCCCCGATGCCGTCGCCCAGTCCGGCCCCGCGCTGGAGCTGCCGCCGAAGACGGCACTGGCGCTCAGCCTCGTCTTCCACGAACTCGTCACCAATGCGGCGAAATACGGCGCCCTGGCCAACGCCTCCGGACAGGTGGCAGTCGGCTGGACGCTCGACGGCGACGCCGACACAAGGGTCCTGCGCGTCCGCTGGGTCGAAAGCGGGGGGCCGCCCGTTGCGCCGCCGACCCGTACGGGGTTCGGCTCGAAGCTCATCGACCTCAACATCGCCCACGAATTCCGCGGCCATGTGGACCGGACCTTCCGGCCGGAAGGGCTGGAGTGCCGCCTGACGATCCCGCTGCGGGCCGACGCGTCTGCGTGAGGCCGCTTTGCCCCCCGGCTACGGTCAGGTGGATTGCTGTTGCAGCTGGTGGCCGGTGATCTGCCGAAGCTTGCCCAGCAGCTTGGCGCGATGGTCCGCCGCCTGTCCCGGGGCGGCATAGACGGCAAGGGCGTGCGCGATCATCGCCTTCAGCCCCTCGACACGGAACGGTTTTGCCACCACGAAGGCCGGTTCCAGCCCGTCGCCGGTCAGCAGGCGTTCCGGATAGCCGGTCACGAAGACGATCGGCACGTGATAGCGCTGCAGGATCGCCTGGGCCGCGGCGATGCCGTTGCCCTCGTCGGCCAACTGGATGTCGGCCAGCACCAGGCCGGGCTGTTGGCCCGAAGCGGCGGCGATCGCATCCTCCTGCCGGGCGAACAGTCCGGCGACCGTCAGGCCCATCTCCTGGATGATCTCGCTCAGCTCAAGCGCGATCATCGTCTCGTCCTCGATGATGAAGACCGGCACCGCCGCATCATGGCGCAGGGCTTCGCGCGCCGTTTTCAGGTGTGCGTCCACGCCCGCCGCATCAAGGTTCAGGATCCACCCGGCCTGTTCGGGCGTGAAATCCTCGCACGCGGTCAGCAGCAGCACTTGGCGATCGATAGGCGCCAGCTTGGCCAGGCGTTCTTCCAGGCGGTCCACATCACTGGCCTCCTCCGGCGCTTGGCCCGAGGTTGCGCGGTTGATCACCTCCCACGAATCATAGAATGCCCGGAACAGCTCCAGGCGCAGCTCGCCCCCTTCCAGCCGTTCGGGCTCCGCCACGACGAGCTCCAGACACAGGCGGACATATTCGTCCCCAAGTTCCATCGACCCCGTGAGCAAACGCGCATGCCGACGAAGATGCGGCACCTCGGCAAGCAGGGCATCGGGCTTCACCGGCATCGCGGCCTTTCCTTGCTGCTCCCGGACCCGGGGGGATTGCCGGGCCGGCCAGGGCAGGACATCAGGAAACACCGCGGTTGCCGCAGAGATCAAGCCCCATTCCCGGGGCCTCCGCCGGGCCGTCCCGCGACGGCCCGGCCAAGGCTACGGCGACGGGCCGATCAGCCCCGCCGCGCCTGCTCGATGGTCTCGGTCATCGAACTCAACAGCGCGTCGAAGTTGCCGCCGTTGCGCTGGATCACCGCGCTGAACTCGTCACGCTGGGTCACATCCATGCTGACACCCTCGATAACGACATCGATGATCCGATGCTCGCCATCGCGTTCGCGCACCCGCCAAACGACGGCCACCGGCGGGGCACCGCTCGGCCGCACGATCTGCGATTGCACCAGCACGTCGTTGTCGCCCTCCGGCCGCGATCCCTGCACCCGCAGCGTTTCGCCGGAATAGTCGTAGAACCGGCGGGCATAGGTTTCGACGATCATGTCTTCGAACAGGCGAAGGTATTCCTGTTGCTGGGCCGGGGTCGCATTGCGCCAATGGCGCCCCAGTACGAAGCGGCCGATCGTCGGGATGTCGAAGCTGCGGTTGAAGATGACCCTGACTTCATCGACGGCCTGACGGTAGGTCAGGCCGGGCCGGCTCAATACCTCCACCGTTTCCTGGCCGAGATCGGCGATGAACGCCTCTGCGGCGGCCGGTTCGGTCGCGCGCCCGGGCGAAACGGCCAGCATCAGGCAGCACGCTGCGCCCAGTCCGGCACACAGGGTCCTGCGTGCGATGGTCTTCATGGTCCCTCCAATCGTTTGCGCACAAGGGATATGGGGGCGGTGCATCGCCATGGCATGGGGCCATATCGCGGCGATTTGCCGGCACGCATATCCCGTTTTCCCCCCAACGGGGGCCATGCCGTGCGGATGGGTATCCCGGAGATGGAACGCCCGTGGACCCCTGCCGGTTCCAGCTGGAATTTCCGGGCGAATTCGCTAGTGTCCGCGGCTTCGGTCGTCGGTCGGCAGGTCCGGCCGGGCGGCACCGCCCCGAATGCGCGACGGTTAACGGGTGCGTAAGGGCGGTCATGGCAGGCTCATCAGTCTCCGGCGGCGGGTGTGCCGCCCGAGACCTGCAGGAAAAGGCGCAATATCGGCTATGGACGAGCGGATCGCCGTTGTCGGGCTCGGCTATGTCGGCCTGCCCGTGGCCCTGGGCTTCGCCCGGGAGTTCGAGGGAACACTGGGCGTCGACATCAACGCCGAACGCGTGGCGCAGCTGAAGGCGGGTGTCGACGTGACCGGCGAGACGGACAGGGACACCCTGCTGGGCTCGCGCCTGGACTACACCCACGACCCGTCGGCGCTGCGCGATGCCACCACGATCGTCGTCAGCGTCCCCACGCCGGTGGACGGCGACCACCATCCGGACCTGCGCATCCTGGTCCGCGCGTGCGAGACCATCGGCGCCCATATCCGCCCCGGCGCCATGGTGGTGTTCGAAAGCACCGTCTATCCGGGCGTGACACGGGACGTCTGCGGCCCCGCCATCGCGCGCGCATCGGGGCTGCAACAGGGCCGGGACTTCCGCCTGGCCTATTCGCCGGAGCGCATCAATCCCGGCGACCGCGAACACACGCTGGAGCGCATCGTCAAGGTCGTGTCCGGCGAGGACGCCGCGACGCTGGAGCGGGTGGCCGGCCTCTACGGCCGCATCATTCCCGCCGGCATCCACCGCGCGCCGTCCATCGAGGTGGCGGAGGCCGCCAAGGTGATCGAGAACATCCAGCGCGACCTGAACGTGGCGCTGATGAACGAACTGGCGCTGATCTTCCATCGCCTGGGCCTGCGCACCGCCGACGTGCTGGCTGCGGCGCGGACCAAGTGGAACTTCCTGCCCTTCACCCCGGGCCTGGTCGGCGGCCATTGCATCGGCGTCGACCCCTACTATCTGACCGCGCGCGCCCAGCAGGTGGGCTACTACCCCGAGGTCATCCTGGCCGGGCGTCGAATCAACGACGGCATGGGCCGCCATATCGCGCAGGAGATCGTCAAGGCGCTGTTCCGCAACGGCCGCACGGCCGCACAGGCGCGCATCGGCATCCTTGGCATCACCTTCAAGGAGAACGTGCCGGACCTGCGCAACAGCCGCGTGCCCGACATCGCGGCGGAGCTGGCGAGCTTCGGCCTCCAGCCCCTGGTCCACGATCCCATGGCGGGGGCCGAAGAGGTCATGGCCGAATACGGCCTCGCCCTGGCGCCGCTGGACACGATCACCGGCCTGGATGCGCTGGTCCTGGCGGTGCCGCACCGGCACTACCTGGCCGTCGCCCCGTCCGACCTGTTTGCGCGCCTGAACGATGGCGGCCTGCTGGTGGACGTCAAGTCGGTCGTCGACCCGGCCGACGTGCCCGGGCACGTCAACTATTGGTCACTGTAGTCTTGGGTGCGCGGGTGAGACGTGTAGACTGACCGCGCACCCGCCCCCGGGGTGCAGTGACTGCGCCGATACATCCGGATGTCAGCCCCATGCGCATGCCCCCCCAGAAGACGCAGCGCACACCGCTGCAGGAGCTGCTGCGGACGGCACGGCCGGGATTCGTCTTCGTCGGCGTCTTCAGCTTCTTCCTGAACCTGCTGATGATGGTCGTGCCCCTGTACATGATGCAGGTCTACGACCGCGTCCTGGCCAGCGGCAGCACCGAAACCCTGGTGATGGTCACGATCATCGCCGCCGTGGCGCTCGCGGCACTCGGCACGCTGGAGGCGATGCGCAGCCAGGTCCTGACCCGCGTCAGCACCTGGCTGGACCAGCGGCTGAGCGGCCGGCTGATCGGCGTCAGCCTGGCGGCCAAGCTGGGCGGCGCACCGATGGGCGCACAGGCGCTGCGCGACCTGGGCCAGGTGCGGGCCTTCGTCAGCGGCCAGGGGATCTTCCCGCTGTTCGACAGCCCTTGGGTGCCGATCTATGTCGCCGTCATCTGGCTGATCCACACCTGGCTGGGGGTGCTGGCGGCGATCGCGGCGGTGATCCTGTTCCTGATGGCGCTGGCCAACGAGCTGGTCACGCGCGCGCTGCTGAAGGACGCCGGGCAGAAGCAGGTGCGCGCGCTCAGGCAGGTGACGACGGTGGTCGACAATGCCGAAGTCGTGCAGGCCATGGGGATGCTGCCCGGGCTGACGCGGCGCTATGACGAGCTGAACGACCAGGTGCTCGCCATCCAGCGCGTGGCCAGCGACCGTGCCAGCGGCATCGTCGGTGTCAGCAAGTTCTTCCGGCTGTTCGTCCAGGTCGGCATCCTGGGCCTCGGCGCATTGCTGGTCATCCGCGGAGAGCTGACCGGCGGCGGCATGATCGCCGGATCGATCCTGCTGGGCCGCGCGCTGGCGCCGGTGGAACAGGCGATCACGGCCTGGAAGTCCTTCGTCGCCGCCCGCGACGGCTATGCGCGCCTGCAGGACATGCTGCTGCGCCTGCCGACGGAACGGGAGGCGATGGACCTGCCGGCCCCGCAGGGATACGTGGTCGTCGACCGTGTGTCCTTCGTGCCGCCGGGGGCGGCCAAGCCGGTGCTGAAGGTCGTTTCGATGGACGCCAGCCCCGGACAGGCGGTCGGGATCATCGGGCCGTCGGCGTCGGGCAAGAGCACGCTGTGCCGCCTGATCGTCGGCATCTGGCCGCCGTCCGCGGGCAGCGTGCGGCTGGACGCCGCCGACGTCCATGCCTGGGACCGCGCAGCGCTGGGCCGCCACATCGGCTACCTGCCCCAGGATGTGGAGCTGTTCGCCGGCACGGTGAAGGACAATATCGCCCGCATGGGCAACCCGGATGCCGAAGCCGTGGTCGCGGCGGCCCAGCTGGCCGGCGTGCACGAGATGATCCTGCACCTGCCCGAGGGTTACGAGACCGAGATCGGCGAAGGCGGCGCCATGCTGTCGGGCGGCCAGCGCCAGCGCATCGGCCTTGCCCGCGCGCTGTTCGGCGATCCCCGGCTGATCGTCCTGGACGAACCGAACTCCAACCTCGACCCCGACGGGGAGGCCGCCCTGCTGCGGGCGGTGGCACAACTGAAGGCGGCGGGGTGCACCATCATCATGGTGGCGCACCGGCCCAGCATCCTGACCCATGTGGACAAGGTGGTCATGCTGCGCGACGGCGCGGTCGAGCTTGCCGGCAGCCGTGACGAGGTCCTGCGCCAGGTGACGGCCAGGCCGGTGTCGGTGCCGCGCGTCACCGGTGGCGATGCCGCCGCCGGCCCGCCGGAGCCGCCGCCGAACCCGCGTGCCGCCGGATAGCGCCATGGCCGTTGCGACCGGACATCGGCGCCACGGGCGGCAAGGCCAGATCGAGGACGGTCGAACGACATGGTGACAATCGCTTCCCTGCCCGGCCCCGTGGCCGACCCGCCCGGCCGCGCCCTGTGGCGTGTCCTGAAGCGCCCGGCCGTCATCGGCATTGTCGTGGTCGTGCTGTTCTTCGCCGGACTGGTCGGCTGGTCGGCCGTGGCCCCGCTGGCCAGTGCGGCCATCGCCCCGGGGCTGGTCAGCCCCGACGGCAGCCGCAAGACGGTCCAGCACCTGGAAGGGGGCATCATCCGCGAGATCCTGGTGGAGGAAGGCGACGTGGTCTCCGCCGGCGACCCGCTGGTGCTGCTGGAGGACACGCAGGCCAGTGCCTCCTATCAGCTGCTGCATACCCAGTACCTGACGCTGGCGGCCACGCGCGCCCGCCTGGTGGCGGAGCAGTCCGGCGCCGACATCGTCACCTTCCCCGACTGGCTGCAAGAGATGGCGGACAACACGCGGGAAGCCGACGACCCGGAAAGCGCCGCCGGCATCCTGGCGGCCCAGCAGCACCTGTTCCAGACGCGCCGCGACGCCCGCGACGGCCGCAAGGGCATCCTGCGCCAGCGCATCGCCCAGCTGGACGAGGAGATCGAGGGCCTGCACCAGCAGATCGCGAGCCAGGAACGCCAGATCGAGCTGATCGAGCAGGAGATCGTCGGCGTCGCCCAACTGGTCGCCCAGGGGCTGGAGCGCCAGCCGCGCCTGTTGGCATTGCAGCGCGCCCAGGCCGATATCGAGGGCGAGCGTGCGGCCAATACCGCCGCCATCGCCCGCGCCGGGCAGGCGATCGGCGAGGCGGAGCTGCAGATCATCGGCATCGACACCCTGACGCTGGACGAGGTCGCCAACCAGCTGACCGAGGTGCAGTCGGACTTCGCTTCGGTCAGCGAGCGGCTGCGCGCCGCGGAGGACGTGCTGCGGCGCACGGTGATCACCGCGCCGGTGGCCGGCACGGTGGTGCAGCTGCACTACCGCACCCGCGGCGGCGTCATCGGCCCTGGCCAGCCCATCCTGGACATCGTGCCGCTGGACGACGACCTGCTGATCGACGTGCGCGTCTCGCCCATGGATATCGACGTGGTGGAGGTGGGGCTGACGGCGCAGGTCCACCTCAGCGCCTTTCGCCAGCGCAACCTGCCGCGTGTCACCGGCATCGTGCGCTATGTGTCCGCCGACGTGCTGGTCGACCAGAACACGGGCGAGAGCTATTTCCGCGCCCGCGTGGAGGTTGACCGGTCGTCGCTGGAGGCTCTCGACAACTCCATCGAGCTGTCGCCCGGCATGCCCGCCGAAGTGATGATCATGACCGGCGAACAGACGGCGCTGGAATACATCCTGCAACCGTTCCTCGAAACCATCCGCCGCAGCTTCCGCGAGAGCTGACCCAGTCTCCACCTCCATGAATGACAGCAAGATGACATCAGGCCGATTCAGCCTGATGTCGCCTGCTCTTGCCAGGACCGCTGCGGCGGCGGGGCGGCCCCGTTGTCCGGCACCGTCGCCCGCCGCCGTCACGCCGGATCAGTCGCCGCGGCGGCCGCGCGGGCGATCGTCGCGATGGTCCCCGCCCCCATGGCCGGGCCGGCCGTGGACCCCCGGCCTGTCGCGGAACCCGTGGTGCGGGCCGTCGCGGAAGCCGCGGCCGGGTCCGGGATGGACCCAGGGATGCCGCGGGCCATGGGCCCAGGACGGCGGGCCGCGGCGATGGTCGCGCCCGTGCGGCTGCCAGTGCCACGGCGCGCGCCAGTGCCGGTGGCCCGGGCGGTAGTCCGCCAGCTCCATGACCGGATCGCCGGCCCGGACCCCCGGGGCGGGTCCGGCGGCGGCAACGATGCGATCGATGCCGCCCGTCCCGACCGGCACGCCGTCGGCCGCCAGTGCCGGGGCCGCGGTCATCACCAGGACGACGGATGCGAATTTCAGGGTTTTCCACAGCATGGCCATACTCCCGCTGGATTGGTTGAGCACCGTCGGAAGCCTAGGTCCGGGGTCGATTTCGATCCCATCGCGGGCGGGTTATTTGTGGTTAACCCGCCTTACGATCTCCTAACCGGCCGGCAATGGCGCCAGCCGCCGGCCCGTGGCAGACAGAAGCGATGATGCGAACACTGGCCGCCCTCTGCCTTGTCCTGATGTCGCTGGCCGGCCCTGCCCTGGCCCAGCCCGGCGGGGAGCCGGCGCTGTTCGACGCGCTGGCGCGCCTGCAGCGCGACCCCGCCTATGCCGGGCGCATCGTCGGCACCCATATCGTGCGCGCGCCCGGCGGCGGCCAGGCATTCCTGTACGAGGTGCGGATCCTGGCGCCCAGCGACCGGATCGTCATCGTCTATCTCGATCCCGCCAGCGGCGCGGTGGTCACGGACCCCGATGCCTGGTTCCGCAACCGATAGGGGCCGGCCGATGCGCATCCTGCTGGTCGAAGACGACGACGACCTGGCGATTCAGGTCGCCGACATGCTGCGCGGCGACAACTTCGCCGTCGACCGGGCGGGCGACGGCTACGGGGCCGTGTCCCTGGGGCTGGAGGAAGCGTACGACGCCGTCATCCTGGATCCCGGCCTGCCGGGCATCGACGGTTTCACGGTGCTGCGCCGCTGGCGCGAGCGGGGGCGCACGATGCCGGTGATCATCCTGACCGCCTCGCGGCGGGAGGTCGCGGACATGAGGGACGCCGTGCGCGCCGGCGCCACCAACTACCTGACCAAGCCCGTGGACCTGGAGCTGCTGCTGGACTGGGTCCGCGGCGTCACCAATTCCCGCGGCCCCAATGTCAGCCCCCCGGCCCTGGAGGCCGGCCCCCTGCGCATGGATACCCTGGCGATGCGGGTCTGGTTCAAGGGCGTGCCCCTGCGCCTGACGCCTACCGAATTCCGCCTGCTGCACTACCTGCTGGTTCACCGCCAGCGGCCGGTACGCGCGGAGGAGCTGGTGCAGCACAATTTCGACGGCGCCAGCACCGCCACCAGCAACGAGATCCCGGTCTATATCAGCCGGCTGCGCGACAAGCTGGGCCGGTCGACGATCGAGACCGTGTTCGGCCACGGCTATCGCCTGGTGTGCGGCGACAGCTGATGGCGCCCGGCCCCCGGCCGGCCTCGCTGGTCCGGCGCATGCTGGCGACATCGCTGGTGCTGCTGGCCGTCCTCGGCCCCGCCCTGTGGTTCGGCATCCGCATGGTCATGCAGGAAGCCGCGGAGGAGGCGGTCGACACGCAGCTGCGCGCCTTCGGCTTGCAGGTCCGCGCCGCGATGGTCAGTGCCGGCATCGGCGCGCCGCAACCGGCCGATCCCATCGACCGGCAGGCCCTGGCCTTCGGCAATGTCGAATGGGTGTGGCAGGTCGATATCGGCGGGGCGCCGGTGCAGCGCTCGCAGCTGTTGCGCATCAGCGGCACCACCATCGCCGCAGGCGTCGACGCGCCGACCGGCGACTTCGTCGTGCGCACCGCCGACACGCCCCTGGGTCCCATGCGCCTGGCCGAGCGCCAGGTCGTCGAATGGCCGCAGGCTGCCGCGGCGCCGGTGGGGCCGGTGCACTACCTGGTCGGCATTCCGCTGGCCAGCTATCAGGACATGGTCGGCGACTATATCCGCCATCTCGGCCGGCTGACCCTTCTGGTCGTCGCCCCGTCCCTGGCGGCGCTGGTGCTGGTGTTCGCCGTGCTGCTGCTGGCGCTGCGGCGATCGCTGAAGTCCGTCGAACGCTCGCTGGACCGCTTCCAGTCGGGTGAGACCGACCGCGTGACCGGGCGGTTCCCGCGCGAGCTGCAAGACCTGGTGGATCGCGTCAACGACCTGCTGGGTCGCAACGCACGGTTGCTGGCCCGCACGCGCCGCTATGTCTCCAAGATCGCCCACGACCTCAACCATCCGCTCGCCGTGCTGCAGAACGGCCTGCCGGCCGGCACCGCCGGCCAGGCGCTGCGCCGCCAGGTCGACCGCATGGCCGGCCTGATCGACCGCTATGCCCAGCTGGCGCAGGCGATGGGGGCGGACACCGCGCCGGCGGGGCGCCTGGCGCTGCGCCCCGTGCTCGACGACGTGCGGGCGGGGTTCCAGCTTCTCTACCGCCAGACGCCGGTGGTCATCACCGTCGATTGCCCGCAGGACCTGGCCTTCCGCATCCCGCGCCAGGACCTGGAGGCCGCCGTCGGCAACCTGGTTGCCAACGCCCACCGCTTCGCCGCCGGCCGCATCGCCATCGCCGCCCGGGTCAGCGGCGGCAGCCTGGCCGTCACCGTCGACGACGATGGCCCCGGCATCCCCGAAGACCGGCGCCCGCAGGCCCTGCGCTGGGGCGAACGCCTCGACGACAGCCCGCCCGGCGCCGGCATCGGCCTGGCCATCGTCGCCGACCTGGCCGCGCTGCACGGCGGCACCCTCACCCTCGACCGCTCCCCCCTGGGCGGCCTGCACGCCGCCCTCGCCATCCCGGCCCCGGGCGCGCGGCCGGCCGCGGACGGGAGCGCGCAAGACTGATCCGCAGCCGCGGTCAGCCGCAGTCCGGCGGCCGGGTCCCCTGCGGGCCGCTTCAGCGCGATGTTGGACCGCAGGTCGCCGATCATCGGCAGCGGCCGCAGCTGTTCGTTCAGCAGCGCCTCGAAGGCCTTGACGCTTGGAACCACGATCTCGGCCAGGCAATCGGCCGATCCGGACAGCATGTGACAGTTGACCACCTGGGGCATGGCGGCCAGCGCCTGTTGCAGCGCCACGGCATTCTTATGCGACGGCGGGCATCTCCTTCCTGCACAGCCAGCCCGACACTCCTATGGGCTGTCCGGTCTTCGACGAGCTGGACAAGCGCCAGCCACATTCCGCTCAATCAAATCGCGCAGTCCTTCATCCGCACGCAAGACGGCCGCACCCGCTCGCGCCTTATCATGCCCAAGCCGTTCTTCGTGCACAGCGACCTGCCGACGATGATCCAGGTGACAGACATCGTCGCCGATGTGCCGGGCCGACGCGTCCGCCTGACCGGCATGACGAAGCCGCGAAAGACCGGAACTTGACCAGCTGGCCCGGAATCGGCAATCCGCCCCAGGAGATCCCCGCTTTCGCGGGGATGACGATTTTATTGAGAGTTATATCAACCACAACTCTCGTCATCCCCGCGAAGGCGGGGATCTCCTGGCATTGAGCGGGAAGCTGCAACCTGAGAATTCGTTGTCTCAGCGCCCATGGGCCTCTGCCCCCATTGCCTCTGCATACCTTCCAGCGACCGCGGCCCTATCATGCCCAACAGAAAATACTCTTGTTGGGCAAGGCGCCGCGATGGCCATGCAACCGCTGCCACTGACCCGTGCAAGCCGCCCATTCGGACCTGCCGGCGCGGCTTCAGGAAGATCCTGTGCCGGACCTCGGCGGCACCCCGGTCCTGCGCGAGAGGGGCAGCCGGAAACACTGGTACACGGTCCGCCGCCTCGCCGACCGCACCGTCGAGAGCTATCTCGGGCGGGATACCGACGCGGTCCGCGAGACCGTCGAGCGGTCCCAGCAGGTGAAGGACCGCCTGAAGGATCTGGACAAACGCTGTATATGTAAATCTGCTGGATGTCTTCATCCACTTCGGCTGAAAAGCCGTAATCAGCCATTCTTCAGGCGTGATTTAGCGCTCTCTATTATCTCTTCGAAAGAGCGGGCGCTGACGCCGCTCTTGACGCCTGCCTCAAGCGCGGCATCCAACTCATCACGGCTGCGCGCCGTGTTCGGCCATTCCTCTGCCGCCGGTTTTGGTTTTGTTTGGTCACTCAATGCTTCAATCTCTTTTCACTATGCCGCAAGGTCTTTCCTTGCACAGATGTCCCCCTCTGGAGGGACAGTGCCAGCCCGTTTGCGGCTTCGCGCACAATCCCGGGAGATCCCCGCCTTCGCGGGGATGACGAGAGTTGTGGGTGACTTAACACAACTCTCAAGACAAACCGTCATCCCCGCTCAGGCGGGGATCTCCCGGGGGCGGTGTGCCAACTTTCGAAAGGCATGGCGACCTTTATTCCAGCGCCCCAGCGAAACTACCCCGCCGCGGCCGCCGTCCCCACTACCGTCAGGCGCTCCAGATACGCCGCGATCTGTGACACGCATTCGTCGATGCTGGCACCGGTGGTGTCGACCACCAGCTCCGGCGCCTCGGGCTCCTCGTAGGGGGCCGAGATGCCGGTGAAATCGGTGATCTCGCCCGCCCTCGCCTTCCTGTACAGGCCCTTGGGGTCGCGGGTTTCGCACGTTGCCAGGTCGGCCTTGATGTGGATTTCGTGGAAGGCGTCGCCGGCGGCGGTGCGGGCGCGTTGGCGGTCGGCGCGGTAGGGGGAGATGAAGGCGGTGATGGCGACGATGCCGGCGCGGGCGAACAGGGCCGCGACCTCGCCGACGCGGCGGATGTTCTCCGCCCGGTCCTGCGGCGAGAAGCCGAGATCGGCGTTCAGGCCGTGGCGGACATTGTCGCCGTCCAGCACATAGACCTGCCAGCCCTTGGCGAACAGGCGCTTTTCCAGCTGCATGGCCAGCGTGCTCTTGCCCGAGCCGCTGAGGCCGGTGAACCAGATCACCCCGCCCTTGTGGGCGTTGCGCAGGGCGCGGGCCTCGGCCGTCAACAGGTGGTCGACGGAGGTGATGTTGGTGGCCTTCACCGTCAGCGCCTGGCGCTGGTCGGGGTAGCCGCGCATGGAGATGATGCCGCCGCCCACCGTCTCGTACGTGTCGACCAGCACGCAGCGGCCGGTGGCCGTCGCCGCGGTGTGCTCGTCCAGGGCCAGCATCTCGCGGCTGCGCAGGATCACCTCGGCCACCTCGTTGCGGCCCACCGCGTCGCGCTTGCCGCCGGCGAGGCTGTCGGTGTCGATGACGCGCTCTATGGCGTGGACCGTCACCGGCGTTTCGCGCGTGGCGAGCTTCAGCTTGAAGCGGTCGCCGACGGCGAGTTGCCGGTGCGCCAGCCAGAAGACATGGGTACGGAAGACGTTGGTCAGGATCGGCGCATGCTCGGCGTGGCTGGCGATGTCCCCGCGCTCGACGAAGATCTGCTCGTCCAGGGTGATGCCGACCACCTGGCCGGCGCGCGCCTCCACCGGCGTCACGGTCGACCCGAACTCCTCGATTGAGCGCACCTTGGCCGCACGGTTGGCGGGGGAGAACAGCACGGTGTCGCCGACGCGCAGCACGCCCGATTCCACCCGGCCGACGATGATGCGCCGGTGGTCGAACTTGTAGACGTCCTGCACCGGCATGCGGAACGGCCGTTCCACCGGATGGCTGGAGGGCACGAAACGGTCGAGGCAGTCCAGCAGCGGTTGGCCCTCGTACCAGGTCATGTGCGGCGACGGGCGGGTCAGCGTGTCGCCCTCGCGGGCGGAGATCGGCACCACGGCCAACGGGTGGATGCCCAGCTCGTCCAGATAGGCGGTGATTTCCGCCTGCACCGCGGCGAAGCGGTCGCAGGCGTAGCCCACCAGGTCCATCTTGTTGACGGCGACGATGACCTGGCGCAGGCCCAAGAGCTGCAAGAGATAGGCGTGGCGGCGCGACTGCTCGCGCACCCCTTCCTCGGCATCCACCACCAGCACGGCGGCCTCGGCCCCGGCGGCCCCGCTGACCATGTTCTTCAGGAACTCGCGATGGCCCGGCGCGTCGATGATGACGTAGTCGCGGGTGCGGGTCTTGAACCAGATGCGGGTGGTGTCGATGGTGACGGCCTGGTCGCGCTCGGCCTGGAAGCTGTCGAGCACGAACGACCATTCCAGCGGCATGCCGCGGCGTTCGCTGATGCGCTTCAGCTCCTCCAGCTTGCCGTCGGGCAGGCTGCCGGTTTCGTGCAGCAGGCGGCCGATCAGGGTCGACTTGCCGTGGTCGACATGGCCGACGATGACGATGTTCATCGGCGGCCGCGCGGCGATGGGGCGGGTGGTCATGGCAACGAAACTCCTTCGGCCCGCAGCCGATCACATATAGCCGCTGGCGCGCAGCCGCTCGAAGCTGTCTTCGGCCTCGTGGTCCATGGCACGGCCGGCACGCTCCGGCGTGCGCGTGACCTCCAGCTCGGCGATGATGTCGTCGATGGTGGCGGCGGTGCTGTCGATGGGGAAGGTGATGTTCTTCTCGCCCAGCGAGCGGTAGCGCTTGCCGTTCTGCGACAGGTACAGCGGCACGATGGGAATGCCCTCGCGCTTGGTGTAGCGCCAGATGTCCAGCTCCGTCCAATGCAGCAGCGGATGGATGCGGACATGGACGCCATCGGGGAACTCGGTCTTGTACTGGTCCCAGAATTCCGGCGGCTGGTCGCGGAAGTCCCAGGCGCCGTCCAGGCTGCGCGGGCTGAACACCCGTTCCTTGGCGCGCATCGACTGTTCGTCGCGGCGGATGCCGACCAGCATGCCGTGGTACTTGTCGCGCGCCAGCAGGTTGCGCAGGCCCTCGGTCTTGCGCGCCGCGGCGCGGGAGGCGGGCGGAAGCGTCTGGTCCATCTCCTCTTCCGGCGGGCACATCTCGACCACCAGGTTCAGGCCCCACTCCCTGGTGATCCAGTCGCGGAACTCATAGACCTCCGGCAGCTCCATGGCGGTGTCGAGCTGGATCATCGGGATCGGCACATGGCCGAAGAAGGCCTTGCGCACCATCCAGAGAAGCGCGGTGGAATCCTTGCCGATGGACCACAGCATGCCGAGCGGCGAGATGCGGTTGAAGGCCTCGCGCAGGATGTAGAGGGTCTGCGCTTCCAGCTCGTCCAGGTAACTCAACATTCGGGGCGACTCTTGCAGGCAACCGGGGGCGCGCCGGCCCGGCGGCCGGTCGCGAAGGGGCGTCTCTTATCAAGACAGCGGGGCATGCACAACGCCCGAACAGATAATCTTCAACCGCACAAGACCGATGGTTGTACACCCGATCGCGCCGGCGGCCGACCGCCCGTCGCCGCTGTTCGGGCCGGGGACGACCGGCGTTCCGGCCGGCCGTCAGTTCTCCAGAACGTTGGTCACTTCGCGCATCTGCGTGCGGGCGCGCAAAAGATAGAAGCCGAGGCCGGCAAGGTGGCTGGGCAGGGCCTGGCTGTCGGGATCGCCGCTGATGACGATCCAGGGCGACAGCGCGATGGCGTCGTGCAGGCTGGCCATCATCTGCGCCCAGACGGCTTGCAGGCCATGGGTCTCGATCACCTCGGCGAAATCCACCGACAGGGCCTGCAGGATCATGGTGTAGCCGTAGAGGCGCCCCTTGACGGAATAGAAGATGTCGTCGGCGTGGGTGTCGATGATCCAGCCGCCCTGCGTTGCCAGATGCTCCGCAATGGTGGCGGAGGACGAGCCGAGGTCGGAGGACATGCGCTCCAGCGTCGCCAGCAGGTTGTCGGCCCGCAGGTCCAGCACCGCCTCCCCCGCCGCCAGGCGTCGGTTGTAGCGCAGCAGGGCGTCGGCTGCGCTGCGGTACTGGCTGTCGGCCGTCGCCGTCGGCGCCAGGGTGGAAGACGGGTCGAAGACCCAGCGGTCGCCGGGGTAGCGCAGCAGCCCGGCCGCTTCGTCCAGGTCGGAATCGACCTGGGAGGAGCCGCGGGCGCGGCCGATCTGGTCGCTCATTTCGATGGCGAACCGGCTGAGCGCGTAGATGATGCCCTGCTGGTAGTTCGGCTTGTTGTCCAGGATCCACCCTGGATAGAAGACCGGGTCGTTGGCGGTCCAGCCGTGCTCGTCCACTTCGCGCCGGATCAGCGATGCCGCCATGTCCACCGCCAGGCTGCCGCCGGCGGTCGGCGCGGCAACCTTGTAGTCGGGGTCATCGTCGATGACATGCGTCAGGACGGCGCCGATCAGGTAGTAGGCGATGATGGCGATGAACACGCCCAGCACCCAGGGCAGGAAGCGGCGGCGGCGGGTGCCGTCCTCGTCCTCCTTCACGAACAGCCGGTCGATGCGGGCGCGCAGGCGCTGCCAGCGCGACGGCCGGTCGCCGATCAACCGGTCGAGGGGATCCGGGGTCTTTGCCATGTCGCCCTCCGCGGCGAACCCTGCGCTGGCAGGACGGCGCGACCCTAGCCCGCATTTCTGACACCGTCCACGATCTGCGTCGCGGCCAGGCGTTCGCCTGTCAGGAGCAAGCCGAGAAGCGTAGCGCGACTACGGTTGAGGCTTGCGACGCGGCGGGGGATGCGGGCAGCGCGCGCCGGGTCAAGCCCCCACGGGCGCCGCCCAACCCGCTCAACCGCCGTACAGCAGCGTCTGCACCTGGGCGCGGGTGAGGATGCCCGTGGCCTCCGCCCCGATGGACTGCTGATAGGCCCGGATCGCGGCTTCGGTACCGGGGCCGAACAGGCCGTCGATGGCCCCGCCATAGAAGCTGCGCTGTTGCAGCTCCGCCTGCACCTGCCGCTTCTCGAAATCGCTGAGGGTGTCATGCGAGGGCGCCGGCACGTCGCGGCTGTAATGCGCGATTTCCGCGATGCCGTCGCCATAGCGGATGGCCGATAGCTGTCCGTCGCCCGTCAGGAAGAACAGCGAGCCGCCATGCGTTTCCGCCGCGCAGTAGGACCACAGCGTCTTCACCGGGCCGTCGCCGGCCGGCCACGCGGCCAGGATGCGGTCGCCCATGGGCGCGCCGTCATCGTCGGTCAGCTGAGAATAGGGCTCGGTATTGTCGAGCCCGAGGAACTCGACCAGGTCGGCCCGCGTGCGCGTGGTGAACTGGTGCTCGAATGCCGCGGTGCAGGTGGTCGCATCGGCTTCCCAGCGGCCATTGGGCGTCACCTGGGTGACGGTGTTCGGGCCGATCTCGATCGACCGCCAGTCGTCCTCGTGCCAGACGCCGGCGAAGTCCGCATAGTCGGCAGGCTGGGCGGCGGCCGGGGCGGCACACAACACCGCGACGACGACCGTCATGGCCGCGCTGAAGAAGGGTCCGGATGGCTGCATGGGCTGGCTCCTGCTTGGCTGGAAGGGGCTCTTGGCAGGGGCTGCGGGCCTTGGTACCCGTCGCGCCCACGTCCCGCCCCCGAACCGGGCCGACAGTGCCGGTGCGATGTGGCGGAAATGCGGAGTCGCCGGCCTTCAATCGCAGCGCGTGGCCGTGATCGCCTGGCCGCTGCCGGCAAACCGGCCTTCGAAGCGGTCGGGCCGGACCGACAGGATGGCGATGGTGACGGGTATGACGTCCAAGACGCGACCGGTGCCCATCTCCACATCCCGGACGATCAGCCGGATCTTGTCGCCGTCCAGCGCCCACAGGCCCTGGCCCCATTCGTCGAACCACTGCTCGCCATTCGCCTGCAGCCCCATGCCATACCCGCTGGCGCAGCTGCCGTCGAAGCTCCAGGTCCCGACAAGGTAGTCGCGGGTCGCCGTCTGGCCCCAGGCCGGCATCTGCATGCCGAGCAGGGCCACCGCCACCGCCGATCCAAGCGTCCGCATGGTCATCCCTGGCACTCCCCCCAAACCGCCCGCCGGGGATGCATTCTAGGCGCGGCCCATGGCTTTCGTGGGGCGGATGGGCGGGTTGCGGGGTGCCCAAGCATGCGCGGCGCCGGGCATGGGGTGCCCGGCGCCGGCCCTGTCAACTGGGGCGTCGAGGTCAGCCTTGCGGCTCCGCCACCGGGGCTTCGCCCGTGTCCGGCTGGGCGGGGCGGCGCCGGCGGTCGGCCATGAACTGGTCGAATTCCGACTTGTCCTTGGCGTGGCGCAAGCGCTCCAGGAAGTCCTTGAACTCCTGCTGCTCATCCTCCAGCCGCCGCAGGGTCTCCTCGCGGTATTCGTCGAAGGCGACGTTGCCGCTGGAGCGCATGCGCCGGCCGCGGAACCACGTGTCGCGCCGGTGACGCCTGATCTCGGCGTCGCCGTCAGCAGGCTCGAAATGCCAGCGGCCAGGGCCGCGATGCCGTCCACATCCCATCCGTCCACTCCATATCAGGTAAGCCAGTAGTGCCAGGCCGATCGGCCAGAAGACGACGAAGCCCAGGATCATCACGGCGATCCAGGCGGGCTTGCCGTAGTCGTCAAGTCGTGCTGCCAGTTCCATCGGACGCCCCATGTTAATGTTTATAACATTCACATAGCTGGCGATGTTTTGCCCCCCTGTCAAGGGGACCCGAGTCGCCCGATTGCGAAAAAGCGCACCGTCACGACCGATCACGGTCGAGCGAGCGCGGCGCGAGGCCATGGCCCGGCGCACCCCCGGCCCCGTAGAGTTCGAGCGGCCGCTTGCGCCCGGCATGGGCCGGGTACGGCGATACGCAGACACCGTTCCTGGGGGAGGGCCTTGCCATGAACCGATCGATCTTCGTACCCGCGATAGGCCTGCTGGCGCTGTGCATGGGCGCAAGCGCGGCGATGGCCCAGGGCATGGCGGACACGCCCTATGAAGACATGATCGTGATCCCGACGGAACACGACTTCGATACGCTGTGGGACCGCATGGAAGCGGCAGTGACCGGCCACGAGATGCTGCTGGTGGGCCGCGCCAGCGCCAGCCGCGGGGCCGCCGGCCGCGGCATCGACATCCCCGGCAACGGCGTCATCGACGTCTACCGCAACGACTTCGCCGTGCGCATGCTGGAGGCCAGCGTGGCCGCCGGCTTCGAGGCGCCGATCCGGTACTACCTGACGGAAGGCGAAGACGGCACGGCGACGCTGTCGTACCGCCCGCCGTCGGCCGTCTTCGCCCCCTACGGCAATGCCGCGCTGGACGAGATGGCGGCGGAGCTGGACGCGATCTTCGCCGCCATCGCCGCCGACGCCACCGCGGCGCCGTAGCCCGCCCGGTTCCGCATCGGGCCGGGCGGGTGTCGCAAGGCGCTTTGCCGGGCGCCGGCCTTACGGCTCCTGCGGCGGCTCGGCGGCGGCCGGGACCGGCGGCTTCGGCACGCCGGCGCCCAGCGCGTACCAGTCGACCCGCCGGGTCACGGCCATCACCGCCGTCAGCCCTGCGAACAGCGCCACAGCGCCGATCAGCAGCGCCAGGTCCTCCGTCTGCATCAGGACATAGAGCCCGGCGTAGAGCGCGGCCAGCAGGGCGGCGAGCAGGGCCGTGCGCTTGGCACTGCCGAGGACCGCGTGGGTATAGAAGGCGATCTGGGCGACCACGGCGGCCGCCCCCGCCGCATAGGCCGGGCCGAACCCGATCTGTTCGGAAAACGCCAGCAGCAGCAGGTAGAACAGCGACAGCGAGCAGCCGACCAGCCCGTACTGGAAGATGTGGATGCGCAGGCCCGCGACCATCTCGTAGAGGAAGAAGACGGTGAAGGTGAAGACGATGAAGAGGATGCCGTATTTCGCCGACCGCTCCGTCTGCTGATAGGCGTCCACCGGCTGGTAGAAGCGCACCCCGAAGGCGGAGTTGTTGATCTCGGAGAACCGCGCCGAACCGGCCTCGCCCGTGCGCCAGCCCTGCGGATAGGACCGGGCGAAATAGGACGTCGCCCAATGGGCGTCGAACCCATCCTCCCGCACCTCGTGGGTGTCCGGCAGGAAGCTGCCGTCGAAACTGGGATGCGGCCAGCTGGATGCGATCGCCGCCGTGGTGTTGCGGCCCAGCGGCAGGAAGCTCAGGCTCTGGCTGCCGTTGACCGAGAGGGCGACGGAAAACGCCAGTGGCGTGCCGAAATCGCCGTCCTGAAGCGCCGGTAGCGCCGCCTGCATCCCGCCCCAGCTGAGGCTGGTGGCCGTCGGCGGCAGGCCGGGCGTCATCGGCAGGCCCTGCCCGTTCCATTGCAGGTCGGGCGCGCTGGTGATGCTGCGCTGGTCCGACAGCCCCAGTGCCAGGCGGGCGCGGCTCCAGTCCACCGTCACCGTTCCATCCAGCCAGTCGGGGGCGGCCGGCAGCACGAAGGTGCCGGTGATCTCCACCTCCAGCCGGTAGACCACGGCCTCGAAAATGCCGCGCCGGCGCGTTTCCGGCGCCACATGACCGACGATGTCGTAGTCGTCGGGCAGCAGGATGATGCTGTCGTCCTCGACCCGCACCTCGCCTTCGTTGTCGACGAAGCGGTGGCGCGCCGGCACCACCAGGATCGGCCCGGCAATCACCTGCTGGCGTCCCCAGAGATTGCCGATCTCCTGCACGACCTCGCGATAGCGGCTCTGCCGTTCGCTGACCAGCCCGTCCACCAGCATCAGCGGCAGCAACAGGCCGATGACCAGGCCCAGAATCAACAGGACCTTGAGGATGGGGTTGCGTCCGCTGAATGCGGCGCCTGTCGGGGACCAGGCCATGGAAGGCTCCTCTGCCGGGATATGCTCTGCGCTGGCCCCACCGTCACGCGGGCTCTGGGCAACACTCGGGTGCAACTGGGGTCGTTGTGGGGCAGCGATGGTGGGGGATCATGGCCGGGCGGCCGTCGCCGCCGGTGCCGGTCCAGCGGCTGTCGGCAGAGGCTCTAACTATATGAATGAGAGCAAGATTCAGACATCAGGCCGATTCAGCCTGATGTCATCTTGCTCTACCTGACGCTGAACGTGCCCTCCACTTCGGCCGCGACATTGTAGGGAAGGGCCGCCACGCCGACGGCCATGCGGGTGTGGCGCCCGGCATCGCCGAAAATGTCGACGAACAGGTCCGAGGGCCCATTGGCCACCTGCGACTGGCCATGGAAGTCGGGATCGCTGTTCACATAGACGGCGATACGCAGGCACCGTTTCAACCGGTCCAGGTTGCCGTCCAGGGCGGCGCGCAGCTGGGCCACGACGTTCAAGGCCGCAAGCCGCGCGGCGTCGCGCCCGGCCTGGATGTCGAAGTCGCGGCCCACCTTGCCGATAAACCGCCGCTCACCGTTCCACTGGGACAGCTGGCCCGTGACGTACAGGATCTGCCCCTCGCGGATGAAGGGCACGTAGTTGGCGCCCGGCATGCTCGGCTCCGGCAACTCAATGCCCAGGCGTCCCAGGCGGTCTTCGACGGTTCCCGTCATCGGCTGTCCCCGCAATCAAAGCCTGGGGTCAGGTCTTCTATTATCATATCATCGGGGATCCTGCCACGTCCGAGAACACCCGGAGGACGGGCAACGACCGACCGCAGCCGTCGTGATGCAATAGTCAAAGACTTGACCCCGACCGTTTGACGCTGCGGCGCAACATCCGGTCACTCCTGCTGGTTCAGACCGAAAGCCGGATGATGCATCAGCTCTCCGCCAGGCACGCTGCCGCTGAAGGGTAAAGCCTGAACCACCTCGGGGGGGCAGCCCGCGACGCTCAGGCCGGGGAAAGCCCGGAAGCCGAACCGGCCGTAGTAGGCGGGATCGCCCACCAGAGCCGCACCCCGCCAGGTCGCCCGCAGTCGGCGGAGGGCTTCAGCCATCAGGGCCGTACCGATACCCTGGCGATGCCTGGACGGCAGGACGACAAGCGGACCGATCAGACCCCAGCCGTCCTCCGTCCCGATCCGGGCCGGCGAGGCAGCCAGATAGCCGACCACCTCCCCCTCTTGCTCGGCCACGAGCGAGAGAACCAAGGCACCCGCTGCGCGCAGCGTCTCAACGATGCTTGCCTCGGTCCCGGTGGATTGCGGAAGCAGCAGAAGGGCTTCGGTGACAAGTCGGCCAATCGCCGGGATGTCACCGGCCGTTTCGTTGCGGATCAGCATGTCATGGCCCCAGACGACCGCATCGAACGCGGAGGAAGATGCGATCACGGTTCGGGATCCGATATGGGGTGCCCGAGCGGGATTCGATCAACCCTTTTCGTTGAGCAATCGGGGTCAGGTCTTTCAATATCATACAAACCGGATGGTCGCGACCGTGGAGCTGGATATTGCATGATGCGCAGACCCTCAGGGAGACAATTAGCGATGCGATAGAGAAAGACCTGACCCCCAAAATGGTCGAGCTGGAAGCGCAGCGGTGGGGCGGCAGTGTTTCGGGGGCCGATAGCGGCGATCGCGACAGGCCGTGAGATCGCCGGCGACCCCTCGCCCACCCCCTACAGCCACCGCTTGCGGCGCTTGAAGCTCTTGATGTTCTTGAAGCTCTTGCGCTGTTCGCCGCCGCCGCCGAGGTAGAATTCCTTGACGTCCTCGTTGGTGCGCAGGTCGTCCGCCGTGCCGTCCAGCACCACCTTGCCGCTTTCCATGATATAGCCGTAGCTGGCCACTTCCAGCGCCATGCGGGCGTTCTGTTCGACCAGCAGGATGGTGATGCCCAGGTCCTCGTTCAGCTTGCGGATGATGCCGAACACCTCGCGCACCAGCAGCGGCGACAGGCCCATGGACGGTTCGTCCATCAGGATCAGCCGCGGACGGGCCATCAGGGCGCGGCCGATGGCCAGCATCTGCTGTTCCCCGCCCGAGAGGTAGCCGGCCAGGCCGGTGCGTTCCTTCAGGCGCGGGAAATAGCCGTAGACCATCTGGATGTCGCGGGCGACCTGGCTGTCGTGCGGGCGGGTGTGGGCACCCAGGCGCAGGTTCTCGTGCACCGTCATGTCCTGGATGATGCGGCGGCCTTCCATCACCTGGAAGACGCCGCGCCGCACGATGGCGCCGGGGTCCATGGCGTTCAGCACCTGGCCGTCATAGACGACGGTGCCGCGCGTGATCTCCCCGTCTTCGGTCTTCAACAGGCCGGAGATGGCCTTCAGCGTCGTCGACTTGCCGGCCCCGTTGGCCCCCAACAGTGCGACGATCCGGCCCTTCGGCACCTCCAGGCTGAGGCCGCGCAGCACCAGGATCACGTCGTTGTAGACGACTTCGATGTTGTTGACCGCCAGAAGCGGCGCTTGCGCCTCCGCCGCCGGGGTTTCGGCGATCGCTGCTTCGGCCATGGACCTGCCCTCCTCACGGTGGGCGGGAACGGGTCCTCGCCCTTGTCCTGTCCCGCGCTCCGACCCGGGAGATCCCCGCTCTCGCGGGGATGACGGTCTTGTGGGGAGCTAGCAGACTACCCCCGTCATCCCTGCGAAGGCGGGGATCTCATCGGTCCAGCGTGCAGATGTTCAAACCGTCCTCCGCCTGGGAAGAAGGCGGGCACTGCGGCCCGCCTCCCCGACACGGCAATCAGTAGCCGATCCACTCCGGCCGGCGCTCCAGGGTGATCTCCTCCAGGAACTCCAGCGAGATGGTGCCGCTGTTGATCAGTTCGGCGATCTCCTGCCCTTCGGTCGAGCCGTTGACATGGCCGCGATAGATCCGCGCGGTCATCAGGCCGCGATGGTCTTCCGCCGTCCAGCCCGACGGCAGGCACACGCCTTCCAGCCCTACCGGCACCCAGGCGCCGTCGTTGGCGGCGCTCATGGCGTACATGCCCTGGCGGATATTGGGGCCGGTGACGCCGCCGTTCTCATGCGCCCACTCCATCGCCTCCTTCATGTAGAAGGCCGAGCAGATGCCGGTGATGTAGTGCACCAGCCGATACTCGCCCGGGCGGGACGAGGCGTCGGAGATGGCGCGCACCGTCTCCATGCCCGGTGCGTCGTCGCCCCAGACGGTGCCGGTGCGCACGACGAACACGGTGCCGTCGGCGGCTTCGCCGGCCGCGCGCATGGCGTTCTCGTCGAAGCCCCAGACATTGGTCATGAACTGGGTCTCCACCCCTACCGTGGCGCAGGCGGTCATCAGCGAGATGCCGGACCCGGCGGTATTGGCCAGGAAGGCATAGTCGGCCCCGATCTCTTTCAGGGTCAGGCACTGCGGCGTGAAATCGCCGGGCGCCAGCGTGTAGTTGATGGCCGGCAGCACCTCGAAGCCAAGCTCTTCGGCGTATTCGCCGCAGGCTTCCTTCGGCGCGTTGGGATAGGGATGGTTGTCGCCCATGTGGACGAACGTCGGCGCCCCGTCCTCGCCGCGCGCGGCCCAGTCCTCCGACGCCCATTGGACGAGCGCCCGGCAGCCGTCGGAATAGGACGGGCCGTAGAAGAAGTTGTAGGGCGCGGCCTTGGTGCTGCGCGGCCCCGTGCCGTTGGGGTCGGTCAATGCGCCGGAATACGACGCCGACCAGTACGGGATCTCGTCACGGGCCACGAATTCGGCCAGCGCTTCGGTATCGGCCGTGCCCCAGCCCTGAACGGCGACGATGTGGTCCTGCGCCACCCAGCGGCGATAGGTCGAAACGGCGCGCGGTGCCTGATAGGCATAGTCGTAGGTCTCGAACGCCAGGGTATCGCCGTCGATACCGCCATTGGCGTTGATCCAGTTCATCGCATCGGCAATGCCACTGCCGAACGATACGCCGACGCCCGACGTGGCGCCGGTAAAGTCGACGATATGGCCCACGGGGATCTCGTCGGCGGCGGCCAGGCCCGGCAGGGCCAAGGCCGCAAGCGCGGCTGCGGCAAGGGTTCGCTTGTGGTGCATCGTTTCCTCCTCCGTTGCACGGTTATCGTTCTCGGCGCCGGCCCCTCCACCGGGGCGAGCGCCCGTTTTCACCCCATTCCTTAGTACGAGAAGGGGTAGAGCTTCCAGTAGGCTTTGATCTGGCGCCAGCGATGGGCCAGGCCGTCGGGCTCGAAGATCAGGAACAGCACGATGGCCGCACCGATCGCCATCTCGCGCAGGTTGTTGATGCCCGATTGCAGGTTCAAGGCACGGTCCAGCCAGCCGCCGGCGACGGCCCGCGACAGCGCGTCCATCGCCTCGGGCAGGAACACCATGAAGGCGGTGCCCATCAGCGAACCCATCACCGATCCCAGCCCGCCGATGATGATCATGCCCAGGAACTGGATGGAAAACAGGATGTTGAACGCCTCGATGGAGACGAAGCCGAGGTAGTGGGCATAGAGCGCCCCGCCGACCCCGGCATAGAAAGACGACACGCCGAAGGACATGACCCGGTACTTGGTCAGGTTCACGCCCATGATTTCCGCCGACAGGTAGTGGTCGCGCACGGCCACGAAGGCCCGGCCGTCGCGCGTGCGCATCATGTTCGTCGCCCCCAGGAACATGACGATGACGAACACCAGGACGACGTAGAAATATTCGCGGTCGGTGTAGATGTCGTAGCCAAAGAACGACATGGGGTTGGCGGTGGCGCCGTGGACACCGCCGGTGAACCCTTCGGCGCGCGAGAAGAAATCCTCCAGGATGAACTGGGCGGCCAGGGTGGCGATGGCCAGGTACAGGCCCTTGATCCTTGCGGCCGGCACCCCGAACAGCAGGCCCACCGCCGCCGTCATCACGCCGGCCAGCGGCACGCACAGCACCACCGGAATGCCGGTGTTGGAATTGATGAAGGGCGACGCGAAGGCGCCGAAGCCGAAGAAGACGGCATGCCCGATGGAGATCTGGCCGGTGAAGCCCACCAGGATGTTGAGGCCCAGCGCGGCGATGCTGAGATAGCCGATCTGGATGAACATGTTCATCCAATAGGCGTCGAACACCTCCGGCAGCACGATGGGTGCCAGCGCCAGCAGCACGATGCCGACGATCACCGAATTGCGGCTGAAACGATCGTCGAAGATCGTCGTATCGGCACGGTAGCTGGTGCGGAAGTCGCCGCAGGGCCGCATCGTCGCTCCAGCCATCGCCGGGTGCCTCCGTCAGTTGGTGCCGGTGCCGGCTCAGACGCGTTCGATGTCGCGCGTGCCGAACAGGCCGTACGGCTTGATCATGAGGATGAGGATCAGGGCATAGAACGGGGCGATGCGCTGCATGTTGCCCCATTGCAGGTCGACATCGACATAGGCCGCCAGGTTCTCCAGAAGCCCGATGATCAGGCCGCCGACGACGGCGCCGATGATGCTGTCGAGCCCGCCCAGGATGACCGCCGGGAAGACCTTGATGCCGAAGAAGGACAAGGCGGACGAGACGCCGTTGACGACGCCGACGACGACCCCGGCCACGGCCGACACCATGGCCGAAATCGCCCAGGCGGTGGCGAAGACGTGTCGGACGGAAATGCCCAGCGACTGGGCGGCCTGCTGGTCGAAGGCCGTCGCCCGCATCGCCAGCCCGGTCTTGGAGGCTTTGAAGAACCAGGCGAAGGCGGCCATGATCGCGACCGACACGAACATGCTCATGACGTAGACGGTCTGCACCTGCAGCCCGAAGATCTCCATCGACGGCGTCTCGAAGATGCGCGGGAACGGCTGGGCGAAGACGCCGAACATCCAGTTCAACAGCGACTGGAAGAAGATCGACAGGCCGATCGTCACCATGATGACCGAGATGATCGGCTCCCCGATCAGCGGGCGCAGCACCACCACCTGGATCAGCACGCCCAGCACGAACATGAACACCAGCGTGATCAGGAAGCCGAAGACGAAGGGAATGTCGAATTCCGTCAGCGTCCACCAGCACACCCAGGCGCCGATCAGCAGGAATTCGCCCTGGGCGAAATTGACGACCTGGCTGGCCTTGTAGATCAGCACGAAGGCCATGCCGACAACGCCGTACAGCATGCCGACGATGACGCCGTTGACCAAGAGCTGCAGCAGGAATGCGTCCATGGGCCTTGTTCCGGGAAGTGGTCAGAAAGCGTCGGTGTCGATCGGGGTGGGGGCTACTCCGCCGCCTTTCGCATCTCGTCCGTGGGCATGAGGTCGACCACCTTCAGCGTCGTCTGGATGCGCTGGCGGGTGCCGTCCTGGAAGGTGATGGTCGTGTCGACGGGAATGGCCGGCTGGCCGGCATAGATGGCATCGATGATATCGCCGTACTTCTCGTTGATGACGCCGCGGCGGACCTTGCGCGTACGGGTCAGCTCGCCGTCGTCGGCATCCAGTTCCTTGTACAGAAGCAGGAATTTGTGGATGCGCTGGGCTTCCGGCAGGGTGGCGTTCACCTTTTCCACCTCCCGGCGCAGCATGTCGTACACCTCCGGCCGGCTTGACAGGTCGGTGTACGTGGTGAAGGCGATGCGGTTCTTCTCCGCCCATTTGGACACGATGGCGAAGCGGATGCAGACGATGGCGGCCAGGTACGGCCGCTGGTGGCCAAGGATCACCGCCTCGGCGACGAAGGCGGAGAACTTCAGCTTGTTCTCGATGAATTGCGGGCTGAAGCGGTTGCCGCCGCTGGTGGTGGCCAGGTCGCGGATGCGGTCGATCACGACCAGGTGGCCGCTGTCGTTGTAATAGCCCGCGTCGCCCGTATGCATCCAGCCGTCGTGCATGTCGGCGGCGGTGGCTTCCGGGTTCTTGTAGTAGCCCAGATACATGTTGGGATGGCGGGTGACGATCTCGCCGACGCCGGTGGGGTCGGGCTCGGCAATGCGGACCTCCACGCCCTCGTCGAAGGGCACGCCCACGGTGTCGAAGTCGATATCGTCCTGGGTGTGGATGGTGTAGGCGCCCAGCAGCTCCGTCTGGCCGTAGAGCTGGCGCAGCGGCACGCCCATGGCCAGGAAGAAGCGGAAGGTTTCCGGCCCCAGGGCCGCCCCGCCGGTGGCCGCCGATTTCAGGAAGCGGAAGCCCAGCCGGTCGGTCAGCCAGCGGTAGAGCAGCACATGGGCCACCCACGATCGCTGCCCGCGGTCCAGTGCGCGCATCCCCAGCTTCATGCCGAGATCGAACAGCCGGTTCTTCAGGCGCGAGGAGTCCATCATGCGCGAGCGCACGTCGGCGGCCACACCCTCCCACACCCGCGGGGCCAACAGCACGAAAGTGGGGCCGATCTCGCGCAGGTCCGCCATCATCGTCGCCGGCTCCTCGACGAAGTTGACCTTCATGCGCGACAGCAGCGCTTTGCCCATGACGTAGATCTGCTCCATGATCCACGGCAGCGGCAGCACCGACACGTATTCGTCCTTCGGGCCTTTGGGGTCGACCTTCAGATAGCTGGCGGAATGGCGCAACAGCGCGCCCGCCTGCAGCATGGCCAGTTTCGGGTTGGCCGTGGTGCCGGAGGTGGTGCACAGGATCGCCACATCGTCGCCGTGCGTCTCGGCCACCATGCGGTCGTACAGCTGCGGATCCTGCGCGGCCAGGGCGTCGCCGCGTTCGACGAAGCTGCGCACGTCGATCAGCCGCGGATCGGTGTATTTGCGCATCCCGCGCGCATCGGAATAGACGATGTGGCGGACCGTCGGGATGCGGTCGCCGAGGTTGATGAACTTGTCGACCTGCTCCTCGTCCTCCGCCAGGATCAGGGCGACTTCGGCATAGTTGATGAGGTACGCGACCTCTTCGTCGAGGGCATCGCGGTAGAGGCCGATGCTCATGGCGCCGGCGGCATGGGCCGCCACCTCGCCGATGATCCAGTCGGGGCGGTTGTCGCCGATCAGCGCCACCACGTCGCCGCTGCCGAGGCCCAGGCTGCGCATGGCCAGCGCAAAGCTGCGGACCCGGTCGTGATAGTGCGCCCAGGTGTATTCGTTCCAGATGCCCAGGTCCTTCTCGCGGAACGCGATCTCCCGCCCGAAATGCTCCGCGTTGTAGGCCAGCACCTTCGGCAGGGTGTCATGGGTGTCGAGGTCGACGGACAGGGGCACGGGCGGGCGGACCATCAGGCGGCCTCCTCACCCAGATAGGCCTGGCGCACCCTGGGATGGGCCATCACGTCTTCCGGCCCGCCCTCGGCGATCTTGCGGCCGAAATCCAGCACCATGACCCGGTGCGAGATGTCCATGACCACGCCCATGTCATGCTCGATCATGATGACGGTCATGCCCCACTCCTCGTTCAGGTCGATGATGAACCGGGCCATGTCCTCCTTTTCTTCCAGGTTCATGCCGGCCATCGGTTCGTCCAGCAGCATCAGGTCGGGCTTCAGCGCCACGGCGCGCGCCAGTTCCACCCGCTTGCGCAGGCCATAGGCCAGCGTGCCGGCCACGGCCTTGCGCACATGCTGGATTTCCAGGAAGTCGATGATCTCCTCCACCTGGCGGCGATGCTCCAGCTCCTCCCGGCGCGCACCGCCGAACCAGTAGAGTGGACCCGTCAGGAAGTTGTTCCGCAACTGGTTGTGGCGTCCGACCATGATGTTGTCGAGCACGGTCATGTGCCCGAACAGCGCGAGGTTCTGGAAGGTGCGGCCAAGCCCCAGTTCGGCCCGCGCGCTGGGCCGCAGGCGCGTGATGTCACGGCCCTTGAACAGGATGCGTCCTTCGGTGGGGCTGTAGCGGCCGGAGATGCAGTTGACCATCGAGGTCTTGCCGGCACCGTTCGGCCCGATGATGGAAAACAGCTCGCCGCGCCGCACCTGGAAGCTGACCTGGGACAAGGCGCGCACGCCGCCGAACGCGAGGCTGACGTCGACAGCCTCCATCAGCACGTCCCCTTGGGGCACGCCCGATGGCGCGCCGGGCAAGCCGTCTGCCACGTTCCCCATCGCCTCCTCCCAGACCGCCCGATATGCCGGACGAGCAACAACTTTCTGTTTTGTTTTGGTGGCGTATTATAGCGCGCTTTAGGCCGTATGCGACATCATGCTGTTGCAGACGGCCCACATGATTTCCAAGTCTTGCGTTAGCCATCAAAGCTTAAGCCTGCAAAGGGGTCAAGCGGTGCTGCTGTTTCAAACCCGTCGTCATGGTGGCCGGCCGGAGCCATGAACGGCACGGGCGACGATAGGGTGGAGCGCACGCAGTTCCACCTGGAGGTGGGCGGCCACCGGCTGCATGTGCAGCGCCTGCGGCCGCGGCCGGGCCGCTGCGACCGCCTGCCGCTGGTCTTCCTGCACGAGGGCCTGGGCAGCGTCGCCCAGTGGACCGCCCGCATGCGCGGGACCGGGGGGATCGACGTCCCCGCGCGCCTGGCCGAAGCCACGGGCCGGGCCGCGATCGTCTACGATCGCCTGGGGTTCGGCGGCTCGGACGCCCTGCCGGCCGACCGCCAGCCCGGCTATCTGTACCACGAAGCGGGCGAGGTGCTGCCACGGGTGCTGGACGGGGCCGGGATCGGCGCGGCGGTGCTGATCGGCCACAGCGACGGCGCCTCGATCGCGCTGCTGTTCGCCGCCCGGCATGGGCAGCGCGCGGCCGGCATCGTCAGCGAGGCCGCGCATGTGATAATAGAAGACCTGACCCTGGAGGGCATTCGCCGGGCACGGGCGGCTTATCATGCCCCCGACAGCAAGCTCAGGGCCGCATTGGCGCGACACCACGGCGCCAAGGCCGACCACACCTTCCGCAATTGGGCCGATGTCTGGCTGGATCCCGCCTTCGCCGCCTTCGACATGACGGACGAGCTGCCCCGCATCCGCTGCCCGGTGCTGGCCATCCAGGGCGACGGCGACGAATACGGCAGCCCGGACCAGCTGACCGCCATCGCCGCCGGGGTCGCCGGCCCCGTGGACACCTGGCTGGTCCCCGACTGCGGGCATGTTCCGCACTTCCAGGCGCATGACCGGGTGCTGCCGCGGATCGTCGATTTCCTCGAGTCGCTGGACTGAACGGGCGGCCACCGTACGGCCACCATACGGCCCCCGCATCGGCGGCCTTCGGCCGCTTCGATCGCTGCGCGGTGGTGGCCGGATCACCCGCAGGGCGACCCGGCCTTCCCACGGATGGGCCGGACGGGACGGCCGGCAGGCCGGCTCACGCGGCCTGCGACGCCGCCGTGCCGGATGGCACCTCTCCGCCCAGCATCAACCCGTCCTCGTCCGCGCTGACCGCCACCGTTTCCCCGTCGGGCACGCGGCCTTCCAGGATCAGCGTGGCCAGCGGGTTCTGCAACTCGCGCTGGATGACGCGCTTCAGCGGCCGGGCACCGTAGGCGGGGTCGTAACCATGGTCGCCGAGATAGCGCCGCGCGGCGTCGTCCAGCGCCAGGGTGATCTTGCGGTCCGCCAGCAGCGCCTGCAGGCGGGCCACCTGAATGTCGACGATGCCGTTCATGTCGTCGCGGCTCAACCGGTCGAAGACGATGATCTCGTCGATACGGTTGATGAACTCGGGACGGAAATGTCCCCGCACCGCCTGCATCACCAGCTCGCGCGATGACGTCGCCGTCTCGTCCGCATGGGCGGCCAGGAATTCGCTGCCCAGGTTGCTGGTCATTACGATCAGGACATTGCGGAAGTCCACCGTGCGGCCCTGGCCGTCGGTCAGGCGGCCGTCGTCCAGCACCTGCAACAGCACGTTGAAGACGTCGTGATGGGCCTTCTCGACCTCGTCGAACAGGATCACCTGATAGGGACGGCGGCGCACGGCCTCGGTCAGGGCGCCGCCTTCCTCATAGCCGACATAGCCGGGGGGGGCGCCGATCAGCCGGGCGACGGAGTGCTTCTCCATGTATTCCGACATGTCGATGCGCACCATGGCGCTTTCGTCGTCGAACAGGAACGCCGCCAGGGCCTTGGTCAGCTCGGTCTTGCCGACACCGGTGGGACCGAGGAACAGGAAGCTACCGATGGGCCGGTTCGGGTCCTGCAAGCCGGCGCGGGCGCGGCGCACCGCCTGGCTGACGGCGGTGATCGCCGCATCCTGGCCGACGACTCGGCGATGGAGGCTCTCCTCCATGTGCAGAAGCTTTTCGCGCTCGCCTTCCAGCATGCGATCGACGGGGATGCCGGTCCAGCGGCTGACGACGGCGGCGATTTCCTGGTCGCGCACTTCCTCCTGCACCATCTGGGCCTCGCGCACGCCATCGGCGTCCGCCAGGCGGCGTTCCAGGTCCGGGATGACGCCATAGGTCAGCTCTCCCGCACGCGCCCAGTCGCCGGCGCGCTGCGCCTGCTCCAGCTCCAGGCGCGCATGGTCCAGCTGTTCCTTCAGCTTCGTCGAGCCCTCGAGCTTGCGCTTCTCGCTCTCCCATCGTGCCGTCAGCTCGGCCGACTGGTGCTCCAGCTCCGACAGGTCGTGCTGCAGCTTGCCCAGCCGATCGCGCGAGGCCGCGTCGCTTTCCTTCTTCAGGGCCTCGCGCTCGATCTTCAGCTGGATGATGCGGCGGTCCAGCTCGTCGATCGCCTCGGGCTTGCTGTCCACCTCCATCCGCCGCCGGGCCGCGGCCTCGTCGACCAAGTCGATGGCCTTGTCGGGCAGGAAGCGGTCGGTGATGTAGCGGTTGGACAGCACGGCGGCCGAAACGATGGCCCCGTCGGTGATCCGCACGCCGTGGTGCAGTTCGTACTTCTCCTTCAGGCCGCGCAGGATGGAGATGGTGTCCTCCACCGACGGCTCGGTCACGTAGACGGTCTGGAACCGGCGGGCGAGGGCCGCGTCCTTTTCCACATGCTTGCGGTATTCGTCCAGCGTGGTGGCGCCGACGCAGTGCAGCTCACCGCGCGCCAGAGCGGGTTTCAGCATGTTGGACGCGTCCATGGAGCCTTCGGCCCGGCCCGCACCCACCAGGTTGTGCAGCTCGTCGATGAACAGCACGACCTCGCCGGCGGCGGACCCGATCTCCGACAGCACGGCCTTCAGCCGTTCCTCGAACTCGCCGCGGAACTTCGCACCGGCGACCAGGGCGCCGAGGTCCAGCGCCAGCAGGCGCTTCTTCTTCAGCCCCTCCGGCACGTCGCCGTTGACGATCCGCTGGGCCAGCCCTTCGATGATCGCGGTCTTGCCGACGCCGGGTTCGCCGATCAGCACCGGGTTGTTCTTGGTCCGGCGCGACAGCACCTGGATGGTGCGCCGGATCTCTTCATCCCGGCCGATGACGGGGTCGAGCTTGCCGTTGCGCGCCTCTTCCGTCAGGTCGCGGGTATAGCGCTTCAGGGCATCGTACTGCCCCTCCGCCGTCGGCGTGTCGGCGGTGCGACCCTTGCGCAGGTCGTTGATGGCGGAATTCAGCCCCTGCGGCGTCAGGCCCGCCTGCTTCAGCGCTTCCGCCGCGGCGGTGCCCTTCGACAGCGCCAAGGCCAGCAGCAGGCGTTCGGCGGTGACGAACTGGTCGCCCGCCTTCTTCGCCGCCTCTTCCGCCGTTTCGAACACGCGCGCCAGCTCGCGGCCCATATAGACGCCGCCGGCACCGGCCCCCTCCACCTTCGGCAGCTTGGCCAGCGCCGCCTCGGTCGCCGCCAGCGCCCGCTTGGCGTCGCCACCGGCGGCCCCGATCAGGTTGGCCGCCAGGCCCTGGTCGTCGTCCAGCAGCACCTTCAACAGGTGTTCCGGCGTCAGCTGCTGATGTCCCTGCCGCAAGGCCAGGGTCTGGGCCGCCTGCAGAAAGCCCTGCGACCGTTCGGTGTATTTCTGGATATCCATGGTCTCGTCGCTCCCCCAAGTAATGGCCCGAGGCGTCCTCCAATAGGCCCGCCGCGGCCCCGACCCACCGCAGTGCGATCCGGGAAGTGCTTGGTCTGGTTTCGTTTTCCTATGTGGGTACGCGGCAGCCGGCCGCAAGGGCCGATGCCGGCGCCGCCAACGGGACCGGCCCGGCGAGTGTTTGACTCACGCACAGCCCCCGTGCTTCAACCGACCGTCATGTCTGCAACCGTCGCTGCGATTCACCGCTATCCCATCAAGGGACTGAACCATCAGCCGCTGGACGCCGTCGAGCTGGCGACAGGCCAGGCCCTGCCCGGCGACCGGCAGTTCGCCATCGCCCATGGCGCCAGCAAGTTCGACCCCGCCGATCCGCAATGGGTGCACCCGCGCAATTTCCTGGCGCTGTTGCGCAACGCCAAGCTGGCGACGCTGCGGATCGACTATGACGATACGACCGGCGTGCTGATCATCAACCGCGACGGCAAGCAGGTTGCCCGCGGCACGATCACGACGCTGATGGGCGTCAATCTGATCAACCAGTTCCTGGCCGCCTATCTGCGCGACGAAGCGGTGGGAACGCCGAAGCTGGTGCAGGCGCCGGGGATTTCCTTCACCGATACCAAGGACGACTACGTTTCCCTGATCAACCTTGCGTCGGTGAAGGACCTGGAGCGCGTGGCGCGGCGTCCGGTCGACCCGCTGCGCTTCCGCGGCAACCTGCTGGTCGAGGGCATGGATGCGTGGTCGGAACTGGGCCTGGTCGACCGCGAGGTGAGGATCGGCCAGGCGCGCTTGCAGGTCGTCGACCGCATCGGCCGCTGTGCCGCCACCGAAGTGAACCCGAACACGGCCGAACGCGACATCAACATCCCACGGCTGCTGATGGGCGGCTATGGCCACGCCGATTGCGGCATCTATCTTCAGGTGGTCCAGGGCGGGCGGATCGCCGTCGGCGATAACGTGGCCGTGGCCTGACCCCTGACCGGAGGCACGGACGCTCGGGCACGCCCTCTGGCCGTCGCCGACCCGGGACTCTGGCCGGCAGCGGAACCGCCGAGGGCAGCCGCCGTCATGGTCACTGGTCGCGGCGGATCACTTCGGACCGCTGCGGCCGCGCTCCCCAACGCCCTGTCACGCAGCAGGCGCCGGATATCAGGCCCTGACTATCCGAAACAGAGCAGGATTCAGAGATCAGGCTGAGTCAGCCTGATCGTCCTGCTCTAGATGCCGAAATCGGCCTGGTCGCGGGGATCGGTTGCCGGTTCGGCACTGTCCGCGCCATTGCCCGCGGGCCGGCGCGGCCGGCCGGCCGCACGTCGGCGGCGCGGTGGGCGGGGGGCGTCTTCCGCCGGCGCGTTCGCCCCGTCGGCATCCTCACCCTCGGCCTTGGGCTCAGGCGCACCGGCAGCAGCCTTGGCATCCTTGCCGTTGCCGCCGTCGGACCGCTCGTCTGACGCGTCGCGAACGTCCGCCTGGCGCGGATCCTCGCCGAATTCGCCGACCTGCCCGCCGCGGTCGCGCGGGTCATAGTCGCGCGCCGGGAAATCCGGCTGGCCGTCGTCGTCATCGAAATCGCCGTTGCGGGCTGCCTGGTCCGATCGGGAGCCGTTGTCGCCCCGTGACGCCTGCCCGCCGCGCGATCCGTTGTCGCGGGAGCCTTCGCCCTGAAAGCCCTGATTGTTGTTCGGCTGCTGCTGCTGTTGCGCCTGGGCGTGCGCCTCGTTCACCGCGAGAATGATTCGGTAATAGTGCTCGGCATGCTGAAGGTAGTTTTCCGCCATCACCCGGTCGCCCGATGCCCCCGCATCGCGGGCCAGGGCCAGGTACTTCTCGTGTACCTGATAGGCGTTCCCGCGTATGCGGACGTCGGGGCCGCTGCTTTCGAAAGTCTGGTTGCGGTTCGGCAGATTGGGGCGCCGGTTGCCGCCATTGTTGCGGCCGCGCGGCCGACGATTGCTAGGACCTTGTCTCATGGACGGTAAATCACCTCTGAGTGGTCGGTACCGCTAGTCATCGTATTCGATGTGCGGCGGGATCCCCCCGGCCAAATGACCAGCCCGCATCGGCAAGTAGACTTCCCGGGCCATCGGCGGCAGTTCGGTGGGAGGCGCAATGCCATCGATTGCGCAGGCGCCAAGCTGTAGAATGCCCTTTGCGCCCGTTACTCTGAACTCTGATGACCCTAACCGTTCTCGGCTGGTATTCCAACCCGATTCTGCGCTGCGACGCAACGTTCGATCCCCGCAAGGTCTCGGCGTACATCCACGACCGATAGCCGATGCCGGGACAGCAATCCAGCGACTTCGGCGGCTTGGCCCGCTCCGACTTCCACCGCCGCGATGCCGTCCGGGCGCAACAGTCCCGCAATCTGGGGTACCAGTCTACGGTATACCGCCAGCCCATCGGCGCCGCCGTCCAGTGCCCGCGGGGGGTCGTAGCGGGCGACTTCCGGCGGCAGGCTGTCCAGCCCACCCGTCGCAATATACGGGGGATTCGTTACCACAATATGGAAGGCCTCGCACGCCAGCGATCCTGCCCAGTCCGCGGCCACGAAGCAGGCCCGGTCGCCCAGGCCGAGGCGGCGCGCATTGGCGCGGGCGCAGGCCAGCGCCGCAGGGCAGAGATCCACGCCGATGCCCCGCGCCCGCGGCAGCTCCGTCAACAGGGCCAGCAGCAGGCAGCCGCTGCCGGTGCCCAGGTCCAGCACCAGCCAGGGTGCCTGCCGGTCGTCCACCAGGTCCAGCACCGTGGCCACCAGCGTCTCGCTGTCCGGCCGGGGGTCCAGCACCGCGGCGGTGATCCGCAGGTCCAGGCTCCAGAACTCCCGCCGGCCCAGGATGCGGCTGACCGGCTCGCGGGCCAGCCGGCGGCGCACCAGCACCTCCACGGCGGCCACGTCCGCAGCCGTCAGCGCCCGGTCGCGCTCCGCCAGCAGGCCGGCCCGGTCGAGATTGAGGGCAGCGCCCGCAAGCAGCCGCGCATCGGTGGCGGCACTGTCGATCCCGGCCTTCCGCAGCACATCGGCGGACCGCAGGACGACCCCGCCGACGGTCGCCACCGCGTCCCCCCGCGTCCGCTCAGTCGGCAAGGGCGGCCAGCCGGGCGGCTTCGTCTTCCGCGGTCAGGGCGTCGATGACCTCGTCCAGCGCCTCGCCCAGCATCATGCGGTCGAGCTTGTAGAGCGTCAGGTTGATGCGGTGGTCGGTCACTCGGCCCTGGGGGAAATTATAGGTGCGGATCCGCTCCGACCGGTCGCCGGACCCCACCTGGCTGCGCCGATCTGCCGCGCGCTCGGCGTCCCTGGCCGCACGCTCCGCCTCATAGAGCCGGGCGCGCAGGATCTTCATGGCCTTCGCCCGGTTCTTGTGCTGCGACTTCTCGTCCTGCTGCACCACCGCCAGGCCGGTGGGGATGTGGGTGATGCGCACCGCGCTTTCGGTGCGGTTGACGTGCTGGCCGCCGGCGCCGGATGCACGGAAGACGTCGACCCGCAGGTCGCTGTCGTCGATGGCCAGGTCCACCTCCTCCGCCTCCGGCAGCACGGCCACGGTGGCGGCGGAGGTGTGGATGCGGCCCTGCGCCTCCGTTGTCGGCACACGCTGGACCCGGTGGACGCCGCTCTCGAATTTCAGCCGCGAGAAGACGTTGCGGCCGGTGACGTTGACCACGGCCTCCTTGATGCCGCCGATGCCGGTCTCGCTGGCCTCCATCACTTCGAACCGCCAGCCTTTGATCGCGGCATAGCGCTGGTACATGGTCAGCAGGTCGGCCGCGAACAGCGCCGCTTCGTCGCCGCCGGTGCCGGCGCGCACCTCCAGGATGGCGTTCTTGGCATCGGCTTCGTCGCGCGGCAGCAACATCACCCGGATCTGATGCTCCATCTCCGGAATGCGTGTCTTGAGGGCCTGGAACTCTTCTTCGGCCAGGGCCTTCATTTCCGCATCGCCGTCGGGATCGGCCATCAGCCCAGCGAGATCGGCCAGCTCGCTTTCGGCCGCCTTCAGCGTTCCGATCGCTTCGGCGATCGGCTCGAGATCCGACAGCTCCTTGGCATAGGTGGCCATCGTGTCCGGCGGCAAGGTGCCGGTGGCCAGGGCGTCGCGCAGTTCCCCTACCCGCGCCAGCATCTTGTCCAGGCTCTGTTCCAAGCTCACAACACTGCTCCCCATCCCCGGCGGCGCCGGTCATTGCCGGCCCCGGTCGGCTCCCCCTGTCTTTACACTGCCGCGACGGGCATTCGCCACGGCCGTTCGAAGATCGCGGCCTTCCGCTTGCACCCTCGGCCGGATGCGTTCAGCTATCCTTCGCCGCCGGGCGGCACGGCGCCCGCGGCACGCTTGGGAACACCCTGCCATGCCCCATTGGACCATCAGGCCGGCGACGGACCGGGATCGCGAGGCCATCGTCGCGCTCTGGCACCAGGGATGGCACGATGCCCACCGCCATCTCGTCCCGGCGGAGATCCTGGCCTATCGCCAGCCGGAGCATTTCAGCCTCTGGCTGGACGAATGCATCGACGCCACCGTCGTCGGCTGCGATACCGGGGCGATCCTCGGGTTCTATTCGCTCTCGGGTGCCGAGATCGGCCGGTTCTACGTGGCGCGGGCGGCGCGCGGCACCGGCCTGGCGGCAGCCCTGCTGGACCACGCCGAACAGACCCTGGCCGACGGCGGGACTGAGATGGGCGAGCTGTGCTGCACCGACGGCAACGACCGCGCCCGGGCGTTCTATGAACGCCAAGGCTGGACGCTTGCCGAACGCATCATGGACAATCTCTGGCTTCCCGGAGGCCGGCCCAGCGACCGGCAGGTTCCGACACGGCGATACGTCAAACGGCTAAGGGACAGCGGCGCCCGCCCTATGCCCGACCGCTCAGGACCGCAAAACGCCAAGACTTGAAGGCGCAGTCGACATCGGTCAATCCGGCCTGGCGCATCCAGGCGAGCTGGTCCTCCACCGACGCGCAGCGATCGAAGGACATGCGCTCGCCCGCCAGGGCAATCTCCTCCTCCGGCACGCCCAGGGCGCGGATGTCTTCCAGCCAGAACCGGACATAGCGTTCATCCGCGGCCCCATCCGGGCCAAGCACCTGCTCGGCATTGACGAACAGCCCTCCCGGCGCCAGGGTCGCACGGATGCGCGCGAACAGGTCCTGCTTCGCCGGGTGCGCCAGATGATGGATGGCCAGCGCCGAGACGATCGCGTCCCACGGTCCTTCGAGCGAGGCCGTTTCCATGTCGCAGACGGCGAACGCCGCGCAAGGATCCCCGGCGAACCGGCGCCGTGCCTGTTCCAGCATCCCGTCCGAGGCATCCGTGAGCCGGATATGGGCCCGGGGATGGCGCTCGCGGATCATGGCCGAGAACAGCCCCGTGCCGGCGCCCAGCTCCAGGACACGAAAGGCGTCGGCGGTCTTCCAATCGTCGATCAGGCGGAGGGCCGCGCCATAGAAGGCATCGAAACAGGGCACCAGCTTGCGCCGCATCGCATCGTAGGCCGGTGCATAGCGGCCGAAAGCCGGGGCAGATGCGGCGATCTCGGTCATTGTTCCCTATCCGTGCGTGCGCGATGGGCACTGCAGTCCTGCCGAAACCCCTTTCCGCCCGCGCCCCGCTACTCCGCCGCGTGGACCGCTTCGGCCGTAGCGGCTTCGGCTTCCTTGGCCGCCTCGATCGCCGCCGCCTTCGCTTCCACCAATTCGACCAGGTGGTCGACGATGCCCTTGTCCTGCAGGCGGTGGTGGGGCTGGCCGGCGATATAGACCTGGTGGACGCCCTTGCCGCCGCCGGTCAGGCCGATATCGGTCATCAGCGCCTCGCCCGGGCCGTTGACGATGCAGCCGATCACCGACACGGTCAGCGGCGTGGTGATGTGGGCCAGCCGCTCTTCCAGCACCTGCACCGTCTCGATCACCTGGAACTGCTGGCGCGCGCAGGACGGGCAGGCGATGACGTTGACGCCGCGATGGCGCAGACCCAGCGTCTTCAACAGGTCGAAGCCGACCTTGACCTCTTCCACCGGGTCGGCCGACAGCGATACGCGGATGGTGTCGCCGATGCCCGACCACAGCAGCATGCCCAGGCCGACGGAGCTCTTCACCGTGCCGGCGCGCAGACCCCCGGCCTCGGTGATGCCGATATGCAGCGGATAGTCGCAGGCGTCCGCCAGCTGCTGATAGGCCGCCACCGCCAGGAACACGTCGGAAGCCTTCACCGAGATCTTGAATTCGAAGAAATCCTGGTCTTCCAGGATGCGCGCGTGATCCAGCGCGCTTTCGACCATCGCCTCGGGACACGGCTCGCCATAGCGTTCCAGCAGGTCGCGTTCCAGGCTGCCGGCATTGACGCCGATACGCATGGAACAGCCATGGTCGCGCGCCGCCTTCACCACCTCCGCCACGCGCTGGGCCGAACCGATATTGCCGGGATTGATGCGCAGGCACGCCGCCCCCGCCTCGGCCGCTTCGATCGCCCGCTTATAGTGGAAGTGGATGTCGGCAACGATCGGCACCGTCACCTCTTTGACGATGTGCTTCAGCGCTGCCGTCGACTCCTCGTCAGGGCAGGACACGCGCACGATGTCCGCGCCGGCGATCTCGAGCTGGCGGATCTGCGCCACGGTGGCGTCGACATCGCTGGTCAGGGTGTTGGTCATCGACTGCACGGTGATCGGCGCGCCGCCGCCGACCGGCACCGGGCCGACATGGATCTGCCGGCAGGCGCGGCGGCTTATATCGCGATACGGTCGAACGCTCATGGGGGCTACTCGCGCCTCGTGGAGATCATGCGGGGGGGACGCCCCGGCTGTTGCCGGTTATAGCGGAAAGCCGCCATCGCCAAAAGCATGGGGCTGCGCGGCGGAAAGCCGCCCGGCGGTCCGGCGTCAGCGCTGGATCAAGGCCCCGGCATCCAGCGAAACATCGCGCACGACATCGCCGCTGCCGCCAAGCGCGCGCACCTGGTTGCCGTCCACCTCGATCGTCAGGGCGCCGGCATTGCCCGTATCCAGCTTCAGCCCGCTGCCCTCCGGCACGACATAGCTGTCGCCCGGCTGCAGCACCCGGGTCATGACCACCCGACCGCTCGGGTCGCGCACCTGGACCCAGCTGATATCCGTGGCCCGGATCACCACGCGCGCATCGGCCGGCTCGGTCCCGCCGGCACGGGCGGCAAACGCCTCGGGCGGCTGGGGCGGCTGCGGCGCCTCGCTATCGACGGAGGGCGTGGTCCCGCCGGTGGGCACGGCGTCGGCCGGTGCGGCATCCGCGGGCAGCCGGGCCGCCGCCACCTGCGGCGCCACAGGCTCCTCCGCCGGCGCGTCGGCCACGGTATCCGCGGCGGGCTCCGCCGGTACCGCTTCGGGTTCCGCCGTGCCGCTTGCGGCCGGCGCGGGTGCCGGCATCGCCATGTCGTCGGACGGCGGCTGCGCACGTGCGGCACTGGGCTGATGGCGCGGTCCCTCGGCCTCCTCATCGGTCATGGCCGCGTCGGCGGGATCATCGTTCAGCCACGCCGTCCACCGCTCCGGCAGGTCGGGAAGCAGGTCGGTCAGCTGCCGGTCGGTCGAGCTGGCATAGTACCAGCTGCCATAGGCCAGGCCGGCCAACACCACCGCGATCAGCAGCAGCGCCGCCCCCGGCATCCGGCCTTCCGGCTCCGGCGTCGGGAAGACCAGCTGCGTTGCCCGGTTCAGGCCGCGCACCTCGTCCTTGAACCGACGGACCAGCTCGTCGGCATCAAGTTCCAGCACCTCGGCATAGCTGCGCACGAAACCGTGCGCATAGGTTGTACCGGGCAGGTCTTCGAATCGGCCGTCCTCGATCGCCTCGATGAACACACGCCGGATGCGCAAGACCTCCGCCACATCGGACAAGGAGTATCCCGCACGCTCCCGCGCTGCGCGCAGAATGTGACCTACGGGAGCGTCATCGGGAACATAAGGTGCACGATGGAATCCGCCCAGCTCCACCTCGTCGGTCTCGTCGGTGCCATCATCCGTAGTCACATCGAACATGCGGTGTTTGCCTGGCGCCATAGTGCCCGCCGTAGCTGGATCGTGTCGTTCACTGGACGTTCGAAGCCAATCCTCAGGCCGTCGTTCCGGCTGCTCATCCCTTCAACAGGGCATACGAAAGATCAGCAGCACTTGCCTACTGATTTGTAAACAATTTTGTCCTCAGTATCAAACGCGGAAATGCTAAACCAGTATCTAAATCTCAATGCCGCGGTCCATTGCGAATCCGCGAAGTTTTTCCCGCAGACTATGGTCGGCCCCCGACATGAGCCGATCCAGGTACCGCTCCAGCTGCGACACGGTCAGCGAACGGATCATCGCCCGCACTTCCGCGATCGCCCCCGGCACCATCGAGAGTTGCCGGAACCCTATTCCAATCAGGGCCATCGCTTCAAGGGGCCGGCCCGCCATTTCTCCGCACAGGCTGATCGGCACGCCGGCCTCTGCGCACCGTCCGACCAGCATGCGCAACATGGTCAGGGCCGCCGGTGACAGGGGGTCGTAGCGCTGCGCCACCGGCGCGCTGCCACGGTCGCAGGCGTACAGGTATTGAAGCAGATCGTTGGACCCGACGGCGATGAAGTCGACCCGCGGCAGCAATGCGTCCAGCTGCCACAGCAGGGCCGGCACCTCCAGCATGATCCCGACCTTCAGGCGCTCCGGCAGGCGCTCGTCCTGGTGGCGGGCACGCTCCAGCTCCTTGGTCAGCAGCGCCCTGGCGGCATCAAGCTCCGCCACCTCGGACACCAGTGGGAACATGATGCCGATGGTCCGGCCGGCCGCAGCCCGGATCAGCGCGCGCAGCTGCTGGCGCAACAGCGCCGGACGGTCGAGGCCGATGCGAATGGCCCGCCAGCCGAGGGCCGGGTTCTCCACCGGCTCCTCCTTCAGGTAGGGCAGCAGCTTGTCACCGCCGATATCCAGCGTGCGGAACATCACCGGCTTGTCGCCGGCCTGGTCCAGGACCTCGCGGTAGATCCGGGTCTGTTCCGTCACGTCGGGGAAGTTGGACCGCACCATGAACGGGATCTCGGTCCGGTAGAGGCCGACCCCGTCGGCCCCCGTGGCAGCCAGGTGCGGGATATCGGCCAGCAACCCGGCGTTCATGTGCAGGCTGACGCGGACCCCATCCTTCGATTCGGCCGGCAGGCTGGTTTCGGCTTCGCGCGCCCGCCGGCGCGCCGCGCGCAGGCTCATGGTGCGGGCGAACAGCTCCTGCACGTCCTCCGCCGGGCGGACCAGGACGTTGCCGTTGTCCGCGTCGACGATGATCGGGTCCCACGGCTCGATCGTGCTCATGGCGCCGGCGCAGCGGCCGACCACCGGGATGTTCATCGAGCGGGCGACGATGGACACATGGCTGGTCGCCGATCCGTCCTCCAGCACCAGGCCCCGCAGCCGCGATTCCTCATAGTCCAGCAGCTCGGCCGGGCCGATGGAGCGGGCGACCAGCACCGCATCCTCCGGCAGCGTACCGAACGCGGCCGACGCCCGGCCCGACAGGTGCAGCAGCAGGCGGTTGGCAAGGTCGTCCAGGTCCAGCAGGCGTTCGCGCAGGTAGTGATCGGGCAGATGCGCCAGCCTGGCATGCGTGTCGTTCTGCACCCGCTGGACCGCGGCTTCGGCCGTCAGGCCCGTCCGGATCGCCTCCGCAATGCGCGCCAGCCAGCCCCGGTCCTGGGCGAACATCCGGTAGGTCTCCAGGATGTCGCGGCTTTCCTCGTGCTCCACGAGGGCGGACCCGGCGAGCAGCCGGTCGAGCGAATCCTGCATCGTGCCCACGGCGCCGCGCAGGCGGGCAAGCTCGGCCTCGGGATCGTCGGCAACCATTTCGCGGACCGTCAACACCGGGCGGTGCAGCACGGCATGCCCCATGGCCAGCCCGGCGTTGAGGCGAATGCCGACCAGCCGCGCCGGCATGATCTGGGCGGCGGCCTGGGAGGCCGCGGCACTGCCCGGCTCCGCCGGCACGCCGCCGGCCACCAGCTCGGCGACGACCATGGCGATCGTCTGAAGGGTTTCGATCTCCTCTTCGTGGTAGATGCGCCGATGCTGGTTCTGCACGACCAGCACGCCGCGCACCTGGCCGCCGCGCAGGATCGGAACGCCCATCAGCGAATGGTAGGGGTCCTCGCCCGTCTCCGGCCGGTAGGCGAAGTTCGGGTGCTCGGGCGCGTTGGAAATGGCGGTGGGCCGGCCGGTCGCGGCGATCTGGCCCACCAGCCCCTCGCCCATGCGCAGCCGCGTGCGGTGCACGGCACCGGGGTTGAGGCCGTGGGTCGCGAACAGCTCCAGCACGTCGCCGGGCCTGACGACGTAGCAGGAGCACACCTCCGCCACCGTCTCCGCCGCGATCAGCCGGACGATCTTGTCGAGCCGCGCCTGCAACGCATCGGTGCCGGCCATCACGTCGCGCAGCCGCGCCAACAGGCGCCGCGCCGAGATGATCATTCCCCGCTCCGGCGCCGAGGGGTGGCCGGCGCCGCCGCCCCCCGCTGCCGTCACCATCAGACCTCGTCCAACCCGTAGGCCGAGTGCAGCGTGCGGACCGCCAGCTCAAGATACTGTTCGGCCACAAGGACGCTGATCTTGATCTCGGAGGTCGAGATCACCTGGATGTTGATGCCGTTGTCGGCCAGCGCCTGGAACATCCTCTTGGCGACGCCGGCATGGCTGCGCATGCCGACGCCGATGACCGAAAGCTTGACCACGTTCTCGTCCGGCCGCAGCCGCCGGAAGCCGAGCGCCCCCTGCTGGCCCTGCAACAGCTGCACGGTGCGCGCCAGGTCGGCCTTGGCCACGGTGAAGGTGACGTCGGTGGTCTGGCCGTCCTCGGACACGTTCTGGACGATCATGTCGACATTGATGCCGGCATCGGCCAGCGGTCCGAAGATCGACGCCGCCACGCCGGGCCGGTCGGGAACGTCCACCACGGTGACTTTCGCCTCATCGCGGCTGTAGGCGATGCCGCTGACGATCTCCTGCTCCACGATCTCTTCCTCATCCACCACCAGTGTCCCCGGGCCGTCGGCGAAGCTGGACAGCACCCGCAAGGGCACCCTGTGCTTCATCGCCATCTCGACCGAACGGGTCTGGAGCACCTTCGCACCCAGCGAAGCCATCTCCAGCATCTCTTCATACGTGATCTTAGTGAGTTTGCGCGCCCGGCGCACGATCCTGGGATCGGCGGTGTAGACACCATCGACGTCGGTGTAGATGTCGCACCGGTCGGCCCCCAGGGCCGCCGCCAGCGCAACGGCCGAGGTGTCCGATCCGCCGCGTCCCAGCGTGCCGATCCGGCGACGGGGCGACACGCCCTGGAAACCGGCGACCACCGCGACTTCCCCCTCTTGCAGGCGCCGCTTCAGCTCGGTCGCCTCGACACCGGTGATTCGCGCCCGCCCATGCACCTCGTCGGTGGAGATCGGGATCTGCCATCCCAGCCACGACCGCGCGGTCACGCCCAGCGTCTGCAGCGCCACGGCAAGAAGGCCTGCCGTCACCTGCTCGCCCGCCGACACGACCGTGTCGTACTCGCGCGCATCGTGCAGCGGCGACAGGCTGCGGCAGAACCCGACCAGCCGGTCGGTTTCCCCGGCCATGGCGGAGACGACCACGGCGACCTGGTTGCCCTGGTCGACCTCGGCCTTGACCTTCGTCGCCACGGCGCGGATGCGGTCGAGGTCTGCGACCGACGTGCCGCCGAACTTCTGTACGATGCAGGCCATGACTGGGCGCTCCCGGCGCTCGTGCCGCAGATCCCCGAAACCGCCGGCCCTCATGGCCGTGCGGGCTAGGTCTTGCAAAAGGAAGGGGCTCGCCCCCGGCCGCCACAGGTTGTCGCGGCGAGCGACGATATCCATACTCTCAACGCCAAGAGGCTCGCAAGCCGCCGCCGAAAGCGAAGAAACCGATGCCCCGCCACGCCGCCGAGACCGCCGCCCGCACCCCTCAGCCCGACACCGGCCGCCCCCGAAGCGCCAGCGTCGACCCGGCCGATATCGCCCGGTTCGCCGCCCTGGCCGACGAATGGTGGGACCCCGCCGGCAAGATGCGCGAACTGCACCGGATGAACCCGCTCAGGATCGGTTTCATCCGCGATCACGTTGCCGCCGCCCACCGCCGCGATGCCTTGTCGCATCGCCCGCTCGCCGGGCTGAAGATCCTGGATGTCGGCTGCGGCGGCGGCCTGTCCAGCGAACCGCTGGCCCGCCTCGGCGCCGAGGTCACGGGCATCGACGCCGCGGCGGAGGGGATCGGCGTGGCGCGCCTGCACGCGGGCGAACGCGACCTTGCCATCGACTACCGGCAGTCCTCGGCGGAAGAGCTGGCCGATACCGGGGCCACCTTCGATGCGGTCGTCGCGCTGGAGATCGTCGAACATGTGGCCGATGTCGACAGCTTCCTGGCGGCCCTCGGCCGGCTGGCGCGCCCCGGCGCGCCCCTGGTCATGAGCACCCTGAACCGGACCGCCAAGAGCTTCGCGCTGGGCATCGTCGCGGCGGAATACGTCCTGCGGATCGTCCCGCGCGGCACGCACAGCTGGCGCCAGTTCCTCAAGCCCAGCGAGCTGGCGCGCGGGCTGCGCCGTCACGGCTTCGTCGTGGAGGCGGCCAAGGGCATGGTGTTCAGCCCGACGACCGCCGACTGGGCGCTGTCGGACCGCGACCTCGACGTCAACTACCTGATGGCGGCGGCCAAGGCCGCAGCCTGACCGCGGTGCCGGCACCCGGCCGGCCGCAGCGCGAACCGGTACCGCACCAGCCGTCCGCGGACGGCTGGTGATGAAGACTCTGCGTCTTGCCGGACCTGCCAGGGTACAGTAATGTCTACCGGCGGTTGGAAACACAGCCCCGCCTTGGGCAGGACGGTGATGGGAGGGACGCAATGCCGGCACAGAAACGCGCATGGAGCCTGGCCGCCGCCATGATTGCGATCGGGCTGCCCGCCAGCGCCCATGCCCAGCTCGGGTTCGATCTCTACCGCGGTGGCGTGCAGCTGACGGCGGAAGACGTCGACCTGACGCGCCAGGCCGTCCGTGAGGCCCTGGACAGCGGCGAGGCCGGATATTCCACCACCTGGTCCAATCCGCAGACGGGCCTGAACGGCGAGGCACGGCTGCTGGAGACGTTCGATCGCGACGGCGCACCCTGCGGCACCGTGTATTTCACCCTCACCAAGCAGGGGCGCGGCATCCCCTACACCTTGAGCTTCTGCAAGATGGAGGACGAGGACCGCTGGGGCATGCTGCCGTAGCGGCAAGCTCTGCCGGGGATGGCGGACAGGGCCGCTACAGGTCGACCTTGTGGCGGCTCAGGATCTGTTCGCCGAACAGGCTTTCGACCAGTTCGACCACCAGGCAGGCCGTGGCGTTGCGCACGTCGCAGGCGGGATTGAGCTCCATGACGTCGAGCGAGGCCATGCAGCCGCTGTCGTAGATCATTTCCATGCACAGCTGCGCTTCCCGATAGGTCGGCCCGCCGGACACGGGCGTGCCCACCCCCGGGGCGATCGACGGGTCGAGGAAATCGACATCGAAGCTGACATGCAGATGGCCGCCCACGGCCTGCACCTGCCGCAGGATGCTGTCCATCGTCGCGCGCATGCCGCTCTCGTCGATCTTGCGCATGTCCCAGACGGCCAGGTGGCTGGCGACGACCTCGCGCTTTTCCACCGCGTCGACGGATCGGACGCCCAGCTGGATGATCCGCGCGGCGTCCAACATCGGCACGGCATGCCCCAGGTCCAGCAGCTCCGTCGGCCCCTTGCCGGCGATCACCGCCACCGGCATGCCGTGGAGGTTGCCCGACGGCGACGTCTGGGGCGTGTTGAAATCCGCATGCGCGTCCAGCCAGAGGACGCTGAGCGGCACCCCCTTGTCGGCGCAGTGCCGGGCAACGGCGGCAACCGACCCGATGGCCAGGCAATGGTCGCCGCCCAGCACGACAGGCAGATGGCCGGACCGCAGCGCGTCGCTGACCGCATCGTGCACGGCCCGGCACCAGATGACCGTTTCGGGAAGGTGGCGGTAGCCGTCGACCGGTGCGTGGTCGGGGTTCACCGGCCCCGCGAGGTTGCCCCAGTCGACGACGTCATGGCCGAGCCCGCTGAGGGCTGTGCCGATGCCGGCAACCCGAAGCGCCTCTGGCCCCATGGAGCCGCCGCGATGGCCGGCACCGATATCCGTCGGTGCTCCGATAAGGGCGATCGGTGGTGCGGCCATGCGCGGTAATGCGATCCCTTTCAGGCGCGCCCCGCTCGGGGCTGGCCGATGGTTCAGTTCTCGCCGCGCGGCACCCAGGGGATGCGGGCGAACTTCACGCCTTCGTCCTTCAGTTCGGACGCCTCGCTGTCCGTCGCCTCGCCATGGATATTGCGGGCTTCGGTCTCGCCATAGTGGATGCGCCGCGCCTCCTCGGCGAAGCGCGGCCCGACATAGTCGCTGTTGGCTTCGACCTGCGCCCGCAGGTCCGACAGCTTGCGATACAGCTCCGCCGCCTGCTTGGTCTCCTCCGCCGAGGCGCGCCCGCGCGACCGGGCGATCCGCGGCGCCATCGGCGCCTTGCCGACATGCCGGTCGCCGCAGGCCGGACAGGCGATGTCGCCGGCATTCGCCTGGGCTTCGTAGGTCGCATTGTCACGGAACCAGGCCTCGAAGGAATGGCCGGCCTGGCATCGCAGATCGAAGAGGATCATCCGGGTCTACCTGAGGGCACCCAGCCATATTCGCCCATGGCCCGGCCCGTGTTCAAGGCGCCCCTGGGCCGCCCGCCTTGGGCCGGGGCGTGCGGTCATTCGCCCGCCGCCCTGACCGGCGCAACGCCGACGGTCCGCGGCGGCGCATAGGCCCGGTCATGCCGGAGCGCCGGGATCGCCTGCCGCGCCCGCTCGACCTCCGCCAGGTCGATGGTGGCCATGCTGATGCCCACGTCCTCGCCGCCGTCCGCCAGGACCTCGCCCCAGGGCGAGACGATCAGCGAATGGCCGAAGGTCTGGCGGCCGTTGTCGTGGGTTCCGGTCTGGGCGGGCGCCACGACGAAGGCCCCGGTCTCGATCGCCCGGGCACGCTGCAGGACGTGCCAATGCGCCTGGCCCGTCTGGCGCGTGAAGGCCGCCGGAATGGTCAGGATCACCGCGCCCCGTTTCGCCAGGTCGCGATAGAGGTGTGGAAAGCGCAGGTCGTAGCAGACCGTCATCCCGACCGGCCCCCACGGGGCTTCGGCCAGCACCGCCTGCTCGCCCGGGCGGAAGGTGCTGCTCTCGCGATAGCTCTCGCCGCCGGGCAGATCGACGTCGAACATGTGGATCTTGTCATAGCGGGCGACGATGGTGCCCTGCGGATCGATGAAGGTACTGCGGTTGGCCAGCCGGCCGTCGTCCAGCCGAATGGCCACGGTGCCGGCCAGCAGATACACCCCCGTTTCCGCCGCCACCGCGCGGAAGGCCGCCAGGGCCGGATGCGCCTCCTCGGTGCTGGCGCGAGCGATCTGGTGTTCGCGCCCGAAGACGATGGCGCTGACATTCTCCGGCATCGCCACAAACCCGGCGCCCGCGGCGGCGGCCTCGCGCACCAGGCGCACGGCGGTGTCCACATTCGGCCCGATCTCGGGTCCGGCGTTCACCTGCACGCAAGCGACGGTCAGGGTGGTCATCGCGCGCTCTCCAGCAGCTCGTCCAGGCGCCCGGCACGTTCCAGGGCCTGAAGGTCGTCATTGCCGCCGACATGGGTATCGCCGACGAAGATCTGGGGCACCGTGCGCCGCCCGCCGGCGCGGGCCATCATTTCGTCACGGCGCTTGGGGTGCATCATGACGTCGATCTCGTCGAACGCCACGCCCTTCTGCGTCAGCAGCTTCTTCGCCATGTAGCAATAGGGACAGAACGGACTGGAATAGATGGTGACGCGGCTCATGTCGGCAGGTCTTCGCATTGCCCACGGGTGATATGGCGCAAATCCATATGGCCCCTGGTATGGGCCTTCGCCAGTGCCGCTGCAATCGTCCACATGCATCAGCCGGCCGGGCTCACTCCGGGAAGATGGGCTCGCTGTCGTCCATCTCGATGATCGGCATGTGGCTCAGCAGCATCGACCGCAGCGCCGAGCGGTTCAGCACCTTCTGGCGGGCCTCCGCCGGCAGGTCGTTCAGCGTGATCACGTTCTTTTCCAACAGCGCGCCGATCAGGTCCTCCAGCACGCGGATGAATTCGAGATCCGCCCGCGCGAAGGCCGCCTGCTGGGTCGTGCGCTCCAGCGCCAGCCGGTCGAGAAAGGCGATCAGCTCGGGCTCGGTCGGGCCGATCTCTTCGGTCTGGCCCTGGCCCGGCCTGTCGAACACCGCCATGATCTGGCCGTCGCGGTCGCGGAGGACATGGGGCATTGGCTCTCCCGTTTCCCGTGATTTCCGGGCGCATCGCACACCGCCGGACGGTCCGGCGGCGGCAAATCCGCCTCTGCGCAATGACAGTACTCTACTGCCAGGCAGTTTGAGGAAGGATTACCCGCGCGAGCGTCAAGACGTCCACCGCCGCCGCACCGGCGCGCCGCAGGGTGGCGGTGCATTCGCCGGCCGTGGCCCCGGTGGTCAGGACGTCGTCGACCAGCACGATGCGCCGCCCGGCCACCCGGTCCGCCGCCGACCGGCGCACGGCGAACGCCCCCTTGACGTTGGCCCGCCGCTCCGTCCGTGACAGGTGGCCCTGGCCCGGCGAGCGCCGCCGGCGCACCAGCAGGTCGGGAACCACCGGGCATCCGGCCAGGCGGCCGAGGGCGATGGCAAGCAGCGCCGCCTGGTTGTAGCGCCGCCGGAACAGCCGTGAGCGGTGCAATGGCACCGGGGCCAGGACGGCATCGCCGCGCAGCAGGTCCGCGCCGGCCCGCGCCATCCACCCGGCGAACGCCGCCGCGGCATGGGTCTGGTCGCCGTGCTTGAACCCCAGCACCATGGCCCGGCTGCCGTCGTCGTAGGCGATGGCCGCACGGGCACGGTCGAACCGCGGCGGCGTTGCGGTGCAGGCGCCGCACACCGCCCCCTCGGCCATCGCATAATCGAACGGCCAGCCGCAGCAGGCGCACAGCGGCGGTTCCAGGAACGTCACCTGCTGCCAGCAGGCATGGCACAGGGCGCCGGTCGCCCCGATGGTCGTCCCGCACGCCAGGCAGCGCGGCGGCAGCACGATGTCGAGCGCAGCGCCGCCGAGGCTCCGCAAACGCCGGCCGAGCGGGAAGGTCGCAGTCATGCGCGAAGAATGGAGGGCACCCCGGGCGGCCGTCAACCGGGGGCTGCGGCCTGCGCGCGACCCCCCTGGTGAACCCGCCCCCGAATGCGCTACATAGCCCCCGCATCGGACAGGCGAAGAGGATGATGGGACCAGCGCATGGCCTCGTATCAGTACATCTATGTGATGAAGGGCCTCGGGAAGACCTATCCCGGCGGCAAGAAGGTGCTGGAGAACATCTCCCTGTCGTTCCTGCCGGGGGCGAAGATCGGCGTGCTGGGCCCCAACGGCTCCGGCAAATCGACGCTGATGCGCATCATGGCGGGTATCGAGACCGAGTTCACCGGCGAGGGTTGGGCGGCCGAGGGCGCCCGCGTCGGCTATCTGCCGCAGGAGCCGGAACTGGATCCCGCGCTGACCGTGCAGGAAAACGTCATGCTGGCCCTGGCGGAAACCCAGGCGATCGTCCACCGGTTCGAGGAGATCAGCCTGAAGCTGGGTGAAGTCACCGATCCGGACGAGATGACCGCCCTGATCGAACAGCAGGCCGAATTGCAGGAGCAGATCGACGCCGCCGATGCCTGGGACCTCGACCGCCATGTCGACATCGCCATGGACGCGCTCCGGTGCCCGCCGGGCGACCTGCCGGTCGTCACCCTGTCGGGGGGCGAGCGGCGACGGGTGGCCCTTTGCCGCCTTCTCTTGTCCCATCCCGACATGCTGCTGCTGGACGAGCCGACCAACCACCTGGACGCCGAATCGGTGGCGTGGCTGGAACGCTTCCTGGAGGAGTACACGGGCACGGTCGTGATGGTGACTCACGACCGCTACTTCCTGGACAATGTCACCGGCTGGATCCTGGAGCTCGACCGCGGCCGCGGCATTCCCTACGAGGGCAATTATTCCGAGTACCTCGACAAGAAGCGCAAGCGGCTGGAGCTGGAAGCCAAGCAGGAGCAGTCACGCCAGAAGACCCTGGCGGAGGAACTGGAATGGGTCCGCGCCGGCGCCCGCGGCCGCCAAACCAAGGCCAAGGCGCGCCTGAAGGCCTATGACGACCTGCTTGCGGCATCGCGCGACCAGACGCCGGGATCGGCGCAGATCGTCATCCCGACACCGCCGCGCCTGGGCGAACAGGTGATCGAGATGGACGGCGTGGCCAAGGGCTATGGCGACACGCTGCTGGTGGAAGGCTTGAGCTTCCAGTTGCCGCGGGGCGGGATCGTCGGCGTCATCGGCCCCAACGGGGCCGGCAAGACCACGCTGTTCCGCATGATCACGGGCCAGGAGAAGCCGGACAGCGGCACCGTCGCCATCGGCGATACCGTGGTCCTGGGCTATGTCGACCAGAGCCGCGACAGCCTGAACGCCGACAAGACCGTGTGGGAGGAGATCGCCGAGGGCGCCGACGAGATCGACCTGGGCAAGCGCAAGATCCAGAGCCGGGCCTATGTGGGCGCTTTCAACTTCAAGGGTCCCGACCAGCAGAAGAAGGTGGGCCAGCTGTCGGGCGGCGAGCGCAACCGGGTGCATCTGGCCAAGATGCTGAAGTCCGGCGCCAACGTTCTGCTGCTGGACGAGCCCACGAACGACCTGGACGTCGACACGCTGCGGGCCTTGGAAGAGGCGCTGCTGGCGTTTCCCGGCAGTGCCGTGGTGATCAGCCACGACCGCTGGTTCCTCGACCGCATAGCCACGCACATCCTTGCCTTCGAAGGCGACAGCCAGGCGGTGTGGTTCACCGGCAATTACGAGGATTACGAGGCCGACCGCCACCGGCGCCTGGGGGCCGCGGCCGACCAGCCCCATCGCATCAAGTACAAGCCCCTGACGCGGTAACGACCGGCCCGACCATCGGGCCGGGACCGCGGGGCGGGAATGCCGTCAGCCCGGGTCCAACGCGATCCGGGCTGACGGCCATTCAGGCTTTGGGGCTATGCGGCGAAACACCGCGAGCCGGCAGCGGGCGCCACCGGTCGCGCCGAGCGCAGCGGCTTCGTCAGCCGCCCGCGCGCAGGGAGGCGATCTGGTCGCGGATTGCCTGCAGCAGCGCGTCGATGTTGCCGCCGTTGCGCTGGATGATCGAGCTGAACTCGTTCCGCTGCGTCACGGCCATGCTGACGCCTTCGACCATCACGTCGATGATCTGCAGGTTGCCCGCCCCGCGATCGCGCACCCGCCAGTTGACCTCCACCGGCGGGCCGTTCGGGTCGAGGATGCGCGAGCGGACCATGACGTCACGCTCCCCCTCCGGGCGCGAGCCGTCGACCACGAAGGTCTGGTTGTCATAGCCCTCGAACCGGCGGGCATAGGTCTCCACGACCATGTCCTCGAACAGCGCCAGGTATTCCTGCCGCTGGGCATCGGTCGCCGTCCGCCAGTGCCGGCCCAGCGCGAACTGGCCGATGGTCGGAACGTCGAAGCTGGTGCGGAACAGGTCGCGCACACCGGCCACCGTCCCCGCCGAGGATGCGGAGGTTTCCCGCAGCAGTTCGATCGCCTCGTCACCGAGATTGCGGACCAGGGCCTGCGCCGCAGCCTCGTCCTGGGTGGCGGCCGCCTTCCCTGCGGGAAACACGACCAACAAAGTCAAGAGTAGATAAGACGCCCATCGCATCGCTGAACCCGCCCGTCTTGAAGGTGATTAACGGTTGACGTCAGGACGCAAGTCCAATCGAGGCACCGGCGGCAATTCCGAGACCTCGTCCCCACGTGCGGGCTCGGTCGTCACCGGCTCTTCGGACTCATCCTCAAAATCCGTATAGTCCGGGATGTCGGGAATGTCCTGTTCAATCTCACCGTCGCGGATTTCAGCCTCGCGGAACTGCGAATACAGGCTGCGCATCGTGGCATAGAAATCCACCGACGTCGCCCGGACCTCGTCCAATGCAGAGATCGTGCGCGCGCGCGCATCGATGATCGACAGCCCCAGCCGGCCATACTGGAACCCGTCCAGCACGGCGCTGTCGGCGAAGCGCGCCCAGATGCCGATGGGGTCTGCCAGTGTTTCCACCACCAGCCCGGCAGCGTCGCGCGCGTTAGAGGGACCGATGATCGGGATGACCAGATAGGGCCCGGCATCCACGCCCCACACCGCCAGGGTCTGCCCGAAATCCTCGTTCTCGAAGGGGATGCCCTGGCCGTTGTGGTTGGCGACGTCGATGAAGCCGCCAAGCCCGGCGATGCTGTTGATGACGAAGCGCGCCAGCACGTTGCCGGCCCCCTCGAAATCGCCCTGCATCAGCTCGTTGGCCAGGATCAGGGGGGAGCGCAGATGGCGCAGGATGTCACGCGCCCGATTTTGCAGCGGCTCCGGGAAATAGTCGCGATAGGCTTCCGCCACCGGGCGAATCAAGATGGTGTCGACCACCTCGTTCCCCGCGAAGATCACGCGGTTCACCGGCTCGATCGGATCGTAGACCTCCCCGTACCCGTCGCCGTCCACCGTATCGGTTGCAGCACAACCGCCCATGGCACCGATCAGAAGAGATCCGATCGCAAGGCGTCTCAGACCCGCCAGACCCCGACGCCGCCCGTTCTCAAGCCCGCTCACATTCAGCCCCCAACAGAGTAAGTCCGTCGACCCCAAGAAACCGCTACAACCCATAAGGACAGCCAGCTGCCCTGCCCCCGCGCAATGCCCGGAATGTCACCGTCTTTTGTAGGATGGCCGCGATCTTTTGGCGGATCCCCTGTTGCATCGGATTAGTCCGACAATGAGTTAGCATACCGTTACCTCGTTGGCCAGAACGCAACGGCATCTCACGACATCGCCGGCCGCCCGATTTAGGCGCGGCGCAAGGGCCTTCCGGCGGCCGTTGCGCCGGCATCGGGCGCGGACCGTGGACGGTATCGCAATTGCGGGCTAGCTTCGCGCCATGGATGCGATCGGACCCATGGCGCAAGCGGGCGGACCGCGGTGAACCGGGTGTCGCGAACGGCGCGGCCGATGGATGGTCCGCCGCACCGGGACCCCGACGGCGACCCCCAGGGCGGGGATGCGATGGAACGGCTGCTGGCCGCCCTGAAGGCGGTGTCGGAGCCGACGCGGCTGCGCATCCTGGCGCTGTGCCGGCGCAGCGAGCTGTCCGTCACCGATCTCACCCAGATCCTGGGGCAGAGCCAGCCGCGCGTGTCGCGCCACCTGAAGCTTCTGTGCGATGCCCGCCTGCTGGACCGGTTCCGCGAAGGCACGTTTGCCTATTTCCGCCTCGCCGACCGGGGTCCCGGCGCCCGTCTGGCCCAGAGCCTCGTCACCCAGATCCCGCCGGACGATCCGGTGCTGAAACGCGATGCCGAGCGCCTGGACGCCATCAAGCGGGAACGGGCGACGCAGGCCGCGGCCTATTTCCGCGACAACGCCGCGCAGTGGGACGAAATCCGCGGCCTGCACATCGCCGACAGCGAGGTGGAGCGCGAGATCATCGACCTGATGCCGCAGGGCGGCGTGGACGACCTGCTGGACCTGGGCACCGGGACAGGGCGCATGCTGGTCGTGCTCGGCCCCCTGGCCAGGCGCGGCATCGGCATCGACATGTCGCGAGAGATGCTGGCCCTGGCGCGCGCCCACCTGGACCGCGCCGGCCTGCCGCAATGCCAGGTCCGCCAGGGCGACCTGTACCAGCTGCCGCTGCCGTCATCGGCCTTCGACTTTGCGGTCATGCATCAGGTTCTGCACTTCCTGGAAGATCCGGCCGACGCGCTGGCCGAGGCCGCACGGGTGATCCGGCCGGGCGGAGTGCTGGTCATCGCCGATTTCGCCGCGCACGAACTGGCGGTACTGCAGCGCGACCATGCCCACCGCTGGCTGGGCTTCCCCGACGAGACGGTGGCCCGCTGGCTTGCCGATGCCGGCTTCCAGCCCGAGCGCATCCGCCACCTGCCGGGCGGGCCGCTGACGGTCTCCGTCTGGGCCGCCCGGCGAACGGCGGCAGCGGCGGGCGGTCATGCCCGCGTGGCTGGTTGAGGGCCGCCGACCGGCGCGGACTACCGCCGATACCAGAACCGCGCCGGCCCGGTATCCAGGTGGACGAAATGGCTGCGCCAATAGATGCCCCAGCCGCCCTGGCCGATGCCCCGGGACAGGTTGGCCAGGATGTGGATGCCATAGCCGTCCACGGTGATGTCCGCCGCCTGGCCCCGCAGGTGGTAGCTGTTCAGCGCCGCGCCTTCGGACAGCAGGCTGGCGTTCGTCGCCGGCGTCCGATAGCCGGAATGCACGGCGATCGCCGGCACATGGCCGCGCGCCCTCAAATAGCGCTGTTGCAGGCGCCACAGGATGTCGAACAACCGGGTATCCATGTAGACGGCGACATCCGCATGGTGATCGCGAAACAGCGCGTTCAACCGGTCGGCCGCGTCCTCCAGATAGGTGGTCCCATCGTGGTAGACGCCGTCGAAGACGTCGCCGGTATGCGCGTTGCGCAACCGCAGCGATCGCGGCTCGTCCGCCGCGGCGCCGCCGACCCGCAGCAGCGGCGCGGCACACGCGGCAGCCAGCAGGGCACGGCGGCCCATGGGTGTCATGCTTCTGTCCCGGTCATGGGCATTGAACCGCCCCTGTCTACCCCACCCGGCCGGCGCGGGCGAGGCGCCCGGTGACGCACCGCCGCCGCCCGGCCGGGACTCCGCAATTGATCCGCGGCGCATCGCGGGTCTAAACCAGCGCATCCCACGTGCCGCCGGACCGAATGCCCGACCGAGAGGAGGTGTGCCGCCATGTCCGTCCCGTCACCGTGCATCAAGGTATGCATTCTCGATGCACAGCGCCGCTTCTGCACCGGCTGCTTCCGCACGATCGGGGAGATCGCGGGATGGGCCGGCATGAGCGAGGACGAACAGCGGCGCATCATCGGGCAGCTGGCGGACCGGCGGCGCCGGCTGGCCGCGACCCCCTGACCCCGGGTCCTATTCCACGCGCATCACATAGACGACGGTGAAATAGGGCGGCATCACCGCGACCCCATGGGTGTGGCCGTCGACGGGCGCGATGGCCGCTCCTTCACCGTCAGCCACCGCGAGGGCTCCGCCCTCGGCGGTGTCGTGGGCATGCCCACCCGCCGCGTCGGTTTCCGCGTCGCGCGCGCCGCCCGTCTCACCTGCCTGGTCGGCCCCCATCAGGAAGCGGTCCCGCAGGTCTGGGGTCGACTGGCCCGCCAGGGGGCCTTCGTCGATCGTCCGCCCGTCGCAGATCAGGAAGCCGGCGGGAACACCGCCGTCCCCGGCCATGTCCGGATGCCAGGGAAGGATGGCGCCCACGGGCACCAAGCCCCCGGCGACCATGTCCTGCAGGCTGGCCGACAGGGCATCCAGCGCATCCGTCGTCGCCGCTTCGTCCACACGGCCGGACAGGGCCGCAACATCGGTCCGGACGGTCGCCACCGTCTGATCCAGGGCCGTGGCCGCCGTCACGGCCGAAGCCAGCCCCTCGGCAACCTCGCCGACCTGGGTCTCGACGGCGCCGATCCGGGTGCCGAGGCCGCCGATCGCTTCGCCCTGCACCGCTTCCAGCGCCTCTTCGGCGGCGGCCAGGCGCTCCGCCAGGTCGTCCACGTCGCTTTCCAGGGCACCGGTGCTCTGGTCCTGCGCCGCCGAGGTGGCCGAGACCAGCCCGGCCAGCTCCTGCACGCGCTGGGTGAGCTGCCCGAACTCCTCCGGCGCGATCGTGGCGGCCGAGCTTGCCTCGATGGCCGTCACGCGCTCGGCGAGACCTCCGACATCCGCCTCGCCGAGGCGCGACACGCTGCTTTCCAGGCCGTCGACCCGGCCGGCCACATCCGACGGCACCGCCGTCGCCGCGACGTATCCGGAAAGGCCGAGTGCCGCCACACCCGCCGCAAGCGCGAATTTGCTGACCCCGTCAGACATTGCATGGTCCTTTTCGATTGATTCGCCCGGATACCCAGGCGGGATCATACCGTCGGCACGCCGGGGCGCAACGTCGGGGCGGACCCGCGCGCGGCGCCGGGTGTCCTGCCCGCCCGGCTTGCGGCAAAGGCCCGCGCGGGCGTGGCGAATGGCTTCCGTGCCCGGCACGCAGCCTGTTTAATGGGGCACCATCGACCGGCCTGAGATCTTGCAGAGCATTCGTACCCGTACCCTTGCCCTTGTGCGCCTGCTGGGCCGCCGCATCCTGCGCAGCGACCATTGGGTATTGTCGCTGCTGGCCGTCATTATCGGTCTGGCGGCGGCCGGCGGGGTGATCGGGTTTCGGACCCTGCTCGACCAGGTACAGCTGCTGTTCCATGGCTTCTCGTCCGAAGCCGTGGTGACGCTGCTGGCGGGGGAGCCCTGGTGGCGGATCGTGCTGGCGCCGGCGGTGGGCGGCCTGGTGGTCGGCGTCATGGTCCGCTACCTGCTGCCCGGCGGGCCGGAAGGCGTGCCCCATGTGATGGAGGCCAGCGCCCTGAAGGGGGCGCGCATACCGCTGAAGACCGGCCTCATGGCGGCGCTGGTCAGCGTCGTTTCCCTGGGGGTGGGGGCCTCCAACGGGCGCGAGGGACCGGCGGTGCATCTGGGCGCGTCCATCGGCTCCCAGGTCGCCAGGCGGCTGCGGCTGTCGGAAAACCTGTCGCGCACGCTTCTGGGGTGCGGGGTCGCCGCGGCGGTGGCCGGCAGCTTCAATGCCCCCTTCGCCGGGGTCTTCTTCGCGCTGGAGGTCGTGGTCGGCCACTACACCCTCAGCGCCTTCGCCCCCATCGTCATCGCATCCGTCGCAGCGACCGTGCTGACGCGGGCGCACTACGGCAATTTCCCGGCCTTCATCCTTCCCGAAACCGTCGACGGCATCGTTTCGATCCTGGAATTTCCTGCCTTCGTCCTGCTGGGCATCGTCTCGGCCGCTGTCGCCATGCTGTTCATGTGGACGACCGTGACCGCCCAGGATGCGGTTGACCGGCTGAACCTGCCGCGGGTGCTGCGGCCGGCGATCGCGGGGCTGGCCATCGGCCTGCTGGCATTGCAATTCCCCCATATCCTCGGCGTCGGTTACGAAGCCACCGACATGGCCATCAAGGAGACGCTGCCGCTGGCGCTGATGATCACCCTGATCGTCCTGAAGATCGGGGCGACGGCGTTGTGCCTTGGCGCCGGCTTCGGCGGCGGCGTTTTCAGCCCGTCGATCTTCATCGGTGCCATGACCGGCGGCGCCTTCGGCCTGCTGGCCACCATGGTGTCGCCGGAGCTGTCGTCCGGCCAGGGCGCCTATACCCTGGTCGGCATGGGGTCCGTGGCCGGCGCGGTGCTGGGGGCGCCCATTTCGACCATCCTGATCATCTTCGAGATGAGCGGCGACTATAAGTTGACGATCGCGGTGATGATCAGCGTCGTCGTCGCAAGCACAATCGTCGAACAGGTGATCGGCAAGAGCCTGTTCACCTGGCAGCTGGCGCGCCGCGGCATCAGCCTGCGCGGCGGTCGCGACCTGCAATTCGTCGGCCGCATCCGCATGGGCGATGTGATGAAGGACGACTATGTCACCGTCGCCCCCGATACGCCCCTGGACGAGGTGACGGCCTGCCTGGAGCGTGCGCGCTACGGCGAGGTCTTCGTCGTCGAGGACGGCTGCCGCCTGGTCGGCGTCATCACCACCGTCGACCTGATGCATGCCGAACCCGGCCAGGGCGACGTAGCGCCGACGGCCAGCGACCTGCAGCACCGCGACCCCCCGGCCCTGGAAGCCAATGACGGCCTGGAGCGTGCCATCAACCTGATGGAGGGCGCGGGCGAAAGCCACCTGCCGGTCGTGGAGAGCCAGGAGAGCCGGCGGCTGATCGGCTTCGTGCACGAACATGACGTGATGCTGGCCTATCACCGCGCCATCGTCGAAGCGCGGGCGCGCGACCGCACCGGCGGGTTCGGCCTCGCCACCCGAAAACACGACTGAGCCTCGCCCGATCCGGGCC
>JACKIG010000011.1 GCA_020638595.1 Rhodospirillaceae bacterium | reverse complement strand
CGACGAACGGCCGCCGCCCGACAGGGGCTCACCCTCGCCACGCAGCTTGGAGAAGTTGGAGCCCGTGCCCGAGCCGTACTTGAACAGCCGCGCCTCGCGCACCCACAGGTCCATGATGCCGCCGTCGTTCACCAGGTCGTCCTCGACCGCCTGGATGAAGCAGGCGTGCGGCTGCGGATGCTCGTACGCGCTGGCGGCGCGCACCAGCTGGCCGGTGCGGAAGTCCACATAGAAATGGCCCTGGGCGGGGCCGTCGATGCCGTAGGCCCAGTGCAGTCCGGTGTTGAACCATTGCGGGCTGTTGGGGGCGCCCATCTGGCGCGCCAGCATGAAGCGCATCTCGTCGAAATAGGCGCGCGCATCGGCCTCGCTGTCGAAATAGCCGCCCTTCCACCCCCAATAGGTCCAGGTGCCGGCCAGCCGGTCGAACACCTGGCGGGCGTCAGTCTCCCCGCCGTAGCGCCGGGCTTCGGGCAGACGTGACAACTCCGCCTCGTCAGCGGTGCGCCGGCGCAGCCATTCCGGCACCTCCGGCTCGTCAACCGGCTTCAGCGCCGCCGGCACGCCGGCCTTGCGGAAGTATTTCTGCGCCAGGATGTCGGACGCCACCTGACTCCACGACTCCGGCACCTGGATGTCCGACTGGCTGAACACGACCGAACCGTCCGGATTGCGAATCTCCGACCCGGTGCGGCGAAACCCGATGGACGCATAGGGATCGTCGCCTTCGGTGGTGAACAGCCGGTCAATCCTCATGGAACATCCCTCCGCGGTCGGGTAAGCTGGCTCGCGATGTCAGTCGTTGTCGTTTTGCCGCCTTCAAAGGGTCCCGACCCTCTCACCAGGACCCGCGCCGGCACATATCGTTAACGAATTGCGAAGCTGCCACAAAATGTAGTGGGCCGCACCAAAGAAATGGCGTGCGACCACAAGTTCGACAAGATATTGCCCAACACGCATCCGCAGTCCCGCCGCCGATGCGCGGCACTGCTGGTCAGGCGCGCCCCGAAGGCTTGCAGGGCGCCTGGGTGAGGCGACGGGCTGGACGCTGCGGTAGGCCGATGCCATAGTCGGCCCCCGCCCGGACCCCGGGTTCGCCGGCCGTCCGACAACTGTTTTTGGTGTCCGCATCATGCGTTTCGACATCTACGAATGGGGATTGCGCACCTTTCTCCGCTACAAGACTTGGCGCCGTGGCGAGCGAGTCGGCCAGGACGCCTCCGGCAACGTCTACTACCAGGACCGCAAGGCCGCCCCGGGCCAGCGACAACGGCGCTGGGTCGTTTTCAACGGCGGCGAGAGCGAGGCCAGCCGCGTACCGGCGGAATGGCATGGCTGGCTGCACCACCAGACGAACCAGGTGCCGAGCGACGACAGCCCCTGGCGCCGGCCTTGGCAGAAAGAGCATTCGCCCAACCTGACGGGCACCATTGCCGCCTACCGTCCCCCCGGCGCCATCGAGCGCGGCGGCCACAGGGCAAAGGCGACGGGAGATTACGAGCCTTGGGTTCCATCCTGATGCGCCCCGTTCGGGACTTTCCCGCCGGGCACAGGTGCCGGCCATGAGTCGCAACATCATCGAAACCGTGATGGGCGGCGTCGTCCTGGCCGTTGCCGTGTTCTTCCTGGCCTTCGCCTATTCCAGCGCCAGCCTTCAGAACGTCGAGGGGTACGAGCTGATGGCCCGGTTCGACCGGATCGATGGGCTGGAGATGGGAAGCGACGTACGCGTGGGCGGCGTCAAGGTGGGCAGCGTCATCGGCCAGAGCCTGAATACGGACGACTGGGTCGCCGAAGTGCGCATGACCATCGACCGCAGCATCCACCTGCCCACCGATACCGTCGCCGTGATCACCAGCGAGAGCCTGCTGGGCGGCAAGTTCCTGGCACTGGACCCGGGATTCGAGGAAGAGACCATCCCCGAAGGTGGAACGATCCAGTATACGCAGTCGGTCCCCGGGCTGGAGCAGCTGCTGGGCCAGGTGATCTACAGTCTGCAGCAGCAGTCCGGCGACGGGCCCGGCGACCGGGTGCAATGATGATCGCAGAGATGGTGGGGGTGTTGGCGGCCGGCCACGGGGTCGCCCGCCGCGTGGTTCTGGCCGCGCTGAGCGGCGCGCTGATGGCGCCGGCGGCAGCACCGGCCCTGGCCGACCAGCCGACGGTCGACGTGCCGTATGCCATCCTGCGCGGCCTCGACAAGATCACCGCGCGCGTGGAGCCGATCATCGTCGAGGTCGGCCAAGAGGCCCAGTTCGGCACGCTGACCCTGTCCGTGGATGCCTGCCGCACCACGCGGCCCGACCAGACGCCGGAGAATGCCGTCTTCCTGGAGATCGACGACGAGCCCCCCGGCGAGGACCGGCGCGAGGTCTTCTCCGGCTGGATGTTCTCCTCGTCGCCGTCGGTCTCGGCGCTGGACCACGCGGTGTTCGACATCTGGCTGGACCGCTGCGCGACGGAGATCCCGCAGCCGCCGGAAGACATGGGCGGCGAGGAGGAATACCCGCCCCTGCCGGAAGCCGGCATCACCGCACCACCGCTGCCCGAACGCCGCCAGCCGTAGTAGCCGGCGCCCGCAGGGATCGCGCCGAACCACCGAAAGGGGGCAGCGATTCAGGGTGCTATGGGCGGCCGCCCCGCGTCGCTGGCGAGAAGCGCGGCGACGGCGACATCCATGCGGTCAGGCTGCCAGCGCGCCGTACGGCTCATTGCCTCGTGAAGATGGGCCTTGTAGAGAGCCTGCGGGATCTCGTGGCCGCCGAAGCGGGCCAAGTGGTCGGTGGTGAACTGGGTGTCCAGCAGGGTGAAGCCGCCCTGGCGCAGCAGTGCCACCAGATGGACCAGGGCCACCTTGCTGGCATCCCTGACGCGGCTGAACATGCTCTCGCCGAAGAAGGCCGCGCCCAGGGCGACGCCATAGAGCCCGCCGACCAGCTCCGCCCCCTCCCAGCATTCGACGCTGTGGGCATGGCCCATGGCGAACAGTCCAGAATACAGCCGGTAGATATCGGCGTTGATCCAGGTCTGCGGCCGCCAGGGCGTCGTCTCGGCACAGCCGCGCAAGACCGCGGCGAAATCCGTATCGCACCGGACGTCGAAGCGGCGGCGCCTGATCTCCCGCCGCAGCCGCTTGGGTATGTGGAAGTCTTCCAGCGGCAGGATGCCGCGCATCGGCGGGTCCAGCCAGAACAGCTCCTCGGAGTCGCCCGTCTCCGCCATCGGGAAATAGCCGTGGGCATACGCCTTCAGCAGCAGGACGGGCGTAATCTCCACCGGGCGGCTCATTCCTGCCTGTCCAGCCAGTTCTCCAGCCAGCGGATCGTATAGTTGCCGGAGGCGATATCGTCATCGCAGATCAACGCGACATGCAGCGGCAACGTCGTCGACACCCCTTCGATGACCAGCTCTTCCAGCGAGCGCTTGAGGCGCAGAAGGCAGTCCGCCCGCGACGTCCCGTGCACGATCACCTTGGCGATCAGGCTGTCGTAGTAGGGTGGAATGCGATAGCCGTCGTAGAGGGCGCTGTCGACGCGCACGCCAAGGCCGCCCGGGGCATGATAGCTGTCGATCTGTCCCGGCGACGGGATGAAGGTGCGCGGGTCCTCGGCATTGATTCGGCATTCGATGGCGTGGCCGTTGAACCGGATAGCGTCCTGGCCATAGCCCAGCGGCTCGCCGGTGGCGACGCGCACCTGCTCGCGGACCAGGTCGAAGCCCGTGATCATCTCCGTCACCGGATGTTCGACCTGGAGGCGCGTGTTCATCTCGATGAAATAGAAGGCACCGTCCTGGAACAGGAATTCCAGCGTGCCGACGCCGCGATAGCCCAGGCGCCTGACGGCATCGGCCGCCAGCGTGCCCAGCGCATCGCGCTGGCCGGCATTCAGCGCCGGTGACGGGGCTTCTTCGATCACCTTCTGATGGCGTCGCTGCAGCGAGCAGTCACGCTCGCCGAAATGCACGACGGAGCCGTGGCAGTCGGCCAGCACCTGCACCTCGATATGGCGCGGCGCATCCAGGTACTTCTCCAGATAGACGCTGCCGTCGCCGAAGGCGGACACGGCCTCCGAGCGGGCCAGCGAAAACGCGCTGGCAAGCTCCGCGGCATGATAGGCGGCCTTCATGCCCTTGCCGCCGCCGCCGGCAGCGGCCTTGACCAGGACGGGATAGCCGATCTCTTCCGCGACGACGGCCGCCTCCTCCACGGTGGCGACCGGGCCGTCGGAGCCCGGGACGATCGGCAGGCCCAGCCTGGCCATGGCCTCGCGCGCCGCCACCTTGTCGCCCATGATGCGGATATGCTCGGGCTCCGGCCCGATGAAGGCGAAGCCGTGTTCTTCGACCATTTCGGCAAAGCGGGCGTTTTCGGCCAGGAAGCCGATGCCCGGATGGATCGCGTCCACCCCGGTGATGGCCGCAGCCGACAGGATCGCCGGTATGTTCAGATAGCTTTCGCGCGGCGGCGGCGGGCCGATGCACACGCTTTCGTCGGCGAGCCGCACGGCCATGGCGTCGCCGTCCGCCGTGGAATGGGCCACCACCGTGGCGATGCCCATTTCGCGGCAGGCGCGATGGATGCGCAACGCGATCTCGCCGCGATTGGCAATCAGGACCTTGCGGAACGGCACCACGGCATCAGGCCGAGCCATGGCGATGCTCATACGAGGATCATGAGGATTTCCCCGAATTCCACGGGTTGCGCATCCTGGATCAGGATCTGCTCCACCGTACCCGACCGCGGCGCGCGGATCGGGTTCATCACCTTCATGGCCTCGATGATCATGACGGTATCCCCTTCTTCAACCCTATCGCCGGGCTTGACGAAGGGGGCAGCGCCGGGCTCCGGCGCGAGATAGGCGGTCCCCACCATCGGCGAGGTGATGGCGCCGGCGGGCAACCCGTCGTTCGCCGGCCTGCTGCCGGCGGACACGGCGGCCGGCGGCGGCGCCAGCGGCATGGCCGCGGCGGCCATGGACACGCCCCGCGCCAGGCGGAGCTTCAGCCCCCCCTCGGAGACCTCAAGCTCGGTCAGGCCTGTCTCGGCCATCATTGCCGCAAGCAGACGGATCTGTTCGCTATCGATGTGGAACCCCGACATGTGCCTCCCCACTGATGCCTTCAGGCGTCGATCAGCTTCGCCATGGCCTCCAGAGCCAGTAGATACCCCTGTGCGCCCAAGCCGCAGATCACGCCGCCGGCCACCTGACTGATATAGGAATGGTGCCGGAAAGGCTCGCGCGCATAGATATTCGACAGGTGAACTTCGATGATGGGAAGATCGCACATCCGCAGCGCATCCATCAGCGAGATCGACGTGTGGCTAAGGCCCCCGGCGTTGATGACGATCCCGTCATGCTGTGCCGCCGTTTCGTGGACCCAGTCGATCAGCTCGCCCTCATAGTTGGATTGCCGGAAATCGATGGCCAGCCCGAGGGCTTCGGCCCGCTCGCCGCAGGCCGCTTCGATATCTCCCAGTGTATCGGCCCCATAGATCGACGGTTCCCGCATGCCCAGCATGTTCAGATTGGGGCCGTTCAGGATCAAGATGACCGGACGCTCTTCAGCGTTGACCGTATTTGGCATGGCCGCCTGCCCGCTGGGCCGGATTGCCGACCCTCACGCCCGCGGGTTAGCATAGCCTGCTTGCCGGCGGCAATGGTCGGTTCGGCCGGCACTGCTATGTGTCTGACGCGCAAAGGCTTTGTGCCGAGCCCTGCGGTGCCGCGGCAGCGCGCCAACGCAGGGCCGGCCGGGTGGTGTGCCCGACTTTGCGGGGATTCTATGCCGCAGTGCCGAACGCCACGCCTGCGACGACCCTGCGCCGCGGCGCAGGCGGGCCGGTGCGCACGCTTCGGCCTTGCATGACAGGGCCGAGGATGGCAATCCCGTAGGCACGACTTGACGCGCCGAACGCGCGCGAGGCTGCCACCCTTCGCGGCGGGCCCATGGCTGCTGCCGCCATCTGCGTGAAGAGGAAGTCCGATGAGAGTCCGTCCGGTTTGGCTGGCTGCGGCCGCGATGTCGCTGGTGATGGCCGCAGGTGCCCAGGCGCAGGATACCGAGGCGCCGCCGGCAGAAGAGATGACCCCGCAGGAACGTTTCGTGGAACTGCACGGCGCCGTCGTCGCCTATGAGCGCTGCACGGGCATTCACTTCGACGAGCAGCAGGCAATGGCGCTCAACCAGCGGATCCGCGAACTGATCGGCGAGAGCTTCGGCGCAGGGGCAACCTTGCAGCTGATCTACGATGCCCGCGAAGCCATGACGCGCAGGGTGACAAGTGAAGGCTGCGGCGGCGATCGGGTGACGGACGCGCTGACCCTGTTCGAAACCAACCTCGCCGACGCCGTCTCGATGGCGGGGTCGCAGTAGAGCCCCGGCTGCGGCGCGCGCAGCCACCTTCTGTCTTGCCGGGTCAATGGGCAAAACCCCCAAGGACGTCCGATCCCGGGATCGGACGCTTGGGGGGATGAATGCCTTGCTCTACCTCAAATAGTTAGAGCCGGAGTGACCGGTCACGCCGGTGCGGCGTGACCGGGTCGCTCGTCAGTGGTGCGTGTAGCTCTCTTCCCGGCCCAGCGCGCGGGCCAGATCGACCAGGCGCTTGCGCACGGCGGGGCTGCCGATCCGGTAATAGGCGCGGACCAGTTCCAGCGTTTCCCGGCTGGCCATCCGGTCGCCGGAGCCGTCCTCTGCCACGTCGACGTCCGCTTCCGGTGCGGCGATGCCGTCGAAGAAATAGGTGATGGGCACGTCAAGGATCTGCGTCAGCAGGTGAAGCCGGCTGGCGCTGATGCGATTGGCACCACGCTCGTACTTCTGAACCTGCTGGAAGGAAACGCCGAACGCCTGAGCCAGCTTTTCCTGGCTCATGCCAAGAAGGGTTCGCCGCTGACGCAGCCTGTGGCCGACATGAACGTCAACCGGGTCGGGACCGTCTTCTGCGATGGTCTTGCGGCGGCGCCGCGGTGTCTCCGTTACCATTGTCATGGTTGTCTCCCGCCCCTCTATTCGAGGCCTATTCGAGGTGATCGATACCCCCACGAAAGACCCGCGGTCGCTTTGATCTGCGTTGCGCCGCGTGGCCTGGTGCCGAGGGGAAACGGACCACCCTGCCGGCCCGATCCCTTCGTCATCGTAGTATACATAAGATTTCTATGTTTTCTACTGCCCTACTCCGCCGCCGTCTTAATGACGGGGTCTACCGCGCGCAATTCGTGCATCGGTATGTGACATAGAATAGTATGGCCGGCGGCGGCTTCCACCACAGGGGGCGCTGCCTCCTCGCACACTCGACCGACCTTGCGATGACAGCGGGTGTGGAAAGGACATCCGCTCGGGGGGTTCAATACACTCGGCAACTGCCCTTCCAGAATAATGCGCTTCTTGTCGACATGCGGATCGGCGATGGGCACGGCGGAGAGCAGCGCCTCGGTATACGGGTGGTAAGGGGGAGAGAAGACTTCGTCGGTCGCCCCCTGCTCCATGATCTGGCCGAGATACATGACAACGACGCGGTCGGCCAGGTACCGGACAACGCCGAGGTCATGGCTGATGAACAACAGCGTCGTCCCGTACTCGCGCTGGATGTCCATCAGCAGGCCGGTCACGGCCGCTTGCACCGACACATCCAGGGCGGACACGGGCTCGTCCGCCACCACCATGGCCGGGTTGCCGGCAAAGGCGCGTGCGATGCCGATCCGCTGCTTCTGGCCGCCGGACAGCTGGCGCGGGCGGCGGCGGGCGAAGTCGCGGGGCAGCTTGACCAGGTCGAGCAGGCGCATGACCCGCTCGTGCACCCGGTCGGGGTTCGATTCGACACGGAACTTGCGGATGACCCGGGCGATCTGCTGGCCGATGGTCATGCTGGGGTTCAGCGTATCGTTGGGGTTCTGGAAGACCATCTGCAACGAGCCGAGCTGCTTGGGCGACCGTCTCTGCACGGGCAGCCGCGACACATCGGCATTGTTGAACACCAGCCGGCCGTCGGTCGCCGTCTCCAGCCCCATCAGCACCTTGGCGAAGGTGGATTTGCCACAACCGGATTCCCCGACGATCGCCACCGTCTGCTGCTTGCGCGCAACGAAGCTCAACACCTCGTTGGCCTTCACGTACCGCACCGAGCGGCCGGAGATCATGGCGGCGATGGAACGGTCGTAGACCGGATAGTATTTCTGCATCTCGTCGGCTTGCAGCACGACTTCGCCGGGGCTCAGCGGCTCCCGCGTTTCCGCCGCAACCTCGTGGGCCGACCAGTCGATCTCCTTCCAGCGCATGCACCGGGCGCGATGTCCGGTCGCCGGGTTGACGGTCTGCATCGCAATCAGGCCGTGGCCGCATGTCTCTTCCTGGAAGAAGTCGCAGCGCGGACCGAAATTGCAGCCGTCCGGACGTTCGTGCGGCAGCGGCAGCTGGCCGCGGATCGGCGTCAACGGCCGCGCGTTCTTGTCCATGCCGGGCGTTGCGATGCAGCCGAAAAGGCCGCGCGTATAGGGATGGCGGGGGTTTTCGAACAGGGCGCGGATGTCGCCCTCCTCATGCGCCTCGCCGGAATACATGACGCAGACGCGGTCGCAGGTCTCCATGATCAGCCCGAGATTGTGGCTGATGTACAGCATGGACGTGCCGAACCGTTCGCTGAGCTCGGCGATCAGTTCGACAATGCCGGCCTCCACCGTCACGTCCAGGGCCGTCGTCGGTTCGTCCAGCAGCAGCAGCGACGGATTGCTCAGCAGCGCCATGGCGATGACGACCCGCTGCTGCTGGCCGCCGGAAATCTGGTGCGGATAGGCCCCCATCACGCGCTCCGGGTCCGGCAGGCGGACCAGGGCCAGCATCTCCATCGCCCGATCGCGGGCCTCGGCAGGCGTGCAGTTGGCCTCGTGATACAGCGGTACTTCGGTCAGCTGCTCGGCCATCGTCAGGCTGGGATTCAGGGCCGCCATCGGTTCCTGATAGACCATGGCGATCTCGGACCCGCGCAGCTGGCGCAGCTCCTCCCGGTTCAACGCCGCCATATCGCGGCCCTTGAACTTCACCGTGCCGCCGACGATGCGCCCGTTGTTGCCCAGATAGCGCATGATCGCATTGGCGACGGTCGACTTGCCGCACCCGCTCTCACCCACCAGCCCCACCGCCTCGCCCTTGCGGACCAGCAGCGAGAAGTCGATGACGGCCGGGATCTCACCCGCGCGGGTGAAGTAGGAGATGTTGAGATCGTCGATCTCCAGAACCGGCGGCTGATTGGCCAGAGCGGCAGCGTTGCGGACCATGGCGTCTTGCCCCTTCCAGAGATCAGTCCTTCAGCGAGATCTCCCGAAGGCCGTCGGCCAGGAGATTGAAGCCGAGCACCAGCGAACAGATGGCGATGCACGGAAACAGCGTCATATGCGGGGCATAGAGCGCCATCCCCCGCGCTTCGTTGATCATACCGCCCCAGTCGGCGTGCGGCGGCGGCAGGCCCAGCCCCAGGAAGCCCAGCACCCCGATGGTGATGATCGTGTAGCCCAGGCGCAGGCAGGCATCGACGATCAGGGGCCCGCGCGCGTTGGGCAGGATCTCGACGAACATGATGTACCAGGCGCTTTCACCGCGGGTCTGCGCCGCCGCCACATAGTCGCGGTTGCGCAGGTCCAGCACCAGACCGCGGACGATGCGCATGATGCCCGGGCCGCTGGCGAACGTGACCGCCAGGACGATGTTCACGCCCGACGCGCCGAAGCGGAAGATGATGACGACGTAGAGGACCAGGATCGGGAACGACAGGATGATGTCGCTGATGCGGCTCAGCACATCGTCGATCCAGCCGCGCTTGTATCCCGCCGCCAGGCCCATGGCGATGCCGACGGCATAGGCGCAGAGCGTCGCCAGCGGCGCATAGATCATGACCCGCTGCGCCCCGTACAGGATGCGCGACAGGATATCCCGGCCCAGCGGATCGGCGCCCAGCCAGAAGGTGCCGCCGTCCGGCGCGGCGGTGAGCGGCTTGGCATAGGTCGCGCTGGCGAACTGCGCCAACTGGTCGTAGGGCGCCAGCACCGGCGCCAGGATCGCCATGACCACCCAGAACCCGACCAGCCCCATGCCGATCATGCCGACGGTGCTCTCACGGATGAGGGCGATGCCCTTCAGCACCCCCAACAGCCTGTTGGGGCGGCGGGAAACCGCGTCCGCGGCCGGATCCGTCATCGCTCAGGTCTCCTCCGCCGGGCGCCTCAAGTGAACCGGATCCGCGGGTTGAGGTATGTGTATCCGATATCGGCGATCGTCTGGGTGCCGACGGCCACAAACACCGCGACCATGGAGCATCCCAGGATCAGATCGATGTCCTTGTTCGTAGACGCTTCGTAAAGAAGCTGGCCGAAGCCTTTGTAGGAGAAGAAGAATTCGACGACGATCACGCCGGACAGCAGCCAGTTGATCTGCAGGATGATCACCGTGAACGGGGCGATCAGCGCGTTGCGCAGCGCGTGCTTCAGGATCACGCGGCGGTACGGCAGCCCCTTCAGGTTGGCCGTGCGGATATAGGCGCTCTGCATCACTTCGGCCATCGAGGCGCGCATCATGCGGGTGATGTAACCGAAGCCGTACAGCACCAGCACCATCACCGGCAGCACCATCTGGCTCAGGTCGAAGCCCTCGGTCATCCCGCTGGTACCCGGCAGCCAGCCCAGCCAGAAGACGAAGATGAAGGCCAGCAGCACGGCACTGGCGAATTCGGGCACCGAGGTCGTAATCACGGCCCCGATGGTGATCGCCCGGTCCAGCCCCGATCCCTCGCGCATGCCGGCAAGCACGCCCAGGATCAGCGACAGCGGCACCATGATCAGGAAGACCAGGCCGCCCAGGATCGCCGTGTTACCCAGGCGCGGCCACAGCACCTCGCTGACCGGCACCCGGAACCGGATGGACTCCCCGAAATCCCCGACCAGCATACTGCCCAGCCAGTCGAAATAGCGGGTGACAGCGGGTTCCATATAGCCGTTGGCTTCCAGCCACAGCCGCCTCTGCTCTTCCGTCGAATACGGTCCCAGGACCTTCGTGGCGATCGACGCGACGTCCACTTGCAGCAGCAGGAACACCAGGATCGACACCGCCAGCATGGTCAGCAGCATGAAGGCGAAGCGTTTGGCCAGAAAGATCACCATGGCAGGGTCTCCCAGCGATCGGGGTGTCGCGCCCCGCCCGCGGACCGGCCACGCCGATCCCCGAAATGCCCGTCGCCGCCGGCGGTGTCGTGCGCGACCGCCGGCGGCAACGGACCCGCACCCATCAGCCGTTGTCCAGCCAGGTCTTGTTGATGTGCATCTCGTTGGCGGGATGCAGGGCGAAGTCACGCACGCCCGGCCCCGTGGCGGTGAACTCCGACCGCCAGAACGGCTGCACGATGACGGCGTCGCCCTGGAGGATCTCCTCCAGCTGCTTCACCACTTCGCGCCGCGCGTCGACGTCGTAGATGCCGCTGGCCTGGTCCAGCAGGGCGTCGAACTCGGGATTGCTGTAGGATGACTCGTTCCACGGCACGCCGGTGCGATAGGCCAGGTCCAGCACCTGCACGCCCAGCGGCCGGTGCGTCCACGAGGTGAAGCCGAAGGGCGCCGTCGTCCAGCGGTCCCAATAGGTGCCGCCCGGCATGATGTTGACGGCCAGGTTGATCCCGGCGGGACGCAACATTTCCGCGATCACCTGGCAGGTCGCAGGCTCCCACGGCGGCTGCGCCACGCAGTCGATCGTGATGTCCAGGCCGTCGGCATAGCCGGCCTCCGCCAGAAGCTCGCGCGCAGCGTCGTAGTCCTGCACCAGCTTGGGCAGTTCGGCATATTCCGGATGCACCGGGGCGACATGGTGGTCCTCGCCCGGCACGCCCGCGTTCTGATAGGCCGTCTGCAGGATGGCCTCGTGGTCGATGCAGCGCTGGATCGCCTTGCGGACCAGCGGGTTGTCGAAGGGCGGCTCCGTCACCTTCATGCGGGCGACGCCGGTCTGTGCGGTCGGCGTTTCCAGCAGCACCAGATCCGGCATGTTGCGCACGATCGGCACCTGCTCGACGAACAGGCGGTACAACACGTCCACCTGGCCCGACGCCAATGCGGCGATCCAGGCCGACGGGTCGTCGCCATGGTCGATATAGTGCAGGCCGTCCAGATAGACCTCGCCGCCCCAATACGGCTCCTCGCGGCGGGACAGCACGGCTTCCTGCCCGACGGCGAAGCGGTCCAGCTTGAACGGGCCGGTGCCGACGGGGTTGTCGACCAGGTTGCCGCCTTCTTCGACGAAGCGGCGATGGACGATCAGCGCCGGGTAGTCGCCCATGCTCTCCGGCAAGGCCAACATCGGCTCGCGCAGGTTGAACTGCACGGTATGGTCATCGATCTTGACGACCGCGTTCTCGATCGCCGGGTCGCCGTCATTGGGGCCGCGCAGCAGCGCGAACCGCCCGTAGTTGGACGAACCGACATTGGGGTCGAGCCAGCGCTCGAAGTTGAAGAGAACGTCGTCGGCGGTGAAATCGTCGCCGTTGCTCCACTTCACGCCCTGGCGCAGGTGGAAGGTCCAGCTGCTGAGGTCGTCCGACGCTTCCCAGCTCTCGGCCAGGAAGGGGCGCGTGATGTTGTCGGTGCCGACCTGGGCCAGGCTCTCGACGATGTGGCGGGCGATGTTGCCCTTTTCCGACCAGTCGTAGATGGCGGGATCGGTGATCTCCTTGACGTTCATCGAGATCCGCAGAATGCCGCCGCGCACAGGCTCCTGCGCATGGGCCCGCGGCATCATGTCTTCGCCCGTGATCCTGCCGACGATCCCGTAGGCCGCGGTTGCCGACAACCCGAGCAGCGTCGAGGTCCGCAGGAAGTCACGCCGCCCCATCTTGCCGGTTTCAAGATCCTCCACCAGCTTCGGAATGAGGCGATGGATCTTACCTAAATCCTTTAAAGTCATCGTGAACTCCCTGGATAAGTGTAGGCGGTTTGTTTTGGTTGGCGACCGCCACGCAACCTTGGTGCCCCCAGTGGGACGCGGCCGCCCATACGAAAGGGCTGGGGTGGGGCAGGACAGGACTTCGGCCGCACCGTGCGTCCGCCCGGGGAAAAACCCTAGGTGCCGCCGTCCTTACGAGTCAAAGGAAAAAGCCCCGCAACGAGATCCCCCCGGCGCCCTTCGCATTATGATGGGTGTGGCGGCGCCGTCCACCGACAGGCGCGAGGGCGGCCGATCGGTCGCAGTCATTCCAGACGTACCGGGGCACCCGGGCTTGGCGGGCTGCGCCCGGGTAGGCTATCGTCCGGCCCGCCGCGCCGGGGCGCGGCTCCGGCGACGTCAACCGCGGTCGGATCGCCGATACTGGGTGTGTGGCAATGGGTCGTGACGACGTCGAGATCGTGTCCACCGAATCGTGCCATTCGGGCTTCTTCCGGCTGGAGCGCGTTCACCTGCGCCATCGCCGGTTCGATGGCGACTGGTCGCAGGTCTTCCAGCGCGAGCTTCTGCGCACGCCGGGCGCGGTCGCTGCCCTGCCCTACGATCCGCACGCCGACGCGGTCGTACTGGTGGAGCAGTTCCGCCTGGGCGCGCATCTGGCGGGACATCAGCCCTGGCTGATCGAGGTCATCGGCGGCATGCTGGACCATGACGAACCGCCGGAAGCGGTGGCCCGGCGCGAAAGCATGGAAGAAGCGGGGCTGGAGGTCACGGCCGTCGAGCCGATCATGCACTACTTCCCGACGCCCGGGACCACGTCGGAAGTCGTCCATATGTTCTGCGTACGCGTCGACAGCACCGGCGCCGGCGGCATCCACGGCCTGGCCAGCGAGCACGAGGATATCCGCGTCGCGGTCATGTCCGTCGACGGCGCACTGGCCCTGCTGGCCGAAGGGCGCATCGTCAACGCGCACACGGTCATCGCGCTGCAATGGCTGGCGCTCAACCGCGACCGGCTGCGCGCTGCGTGGCTGCGCGATGGCCTGGCGGCCTGAGGGTGGCAGGCGGCTGCGATGCGGTTGTCGCACGCCGGGCCGCCCGCTAGGGTTGGCCCCCGCGACATGCCCCCACGAGGAAGTGTGACCGACGCCCATGGCTGACATCCGCGACGGCTTCGTCGGTAGCATCGGCAACACCCCCCTGATCAGGCTGCGCCGCGTATCGGATGCGACGGGCTGCGAGATCCTGGGCAAGGCGGAGTTCCTGAACCCCGGCGGGTCGGTGAAGGACAGGGCGGCCCTTGCCATCGTGCGCGACGCCGAAGCGCGCGGGCTGCTGCGCCCCGGCGGCACCATCGTCGAGGGCACGGCCGGCAATACCGGCATCGGCCTGGCCTTGGTCGGCAATGCGCTGGGCTACAAGACCGTCATCGTCATGCCCGAGACCCAGAGCCAGGAGAAGAAGGACACGCTGCGCCTGGTCGGCGCCGACCTGCGCCTGGTGCCGGCCGTGCCGTACAAGGACCCGGGCAACTATGTCCACGTCTCCGGCCGCCTGGCGGCGGAGATGGCCGCCGACAACCCCAGCGGCGCGGTCTGGGCCAACCAGTTCGACAACACGGCCAACCGCGACGGGCACGAGGCGACGACGGGGCCGGAGATCTGGGCACAGACGCAAGGCCGCATCGACGCCTTCACCTGTTCCTGCGGCACCGGCGGCACGCTGGCCGGCGTCGGCCGCGCATTGAAGGCCCGCAATGCCAGCATCAAGGTCGTGCTGTCCGACCCGATGGGATCGGCGCTCTACCATCACTACACCCATGGGGAGCTGAAGGCGGAGGGCAGCTCGATCACCGAAGGGATCGGTAACGGGCGCATCACCGCCAACCTGGCCGACGCCCCGGTCGACTGGGCGCAGCAGGTACCGGACGACGAGGCGGTGGCGATGGTCTTCGACCTGCTGCTGCATGAAGGGCTGGTGCTCGGCGGGTCCAGCGGCGTCAACGTGGCCGGCGCGGTGAAGCTGGCGCGCACGCTGGGGCCCGGCCACACCATCGTCACCGTGCTGTGCGATTCCGGATCGCGCTATCAGTCGAAGCTGTTCAATCCCGCATTCCTGCGCACCAAGGGCCTTCCCGTGCCGCAATGGCTGGAAGGCGACGCATCGCCATGACCGAAGAGCTGTTCCGCCAGGACGCCTATCTCAACACCTGCGAGGCGACGGTCCTGTCGTCAGGGCCGGACGGCATCGTGCTCGACCGGACGGTGTTCTATCCGGTCGGCGGCGGCCAGCCGGGCGATAGCGGATCGCTGACCTGGGACGGCGGCACCTGTGCCATCGCCGACACCGTGAAAGCCGCCGACGGCACCGCGATCGCCCACATCCCGGCCGACGGCGCCGTGCTGCCGCCCGCGGGCACGCCGGTGACGGCGGCGATCGACTGGGACCGCCGCCACCGCCATATGCGCATGCACACGGCCATGCACCTGGTCTGCGCGGTCGTAACCGGCGACGTCACCGGCGGCCAGGTCGGCGCGGACAAGAGCCGGCTGGACTTCAACCTGCCTGCCGGGGCGATCGACAAGGACGCGATCGCCGCGGCCGTCAACGGGCTGATCGCGGCCAACCATCCCGTCACCGCGCGGTGGATCGCCGATGCGGAGCTGGCCGCCCGGCCCGAGCTGGTCCGCACCATGTCGGTCAAGCCCCCCATCGGGTCGGGCCGCGTTCGCCTGCTGCAGATCGGCCCCGACGACGCGCCGGTCGACCTGCAACCCTGCGGCGGCACCCATGTGGCCGCCACCGGCGAGATCGGCCCGATCACCGTCGGCAAGGTCGAAAACAAGGGCAAGCAGAACCGCCGCATCAACATATTGCTGGGCTAGCGTGCCCGAACGGAGGGGTATGGCCATGGAGACACTGGACGGCGGGCCGCTGGTCGACAGCGCCTGGCTGGCGGCCAATCTGGGCCAGCCCGGCATACGGGTCATCGACGCCAGCTATTACCTGCCGGTGACGGGCCGCAACGCCGGGGCCGAATTCCTGGTCGAGCATATTCCCGGCGCCGTCTTCTTCGACATCGACACGATCGCCGATCCGGGGTCGGACCTGCCCCACATGATCCCCTCGCCCGAGCTGTTCGCCCAACGGGTCGGCGCGCTGGGCATCACCAACACCGACCTGGTCATCAGCTATGACAGCGTGGGCCTGATGAGCGCGGCCCGGGCGTGGTGGATGTTCCGGCTGTTCGGTCACGACCGCGTGGCCGTGCTGGACGGCGGCCTGCCGAAATGGAAGGCCGAAGGCCGGCCGGTCGCCGCAGGACCGGCCACGGCCGCGCCGGCAACATTCGCCACATCGCTGCGGCCTTCGCTGGTGCGCAGCGTCGACGACGTTGCCGCCAACCTGGAAACGAAGGCGGCGATCGTCCTGGACGCGCGCGCTGCCCCCCGCTTCGACGGCAGCAGCGACGACCTCTGGCCCGGGCGGCGGCGCGGCCATATCCCGGGCTCGCTGAACCTGCCCTACACCGACCTGCTGAACCCGGACGACAAGACCCTGCTGCCCCCCGACGAAATCCGTGCCCGGTTCGCAGCACTCGGCGTCACCGGCGGGCGACCGGTGGTGGCAAGCTGCGGCAGCGGCGTGACCGCCTGCGTCCTTGCCCTCGGCGCCCAGCTGGCCGGGCACGACCCGGTGGCCATCTATGACGGATCCTGGGCCGAATGGGGCCTGCGCGACGATCTGCCGGCGGCAACCGGGCCGGCCGGCGCCGACACGCAAGCCCGCACCCCATGAACGCGACGGGCGGCACGACCCTGAAGGCCGGCAAGATCCGCTTCACCGTCACCTATCTGGAGATGACGGATCGGCCGGGGCGCCCCCTGGTGCCGGCGCCCCGCGACGACTTGCAGGTGCTCCAGGCCGTCAAGGCGCCGGCCCATTTCTACCGCTACCTGTTCAATACGGTGGGCGAACCCTGGCTGTGGACCGACCGCCGGACGGAGTCGGACCAGAACCTGGCGGCGATCCTGGCCAGCCCGGCATTGCGCCTGATGGTCCTCTATGCCGCGGGCGTGCCCGCCGGGTTCATCGAGCTGAGGCGCATCGACAAGCGCGAGACCAACATCGACTATTTCGGTTTGATGCCGGAGTTCATCGGCCAGGGCCTCGGCCCCTATCTGCTGGATTTCGGCATCGGCCTGGCGTGGCAGGAGGGGGCGACGAAGCTGACTGTCAATACCTGCACGCTGGATCATCCCAGGGCCTTGAGGGGGTATCAGCGGGCCGGGTTCATCCCGGTGCGCCGGCGCGATTACGAGAAGGACGATCCCCGCCTGACCGGTATCATCCCCCGCCACACGGCGCCCCACATCCCGATCGCCGCGCCGTAGGAACGGCGCCGGCGGATGGGCGCGCCGGATGCGCCCGGCCGCCATCCCGACCGAACAGCAGAGGAGATCTTGCGCGATGAGGCTGGAAGACCGGCTGCGTGCCGTACCCGCGCCCACCGGCCCGGGCGGCGACATCGACGAGACCGGCGACACCGTCCATCTGGGTTGGAAGGACGGCGACGACGTCCAGGTCCTGACCCTTCCCAGCGACGGTGTCAGCGACCTGTTGCAGGTGGTCCTGCACCTCGCGGCCGGTGTCGGCGCGAAACACCAAATCCACCCGCGCGACGTGGTTGCGGCCAAGAAGGTCTCGCGCGCCCACCAGGCGACGGGGATCGCCCATCTCGGCCGGGCCGAGGACAAGGAGATCCTCGGCATCGTCATCGGCAATGCCTATACGCAGGTGGCGCTGACCGCCGACCAGGCCCGCCGCCTGGCGGAGGCGATCCTCAAGAGCGTCAACCAACCGGGATAGGCCGGACGCCGCGGCGGCTGGCCCCCGCCCTACTGGGCGGCCCTGGCTTCGTACTTGAACGGCTCTCCCAGCTCGTTCAGGTGGAACAGGCGGAACGCCCGTTCGCCGTTGAAGTCCAGCACGCGCAGGTCGTCCGCCTCGCGCAGGTCATGCATCACCACCGGGAAGTGGTTGCCGTACCGCTCTTCCACCAGCGCCACCGGCAATTCATAGGCAATGAACTTGTCGATGCCCTTGGCGTAGAGCTTGGCCAGCAGCTTCACGTCGTCGAACGCCTTGTAGGAGGTCAGGATGACGATCGGACCGCTGCCCGTGAAGATAAGCGCTGCCTTCATGTCCGGTTCCTTCCCAACGCAACGGATTGCACGGGTTCGTCCAGATATATGGGCAGCCTCGGGCCAGGGCGGAACGCATGGTCGTCAACCCGGCGCGAATTCGGCACATGGGGCAAGGACAGGGGAGCAAGGACGGGGGGGCAAGGACGGTGCCGCCCCCGCGCGGACCGCGCGACCCGTCCGCGGCGCGGGGCCGTGGGACCGTCTCAAACCTCTGCCAGGAACTGGCGATAGCAGTCGGCCAAGTCCGCCGCGGCGGCATTGGTCAGGCGCTTGCCGTGGGCTTCGCTGGCCTTCGACGGGTCGGATCCGATGCGCCCGTCCGGAAACCTGCGGCGATAGTCGCGCGCATCGTAGAAGCGCCCGCTGGGCGCAAGGGGCGGGTCAAGGCGCGCATGCTTGATATGGCCGGGATAGGCGAAGGCCGCGACCGACACCTCCGACGGGGTCGCGTGGCTGCCCTGGCGGTCGCCGAACAGCTCGTCCGACAGCGCCTTGACCGACGGGCCGTCCCACCAGTTGACGACGCGGCACCGCAGCTCCGCCGCGCCGGCGCCATGGGCCTGGCGCTGGTCCTGATAGATCTCGTAGAAGGCCGAACCGATCGTCGGCACGTTGCCGCCATGGCCGTTGACGAACAGGAACCGCTCGAACCCGTGGCTCGCCAGCGACTGGACATAGTCGCGGATCACCGCCACCAGCGTCGACGGCTTCAGGGTCATCGAGCCCGGGAATTCCATATGGTGGTGGGCCATGCCGACGGAGATCGTCGGACCCACCAGGGCATCCAGCATCTCGCCCGTGCGCCAGGCGATGGTTTCGACGGTGATGGCGTCGGTACCGATCAGGCCGGTGGGGCCGTGCTGCTCGGTCGACCCGATCGGCATCATGATGCCCTTGGACTGCTTCAGATACGCCTCGACCTCCGGCCAGCTGGCGAGCTGCAAACGCAACGGTGCCTCCCCCTCAATGCGACAGAATCTGGCTCAGGAACAGCTTGGTACGCTCCGACTGAGGATTGTTGAAGAACTCCTCGGGCTCGTTCTGCTCCACGATCTGGCCCGCATCCATGAAGATGACGCGGTTGGCGACGGTGCGGGCGAAGCCCATCTCATGGGTCACGCACAGCATCGTCATCCCCTCGTCCGCCAGCTCGATCATCACGTCCAGCACTTCCTTGATCATCTCCGGATCAAGGGCGGAGGTCGGCTCGTCGAACAGCATGATCTTCGGTCGCATGCACAACGACCGGGCGATGGCCACGCGCTGCTGTTGGCCCCCGGACAGCTGGCCCGGGTATTTGCGCGCCTGATCGGGGATCTTGACGCGCTCCAGATAGTACATCGCCGTCTCTTCCGCCTCGCGCCGCGGGGTCTTGCGCACCCACAAGGGCGCCAGCGTCAGGTTTTCCAGCACCGTCAGATGCGGAAACAGGTTGAACTGCTGGAAGACCATGCCGACCTCGCGGCGGACGGCATCGATGTTCTTCAGGTTGTTGGTCAGCGGCACACCGTCGACGATGATCTGGCCGCGCTGGTATTCCTCCAGCGCGTTGATGCAGCGGATCATCGTCGACTTGCCGGACCCCGACGGCCCGCAGATGACGATCTTCTCGCCCTGGTCGACGCTCAGCTGGATATCGCGCAGGACGTGGAATTCCCCATACCACTTGTGCACGCCCAGCATCTGGATGATGCCGGTCTTCCCCGTGGCAGTCGCTTGCGGATGTGCGCTCATGGCGTCTGGCCCTCTCGGTCTGGTGTCATCGGCGGGCATGGCCCGTGCGCAGCTTGCGTTCCAGGTTCTGGGAATAGCGCGACATCGTGAAACAGAAGGCGAAGTAGATGATCGCGCAGAACAGATAGGCCTCCATGTAGAACCCCGCCCAGGCCCGGTCGGTCAGGGCCGTCTTGGCGGCGTTCAGCAGGTCGAAGAGGCCGATGATGATCACCAGCGTCGTGTCCTTGAAGAAGCCGATGAAGGTGTTGACCAGCGGCGGGATGGAGATGCGCAGCGCCTGCGGCAGGATGATCAGGCGCATCTTGCTCCAGTATCCGAGGCCCAGGCTGTCGGCGGCTTCGAACTGACCCTTCGGGATGGCCTGCAGGCCGCCGCGCACCACCTCCGCCAGATAGGCGGCGGCGAACAGGATCAGGCCCACCTGTGCGCGCAGCAGCTTGTCGATGGTCACGCCCGTCGGCAGGAACAGCGGGAACAGGACGGAGGCCATGAACAGGACGGTGATCAGCGGCACGCCGCGGATCAGCTCGATATAGACGACGCACAGGGTCCGCACCGCCGGCATGTTCGACCGCCGGCCCAGTGCCAGGATGATCCCCAGCGGGAACGCCACGACCAGGCCGATCGTCGACAGCCCCACCGTCAGCGGCAGCCCGCCCCAATAGGAATTGGCGACGAACGGCAGGCCGAGGAAGCCGCCATACATCAGGGCGAACATCACCACCGTGCTCACGCCCCAGGCGGCGATCAGCGACCGCCCCCACAGCAGGCGCCGCATCGTGGCCACCACCAGCCCGATGAACAGGACCATCACCAGCAGCGGCCGCCACTGCTCGGCGAACGGATAGAGGCCGAACAGGATCAGGCGGTACTTCTCGCCGATGAACGACCAGCAGGCGCCCGCCCCTTCGACCCGGCAGGCATCGGGTTCGCCGCCGCCCCAGACCGCATCGATGAACGCCCAGTTGATCAGCGGGGGAACGGCCTGGATGACCGCCCACAGGATGACCAGGGTGATGACGGAGTTGTACCAGGTGTTGAAGAGGTTCGCCCTAGCCCAGCCGAGGGGACCGACGCTGAGGGCCGGCGGGCGTTCTGCGGCGTGCATGTGTTCCTGGGTCATGGCCGTCAGCGCTCCACCAAGGCGATATGCCGGTTGTACCAGTTCATGAAGAACGAGATGCCGAGGCTGATGCCGAGATAGACCGCCATGAAGATGGAGATCGCCTCGATCGCCTGGCCGGTCTGGTTGAGCGTCGTGTTGCCGACGTGGACCAGGTCGGGATAGCCGATGGCCACCGCCAGCGAACTGTTCTTGGTCAGGTTCAGGTACTGGCTGGTCGTCGGCGGGATGATCACGCGCATCGCCTGCGGCAGCACGATCAGACGCAGGATCATCCCCTTGCGCAGGCCCAGGGCGGCTGCGGCTTCCGTCTGCCCGTAGCTCACGGCCTGGATGCCGCTGCGCACGATCTCGGCGATGAAGGACGCCGTATAGGTTGTCAGGCCGAACAGCAGCGCCGCGAATTCCGGGCGGATCGGCACGCCGCCGACATACCGGAAGCCTTGCAGTTCGGGAACGTCGAAGCCGACCGGCGCACCGCCGGCAAGCCAGGCCAGCAGGGGCAGGCCGACGATGATCCCGGCACCCGCGGCAAGCATGGGAAACGGCTGGCCCGTTACCGCCTGGCGCGCCTTGGCCCAGCGATTGACGACCACCGTCAGGACGATGGCCACCAGCAGGGCGACCGCGGCCATCGTGTAGCCGAGATGGGCCTCCGGAACCGGTATGATGAACCCGCGATTGCTGAGGAAGACACCCGGCAGCGGGTTGATCGGATCGCGCGGTCCGGGAAGGCTGACCGTGATCACGCCGTACCAGAGAAACAGCTGCAGCAAGAGGGGAATGTTGCGCAGCGTCTCGACATACGTCATGGCCAGCTTGGCCACCAGCCAGTTGCTGGACAGCCGTGCAATCCCGATCAACGTGCCGAGGATCGTCGCAAACACGATGCCCAGGATCGACACCTTGAAGGTATTCAGGATGCCGACCAGGAACGCGCGCCCATAGGTGCTGGCGGCGGAGTAGCTGACCAAGCTTTCGCTGATCTCAAACCCAGCCTCGCGATCCAGAAACCCATAGCCGCTGGCGATCTGCTGGCGTTCGAGGTTCGCCATCGTGTTGGAGATCAAATACCAGAACAACAGCACGACGCCGCCGATGACGACGACCTGATAAATGATGGCGCGTCCGCGGGGGTCGTTCCACAACGACGCCCGGTCGGACACGTGCAGGGTGTCTACAGCCAATGTCTTGAATCCCCGACTGATCCAGCGCGGGACGCCATGCCGGATCGGCGTTCAGGAAAAAAAAGGCGCGCCGTCGTCGGTCCCGAAAGGCGGGAGAGACGACGGCGCGCCTTCTAACTCGACCCGACCGGCCTTAACGGGCCGGCATCGCGTACATCAAGCCGCCACGGGTCCACAGATCGTTGAGGCCGCGCTCCAGCGCCAGCGGGGTGTCGGCGCCGACATTGCGCTCGAACATCTCGCCATAGTTGCCGACGGCGGCGATGGCGTTGTAGGCCCAGTCCTCGGACAGGCCGAGCGCCTCGCCGTTGCCGGCCGTCGTCCCGAGCAGGCGGGAAATCGTCGGATCCTCGCTGGCGCGCATCTCTTCGAGATTGGCCTGGGTGATCCCCTTCTCTTCGGCTTCGATCAGCGCGTAGAGCGTCCACTTGACGACATCCAGGAACTCATCGTCGCCATGGCGGACCACCGGGCCGAGCGGCTCCTTGGAGATCAGCTCGGGCAGAATGGTATGGTCGTCGGGGTTGGGCGCCACTGTGGCCCGGATCGACGCCAGGCCGGACGCATCGGTCGTATAGACGTCGCAGCGGCCGGCGAAATAGGCCGCATTCACCTCTTCCAGGGATTCGATGACCACGGGCTCGAATTCCATGCCGTTGGCCCGGAAGAAGTCGGCGACGTTCAGTTCGGTCGTCGTGCCGGGCTGTACGCATACGGCGGCGCCGTTCAGCTCCATCGCGCTGGTCACGCCCAGCTCTTTGGGCACCATGAAGCCCTGGCCGTCGTAGAAGGTGACGCCGGCGAAATTCAGGCCCAGCGCCGTATCGCGCGTCAGGGTCCAGGTCGTGTTGCGCGACAGCAGGTCGATCTCGCCCGATTGCAGGGCCGTGAAGCGCTGTTGCGCCGTCAGGGCGACGAACTCCACCGCATCGCTGTCCCCCAGGATGGCCGCCGCCACGGCGTGGCAGAAGTCGACATCGATGCCGGACCAGTTGCCTTCGCTGTCGGGCATGGAAAAGCCGGACAGGCCCGTGCTGACGCCGCAGATCAGGGTTCCACGCTCGCGGATCGCGTCCAGCGTCTCGCCGGCGAATGCCGGTGCGGTCGCTGCAATAGCCACGAATCCAGTCGCGGCGACAAGCGCTGCTTTGGTCTTCATACCGATCTTCCTACGTGGTTGTTGTGGTGAGGCCTCCGGGACGCAAAGTCTGCGCCCCAGAAAATTTAGCAACATTCGCGCCACAAATGATAGGGACCAAAGCGTGGGCGAAAAAGGGGTGCCGATGCCACCCGCAGCCCAAGGCGCAGGCAATGTGATCAATCAGCAGGCGTTGACGGGTTGCCGACAGCAAGGCGGCGTGTCATTTCAGGGCCATGCATGCCCGCCTTCGCCGCATCGGCCCCGGGCAGACGCTCCCCTTTGATCACTTCCTGCTGAGGTTCGACACGATGACCCATCGCCGGCGCCCCGAGACGTCCCTTGCCCATGCCGGCCGCGACCCCTGGAACAACCACGGGATCCTCAACCCGCCGGTCTACCATGCCTCGACCATCGCCTCGCGCACCCTGGCCGACTGGGAGGCGCGCGAGAGCAGGCGGTTCGAGACCTACACCTATGGCCGCATCGGAACGCCCACCAGCGAGGCGTTCGAGAGCGCCATGGCCGAAAGCGAGGGCGGCTATCGCGCCGTGTCCGTCAGTTCGGGCCTGTCGGCGATCACGACGGCGCTGCTGGCGTTCCTGAAGGGCGGCGACCACCTGCTGATGGTCGACACGGCCTATGGCCCGACCCGGCGCTTCTGCGATGTGATGCTGAAGCGCTATGGGGTGGAGACGACCTATTACGACCCGCTGGTGGGCGCGGACATCGCCGCCCTGGTCCGGCCGACGACGCGGGTGATCTTCCTCGAGTCGCCGGGGTCGCTGACCTTCGAGGTGCAGGACGTCCCGGCCATCGCCGCCGTGGCGCGCGATCGCGGCATCGTCACCATGATCGACAATACCTGGGCGACGCCGCTGTTCTTCCGGCCGATCGAGCACGGCGTGGACCTGTCGATCCACGCGGCCACGAAATACATCTGCGGCCATTCCGACGTGAACCTGGGCGTCGTCATCGCCCGCGACCACGAGACGTTCCTGAAGGTCAAGACGGCGTCCAGCGTGCTGGGCGTCTGTGCGGGGCCGGACGACCTCTACCTGGGCGCGCGGGGCCTGCGCACCCTGGCGGCCCGGATGGCGCGCCATCAGGAAAACGCGCTGACGGTGGCCGGATGGATGCAGAGCCGCCCGGAAGTCGACCGCGTGCTCTACCCCGCCCTGCCGGCCGACCCCGGACATGCGCTGTGGCGCCGCGATTTCGCCGGGGCCTGCGGGCTGTTCTCCGCGGTGCTGCGGCCGGTATCCAAGCCGGCCCTGGCAGCGATGGTCGACGGGTTGGAGCTGTTCCCCCTGGGCGCAAGCTGGGGCGGCTATGAAAGCCTGATCATGACCGCCGACCCGGCGCACACCCGCAGCGCCACACCCTGGACGGCCGAAGGCCCGATGCTGCGCCTGCATATCGGCCTGGAAGACCCCGTCGACCTGATCGGCGACCTGACGGCCGGGTTCGAACGAATGGCGGCCCATGCAACCGTGTAACGGACGCTGCAACGTCGGCGCTGCCCGGGCCGATACGGCAGTGCAACATCGCGGGGGTCCGGGAATTTCACTGAATCGCCGTGTGTTTGATTCAGATCAACGTTGTGCATTCTGCGGTGCAGTACAAAATTAACCGTCTCCAAACCCTCCCTGTCTTCACTCTTCCGGCCGGATGGTTCGCCAAGCGAACCTCCGGCCAATTTTGTTTCGCCTGCAACGACCGGGGCCGCACAACCCCCCGCCCCTCGCCGCGTGAAATCCGCCGCTGATTGTTAACGGCTTCACAGAGCGGCATAGCCATCCCGCGCCATAGTGCCGTCCGCGTCCCCTCGCCGCCCAACCCGCGGGCAGAGCACATCGGCCTTTGCATCTAGTTGAAATATATCATTCCGATATATTTCATTGACATCCGCACACAGACCTGCAATATAGGCTAAGTGGATAACCACTCGTTCGGTCATGGGTTGAAGCAAATGGATGCGAAAACGCTGTGCCTGGGCGTTCTGAGCCGCTCGGACTGTTCGGGCTACCAGATCCGTAAGGAGTTCGAGAGCGGATCTTTTGCCCAGTTCCAACAGGCCGGCTTCGGTTCGATCTATCCGGCGCTGAAACGGCTGACGGACGAAGGCCTGGCGACTTGCGTCGAACACCAGCAGGACTCGCGGCCGGACAAGAAGGTCTACCGGATCACCCCTGCCGGCCGGCAGGCGCTGTTCGAGGCGGTCAATGAGCCGCCGGGCGACGACCGGGCGCGGTCCGACTTCCTGTTCGTGCTGTGCTTCGCCGACCTGCTGCCCGTCAGTACCGTCGACAGCCTGCTGGTGGAGCGGATCGCCCATCATCGCCGCGCGGCCGCGATGCTGAAGAAGCGGGCCGAGAAGACGGAACGGCCGACGGAGGACTTCGTTCACCGCTACAGCATTGCGATGCACGAGGCGGCGATCGGTTTCCTGGAGAACAGCCACCATGAGCTGCTGGGCACCCTGATCCGGCGGCAGGTCGCGGAATAGACGGCCCCCCAGGCCTGCGGATCCCGCCCGGGCCCAGGGGTGGCCGATCGAATTGGCAAGGAAGCGTTCGTCGATGCGACGGTCTTGGATCATTGCCGGGGTGATTGCGGTGGCGGCCACGGCGTGGGTCGCCTCGGGGCAGCTGCTGGGCAGCGATGGCGGCCAGCAGACCGAGGAGGCGGCCGAACACCGCGCGCCCCTGCCCTCGGTGCGGTTCGTCGAGATCGAGGCGCAGCCCATGGTCAGCGACCTGACGGTGCGCGGGCGCACGCTCGCCGACCGGTCCGTGTCGATCCGGGCCGAACAGAACGGCCGCATCGCCGAAGTCCTGGTGGAGCGTGGCGAGAGCGTGGCCGCCGACCAGGTCCTGGTCCGCATCGCCGTCAACGACCGCCAGGCGCGGGTTGACTTCGCCCGCGCGCTGGTGCGGCAGCGCGAGATCCAATACAACGCCGCCGCCCAGCTCAACCAGCGTGGCTATTCCGCCGATACCGACCTGGCCGGGGCCGACGCCCTGCTGACCGAGGCGCGCGCCCAGCTCTCCCTGGCCGAGATCGAGGTCGCCCGGCTGGAGATCCGCGCCCCCTTCGCCGGCATCGTCGACGACCGGATGGTCGAAGTCGGCGACTACATCGACATCGGCGATGCCGTCGCCACACTGGTCGACCTGGATCCGATCCGCATCGCAGCCCAGGTCTCCGAACGGCATGTCGGCGAGATCACCCTGGGCGCCCCGGCGCGCGCGCGCCTGCTCGACGGCGAATGGCAGACCGGGGCCGTCACCTATGTCGGCGCAACGGCGGACGGCGCGACGCGCACCTTCGCCGTCGAGGTCGAGGTCGCGAATGCGGACAACCGCATCATCGAAGGCCTGACGGCGGAGCTGCACGTACCGCTGGCCGAGGTCCGCGCTCACCTGCAAAGCCCCTCGGTGCTGACGCTGGCGGATGACGGCACGCTGGGCGTCAAGGCGCTGGGGCCGGACAACCGGGTGCAGTTCCTGCCGGTGGAGATCCTGGGCGACGACCCGCAGGGCGTCTGGCTCGGCGGCTTGCCGGACCGGGTGCTGCTGATCACCGTCGGGCAGGAATTCGTCATCCCCGGTCAGCTGGTCGAGCCGGTGGCCGAGACCGCGGACGCCGCCGGGCGCCCGGTGTCATGACGCCGCTGATCAACGCCGCGCTCGGCCGGTCGCGCACGGTGATCCTGACGCTTGTCCTGATCCTGGTGGCCGGCACCTATGCCTATGTGACCATCCCGAAGGAGAGCAATCCCGACATCAACATCCCCATCATCTATGTGTCGATGAGCCTGGACGGCATCTCGCCGGAGGACGCCGAGCGCCTGCTCGTCCGCCCGATGGAGGAGGAACTGCGCAGCATCGAAGGCGTGAAGGAGATGACGGCCTCGGCCTACGAAGGCGGGGCCAACGTCGTGATGGAATTCGACGCGGGCTTCGACGTCGACCGCGCCCTGACCGACGTGCGCGAGGCCGTCGACCTTGTCCGCCCGGACCTGCCCGACGAGGTCGACGAGCCGACGGTGCATGAGGTCAATTTCAGCCTGTTTCCCGTCATCGTCGTCACCCTGTCGGGCGACGTGCCCGAGCGCACGCTGGTGCGCCTGGGCCGCAGGCTCCGCGACCGGCTGGAGACGATCCCCAGCGTGCTGGAGGTCGCCATCGGCGGCAACCGGGACGAGGTCGTGGAACTGGTCATCGACCCGATCCTGGTGGAAAGCTATGGCCTGAATGCCGCCGAGGTGATCGAGCGGGTCTCGCGGTCCAACCGCCTGGTGGCGGCCGGCAACCTGGACACCGGCCTCGGCCGGTTTTCCGTCAAGGTGCCGGGGCTGTTCGAATCCCTGCGCGATATCCTGGACCTGCCGGTCAGCGTCGACGGCGATGCGGTCGTCACCATCGGCGACGTCGCCGGCGTGCGGCGGACGTTCAAGGACCCCGCCGGCTTCGCACGGATCGACGGCCAGCCGGCCGTGGTGCTGGAGGTGTCGAAACGGACGGGCGAGAACGTCATCGAGACCATTGCCGCCGTCCGCGCGGCCGTTGCCGATGAAAGCGCGGTCTGGCCCGGCGCCGTCTCCGTGACCTTCAGCCAGGACCAATCGACCGAGATCCGCACCATGCTGACGGATCTGCAGAACAACGTCATCAGCGCCATCCTGCTGGTGATGATCGTCATCGTCGGGGCGCTCGGCCTGCGGTCGGCCGGCCTGGTCGGCGTCGCCATCCCGGGATCGTTCCTGGCGGGGCTGATGGTGCTGGCGGTGATGGGCCTGACCGTCAACGTGGTCGTGCTGTTCTCGCTGATCCTTGCCGTCGGCATGCTGGTCGACGGGGCCATCGTCGTCACCGAATACGCCGACCGCAAGATGGCCGAGGGGCTGTCGCGGCGCGAGGCCTATGGGCTGGCCGCAACGCGGATGGCCTGGCCGATCACCGCTTCGACGGCGACGACCCTGGCGGCGTTCCTGCCGCTGCTGTTCTGGCCGGGGGTGGTCGGCGAGTTCATGCGCTTCCTGCCGATCACCCTGATGGCCACGCTGACGGCATCGCTGTTGATGGCGCTGGTCTTCGTGCCGACGCTGGGGGCGCAGTTCGGCCGTCCGGCCGCGCCGGGGTCCAGCCGGCTGACCGCGCTGGCGGCCGACGAAGGCGGCGACCTGCGCGAACTGGGCGGCCTGACGGGCGCCTATGTGCGCACCCTGTCGGTCGCCCTGCGCCGCCCGATCCTGGTGCTGGTCGCCTCGGCCATGGCACTGGTGGGTGCGTGGTGGTTCTTCGCCACCCACGGCCGGGGGGTGGAGTTCTTCCCGGAGGTCGAGCCCCAGCAGGCGATCGTCCTGGTCCATGCCCGCGGCAACCTGTCGGTGTGGGAACAGGATGCCCTGGTGCGGGAGGTGGAAACGCGCGTTCTTGCCTTCGGCGACGAATTCGACAGCGTCTATACGCGCACCGGTGCCGCCGGCAGCGGCGGCCAGGACGTGGCCGAGGATGTCATCGGCCAGATCCTGATCGAGCTGAAGGAATGGGGCCATCGCCGCTCCGCCGATGCGATCCTTGCCGATATCCGCGCGGCGACCGCCGGCCTTGCCGGCATCCGGGTGGAAACGCGCGAGCCCGACATGGGCCCGCCCGTCGGCAAGCCGGTGCAGGTGGAGCTGAGCGCCCGCGACCCGGACCTGCTGCCGGCCGCCGTGGCAGCATTGCGGGAATACATGGAAGGGCTGGACGGCCTGGTCGATATCGAGGACAGCCGGCCCATACCCGGGATCGAATGGCGCCTTGCCGTCGACCGCGCCCAGGCGGCCAAATTCGGCCTGGACGTCACTGCGATCGGCAACGCCATCAAGCTCGTGACCAACGGGCTGGAGGTCGGGGAATACCGGCCCGACGACAGCGACGACGAGATCGACATCGTCGTGCGCTACCCCGAAGCGTGGCGCAGCCTCGACCAGCTTGACGACATCCGCATCGTCGCCGGCGGCGATGCCATCCCCATCTCAAGCTTCGTCACCCGCACGCCCGAGCCCGCCGTCGGCACCTTGAACCGCACCGACGGCCGCCGGGTGATGACCGTGCAGGCCGATGTGGCACCCGGCGTTCTTGCCGATGCGATGGTCCAGCAGATCCGCGCCTGGCTGGATAGCGGCCATATCGACCCGGCCGTGTCCTACGGCTTCAAGGGCGAGGACGAGGAACAGAAGGCCGCGGCCGATTTCCTGGGCAAGGCCTTCATCGTCGCCCTGTTCATCATGGCGATCATCCTGGTCACGCAGTTCAACAGCTTCTACAGCGCCTTCCTGATCCTGACCGCGGTGATCATGTCCACCGTCGGCGTGCTGATCGGCCTGATGGTGACGGCACAGCCCTTCGGCATCGTCATGACGGGGATCGGGGTGATCGCGCTGGCCGGCATCGTCGTGAACAACAACATCGTGCTGATCGACACCTTCGATCGCCTGTCGAAGACCGCGCCGACGCAGCTGGATGCCATCCTGCGCACCGGCGCCCAGCGCCTGCGCCCGGTGCTGCTGACCACCGTGACCACCATCCTCGGACTGATGCCGATGGTGTTGCAGACGAACATCGACTTCGTCGCACGCGAGGTCACGGTCGGCGCGCCGTCGACCCAGTGGTGGATGAGCCTGGCGACGGCCATCGTCTTCGGCCTGAGCTTCGCGACCGTCTTGACGCTGGTGGTCACGCCCTGCGCGCTGATGGTCCGGGCCAATGTCCACGCGTGGCGGCTGCGCCGCCGGGTGCGCCGGCCCGCCGTTCCGGCAGACGACGCGCCCCCGCGGGACGAGGCCGAGGGTCCCGCCCACCGCCCCGCCCACGCGGCGGAATAGCGCGGCCCCCCTACCGGCGGAAGGCGGCGCGGGCCGCCAGGATGCGGCCCAGCGTCGTCAACCAGCAGGCGGCACCGAAACCGACGGCGATCCAGTCGAACCATCCCGGTGCCAGGCAGATCGCCGCCATCACCAGCGCGGTCTCCGTCCCCTCCGTCAACCCGCCCAGGAAATACAGCGACTTGTGCCCGTGCATCCCGGACGTGATGCCCCGCTTGGCCGCCATGATCGCGTAGGCGAGGAACGACGATCCGGTGCCGACAAACGAAAACACCAGGAATGCCGCGGCAACGCCATGGTCGGGCCGACCGAGGGCGAAGGCGAAGACCACGCCGGAATAGACGATGAAGTCGAGCACGATGTCGAGGTAGCCGCCGAAATCGCTGCTGCCCGCACCCTGCCGGGCGACGGCGCCGTCCAGGCCGTCCAGCAGGCGGTTGAGGCCGATCAGCGCCAGCGCGGTCCAATAGCTCTGCCCCGCCATCGCCGCCATGGCACCCAGACCGACCACGAAGCCGGCCAGGGTGACGGTGTCGGCCGGCACGCCGGCCCGGGCAAGCCGGGCGCCGATCCGGTCCAGCGGCTTGTCGATCAGCGGACGCAGGATGGGATCCAGCATGCCTCACCTTGCTGCGGTTGCCGGCCCGTGCCGTCGGCCCCCGGCGCGCGCCCTTTACCGATTATTAGCGGTAGCCTGCGAAATTTGCCCTCTCTCTTTCCCCGCACAACCGCGGAGCAATCGTGAACGCCCTCGGACAAGCCTCGCCCATCAAGGTGGTTCACCTGCGCACGCTGGCGGTCCTGACGGCGAACCGGACGCTGGGCGTTCTCGATGCCCTGTCGAACGTGGCCGGCCAGACGGTCGCCATGTGCGACCTTGAACGGCCGACCCGCTATTCCTTCCTGCTGCGCGGCACGCCGTGCAGCACCACGCTGCGACCGACGAAGGACGGCTTTCATCTGCGGCTGCTCGCCCAGCTGGGCAAGATCCCCTATACGGTCGAGGATCCGTACGCCCGTGACACCCTGCATGACCTGCTGGCGTTCGGGACCGACGTGCAGGGAACACAGGTCGTGGTCAGCCGCAATCGGCGGCTGTGCATGTCGCGGGACATCGACATGGTCGAAGCGCCGACGCCGGAATCCGTGCTGCACGAGACGGTGATCTTCATGCAGCATGTCCGCCCCTATCTGGGGCTGCTGCGGCCCTATCTGCGCTGATAGCCGGGGGGCGCTTCACGCGCCCGCAAGCCGCCGCAGCAGCGGAAGATAGTAGGCCAGCCCCGGCACGTCGGCCCCCGGGACCTTGGCATCGTCGTCCCAGCGCCTGAGCGCCACGGCGGCCGCGCCGTAGGGGTCGCCCAGGAAATCGGCCGCCTCCTCCGCCGCCATCGGTCCGCCTTGCAGTGCCAGGCTGCGCACGGAGGCCGGCGACAACCGGTCGAAATAACCCGGCTCGATCCGGCAGAGGCAGCGCTTGGCCGCCACATGCAGGCGCACGGGTTCGCTGACCTCGGGCGGGAAGACCGCCGCCAGGAAGTCGGCGCCCGCGTCCTCGTGGCGGGTGTCCACGCCGTGTTCGGCGACGTCCTCGCCCAGTGCGTGCAGAAGATGGCCGATATCGTGCAGCAGGGCGGCGGCCACCAGTGCCGGCCCCGCCCCATGCCGCTCGGCCAGCGCCGCCGATTGCAGCGAATGCGCCGCCGTCGTCACCGGCTCGCCGAAATAGGCGGTGGCACCGCGCTCGGCGAACAGGCGCTCAACCTCCGCGATCAAGACCGACGGCTTCGTCATGCGGCCCTCCTGGCCTCTGTCATGCGGAACTCGCGGTCGGCCACGTCCGCGCGGACGTCGCGGTCGTGGAAGATGCCGACCACCGCCGCGCCGCGCGCCGTCGCCGCGCGGATCAGCGACACGACGACCGCCCGGTTGGCGGCGTCGAGCGACGCCGTCGGTTCGTCCAGCAGCAGGACCGGCGGCTCGCGCACCAGGGCGCAGGCGATGTTGACGCGCTGCTGCTCCCCTCCGGAAAAGGTGGCCGGCGCCAGCGACCACAGGCGTTCCGGCAGGTTCAGGCTCGCCAGCATGGCCCGCGCACGGTGCCGTGCGGCATCGCGGTCGACGCCCAGCGCGATCAGCGGCTCCGCCACGATGTCGACCGCCGGCACCCTGGGCACCACGCGCAGGAACTGGCTGACATAACCCATGGTCTGCCGGCGCACCTCCAGCACCGTCCGCGGCAGGGCCGCGGCCATGTCGACGGCCCGCCCCTGGTGGCGGACGATGATGCGGCCACCCTGGGCCTTGTAGTTGCCGTAGATCAGCTTGATCAGCGACGACTTGCCCGACCCCGACGGGCCGGTCAGGGCCACGCACTCCCCGGCCGCGACCGACAGCGAGACGCCGGACAGCACCGGGATGCGCACCCCGCCCTGGACATGCAGGGTGAAGGTCTTCTCCAGCCCCTCCACCGCGATCATCATCGGCCGGTCCGTCATGCCTGCAGCACCGAGGAAACGAGAAGCTGGGTGTAGGGATGCTGGGGGTCGTCCAGCACCTGGTCGGTCAGCCCGGATTCCACGACGGCGCCCTGCTGCATCACCATCAGCCGGTGGGCCAGCAGGCGGGCGACCGCCAGGTCGTGGGTGACGATCACCGCGGCCAGGCCGAAGCGGGCCACCAGACCCCGCAGCAGGTCCAACAGCCGGGCCTGCACCGACACGTCCAGGCTGCCGGTGGGCTCGTCCATGAACACCAGGCGCGGGTGGGTCACGAGGTTGCGGGCGATCTGCAAGCGCTGCTGCATGCCGCCGGAAAACGTCGTCGGCCGGTCGTCGAGACGGTCGTGGTCGATCTCCACGCGCTCCAGCCATTCCCCGGCCAGGGCGCGGATGCGGCCATAGTGGCGCCCGCCGGCGGCCATCAGACGCTCGCCGATATTCGCGCCGGCCGAAACGCCCATACGCAGGCCGTCGCGCGGGTTCTGTCGGACGATGCCCCATTCCGTGCGCTGCAGCAGGCGCCTCTCCGCCTCCGGGCGCGAGAAGATGTCCACCGTCTCACCGCCGGCGGTGCGATAGGTGACGGTGCCGTCGCTCGGCGTCAGCCGGCCCGACAGGCAATCCAGCAGCGTCGTCTTGCCCGAACCGCTTTCGCCGACGATGCCCAGCACCTCGCCGGGCCAGAGCCGGAACGAGACGTCGCGGCAGCCCAGGCGATGGCCATACCAGCGCGTGACCCCGTCGGCGACCAGCAGCGGCGGGTCGGCAAGGCCGGTGTCCACGCCATCGATCCCGCAGGCGGCCGCTTCGGTCATTCGCCCGCATCCTCGCCCGTGTGGCCATCCGCCCGGCGCCCGGCGCAATAGTCCGTATCGGAACAGACGAACATCCGCCCGCCGGCATCGTCCAGCACGACCTCGTCCAGGTAGCTGTCGCCCGCGCCGCACAGCCCGCAGCGCCGGGTCCAGCGTTCCACCGCAAAGGGGTGGTCCTCGAAATCGAGGCTCTTGACCGGCGTATGCGGCGGGATGGCATAGATGCGCTTCTCGCGCCCCGCGCCGAACAGCTGCAAGGCCGGCGAGCGGTCCATCTTCGGATTGTCGAATTTGGGGATCGGCGACGGCGCCATGATGTAGCGCCCGGCCACCTGCACCGGATAGTCGTAGCCCGTGGCGATCCGCCCGTGCTGGGCGATATCCTCGTACAGCTTGACGTGCATGACGCCGTAGTCGGCCAGGCCATGCATGCGCCGGGTTTCGGTCTCGCGCGCCTCCAGCCAGCGCAGCGGCTCGGGGATCGGCACCTGGTAGACGATGATCTGCCCGGCCGCCAGCGGCGTCTCGGGGATGCGGTGGCGGGTCTGGATGACCGTCGCTTCGGGCGTACGGGTGGTCGTCGCCACCCCGGCCGTCCGGGCGAAGAACCGGCGGATCGACACGGCATTGGTCGTGTCGTCCGCCCCCTGGTCGATCACCTTCAAGGTGTCGTCCCGGCCGATGATGGAGGCCGTCACCTGGATGCCCCCCGTCCCCCACCCGAAGGGCAGCGGCATTTCGCGGCTGGCGAAGGGCACCTGATAGCCGGGCACGGCGATGGCCTTCAGCAGCGCGCGGCGGATCATCCGCTTCGTCTGTTCGTCCAGATAGGCGAAGTTGTAGCCGTCCAGCACGGGTGTGGCCGCTTCAGCCATCGCCCGGCTCCGCGGCGGCCATCGCGTCGTGGCGCATCTGCCGCACCATCACCAGTTCGGCCTGGAAATCGACGTAGTGCGGCAGCTTCAGGTGCTGCAGGAAGCCCGATGCCTCGACATTGTCGCTGTGCATCAGCACGAACTCGCCATCCTGGGCCGGGGCCGTCGCCTCCTCCCCCAATTCGGCGGCGCGCAACGACCGGTCGACCAGCGCCATGGCCATGGCCTTGCGCTCCGCCTCGCCGAAGCTCAGGCCATAGCCGCGGGTGAACTGCGGCGGTTCGGTCCTGGATCCCTTGAACTGGTTGACCATCTCGCATTCGCTCAGCGTGATCTCCCCGATCTCCACGGGGAAGCCCAGCTCGGGCGGCACGATCTCGATGGCGACCTCGCCCATGCGGATCTCGCCGGCAAAGGGGTGGGAGCGGCCATATCCCCGCTGGGTGGAATAGGCCAGCGACAGCAGGAAGCCCTCGTCGCCGCGGGCCAGGTTCTGCAGGCGGACCTCGCGGCCGGCCGGAAAGGTCAGGGGTTGGCGTGTCAGGTCGCCGGCCGGCCCCGCCGCCGGATCGGCGTCATCGGCTTCGATCAGCCCTTCGGATGCCAGCAGCGATGCCACCTTCGGCGTCGCTGTCGGGGCGGTTGGCGCGCCCGGCGGGGTGTCGACCGGTTCCACCCCCCCGCCCGCGGCTAAGGAGAAGTCGAGCAGCCGGTGGGTGTAGTCGAAGGTCGGCCCCAGCACCTGGCCGCCCGGCAGGTCCTTGAAGGTGGCCGAGATACGCCGGCGGACGGACATGCGGGCCGTATCGACCGGGCAGGTGACAGCCAGGCGGGGCAAGGTCGTACGGTAGGCGCGCAACAGGAAGATCGCTTCGATCAGGTCGCCGCGCGCCTGCTTGACGGCAAGCGCCGCCAACTCACGGTCGTAGACGGACCCCTCCGTCATCACGCGGTCGACCGCCAGGGCCAGTTGCTGGTCGATCTGGTCCAGCGACAGCTCCGGCGTCGCCGGATCGCCGCGCCGGGCTTCGGCCAGCAGGCGGTGGGCGTTGTCGATCGCCCGCTCGCCGCCCTTCACCGCCACATACATCGCCTCACGCCTCCCGCACGGTAACGGACCGCGGCAGGGCCGCCAGGCGATGGCCGCAGGCCAGCACCACATCGATGCCCAGCGGGAACAGCAGGCGGTTGCCGGCCTGGAACGCCCAGAAGCCGTCATCCAGGCCATCGACCGCCAGCCGGGCCTCCCCATCGATGCCCGGCCCCGACAGGCGCCGTCCCCCGGTGGTGCCCAGCCCCGCCACCTGGATGACGACGGTGGCCGCGCGGTCGGGATAGTCCGCCTCCCCCACCGCGAAGCGGCCCAGCCCGTCCAGGCGGCGGCCATCGGCGAAGACACCGAACACCGCCTGTTCCGGCGCCGGCACCACCGTGCAGCCGCAATGGAAGGCGACGTAGCCGGCGGCATCGGCCGAAATCGGGTCCAGCCAGAGGGGCGTGTCCAGGTCGGCCAGCGTCAGCAGGACAGCCGCCGTCGCCGGCATCAGCGGCGCGGGCGGCATCACCGCGCCGCCCACCTCCACCACCGTTCCCGGCCGGGCCATGGCATCCATGATCCGGCGGAAGCTACGCTGCGCGTCGCCAACCGGATCGGCGAAGCCGGCGCCAAGCCCCGGCGGCGAAAGCGGTCCGGACATGCCGTCAGTCCCCGCGCGCCAGCGTGAAGAATTCGACCTTGGTGGCCGCGACCTTGTCCGCCGTCGCCTGCTTGCGGGCCAAGAGCGCCCGTTCCATCGGGGCGATCACGTCGGCCAGAAGCCGGGCCTGATCGGCCGGCCGTTGCAGCAGCGCATCGAACGCCGCCGCCAGTTCCGCCTTGCGGCGATCGCGCCCGGCGATGTGGGAAAAGCCGGTGGTGCCGTCGGCAAGGCGCACCGCGCAGCGCGTCATCGTCATCTCACCCAGGTGGAAGGGCCGCCCGCTGCCGCCCATGCGGGCCTGGATCATGGCCAGGCCGGTTTCCGCAGGCCGCAGCAGGTCGTAACCCGGGGGCGGCCGAAGATCGCGCCAGGCGCGCTCCACCGCCTCGGCCGGCGCCTTGGCGAGCACCGACATCCAGCGCTGGCGCGCGTGGATCGCCGCAGGCTCAGGACCATCGCGAGAGGGCGCCGCCGTTGGCATCCCCCGCCTCCATCGTCTCGGGCAGCGGAGATAGACGACTTGGAAATTCGTCTAGACATCCGCATCAACTTGGCGGCATGATACGACCCATCCGCAGACATGCCAAGCGCGGTCGTGTGAAGCTTTTGCGGCGGGACATGAGCGCAATGGAGCTTTCCAGGGGCCAGGGCGTCTCGCTGTGGCGCCAGATCGAACAGATCCTTGAGGGCGAGATCGCCGAGCGCCCGCCCGGCACGGACATCCAGCTGCCGACGGAGCAGGAGCTGGTGGCCCGTTTCGACGTCAACCGGCACACAATCCGCCGTGCCCTCGCCGGCCTGCAGGAACGCGGGCTGATCCGCATCGAACAGGGCCGCGGCAGCTTCGTGCAGGACGACATCATCGACTATGCGCTGGGCCGCCGGGTGCGCTTCAGCGAGAACCTTTCGCGCCAGAGCCGCACGCCGACGCGCCGGCTGCTGCGCAGCCTGGAGGTCCCGGCCGACCCGGCGGTGGCGGAGGCGCTGGGCATCCGCCGCGGCGAGGCCGTGACGGTGCTGGAAACGGTGGGCGAAGCCGACAGCGAGCGCATGTGCCTCAGCGCCCACTATTTCTCATCCGCCCGGTTTCCCGGCATCGCCGCGCATTACCAGGCGTCCGCATCGATCACCGACACGCTCCGCCATTACGGGATCGAGGACTATCACCGCCGCATCACCCGCATCACGGCCCGCCTGCCGACCGGCGAGGAAGCGCGCTACCTCCACCAGCCGCGATCGCGGCCGGTCCTGGTGACGGAGGCCGTGGACGCCGCCCCCGACGGCACCGCCATCAGCTACGGCCTCAGCCGCTTCGCCAGCGACCGCGTGCAGCTGGTCGTGGAAGGATCGGCAGACTCCCCTGGCCGGTAGGTGCCATCCCCCGCAACACCGCGCGGCAAAGGTACACGGGACCGGGCCACGCCGGCGGTCGTCCGGCGGGGCCATCGATCCGGTCATCCCCGCGTTGGTGCACTTGCTGACCTATCTAACGATTTCTTGACAACATACCGACTGGTCGGTATGTTGTTCGCCATGGAGAGCGGCATGCCTGCCCGAGCTGCGAAACCCGATGCCCGCGCGAAACTGCTGGATGCCGCATTGTCGATCATCCGCACCAAAGGCTATTCGGCCACCACGGTGGACGAGCTATGTGCGGCAGCGGGCGTCACCAAGGGTGCGTTCTTCCATCACTTCCGCAGCAAGGACGATCTCGGCGTCGCCGCTGCGGAGCACTGGTCGGACATGACCGGTGCGCTGTTCGCCGGGGCTGCGTATCACGATCACGCCGACCCGCTCGACCGCATCCTCGGCTATGTCGATTTCCGCAAGGCACTGCTGCAAGGCCGCGTGCCCGAGTTCACGTGTCTCGCCGGCACCATGGTGCAGGAAACCTACGAAACCGTTCCGGCCATTCGCGATGCCTGCGCGCGCAGCATCACCGGCCACGCCCGGACGCTGGAAGACGATATCGCGGCGGCGATGCGTGATCGGGGCATGTCACCCGATTGGACCGCCCGCTCGCTGGCGCTGCACACCCAGGCCGTTCTCCAGGGCGCATTCATCCTCGCCAAGGCCAAGGGCGGCGCGGCGGTCGCCGCCGACAGCATCGATCATCTCACACGGTACCTGACACTGCTGTTCCGCCGCGACGGAAGCGCCACCCGCAACAGGAAAGGACAGTGACATGCCGAATACCATCCGCTTGCATCGCGTCATCGCCGCCAAGCCCGAAAAGGTCTACCGGGCATTCGTTGAACCGGACGCAATCGCCAGCTGGATTCCGCCCTTCGGATTCGTCTGTACCGTCCATGAATTGGACGCCAGGGCCGGCGGCCGGCACAGGATGTCGTTCCGCAACTTCACGACCGGCACCAGCCACGCCTTTGGGGGAACCTATCTCGAGGTCGTTGCGGGCCAGCGGCTTGTCTACACGGACGAATTCGACGACCCCAACCTGCCGGGCGAAATGAAAGTCACCGTGACGTTGCAGGCCGTATCGGTCGGCACCGACATGACGATCGAACAACAGGGCGTGCCGGACGTGATCCCGACGGAGGCCTGCTACCTCGGCTGGCAGGACTGCCTGCAGAAACTCGCACGCCTCGTCGAACCTGAAATCAACCAGTAGCGCCCGCAACGGGCCGCCAAGGCCACAAGAAGCCGGGCCCCAACAGCTGTGGAGATCGGAGATGACCACCCTTGTTCCCTGCCTGTGGTTCGATCACGGCGAAGCCGGCAAGGCGGCCGCGTTCTATGCGGCCACCTTTCCCGACAGCCGTGTGGACCGGGTGAATGCTGCCCCGTCGGCCTATCCCGGCGGCAAGGAAGGCGATGAGCTGACCGTCGAGTTCACCGTGCTCGGCCAGCGGTTCGTGGGCCTCAACGGCGGCCCTGTCTTCACGCCGAACGAGGCCGTCAGCTTCATGGTGCTGACCGAAAACCAGGAAGAGACCGATCGCTATTGGAACGCGATCGTCGGCGGCGGCGGCAAGGAGAGCGCATGCGGCTGGTGCAAGGACCGCTGGGGCCACTCCTGGCAGATCACGCCGAAGCGGCTGCTGGATCTGACGACCGACCCGGACCGCGCCAAGGCCAAACGCGCAATGGACGCCATGATGACGATGAAGAAGATCGACATCGCCAGGATCGAAGCGGCCGCGTCCGCCGACGCGCAATAGCACACACGAGACGGGATGCACCCCGACGGCTGCGAAGGCCGCCGGGCGCGTCCTGCGGCCGACTGTGCCGGGCCCCGGCCCCCTCACGCCTCCAGATTGCCGTCCACCACCTCGCGCAGGCGGTCGGCGTCGCGGATGGTGACGTGGCGGCGTTCCAGTTCGATCCAGCCCTGCCGGCGCCAGGATTGCAGGTGCTTGTTGATGCTCTCGCGGCTGGTGCCCATCAGCTGGCCCAGCTCGCTCTGCGAGATCGGCAGGGCGATGCGGGTGCCCAGATCGCTGGGCTCGCCGTAGAGGTCGGCCAGGCCGAGCAGCCGCTTGGCCAGCCGCGCCGGCAGTGCCAGGAAGGCCACGTCCTCGATCCGCTCGCTGACCCAGCGCAGGCGTGCGCACACCAGTTGCAGCAGGTGCACCGCCAGGCGCGGCTGGCGCTCCAGCAGGTCGGTGAACTGGCCGCGGCGGATCACCATCAATTCCGTCACCCCCATGGCGACGGCGTCGGCCGTGCGCGGCAGCCCGTCCAACAGCGCGATCTCGCCGAACACCTCCCCCGGTTCCATGATGTTCAGCAGCACCTCCTTGCCGCCGGGCGAGCCGGTGACGATCCGCACCTTGCCGGACAGCACGCCGAACAGCGCGTCGCCGTCGTCGCCCTTCTGGAACAGGATTTCGCCGTCGCCCAGCTTGCGCGTCACCCCAAGGTCCACGATCTGGTCCAGCACCGCCGGATCCAGGTCCTGGAACAGGTAGTTGGTGGCGATCAGCTGCTTCTTGTCGAAGGTCGGCATCGCACCCTTCCGGTTGCGCCGGGCGTCCCGTTCGGTCCCCCCGGGGGGCACGCAACGGGTCGGCCGATGCAGGCATCGCCCCGCCGCGGCCGTTGCAATTTGTCCTTGCCACATTTCGGCAACGGCCGTTAGCCTCAAAGTGGTTTCAAGGATGCCGGTCGGCGCCCTTGGACCGGGGGAATAGCGCCAATATTGCGTCGCCGGCCAGAGAATGCCGGCCGAGGGGGGGTCGCACGGCATGCATTGCGCAGCCGTGCCGATCGTGCCGGAGCCGACACGCGGTCGAGCCTCGCCGGAGACATGCGGCCATGTCGACCCGTGCTCTCGACGAAGACCGAACGTCCGCCAGCGGCGCCGTCATCGCGTTTCCCGCCGACGTGCCTGCCCATGGCGACGGTACCCTGAACATCGCCGACCGCATCCTGCGCGACGCGATGGATGCCGGATATGCCGACCGGGCCTGCCTGATCGACCAGGCATCGCAATGGACCTACCGCGCCCTTGACGAGCGGTCGAACCGGATCGCCCATGTCCTGACCTACGATTTCACCATCGAGCCCGGGGACCGCATCATCCTGCATGCCGCCAGCTCGCCCATGGCCGTGGCCTGCTGGCTGGCGGTGGTGAAGGTCGGCGCGGTGGCGGTGATCGCCGCCCCGCTGTTGCGCGCGCGTGAGCTGGCGCGGGTCGCCAAGGTGTCGGGCGCTCGCATGTGCCTGTGCGACGCCAAGCTGAGCCGCACGGTGGAAGAGGTTCGCCAGCGCGTGCCCCAGCTGGCCGACATCATCACCTTCAACGGCGGGTTCAACGATACCGACCCCGACCCGCTGGAGGCCCGCAAGGCCGGCAAGCCGAAATCATTCGACGCCAGTGCGACGGCCGCTGGCGACCCGTGCGTCATCGCCTTCGCCACCGGGGACGCCGGGCCGGCCCGGGCCGCCTGGCATAGCCACGCGGATATGGCGGCAATCGTCGACGCGACGGCGGCGTTCCTGGATCTCGGGCCGGATGACCGGGTCTGCGGCACCCTGGCGGCCTGCACCACGGTCGGCCTGACGGCCATGGTGCTGGCACCGCTGTCGCGGGGCGCATCGGTGCATCTGGCGGCCGAGCCGACGGCCGTGACGTTGCGCCGGGCGATGGCGCAGGACCGGGCGACCCTGTGCATGACGACGCCGACGCTTTATCGCCAGCTGATCGCCGCCGGCAGCAGGGCCGGCGCCCTGCCCCCCCTGCGCAAGGCGATTTCCACCGGCGAGCGCCTGCCGCCGACCACGGCGGGGCTGTGCGGTGCCGCCCTGGGCACGCCGTTGACCGACGCCGTGGAGGCGACGGAAGTCGGGGGCATCATCCTGGCCGGCGAGGCGGGCGGGCCGCTGCGCCCCCTGCCCGGCTACCAGGCATCGGTGTTCACCCTGGATGGCACGCCCAATGCCATCGACATTCCCGGCCGGCTGCATGTGCGCGGGTTGAGCGGCGGGCGCGTCTGGCAGGACGATGGGCGACCGGCGGCAACCCGGCAGGACTGGTGTGCCACCGGGGATCTGTGCGTCAGCGACGGTTCGGGCGCCGTGCGCCTGCTGGGCCGGCTGGACGACGCGCTGCTGCCGGACGGGCGCATCCTGCCGCTCGACACCCTGGAGGACACGCTGCTGAGCCACCGCGGCGTCGCCGACTGCGCCGTGCTGGCATCCTGCGGACCGGACGGCGAAGCAGCACTGCATGCCTTCGTGGCGGCGGCCGGCGACCTGCCCGATCCGCGGCTGGAAGACCGGCTGAAGGGCGCGATTGCCGGCATGCTGGACGGGTTTGGCGGGGCGCCGATCGCCCTGCGGTTGCACCTGATGGAACGCCTGCCGCGCAGCGAAGGCGGAAAACTGCAACGGGAAAAGCTGCCAGCCGCTTGAAAAGCGGCGGCAGGACAGGCAATCCTGCGCGCCCGGGCCGGCATTCGCCCGGCACCGCTTTCCCGACCCGTCCCTGAAGCCCGCGGACAGGCCGTCATGGCCATCCCGCACCAGCCCCCGGGGACCCGTGCGGGACACATCATGCTTGGGAGGCACCGCGAATGAGGTCAATCATCCTTGCCGCCGGCACGGCCGTGCTGATGGCGGCCCAACCGGCATCGGCGCAGGAGCTGAAGATCGGCATGATCACCACGCTGTCGGGCGGCGGCTCCGGCCTGGGCATCGATGTCCGCGACGGCTTCATGCTGGGGCTGGAGCATGTCGGCGGCGCGATGGGCGGCCTGGAAACCGAGGTCATCGAAGGCGATGACGAGCGCAGCCCCGAGGTCGCCGTACAGCTGGCCGACCGCATGATCGAACGCGATGGCGTGCAGATCGTCACCGGCATCGTCTGGTCGAACCTGGCGCTGGCCATCATGCCGACCCTGGCGCGCAGCGAGGTGCTGTTCGTCAGTCCCAATGCCGGCCCGTCGGCGTTGGCCGGCGAAGGGTGCAGCCCGTACTTCTTCAACGTTGCCTACCAGAACGACAACAACCACGAAGCCATGGGCCAGCACGTGCAGGACGCCGGCTATGAGCGGCTGTTCCTGCTGGCGCCGAACTATCCGGCGGGCCAGGATTCGCTGACGGGGTTCAAGCGCTACTACACCGGCGAAGTGGTGGGCGAGGTCTACACGCAGCTGGGCCAGCTGGACTACGCCGCGGAGCTGGCGCAGATCCGCGCGGCAGAGCCCGACGCCGTCTTCTTCTTCCTGCCCGGCGGCATGGGCATCAACTTCATCAAGCAGTACGAACAGGCCGGCCTGAAGGACGAGATCCCGCTGTTCGGCCCCGCCTTCTCGTTCAGCCAGGACATCCTGGGGGCCGTCGGCGAGGCGGCCGTCGGCGTCTACAACACCGCGCAGTGGAGCCCCGACCTCGACAACCCCGCCAACCTCCGCTTCGTCGAGGATTTCATGGACCGCTACGGCCGCATACCCTCGCTCTATGCCAGCCAGGCCTATGATGCGGCCCTGCTGATCGACGCGGGCGTGCGCGCGGCTGGCGGCAACCTGGACGATACGGAGGCCCTGATCGCCGCCTTCGAAACGGCCCAGTTCGATACCGTCCGCGGCAGCTTCCGCTTCAACACCAACCACTTCCCGATCCAGAACTTCTATCTGCGCGAGGTGGTGCAGCTGGAGGACGGGACGCTGACCAACCGCCTGGCCGGCACCGTCTTCACCGACCACACCGACGCCTACGCGCAAGACTGCAGCATGTAAGCAAGTGAGCCCTCCCCCCTTGCTGGGGGAGGGCCGTTCTGAACGTCTGCGGAATCGAGTGCGAAAGCCGGGCCGATGGATGGGCTGCTTCTGGTCGAGCAGGCGCTGAACGGCGTGCAGCTGGGCGTCATGCTGTTCCTGATGGCGGCCGGGCTGACGCTGATCTTCGGCATCATGGACATGATCAACCTCGCCCATGGCTCTTTCTACATGGTCGGGGCGTTTCTCACGGCGACGTTCACCGGGCTGTTCGACAGCTTCGTCCTGGGCCTGATCGTGGCAGTGCCGCTGGCAGCGGCCGTCGGCGTGGTGGTGGAGCTGGTGGCGCTGCGCACCCTCTATCGCCGCGACCACCTGGACCAGGTGCTGGCCACCTTCGGCCTGATCCTGTTCTTCAACGAGCTGGTGAAGATCATCTGGGGGCCGGTGCCGCTGCGCCTGACGCCGCCGGAGTTCCTGTCGGGCCAGGTGGAGCTGATCCCCGGCGCGCCCTATCCGGCCTTTCGCCTGGCCGTCATCGTCGTCGGCATCGCCGTGGCCCTGTTCCTCTGGGTCCTGATCGGCCGCACGCGGCTGGGCATGCGCATCCGCGCCGGCGCCAGCAACCGCGAGATGGTGACGGCCCTGGGCGTCGACATCGCCCCGATCTTCACCGCGGTCTTTGCGCTCGGTGCCGGGCTGGCCGGGCTGGCCGGGGCGATGGCCGGCCCGATCCTGGCGGTGGAGGTGGGGATGGGCGAGCAGATCCTGATCCTGACCTTCGTCGTCATCGTCATCGGCGGCCTGGGCTCCATCAAGGGCGCCTTCGTCGGCGCGGTGCTGGTGGGTCTGGTCGACACCTTCGGCCGGGTTCTGCTGCCCGCGGCGTTCAAGCTGTTCCTGGACCCGTCGACGGCCGACGGGGTGGGATCGTCGCTGGCATCGATGTCCATCTACATCCTGATGGCCGCCGTTCTGGCATTCCGCCCCCGCGGCCTGTTTCCGGCCTATGGGTGAGGCCATGGGCGCCCTCGCGACGCTCGCTGTCCGCTGGCGCGTCCTTACACGGTCCGCCAAGGTCCCCGCCTGCGCGGGGACGACGGGAAAGTGGCGGGGATTGACCCGAACCCGTCCCAGCAGACCCGTCATCCCCGCGAAAGCGGGGATCTCCCGCAGTCTGGCTGTGGACCTTGCCAGTGCCTGCCCGTATCGAGGCACCAGCCGTGGATGACGCCGGCGCCCCGACCGCACGACGCCGACGGGTCGTGCATGGCGTGCTGCTCGCCCTGCTGCTCCTGCTGCCGCCGGCGGCGATGGCGTTGGGGGAGCCGTTCTATGTCAGCCTCGCCACCCGCATCCTGATCATGGCGTTGGCTGCGGCCAGCCTGAACCTGATCCTGGGTTTCGGCGGCATGGTCAGCTTCGGCCACGCCGCCTTCGTCGGCATCGGCGGCTATGTCGTGGGCATCGCCTTCGTCCATGCCGGTGACGGTTCGGCCTTCCTCGGCCTGTTGCCGGGAACGACGAACGGCCTGGTCCTGCTGCCGCTGGCGATGCTGGTGGCCGGGCTGATCGCACTGCCGATCGGCGCGGTGTGCCTGCGCACCACCGGCATCTCGTTCATCATGATCACGCTGGCGTTCGCCCAGATGCTGTTCTACCTGCTGGTGTCGCTGCGCCGCTATAATGGCCAGGACGGCATAGCGGTGTGGCAGCGCAGTTCCCTGCCCTGGCCCATCGACCTCAACGACCGTGTGTCGTTCTACTATCTGGCGCTGGCGGTGCTGGTGGCCTTCCTCGCCCTCACCCACCGCCTGGTCGGCAGCCGCTTCGGCCGCGTCCTGCGCGCAGCCAAGGACAACGAGCGGCGGGCGCGCGCACTGGGCTTCCACACCTATCGCTACAAGCTGGTGGCGTTCGTGCTCGCCGGGGCCGTGGCCGGCCTGGCCGGTGCCCTGTTCGCCAACGCCACCGGGTTCGTCGGCCCGTCCTACCTCCGCTGGGACCGCTCGGGCGACCTGATCGTCATGGTCGTGATCGGCGGCATCGGAACGCTGGCCGGGCCGGCGCTGGGGGCCACCCTGCTGATGCTGCTGGAGGAGTTCATGCCCGAGGCGCTGGACGGCCTGGTCCCCGGCCTCGGCGAACACTGGAAGATCTTCCTCGGCCCGATCCTGATCCTGATCGTGCTCTATGCCCGCCGCGGCCTGGCCGGCCTGATCGACGGCGTGCCCGGCGGCGCCCTCTGGCGGCACCTGCGGCCCGAGCCGGAACCCGGCAAGCCGCCGCGCCGCTGGCGGAAGCGCCGATGACGGCCCTGCTGCACGCCGCGGGCCTGACCAAGCGCTTCGGCGGCCTGGTTGCCAACGATGCCGTCGACCTGGACGTCGGCGAAGGCGAGATCCACGCCGTCATCGGCCCCAACGGCGCCGGCAAGACCACCCTGTTGGCCCAGCTGTCGGGGGAGCTCAGCCCCGATGCCGGCAGCATCCATTTTGGCGGCCGGGAAATCACCGCCTGGCCGGTGGCCGCCCGCGCCCGCCTGGGCCTGGCCCGCAGCTTCCAGATCACCACGATCCTGCCCAGCTTCACCGTGCGCGACAACGTCGCCCTGGCGGTGCAGGGGCGCGAGCGCCACAGTTTCAAGTTCTGGCGCAACGCCGCCCGCGATCCGGCCCTGAACGCCCCGGCCGCCAAGGCGCTGGACCGCGTCGGCCTGGCCGCCCACGCCGACCGTCCGGCCGCCGCCCTCGCCCACGGCCAGAAGCGGCGGCTGGAGCTGGCGATGGCGCTCGCCATGCGCCCGAAGCTGCTGCTGCTGGACGAACCCATGGCCGGCATGGGCGGCGAGGAAAGCGCGGAGATGGTCACGCTGCTGGCCGGCCTGAGGTCGCAGGCCCCGATCCTGCTGGTCGAGCACGACATGGACGCCGTCTTCGCGCTGGCCGACCGCATCACCGTGCTGCTGCACGGCCGCGTCATCGCCTCCGGCCCGCCGGCGGCGATCCGCGCCGACACCCGGGTGCGCGAAGCCTATCTGGGCGACGACGCCGCCAACGGGGGTGCCTGATGGCCCACACCCTGTTGCACGTGCAGGACCTGCACAGCTTCTATGGCCAGAGCCAGGCGCTGTTCGGCGTCTTCCTGTCGGTGCATGCGGGCGAGATGGTCACGCTCTTGGGCCGCAACGGGATGGGCAAGACCACGACGCTGCGCTCCATCCTCGGCCTGGTGCGCCCGCGCGACGGCACCGTACTGATCGAAGGCCAGCCGGTGCAGGGCCAGCCCGCCCACCGCATCGCCCGCGCCGGCCTGGGCCTGGTGCCGGAGGGCCGCCAGATCTTCCCCAACCTGACGGTGGCCGAAAACCTGCTGGCCACGGCTGCCAACCCGACGGCGCGGCCCGACCCGTGGACGCTGGACCGCGTCTTCGCCTTCTTCCCGCGCCTGGCCGAACGCCGCCGCCACATGGGCGGCCAGCTGTCCGGCGGCGAACAGCAGATGCTGGCCATCGGCCGCGCCCTGATGACCAACCCCAAGCTGCTGATGCTGGACGAGGCCACCGAAGGCCTCGCCCCGCTGGTCCGCGCCGAGATCTGGAAATGCCTGGTCCGCCTGAAACAGGACGGCCAGTCCATCCTGGTCATCGACAAATACGTCGACGCCCTGACCCGCATCGCCGACCGCCACTACATCATCGAAAAAGGCCGCATCGCCTGGCACGGCACCAACCGCGATTTCCTGGCCGAGCCGGCGCTGAAGGAGCGGTATCTGGGGTTGTAAGGGCAGAGCCTCCTTTGAGACATCTCCCATTCCGTCCGAACGTCATCCCACCGTCAGGAGGAGTCCCGGCCCATCGATGCACCAACGCCCACCGACTGACGCCGTGATTGTTGTTGCAAACGACTCTCATTCGCACTACAGTCCCCCTCGTCCGGGCGGTTGTGCCGGGTGCCCTCGCCAGGCCCAGGCGAACCGATTGGGGGGCGGCATGCGCGCTGCAAGTCGTCGTTGCGGAGCGACGGCTTCGTCGGTCCCCGGTCAACGGTGCGGCCGTCCGGACATCCTCTCCTGCAAGGGCCCTGGTCGGCGGTGGTACGGGTGCCCTCGTGCCGCCGCCGATCTCGGCTAGCCGCAGCCCTCGGGCACCGGGTCTTCGGCCGTCTGCGGCTGCCAATCCGTGGTGTCGTGGTCGGGGTGCTGGAAGTTGCGGATGCGCGCCTTGCGGTCGGGGGCCATGGTCTCTTGCGTCTGCGACCGCGGCCAGTCGCCCGACAGGTGCAGCCAGGGCATCTGGGCTTCTGTGCCGTAGTGGACGGCGGGGGGCATCGCTTCCGGATGGTCCAGGCTGCCCAGGGTCACGTCGATCCACGCACTGTCGACATAGGCGAAGCTGAGCGGGGTGCCGCAGTCGCGGCAATAGCCGCGCTCGGCCACGGTGGAGCTGCGGAAGATCGCCGGCGTCCCCCGAGTCCAGGCGAAATCGCTGCGGCGCACCGGCGCCAGGGCGGCGAAGACGTTGCCCACCGCCTTCTGGCACATGCGGCAATGGCAGAAATGCGTACCTTCTGGCTGGGCGTAGAGCGCATAGCGCACCGTGCCGCACTGGCAGCCGCCGGTTGCCACCGGTGTGCGTGGTTCGTTGCCGGCCATCCCCGATCCCCCCCTTCGCCGTCCGCAGGAAGGACCAGCTTACGCCCCCGCAGGGCCGGGCGCTAAAGCTGAAAGCCGATCAGCAGCCCCACCGCGATGATGATCGCGACTTCCGCCAGCAGCAGCCAAGGCAGGCTGCGGATGTGCGACCCCGGAATGTGCTGCTGATACGGCAGCAGATCGGCTGCCGTCCGGCGCCGGTGTGTATTGGTCCTGGTCATGGCGAGCGGCCCGTCCCTGGTTCCTTCATTGCCGTCATCATCGGGAATCGGCCGTCGTGCGGGCTATGACCGTCGTCACAGGGGCCCGTCGGGCGGCCGGCGCCCAAGTTCGGCGCTGCACGGTGCGTCGCCCGGTGCTAGGGTGCCGGGGCGCAAGTGGACAACAGACCCGAGGAGAGCCGGCGCCCATGCACGCCATCTTCATCCTGGTGAAATGCGAGCTCGGCAAGGCCTACGAGGTGGCGGCCGAGATGGTCGACCGCATCGAGCAGGTGTCGGAGGTTTATTCCATCTCCGGCCAGTACGACCTGCTGGTGAAGTGCTATCTGGCGAAGGACCAGGATGTCGGCCACTTCGTCACCGGCACCGTGCAGCAGATGCCGCATATCAAGGACACGCAGACCATCATCACCTTCAATGCCTTCACCTGAGGGGCCTTCACCTGAGACGGTCTGGCGCGGCTACGACCAGGCGGGGCTGGACCGGCAGTACAACCTCCGCGCCCGCCATCCCGAACATCCGGAGTTCTTCGCCGCCTATGCCGGCGACAGCGCGGACGTGCGCGCCCGTCTGGCCCGGGTGGAGGGCAGCTACGGCGCCCATCCGCGCCAGCGCGTGATCTTCTATCCGGCCGAACCGGCCGGCGCACCGATGCTGGCCTTCATCCATGGCGGCTATTGGCAGGCCTTGAGCCCGGAGGATTTCGAGTTCCTGGCCCCCGCGTTCGTCGCCCGCGGCATCACGTTTGCCGCCATCGGCTATGAGCTGTGCCCGACCGTCAGCTTCGCCACGCTGGTGGAACAGGTGCGCAGCGCCGTGCTGTGGCTGTATGACCATGCGGGCGAATACGGCGCCGATCCGGAGCGGCTGTTCCTGTCGGGCCATTCCGCCGGTGCCCACCTGACGGCGCTGATGGCGTCGACCGACTGGCCGGCGCTGGGCCACCCGGCGGGCGTGATCAAGGGGGCGGCTGCGATCAGCGGGCTCTATGACCTGGAGCCGGTGCGGCTGAGCTTCCTCAACGGCCTCCTGGGCCTGGATGCCGCCACCGCCGGCCGGTTGAGCCCGCTGTCGGTGATCCCGCCGACCCCGGCGCCGCCGCTGGTGCTGTCGGTGGGCGGCGATGAGCCGGAGGAGTTCCACCGCCAGCAGCACGCCTTCGCCGAGGCCTGGCAGGCCGCCGGCCACGCGCTGCGCGTGGTCGAGATGCCGGGCTATCACCATTTCGATGTCGTCCAGGCCTTCGGACGCGGGGAATCGCCGCTATGTGCGGCGGTCTGCGACCTTATCCTGGCCTATGGCCGGTAGTGGCGCGGAAAAAAGGGCCTGTTTAACCGGTTGATAGGACTTCCTGGGCACTCTTCACTGAATCGAGGTCCGACGACATCGGCATTGGAGCGTACGCATGGCTGGGGGCCAACAGATCACCTTCACGGTGCTCGGCCACGACAAATCCGGGTGGCAGCCGCAGGGCTCCACCGGGGAGATGCAGGTGGCCGTCGCCAACGCGGAAGCCCTGGTGGCGAGCAAGAAATTCCCCGAAGCGCGCGTCGACCAGACCTATTTCGACACCCGCAACCAGCGCCAGGTGACGTCCACCATCGTCACCAAGGGCAAGGCGCAACGCGGCACCCCGGCGGCGCTCTGGCTGTTCCTGGCGCTGATCGCCGGGGCCGTCAGCTTCGTCATCACCTATACGGTGATCAACGAACGGCCGCCCTTCCTCTGATCGTTCGGGTTCCGGCAGCATGGCCGGCCTGCCTCACCCCCCGCATCCCGGACCGGACGACATCCCGGCATAGGCCGCGACGGTCGCGCGCGCACCTTGATGGATCAGCGTGCCGAGCGCACTGGTTACAGTGCTGCGGAAGGCCATGTTCTGCGGCAGATCGCTGCCGAACACCGCCTTGACCGACAGCAGCGCATCGGCCAGCGCCGCGGGATCGCGCCCCGCCTGGTCGGCCAGGCGCCGCAGGTCCCCCGCCAGGGGGTCCGACACCTCGATCGGCCGGCCGGCCTCGTCGATGCCGGTGACGTAGCGCATCCACCCCGCCACCGCCAGGGCCAGCCGCGCGATCGACCGGCCCGCCGCCAGCCGGTCGCGTACGGTGCCCAGCAGCCGCTGCGGCAGCTTCTGCGACCCGTCCATGGCGATCTGCCAGGTGCGGTGCTTCAGGCCCGGATTGGCGAAGCGGTCCAGCAAGGCCGCCTTGTACCGGCCGAGGTCGGCGGAGGCGGGAACCGTCAGCGTCGGCGTCACCTCCCGATCCATCATGCGGCCGATCAGGGTGACGAAGGCGGGATCGGCCATGGTTTCGGCGATCGTCTCGTACCCCGCGAGATAGCCGAGATAGGCCATGGTGGAATGGCTGCCGTTGAGCAGGCGCAGCTTCATGTGCTCGTAGGGTTCGACATCCTCCACCAGTTCGGCGCCGGCCAGTTCCCATGCCGGGCGCGGGCCGGCGAAGCGATCCTCGATCACCCATTGGGTGAACGGTTCCGTCACCACCGGCCAGGCATCCGCCAGCCCGAGGCGGGCGTCGACGGCCGCGCGGTCGTCCTGGGTCGTCGCCGGCACGATGCGGTCCACCATGGTCGACGGGAACGGGACCGCCTGCCCGATCCAGTCCGCCAGCCCGCCGTCGAGGGCACGGGCATAGGCCAGCACCAGCCGGCCCAGCGTGCGGCCGTTGGCCGGCAGGTTGTCGCAGGTCAGCGGCGTGAACGGGGCCGTCCCGGCCGTCCGGCGGCGCGCCAGGGCGGCGACAAGATAGCCGATCACCGTATGGGGCCGGTCGGGATGGGCCAGGTCGTGGCGGATGCCCGCATCGTCCAGGCGCAGTTCACCCGTGGCCGGATCGTGGCAATACCCCTTCTCGGTCACGGTCAGGGTGACGATACGGGTCTGCGGCGCGATCAGGCGCGCCAGCACGGCTTCCGGCTGTTCCGGGGCCACCAGGATCTCGCGCACGGAACCGATCACACGCAGGCGGTCCGGCTCGCCGCTGCGCACCGCGACCGTGTAGAGGCCGTCCTGCGGCGCCAGCGCGCAGCGGGTATCGCCGTGGCGCAGGCTGACGCCCGAAATCGCCCAATCACCCCCTTCGCGGCCCATCACGTCGTCGGTGTAGACCGCCTGGTGGGCGCGATGGAAAGCGCCCAGGCCCAGATGGACGATGCCGATGCCGGCACGGCCGCGGTCATAGCCCGGGCGGCCCACATCCGCCGGCAGACGGTCCAGGGCGTCGTTGTTCAGCCTTGCAGTCATCCGATCAGCCTCACCAGGCCCAGGGAGATAAACGGCACATACGTGACCAGCAGCAACGCCACCACATGCGCACCGTAGAACGGCCAGATGGTGCGCAACGGTTCTTCCATCTTCACCTTGCCGACGGCGCAGCCGACGAACAGCACCGTGCCCACCGGCGGCGTCACCAGGCCGATGCCCAGGTTCATGATCAGCACGATGCCGAAATGCACCGGGTCCATCCCCAGGTCGCGCGCCACCGGCAGGAAGATCGGTGTGGTGATGACGATCAGCGGCGCCATGTCCATGAAGGTGCCGAGAAACAGCAGCAGCACGTTGATGGTCAACAGGATGACGTACGGGTTGTCGGAGAGGCCCGTCAGCATCTGCGACAGCATCAGCGGCACGCGATTGGCCGCCATCATCCAGCCGAAGGCCATGGCCGCACCGATGATCAGCAGCACCATGGCCGTGGTCTTCACCGCGTTCACCGTGGCCAGCAGGAATTCCTGCCATGACAGCGACCGATAGATGAAGACGGTGATCAGCAGGGCATAGAGGGCGGCGATGCCCGCAGCCTCCGTCGCCGTGAAGAAGCCGAACCGCACGCCGACGACGATGATGGCCGCGGTGATCAGGCCCGGGATCGCGATCACGAAGGTGACAAGCAGCGGCATCCAGCCCGGGAACCTGCCGGTCGGATAGTTCCGCTTCACGGCGATCAGGTAGGTGACGGCCATCAGGCACAGGCCCACCAGCAGTCCCGGCACGATGCCGGCGATGAACAGCGACGCGACCGAAACGCCACCCCCCGTGGCGATGGAAAACAGGATCAGGTTGTGGCTGGGCGGAATGACCAGGCTGAGCGTGGCCGAAGTGATCGTGACGTTCACGGCATAGTCGGCGTGATAGCCCTGCTCGCGCATCTTCGGGATCAGCACCGATCCCAGGGCCGAGACGTCCGCAACGGCAGAGCCGGAGATGCCGCCGAACATCATGCTGGCGGCAACGTTCACCAGGCCCAGTCCGCCGCGCAGATGACCGATGGCGGCAACGGCGAAATTGATCAGCTTGTCGGCGACCTTGCCCTGCAGCATCAGTTCGCCCGCATAGATGAAGCAGGGGATCGCCAGCAGCGAAAAGACGTTCATGCCGGAGGAGATGCGCTGGACGACGACCGTCGGCGGCAGCCCCATGGCAAAGGCGCAGGCAAAGGCGGACGCGCCCAGCGCAAACGCCACCGGCACGCCCAGCACCAGCAGCACCGCGAAGGTGCCGAACAGCGCGATCAGTTCCATGCGCCCTCAAGCTCCTGCCCGGACAGCGTGCGCAGCAGCAGCTCGACCGCGAAGATGGCGATCAGCGCCCCGGCAATCGGGAACGGCAGATACTGGATGCCTACGGGAATGCCGACGGTGGGGATGGTCTGGTCCCAGGTCGACTGGGCCATCTCGGTGCCGTAGCACAGCAGCAGCACGCCCACGGCCGCCACCACCGCATGCGTGAAGCAGTCCACGACCTTGCGCAGCGTCGGGGGCATGCGGTCGCGCACGAACACCAGACCGATATGCATCCTGTAGCGCACACCGATCGCCGCCCCCAGCAGGCTGTACCAGAACATGATCAGGACGGTCGACGTCTCCGACCAGTTCGGCGTGTCGTTCAGCACACGGCGGGCAAAGACGTGCCAGCCGATGATCAGGGTCATCGCGACGATACCGGTGCCGGAGATCAGCAGCACGATCTTGCCGATGGCCTCGAACACACGGGCCGCCACGGCAAAGGACCGCGCGAGCCGGCCGCCCCCGGGTCCCGCCTGGGGGGGCGACGTGCCCGTGGGCGGCGTGTCTGGCTGGGTCATATCCGGGATATCCCCCATGGCCGCGCTGCATCCGGGCAGGCCGTCACGGCAGCGCAGGGGAAGAAATCGGCATGGCCGGCCGGTCGCCGGCCATGCCCTAAAGGTCGCAACGGCCTATGGCAGGGCCTGGATGCGCTCCACCAGCGCCTGCAGTTCCGGCGTGGTGGCGAACTGCTCGTAGACCGGCCCCATGGCATCGATGAAGGGCTGCTTGTCGACCTCCTCGACGATCTCGTTGCCGTTGGCCACGACGATGTCGCGCGAGGCCGCCTCACGCTCTTCCCACAGCTGGCGCATGTACGGCACCGACAGCGCGGCTGCCTTCATCACCAGGTCCTGATCTTCTTCACTGAGACCGTCCCAGACGATCTTCGACATCATCAGGATTTCCGGCGACAGCGAGTGCTGGTCGAGCGTGTAGTACTGCGCCACCTCGAAATGCCGGGTGGATTCATAGGACGGCCAGTTGTTCTCCGCCCCGTCGATGACGCCGGTCCGCAGTGCGTCGTAGACCTGCCCGAATTCCATCGGCGTGGCATTGGCGCCCAGCGCCTCGACCATCGCCACGAACAGATCGGAATTCTGCACGCGGATGCGCAGGCCTTCCATGTCGGCCGGCGAATGGATCGGCCGGACGGTGTTGTAGAAGGACCGGGCGCCGCTGTCGTAGAAGGCCAGGCCGACCAGCCCGTGCGGCTCCAACGCGGCCATGATCTGCTGGCCGATCTCGCCGTCCATCGCCCTGTGCATGTGGTCGATGGACCGGAAGATGTAGGGCAGCGACGGAATCGCCGTTTCCGGCACGATGTTGTTCAGCGGGGCCAGGTTGACGCGGTTGATGTCGAGCGCGCCGATCATGGTCTGCTCGATGGTATCGCGCTCCTCGCCCAGCTGCCGGCCGGGATAGGTTTCGATGGTGATGCGCCCGCCCGTCCAGTCGGACAGCAGCTGGCCCATATAGGCCACCGCCTCCACCGTCGGATAGCCGGCATCATGGGTATCGGCGGCACGCAGGACGATATCGTCGGCCGATGCCGCCGTCATGCACAGCCCGACCGCGGACGCCGCGGCCAAGGCAGAGAGCCTGGTTGTCGTGTTCATGGCTGTTGCTTCCTCCTTCGCCTCGGGTGCTTTGCCCGTTCTTGTCCATCGGCGGGTCCGCCCGCCCCCACTCAGCCGTCCAGCTTGTAGGCCCGCTTCACGAGCCTGTAGGCCAGGTCGACGGCCAGTTCCTCCGCCTCATCCTCGTCCAGCCGATGGTCGGCCACCAGTTCCGCCAGGAAGGCACAGTCGACGCGCCGCGCCATGTCGTGGCGGGCCGGGATGGACAGGAAGGCGCGCGTATCGTCGTTGAAGCCGACGGTGTTGTAGAAGCCGGCCGTCTCCGTCGTCAGCCGGCGGAACCGCATCATCCCGTCGGGGCTGTCGAAGAACCACCAGGGCGGACCCAGGCGCAGGACCGGATAGTGGCCGGCCAGCGGCGCCAGCTCGCGCCCCAAGGCAGTCTCGTCCAACATGAACAGGATCAGCGTCAGCCGCGGCTCGTTGCCGAACCGGTCGAGCAGCGGCTTCAGCGCCCGCACATAGTCCGTCCTGAGCGGGATATCCGCGCCCTTGTCGCGCCCGAACCGTGCGTAGACCTGGGCGTTGTGGTTGCGGAAGGACCCCGGGTGCAGCTGCATCACCAGGCCGTCGTCCAGGCTCATGCGCGCCATCTCCGTCAGGATCTGGCCGCGGAAGATGTCCGCCTCCCCCGGGCTCGCGTCGCCCGCAAGCGCCTTGGCGAACAGCCGCTCGCAATCGGCCCGGCCCAGGTCGCTGGTGGTGGCGGTCAAGTGGCCGTGATCGGTGGACGTGCAGCCATGGTCGATGAAGACCTGCCGGCGCGCGGCCAGGGCGTTCAGATAGCCCTGCCAGGTGGCAGTATCCTCGCCCGTCAGCTCGGCCAGGGTCACGATGTTGGCGGCGAAGCCTTCGAACTCGGGATCGGCGACGGGATCGGGGCGGAAGGCCGTCAGCACGCGGCCGGTCCAGCCGCTGTCGCGGATGCGCCGATGGTGGGCCAGGTCGTCCAGCGGCGATTCCGTCGTCGCGATCGCTTCGATGCGGAAGCGTTCGAACAGGGCGCGCGGCCGGAAGTCCGGCCGATGCAGGCATTCGTCGATACGGTCGTAGAGGGTATCGGCGTTCGCCGGGCCCAGCCGGTCGGTTATGCCGAAGATCTCCTGGAAGACGTATTCCAGCCACAGCCGCGACGGCGTGCCCCGGAACAGGTGCCAGTTGCTGGCCAGCCGCCGCCAGATCGCGCGCGGGTCCGTTTCCACCGGGCCGCCATCGATCCGGGGAATCCCCAGGTCCTCAAGCGCCACGCCCTGGCTGTAGAGCATGCGGAACAGGTAGTGGTCGGGCACGACGAACAGGCTGGCCGGGTCGGCGAACGGTTGGTCGTCCGCAAACCACCGCGGATCGGTATGCCCGTGGGGGCTGACGATCGGCAGGTCCCTGACCCGTTCGTACAGCCGGCGCGCGATGGCGCGGACGCCCGGCTCGGGCGGCAGCAGGCGATCGGGATGCAGCAGCTGCGGACCCGTCATGCGGTGGCCTCCGCGTCTTCGTCCTCGACGCCGCGCATCAGGACGTCCCGGACCTGGTCAAGATGGCTGTGCATGGCGGTGCGCGCGCCTGCGGCGTCGCCAGCGGCGATGCAGTCGGTGATGCGCCGATGCTCCCCCAGCGCGCGGCGGGCGTTGGCGGGCAGCCGGACCCGATCGCTCAACGCCCGGAACAGCGGCCGGCGCATGCCCAGCCAAAGCTGGCTGACGATCGTCTCAAGCGTGGCGTTGCCGGTGGCGGCAGCGATGCGGACATGGAACTGCCAGTCCCCGTCCTCCTCGTTGGACACGCTCTGCACGCCGCGGCCGATATCGCGGTCCATCTTCGCCATGGACTTCGCCAGCCCGTCCGTCAGCCCGGGCGTGGCGGCTTCGGCGGCGATGGCCGCCGTCTCCCCCTCGATGACGCGGCGGGCCGCGATCAGCTCGAACGGGCTGGGACCCGCTTCGCCTTCGCGGATGATCTTCACGTAGGCATCCGATCCCGGGGTCCGCACATAGGTGCCGGCGCCGGTCCGCACCTCCACGAAGCCGGCAAGCTCCAGCGCGACCATCGCTTCGCGCACCACGGGGCGGCTGACTTTCAGGTGCAGGGCCAGATCGCGTTCGGGCGGCAGGCGGTCGCCCTCCCGCCAGGTGCCCTGGCGGATCAGGTCGCCGATCTGTTCGGCCACCTTCTGATAGAGGCGTTGGGGCTCGATGGCACGCAGCTGCATGGGTCTCGCCGCCAGCGGAGGACGCTGTCCGTTCCCTTTCAGGTGACGCCGGCTGCGGCAAAGTGTCAAGTGGTAAAGCGGTCAGGCCAATTGACCGGAGGAAGCCGGGACAAGCCGGTTCCCTATGCAGTCTGTAAAGTTTGTATGATTCCAACAACGGGCGCCGTCACCGCGCGCGGCCGGCGGTCAGGCCGTATCGAACCGATAGGGTGTCGGGCCCAGCACGTTCTCGTCGAGGCTGAGGCGATGGCTGGCCGGCGGGAACGCCCGCTGCACGCAGTCGCGCCGTTCGCACAGCCGGCATTGCAGGCCGATGGGCACGGCGATGTCGTCGTTCTGCAGGTCGACCCCGTCGGCATAGATCAGCTGCGCCGCATGGGCGATCTCGCACCCCAGCGCAACGGCGAAGGTCTGGCCGGGCTGGTGGTAGCCGGCCCCCGGTTTCGAGACGGTGCGGGCGATGGAGAAGTAGCGGGCGCCGTCCGTCATCTCCGACACCTGGGTGTGGATCTGTCCGGGGGAACTGAACGCTTCATGCACGTTCCAGCGCGGGCAGGCGCCGCCGAAACGCGCGAAATGCAGGCGCGCGGAACTGAAGCGCTTGGACACGTTGCCGGCATTGTCGATGCGAATCATGAAGAACGGGATGCCCTTCGCCCCCGGCTTCTGCAACGTCGTCAGGCGCTGGCACACCTGTTCGAAGCTCGCCTCGAAGCGTCGCTTCAACACCGCGATGTCATAGCGGACCGCCGTGGCCGCCCGATAGAACCGGTCATAGGGCATGATCACGGCCGCTGCGAACGAATTGGCCAGCGCCAGGCGCGCAAGTCCGCCGGCCTCGGTGGTCGCGAACCCTGCCTGCGCAATGCGCTGGTCGATCAGCGGGCGCGCGCGGATCAGGCCGATCTGGACGGCCAGCTGGAAGTTCCGGCTGGGCAGCGGCAGCATCTCGGAGATCAGCAGGCGGCGGGTGTGGCGGTCATAGCGGCGCCGGGCGGCCCCCATGACGTCGATCGGCATGGTCTTGACCCGAACCGCCAGTTCCTGCTCCAGGTACTCGCTCAGGCCCTGCCAGAGATTGGCGCTGTCCAGCTTGGCGCTCTGCCAGACATCCTCCGCCGCCGCCTCAAGATCGGGGAAATAGTTGCTCTCGCGATCGAAGAAATCCCTCACCTCCTCGACCATCGTCCGCGGGCTTTCCAGCCGCCCGACATCGCCCGCACCCTGTTCCGTCAACAGGGCAAGGTTGTCGCGCGCCTCGCGATAGGCGCGATACAGCGTGATCATGGCCTGCGCCGCGGTGGGAACGCTTCCCGCCAGGTCGCCCAGGTCATGACGCTTGATGTCGATGGGTTCGAACAGGGGGTCGCTGAACACCTCGCTCAGCCCCGCCACCAGCCTGCCGGCATCGTCCTCGGCGAAGGTTTGCAGGTCGACGTCGAACGTCTGACCCAGCCGCAGAAGAAGATCCACGGTCATCGGTCGATGGTTATTTTCGATCAAATTGAGATAACTTGCAGAGATTCCAAGACGAGACGCCATATCCGCTTGGGTCATCGAATGTTCGCGCCGCAATCGGCGAATCCTTGGCCCCAGCAACGGTTTTTTCGCCATAGCGCCGACCTTTCGTCTCGGAATCCGTTCGTGCGATTTTACAAGATTTGCAATATCGCCATACGAAAGCCGTTGCACGCTACATGTTTACGACTTTACTAGCAATCGGGTATTGACCACCATGGCAAAGATCAGCAAAGTGGCCGGCACGCGTCTCCGCGCATTTACAAAACAGACAACGCCGCCGGGGCTCGCCGCATTGTCGGGCAGCCGCCGCGCAAGGAGAGTGTCATGTCCCCCCTCGACCCCGGTTCCCACGGCGACAACGGCAAGGGCCGTTTCGATGGAATTCGGCGTGACTACACGTCCGCCGACGTCGAGCGCTTGCGGGGATCCTTCCATATTGAGCATTCCATCGCCCGCATGGGCGCGGAACGGTTGTGGAAGCTGCTGCACGAGCGCGATTTCGTGAATGCGCTTGGCGCGACGACCGGCAACCAGGCCATGCAGATGGTCCGCGCCGGGCTGAAGAGCATCTATCTGTCCGGTTGGCAGGTGGCGGCCGACGCCAACCTGGCCGGTGCGATGTATCCCGACCAGAGCCTGTATCCGGCCAACTCCGTTCCCGACGTCGTCCGCAAGATCAATCAGGCCCTGCTGCGCGCCGACCAGATCGAGCATTGCGAAGGCGGCGCCAAGCGCAACTGGCTGGCCCCGATCGTCGCCGACGCCGAGGCCGGCTTCGGCGGACCGCTGAACGCCTTTGAGCTGATGAAGGCGATGATCGAAGCGGGCGCCGCCGGCGTACACTTCGAAGACCAGCTGGCATCGGAGAAGAAGTGCGGGCATCTGGGCGGCAAGGTGCTGGTCCCGATGAAGAGCTTCGTGCGGACGCTGAATGCCGCACGCCTGGCCGCCGACGTCATGGACGTGCCCACCGTGCTGGTCGCCCGGACCGACGCCGAGAGCGCCAAGCTGATCACCAGCGATGTCGATGAGCGCGACCATCCCTTCATCGACCGCGACGATCGTACCGAGGAAGGCTTCTACCGCATCCGCCAGGAAAACCGGCTGGAGTTCTGCATCGAACGCGGCAAGGCGTTCGCGCCCTATGCCGACCTGTTGTGGATGGAAACGTCGCATCCCGATCTCGACCAGGCACGTCGCTTCATCGAGGGCGTGCGCAAGGACTTCCCGAACAAGCTGTGCGCCTACAACTGCTCGCCCAGCTTCAACTGGAAGGGCAATATCGACGAGGCGACCATCGCCAAGTTCCAGCGCGAACTGGGGGCGATGGGCTTCAAGTACCAGTTCATCACGCTGGCCGGGTTCCACAGCCTCAACTATCACACCTACATGATGGCCAAGGGCTACAAGGAACGCCAGATGGCCTCCTATTCCGAGCTTCAGCAGGCGGAATTCGCGGCTGAGAAGCTGGGCTACACGGCAACGCGCCACCAGCGCGAAGTCGGCACGGGCTATTTCGACGCCGTGTCGATGGCCGTGTCCGGCGGCAAGTCGGCCACGACGGCGCTGGCCGACTCCACGGAAGCGGAGCAGTTCTAGGGCTCGCAAGGGCTTTGACGAGATCCCGGGCCGGCCGTTGGGGGACGCGCCGGTCCGGGTAACACGGGGCCGTCGCCCGAGCAGTTTGGGCGCTTCATTGGGGCGACGGCCTCGCCGAACACAAGAACCCCCGGCTCGCGCCCCGTGAGGACACGTGGCGGAGACTGGCGGGCAACGTCGCGCAAACGCGGCTCAGGTTTAGGGATGATTCGCTTATGCATCGTGGCGGAGGTCGCAACAGCGGCCTCCGCCTCGGTGCATTTGCACCCGGCCCCTTCGGCACGCCGCCCCGGACCCGGGCTGCATCCGGCGACAGCCCCCTTACATGCCGGGCGATCCGGCAGCCATTGGCGACGCTTCAGGACGCTCCCGGTTGACCCCCATGCTCGCTTCGATCGCCGAAGGTGCTGATGCGGTTCTGCGCACGGCCGACCCCGCCGCCAAGGCCACCATGGCGCGGGGCATCGCCGCAGCCTGGGCGGGCGGCCATATCCGTCGCATCGGCCGGACGGACCCACCGGACCGCCCTGCCCGTCCACCGCGGCCGGTCCTGCGCCCGCCGCGGGAAATGCCGAAGCGCCGTCCCACCGCCGCCGGGCGGGCTGCCCTGCTGCACGCCGTCGCCCATATCGAACTGAACGCCATCGACCTGGCCGCCGACATCATCGCCCGGTTTTCCGACCCGGACCGGGCCGGCGTCGACCTGCCAGCCGCCTTCTTCGCCGACTGGTTGCAGGTTGCCGACGACGAGGCCCGGCATTTCGAGATGGTGAGCGCACGCCTCAAGGACTATGGCTGCGCGTACGGCGACCTGCCGGCCCATGACGGGCTCTGGCAGGCCGCCACCGACACCCGCGGCGATCTGGTGGCCCGCCTTGCCATCGTGCCGATGGTGTTCGAGGCGCGGGGTCTGGACGTGACCCCGCCGATGATCGCGGCCCTGCGGCGGGCGGGGGACGACGCCTCCGCCGACGTCCTGCAAACCATCCTTGATGACGAGATCGGCCATGTGGCCGCCGGTCATCGCTGGTTCCTGTACGCGTGTGACCGGCGCGGCCTGCCGCCGGTCGACACCTGGCAGGCCCTGGCACGGCGGCACGCCCCCGGTGCGGTGAAGCCGCCGTTCAACGCCGATGCCCGGGCCGCCGCCGGCATGGGGCCGGAACTGTACCTGCCGCTGGCCGACCGTACGCCGCCCGGCTGAACGACGGTCCTACTGCGTCGACGCGCTCGGCCGCTGGCCCGTTACCTTCGCGGCCAGCGCGGCCTCCAGAAAGGCGTCGATATCGCCGTCCAGCACGCCCTGGGCGTTGCCCTTTTCGACGCTGGTGCGCAGGTCCTTCACCATCTGGTAGGGCTGCAACACATAGCTGCGGATCTGGTGGCCCCAGCCGATGTCGCTCTTCTCCTGCGCCGACGCCTGCGCCTCCTCCTCACGGCGTTTCAGTTCGGCCTCATAGAGGCGGGCGCGCAACATCGCATAGGCCTGGGCACGGTTGCGGTGTTGCGAGCGGTCGTTCTGGCACTGCACGACGATGCCGGTGGGGATATGGGTGATGCGGATGGCGCTGTCGGTCTTGTTGACATGCTGGCCGCCGGCGCCGGACGCCCGGTAGGTGTCGATGCGCAGGTCCTTCTCTTCCACCTCGATGTCGATGCTCTCGTCGATCACCGGTGACACCGACACCGAGGCGAAGCTGGTGTGACGCCGCGCCTGGCTGTCGAAGGGGCTGATGCGCACCAGGCGGTGCACGCCCGTCTCGGCCTTCAGCCAGCCATAGGCGTTGGGACCCTTGATCTCCACCGTCGCCGACTTGATGCCGGCTTCTTCGCCAGCGCTTTCTTCCAGCCACTCGACCTTGTAGCCGTGCGACTCGCTCCACCGCACATACATGCGCAGCAGCATTTCGGCCCAGTCCTGCGCCTCCGTGCCGCCGGCGCCGGCGTTGACCTCCAGATAGCAGTCGTTGGCGTCGGCTTCGCCCGACAGCATGCTTTCCAGCTGCTTCTTGGACACGCGCGCCAGAAGGGCCTGAAGCGCAGCCTCGGCCTCGGCGACAGCGTCGGCGTCGTCCTCCGCCTCGCCCAGCTCATGCAGGGTCGTCGCGTCGTCCAGCGCACCGGTCAGTTCGCGAAAGCCGGTCAGCGCCTGCTCCAGGCGGGTTCGTTCCTTCAACACGGCCTGGGCCTGGCCGGGATTGTCCCAGAGCGCGGGATCCTCAGCCGCGGTATTCAGATCCTCGAGCCGCTTCGTCGCCGCGTCGAAGTCAAAGAGACCTCCTCAGCAGTGCCAACGACTGCTGGATGTCATGGACGACCGCTTGGGTTTCTGCACGCATGTCACTGTCCTCTGAAGGGGCACGGACGGCCCCGGACGGGGTGCGACCGGGCCGCACCTGCCCTGGGGATGTATGACGGGGCTTGCGATTAGTAAAGCCCGCCGGTCCCGGTGGTGGGGGACAGGGTCGATTCGATCAGCGCCTCTTCCCGCTCCGGATCGGATTCCAGCATGGATGTCGTCGTCGGCTCCGTCCCCGCGCGGAAGGCTTCCAGGATCGCAGGATCCCCCGGGGCGGCCGGCGCCCCGGTCTCCGGGTTGATGCGCACCAGGCTGACCTCCGGCGGGATCCGGAAGGGCGGCACGTCCTGGCCTTCCAGTGCCTCGGCCATGAAGGCGCCGAAGATCGGCGCGGCACTGCCCCCGCCCGTCTCGCTTTCGCCGAGACTGCGCGGGGTGTCGAACCCGACAAACGTGCCCACGACCAGGTCGGGCGAGAACCCGACGAACCACGCATCGCGCGACTCGTTGGTGGTGCCGGTCTTGCCGGCCAGCGGCAGCCCCAGGGAGGCAAGCCGTCGTCCCGTGCCGCGCTGGACCACCCCCTCCAGCATCGACACCATCTGATAGGTCGCCGCGGGGTCGGCGACCTGTTCGCGGGTGTCCGGCAGCTCCGGCGCAGCCTGGCCCTGCCACGCGACCTGCTGGCATCCCTCGCAGGTGCTGTGGTCCACGGGATAGATCGTGCGGCCGTGGCGGTCCTGGATCCTGTCGATGAAGACGGGGCGGATGCGCCGCCCGCCGTTGGCGATCATCGCGTAGCCGTTGGTCAGGGCCAGCGGCGTCGTCTCGCCGGCGCCCAGCGCCATGGAGTACATCAGGTCCATGTCCTCGTAGACGCCGAAGGTGCGCGTGAGATCGCGCACCGGCTCCAGCCCGATTTCCAGCAGCAGGCGCACCGTCATGATATTGCGCGATCGTTCGATGCCGACGCGCAGCGGCTGCGGCCCCAGGAAATCGTGCCCGTAGTTGTCGGGCCGCCACCACCCGGCGCCGGGTCCCAGGTCGACCGCCAGCGGCGTGTCCAGGATCAAGGTCGCCGGCGTGATCGGCGGCGCGTGATCCATTTCCAGGGCCGCCAGGTAGACGAACGGCTTGATGGCCGAACCCGGCTGGCGTCGGGCCTGGGTCGCACGGTTGAACTCGCTGATCGAATAGCTGAAGCCCCCGCTCATCGCCAGGACGCGGCCGGTATGGGGGTCCATGGCCACCAGTGCGCCCTGCACCTCCGGAAGCTGGCGCAAGCCGAAGCGCGGCAGCGCCCGCGCCGCGCCGCTGTCATCCACGGGCGTACCCGGGCTGACCGACGGTGGCGTCTGCCGCCCGTCCAGGGCCTCCACCCAGACGACGTCGCGCAGGTCGACCACGTCGTCGGCCGACCGCGGCACGGCGCCGACCCTCTGGCGGGCCAGCTGGGGACGCGCCCAGGTCATCTCCTCCAGCGGGATCATTCCCTGCTGGCGGTCGGTGAAGCCGATGCGGACGGCATCCGGATAGACCTCCAGCACCACCGCCAGATGCCAGTCGCCGCCGCCGGGCGGGACCTCCACCGCCTCCAGCTGCGCCGGCCAGTCATCGAAGCTGGCGAGCTCAGCCACCGGCCCCCGCCAGCCATGGCGGCGGTCATAGTCGATCAGCCCCTGGCGCAGCGACCGGTCGGCGATTTCCTGCAAGCGCGGGTCGACCGTGGTGCGGACCGTCAGCCCGCCGCCGTACAGGATGTCGTCGCCGTACAGGCGCTGCAGCTCGCGCCGCACCTCCTCAGCGAAATAGTCGGCCTCTACCAGCTCCGTCTCGTCGTGGTCATAGACTTCCAGCGGCTCGGCACTGGCTTCGATCATCGCCTCCGCGGTGATCGCCCCGTCCTCCAGCATCCGCTCCAGCACGTAGTTGCGCCGGGCCACCGCCTGTTCGGGGCGCTGGGTGGGGTTGTAGTTGTTCGGCGCCTTGGGCAGGGCCGCCAGGAACGCCGCCTCCGCCAACGTCAGCTCCGGCAGCGACCGGTTGAAATAGTTCAGCGCCGCCGCCGCTACGCCGTACGAGTTGCGACCCAGATAGATCTCGTTCAGGTAGAGCTCGAGGATCTCGTCCTTCGCGAATGCCTGTTCGATGCGCATCGCCAGGATGGCCTCGCGGATCTTGCGGGCGAACGAGACCTCGTTGGTAAGCAGGAAGTTCTTGGCCACCTGCTGGGTAATGGTGGACGCCCCGACCAGCCGCTGGTCGCCGCCGATGTTGCGCAGATTGGTGACGGCGGCCCGCACGACGCCGGTGAAATCGATGCCGGAATGTTCGTAGAAGTGCTGGTCCTCCGCCGAAATGAAGGCCTGGCGCACATGCTCCGGAATCGTCGCGATCGGCACGAACAGGCGATTCTCGACCGCGTACTCCGCGATCATCCGTCCGTCGCCGGCGTAAAGCCGCGTGGTCACGCGCGGATCGTAGTTGGCGAGCTGGGCCGTATCCGGCAGGTCCCGGGCATAATAGAGAAAGGCGCCATACACGCCGAGGCCCGCCAGCACCGCCAGCAGGGCGAGCGACGAGGCGATCCATCCCAGCAGTCGCATCGAACCTCCTGATCGTATCGCCGGGCTGCGGGCGCCCACGGCACCGCGCCGCCAATCCGCGCTCGTCCATCTCTCAGCGCCGGTTCCCCGGCGACATCGCTTGCGATCGGGCAGCTGCGGACGGAACAGTTTCAGCACATCCATCCCATCAGGCAAATGCGGCCTGCGAAGGGCGCCCAGACGGCGCGTCAGGACCGCTGCAAGCCATCCAGCCAAGAGAAATAGCTTTCAATGGCCCTGGCCATCGCCTCTGCCAAGGCAGCCTGGTGTTCGTCCGACGCCAGCAACGCCTCGTCTTCCGCGTTGGACAGGTATCCCATCTCGATCAGCACCGACGGAACGTCGGGGGCTTTCAGCACGGCGAATCCCGCCTGGCGGTGCGTCTGGTGCGGCATCAGCAACGTCGCCTCGCCCAGATGCGTGACCATCAGCTCCGCCAGCATGCTGGATTCGTTCCGCGTCAGCCGCTGGGACAGGTCGATCAGGATCGACGCCATCATGTCGTCGTCCGGATCCAGCGCCACGTCGACCAGGGCGTCGGCCCGGTTCTCCCGCGCGGCCAAGAGGGCGGCTTCCTGGCTGCTGGCCGTGTCCGACAGGGTATAGACCGACGCGCCGCGCAGCACGTGGTCATGTTCCAGGCTGTCGGCATGCAGGCTGATGAACAGGTCCGCCCCGGCCATCCGCGCCAGGCGCACCCGTTCGCGCAGGCGCAGGTATTCGTCCCCCTCGCGCGTCAGGAACACGTCGTAGCGCCCCGTCGCTTCCAGCACGGCGCGAAGCCGCAGGGCCACCGCCAGCGTCACGCCCTTCTCGAAAATGCCGCTGACCCCGATCGCACCGGGGTCCGCGCCGCCGTGCCCGGCATCGATCGCAATCAGCGGCCGGTCGGGGCGCGGCCGATGGGGCGGAAGCGGCACGCTCAACGTGACCGGAACGGGGTCGGACTGCAGCTCCGCCCGTACCGGATGGGACACCAGTTCCTCGAACGCGGCCTCGTCCGCCTCCTCCAGGTCCAGGACGAAGCGGAAAGGAACGCTGGAGGTCGCCGGCAGGTAGAAGACGTCGCGCACCCTGACCGGTGCTGCCAGCGCCAGCAGGCAGCGCACCCCGCCCCCATCGGCCGGCAGGCAGTGCTGGTCGCTGATCAGCCCGGCGCCGGGCAGCGGCAATGCCGGCGCCCGCGCCCAGGTCAGGTCGGCGAAATCCAGGATCAGCCGCCGGGGATCGGTTTCGGCGTGCAGCACGAAATCGCGCGGGTCCGTCATCTCCAGGACGAAGCGCGTCTTGTCGGTATGGTCGCCGATGCGGATGTCGATGATCGCCGCCGACGGCGGCTGCACCTGCACCGACTGGGCGACGGCAACAGCCTGCGACCCGGCCGGCGCAGCCATCGCCAGAGCCATCACCGTGGCTATCAGCAGTCGCCGAAGCGGTCCCATGCCATCGTCCCGACCGAATGAACCGCCACAATAATCACTTCGAATCAACGGGCTCAACGAAAAACATGAGATCCCGTCTGATATGGCGGCGCGGCATCGCCCGAAACCGGCAGCAATCGTGGCCCGGGGACAGAGTGATTGTATGCGCATGATGTCATCGCTAAGTTATTTGGGCGACACCACGCGTTCGCCGGATTGCAGGGGGCGATAGGGGGCAAATCGAGGGGAATGACCGTCCACTGGCGGCAGTGATTGAGAGCGCTGCGCGGCGGGGAGCATGTGTTCAGCACTGCGGGACGGACGTTTCTTCTTGCACCGCCCTTCCCCGTGCCGTGACAGGCGGGCGCGGAAGCGAACTTGGGATTAACGAAGTCGGGCAGCTCCCTTGAAACGGGGGCGGCCACGGAGTGCTGGTGTTCCTCGCCCTCGATGGCCGCTCCTGGAGCGCCGACGGTGAGGGGTTCGGCCAGCGCCGTTGACTTCGACACATGCCGAAGACGCGCCGCCACCCCGTATGTCGCGCGGTGGTGGTCGGCTCGTCTCTTGGGGACGAACAATGGCAAAAAGGATGTTGGTGGACGCCAGCCACCCCGAAGAGACAAGGGTGGTGGTCCTGAATGGAACCCGATTGGAGGAGCTGGACTTCGAGAGCGCGGCCAAGGCACAGCTGAAGGGCAATATCTACCTGGCCAAGGTCACGCGTGTGGAGCCGTCGTTGCAGGCGGCCTTCGTTGAATACGGCGGCAACCGCCACGGATTTCTCGCATTTTCGGAAATCCATCCCGACTACTACCGGATCCCCGTCGCCGATCGCGAATCCCTGATGGCCGACGCAGCGCGTCAGTCGTCGCGCGATCTGGACGTCGACGGCTCCGTCGACGAGGTCGACAGCGGACCGTCCCACGGCGGCCGGGGCCAGCGCCCCGCAGCGCTGGACCGCGATGCGGACGACGACGAGGCGCCGCCGGCGGCCGGCGGACAGGGCGAGCCGCCGCCACCGGGCATCGATGAGGGCGACGAACCGTCCGGCCCGGACGATGCCGCCGGGGCCTCGCAGGACGACGACGGGGCGGCCTTCGCCGAGGGGGCCGAGACCGCCGGCGACGGTGACGGGGCGGAAGCCGCCGGCGATCCACGCGATGCGGAGCCGCAGGAGCAGGGCGACCCGGCAGGCGACGACGATGACGGCGCGCACGCCACCGCCGACGCGGATGCCGGCAGTGGTGGCGGTGTCGAAACCGTCGGCGGCGACGATGTCGAGGAGGAAGCGTCCAGCCGCCCGCGCTATCCCCGCCGTACCTACAAGATCCAGGAAGTCATCAAGCGCCGGCAGATCATGCTGGTGCAGGTGACGAAGGAGGAACGCGGCAACAAGGGCGCGGCCCTGACGACCTATCTGTCGCTGGCCGGCCGGTATTGCGTGCTGATGCCCAATACCCCGCGCGGCGGCGGCATCTCGCGCAAGATCAGCAATCCCAAAGAACGCAAGCGGATGAAGGCGATCCTCGACGCCCTGGAGGTGCCGGAGGGCATGGCCGTGATCCTGCGCACGGCGGGGCTGGAACGCACGAAGGCGGAGATCAAGCGCGACCTGGACTACCTCTTGCGGCTGTGGGATTCGATCCGCGAACTGACGCTGACCTCCACCGCGCCGACGCTGATCCATGAAGAGGCGAACCTGATCAAGCGGGCGGAGCGCGATCTCTATTCGAAGGACATCGACGAGATCCTGGTGGCCGGCGAAGATAGCTACCGCGTGGCCAAGGATTTCATGCGGATGCTGATGCCGAGCCACGCCAAGAAGGTGAAGCTCTACAAGGACGAGACGATCCCGCTGTTCCACCGCTTCCAGGTGGAAAGCCAGATCGATGCCATGCACAGCCCCAGCGTACAGCTGCGCTCCGGCGGGTATATCGTCATCAACCCCACCGAAGCGCTGGTTGCCATTGACGTCAACTCCGGCCGGTCGACGCGCGAGCGCAACATCGAGGAAACCGCCTATCGCACGAATGTCGAGGCGGCGGAAGAGATCGCGCGCCAGCTGCGCCTGCGCGACCTGGCCGGGCTGATCGTCATCGACTTCATCGACATGGAGGACGACCGGCATATCGCCATCGTCGAGCGGAAGCTGAAAGAGGCGTTGCGCACCGACCGCGCCCGCATCCAGGTGGGCCGCATCAGCCCGTTCGGATTGATGGAGATGTCGCGCCAGCGCCTGCGCCCAAGCTTGGCGGAAACCCATTTCGAGGTCTGCCCATCCTGCGCCGGTACCGGCCAGTTGCGGTCGATCGGGTCGTCCACGCTTCGGCTGCTGCGATCGATCGAGGAAGAAGGCCTGCGCCGCCGGGCGGCCGAACTGACCGTACGCGTGCCCACCGACGTCGCCCTGTACGTGCTGAACCAGAAGCGTGAGGCGCTGGCGGACATCGAAAGCCGTTATGACATACGGGTCTATATCGACCGTGACGACAGCCTGATCCGCCCCGATTTCCATCTGGAGCGGCGAACGCCGCGTGCCCCCGGCGAAGAGCCCCCGCCGGTCATCGATTTCGCCAAGCTGATGGCGGAAACGGACGACGCGCTGGCCGCCGAGGCGGCCGAAGAAGCGGCCGCCGACGAGGGTGCACCCGCCGCCGAAACCCGGGCCCGCCCGAAACGTGCACGCCGCTCACGCCGGCGCGACACGCAGGAGCCGCCGGCCGAGGCCGAAGCGCCTGCCCCGCCGGTGGAGGAGGATGAGGCGCCCGCCCCGGCGGCCGAAGCGGCCGACGGCAGCGATGACGACAAGCCGAAGAAGCGCCGCCGGCGTGGCAAGCGCGGCGGTCGGCGGCGGAACGGCCAGCGGGTGGACGGCGTCGATGGCGGCGCCGACGACCTGGCGGATGGCGAGGACGCGGCAGCCGACACCGAGGAGGCCGAGGGCGACGGAACGGATGACGAGGCGTTCACGGCCCAGGAGTCCGACGAGGACGCGCCATGGTCCGAACAGCCCGCCGCCGGACCCGATGCCTGGGACCGGTCCGCACCCGACGCCGCCGATACCGCCGCCACGGAGGCGGAAGAGCCGGCCCCGGCCGACTCCCCCACGGTTGAGGCTGAGGAGCCTTCCCCGCCCGAGGCCATCGCTGCCGCGCAAGACGACGTCTGGGCGGAGCTGCCGCCGGAGGAGCCCCAGGACAGCCCCCCGGCCGCCGAACCCGCGACCGAAGAGCAGCCGACCGCGTCAGTGGAGGAGCCCGCAGCCGACGAGCCTGTGCCGGAGGAGGCTGCGACCGACGACCGGCACGAGGACGACCAGGCCGGAGGTGACGACGACGACGGCCGCGATGCGCATCCGGGCCACATGGTCAACGTACCACCCGACAGGCCGCGGCGCGGGTGGTGGCAGCGGCTGCTCGACTGACCGAACCGGGTTGCGGATATGCTCTCGTTTTCCGAGGCCCTGGCCCGCTGTCCGCTGGTGGCGATCCTTCGCGGGATCGCCCCCGGCGACGCCGAGGCCGTCGGTGCGACCCTGGCCGATGCCGGGTTCAGCATCATCGAAGTCCCGATGAACTCGCCCCGGCCGCTCGACAGCATCGAGCGGCTGGCCAGGCGGTTCGGCAGTGATCTCCTGATCGGCGCCGGTACGGTGATGGGTGCCGACGCCGTGGCGGATGTCGCCGCGGCGGGCGGGCGCCTGATCGTCAGCCCCCATTTCGACGCCGCCGTCGTCGGCGCCACGCGCGCGCGCGGGCTGGTGTCCCTGCCGGGCGTCGCCACCCCCAGCGAGGGCTTTGCCGCCCTGGCCGCCGGGGCCGACGGGCTGAAGCTGTTCCCCGCCGAAATGCTGCCCCCCGCGATCGTGCGCGCCTGGCGGGCCGTGTTCGCCGCGGAGGTCCCGCTGGTGCCGACGGGCGGCATCACGCCGGACACAATGGGCGGCTATTGGTCCGCCGGGGTTGCCGGGTTCGGGCTGGGCTCCGCCCTGTACAAGGCATCGTTCCCGCTGGACGACATCCGGCGCAGGGCCGACAGCTTCATGGCCGCCCTGGCCGCGCTTCCGCCGCGGCCCTGACCCCTTCCGTCCCCATGGCCCCGCCGGCAGGGACACCGCAGCGCATCCATCCGCTTGTGCCGCTGGCCATCGGGCTTGCCGCCGTTTCGCATTCGGCGATCCTGGTGCGCCTGGCCGACGCCCATCCGGTGGTCATCGCCTGCGGCCGGCTGGCGGTCGCCGCCCTGATCCTCTGTCCGCTGGCCTTCGCACTGGAACGGCGGGCCTGGTACGGCCTGCCCAGGGGCGTGGTCGCCCGCGTCGGCCTTGCCGGCCTGTGCCTGGCCCTGCATTTCGTCACCTGGATCGCCTCGCTGGACCGCACCTCCATCGCCGACAGCGTGGTGCTGGTCAGCCTGACGCCGGTGTGGATCGCGCTGGTGTCCGTTGCCCTGACCCGGCGGGCACCGCCGCGTCACGTCGCCTTCAGCGTGTTGCTGGCCGTTGCCGGCAGTGCCGTGATCGCCTTCGGCAGTGCCGGGCGGGGCGGTTCGAAGCTGGAAGGCGACGCGCTGGCGCTGGCCGGCGGCCTGTGCATGGCCGCCTATCTGCTGCTGGGCCAGTCGGTGCAGCGGCAGCTGCCGTTCCTCAGCTATGTCAGCGGCTGCTACGGTGTGGCCGCCGTCGTGCTCGGTCTCGTCATCGCTGTCCTGGGCGTCCAGGTCGGCGGCCTCGGTGTCCGGACCTATGCGGCGATCGCGGCGCTCGGCCTCGTCTGCCAGGTGGTCGGCCATTCCAGCTTCAACTGGGGCCTGCGGCGGTTTTCGTCCTCGTTCATCGCCGTCTTCCTATTGGGCGAACCGCTGCTGGGGGCGATCTTGGGTGTGGTCTATTTCGCGGAGATCCCGACGACCACGACCGTCATCGGCGGCATGATCACACTGGCCGGGCTCTATCTGGGGGCGGTCGGCGAATTGCGCCGATAGGTCCTTCTGGGCGAGGATGGGTATGACCGCAACGCGCTTCCCCGGGGGCGCGCAATCAGATAACCAATCGGTGAATACTGAAACGCCGGGCTGGGGGGCCACCAAGGGATGGATCTGACGATCACGGTACAGGACTGCCTGCCGCGCGACGCGGCATCGGCGGCGCTGGTCGGCCGGGCGTGGGTTCCCGACGGCATCGGCGGGCCATCGGTCGTCGCCGTTGCGGGCGACCGCCTGGTCGAATTCGGCGGCGCCATCCCGACGATGGCGCACCTGCTGCAGGCCGATGACCCGGCGGCACTGCTGGCCGCTGCCCTGCCGGGGCGCGACATCGGCAGCCTGGCGGAGGTCCTGGCCAACACCCCGCCCGAGCGCCGCGACACCGCCCGCCCGTGGCTGCTGGCGCCCTGCGACCTGCAAGCCGTCAAGGCCTGCGGCGTCACCTTCGTGAAGAGCATGCTGGAACGGGTGATCGAGGAACGCGCAGCCGGCGACCCGTCGCGGGCGGCGGATCTGCGTGCCAGCCTGATCGCCGCCGTCGGCCGCGACCTGTCGGAGGTCGTTCCCGGATCCCCCGAAGCCGAGCGGCTGAAGGGCGTCCTGATCGAGCGGGGATTGTGGTCCCAGTACCTGGAGGTCGGCATCGGTCCCTATGCCGAGGTGTTCACCAAGTCCCAGCCCATGTCGAGCGTCGGCACGCTGGTGGAGGTGGGCATCCACCCCGACAGCACCTGGAACAATCCCGAACCCGAGGTGGTGCTGGCGGTCTCCCCCGGCGGCCGCATCGTCGGCGCCAGCCTGGGCAACGACGTCAACCTGCGCGACTTCGAAGGCCGCAGCGCCCTGCTGCTGGGCCGCGCCAAGGACAACAACGGATCCTGCGCGATCGGCCCGTTCATCCGGCTGCTGGACGACGGCTTCACGCTGGACGACCTGCGCGCGACCACCGTGCGCCTGCATGTCGCCGGCCAGGACGGCTTCGTGCTGGACGAGGCGAGTGCGCTGTCGGAGATCAGCCGCGACATCACCAGCCTGGTCGCCCAGACCATCGGCCGCACGCACCAGTACCCCGACGGGCTGATGCTGTTCACCGGCACCATGTTCGCGCCGGTGCAGGACCGGGGCGAAGCGGGCCAGGGCTTCACCCACCATGCGGGCGACGTGGTGTCGGTGGCGGCCGAACGGCTGGGTACCCTGGTCAACCGCGTCGTGCGCTGCGACGACATCGCGCCGTGGACCTTCGGCGCCAGCCACCTGATGGGCAACCTGGCCGCGCGTGGGCTGTTGCCCGCCGCGGCACGCGCCCGCGACTGACCCCCGGAACACGGAGCAAGACCCCATGGATCTCCACCGCAACTACATCAACGGCGCCTGGGTCGAAGGCACGGAAACCAACGCCAACATCAACCCGTCCGACACCAACGACGTCATCGGCCACTACACCCGCGCCAATGCCGCCCAGGCGGAGGAAGCGATCGCGGCGGCAAAGGCGGCGGCCCCCGCATGGGGCCTGACGACACCCCAGCAGCGCTTCGACATCCTGGATGCCGCCGGCACCGAAATCCTGGCGCGAAAGGACGAGCTGGGGACCCTCTTGTCGCGCGAGGAGGGCAAGACGAAGGCCGAAGGCATCGGCGAGGCCCAGCGCGCCGGCCTGATCTTCAAGTACTTCGCCGGCGAGGCCCTGCGCCTGGGCGGCGAGAAGATCCCGTCGGTGCGCCCCGGCATCCATGTGGAAATGACGCGCGAACCCGTCGGCGTCGTCGGCATCATCACGCCGTGGAACTTCCCCATCGCCATCCCGGCCTGGAAGATCGCCCCGGCGCTGGCCTACGGCAACACGGTGGTGATGAAGCCGGCCGACCTGGTGCCGGGCTGCGCCTGGGAAATCGCCGACGTCCTGGCGCGGGCCGGCCTGCCGGCCGGCGTCTTCAACCTGGTGATGGGCCGCGGCTCGGTGGTCGGCGAAGCATTCCTGTCCTCGCCCGACGTGGCGGCGATCAGCTTCACCGGATCGGTGGAAACCGGCGCCACGGTGGCCCAGCGGGCGGCCGCCCGCATGGCCAAGGTGCAGCTGGAGATGGGGGGCAAGAACCCGCTGGTCGTGCTGGACGACGCCGACCTGGATACCGCCGTCGGTGCCGCCATCAACGGTGCGTTCTTTTCCACCGGCCAGCGCTGCACCGCGTCCAGCCGGCTGGTGGTGACGGCGGGCATCCACGACCGCTTCGTCGATGCCATGGTCGCCAAGCTGAAGGCACTGGTGGTCGACAACGCGCTGAAGGACGGGACCCAGGTCGGCCCGGTGGTCGACCAGAGCCAGCTGGACCAGGACCTGCGCTATCTCGACATCGGGCGCAGCGAGGGCGCGACACTGGTGGTCGGCGGCGAGCTGCTGAACCGCGAGACGCCCGGCTTCTACCTCTCCCCGGCGCTGTTCGTCGACACGAACAACGACATGCGCATCAACCGGGAGGAGATCTTCGGACCCGTCGCCAGCGTCATCAAGGCCGGCGACTACGACGAAGCGCTGGCCATCGCCAACGACACCCGGTTCGGCCTGTGCGCCGGCATCTGCACGACCTCGCTGAAGCACGCGACGCATTTCCAGCGCCATTCCCAGGTCGGCATGACCATGGTCAACCTGCCGACGGCCGGCGTGGACTATCACGTGCCGTTCGGCGGCCGGAAGGGCTCCAGCTACGGCCCGCGCGAGCAGGGCCGCTACGCCGTGGAGTTCTACACGACCGTCAAGACGTCCTACGTCAGCCCGTAGGGCCGGTCGGGGGAATACCGATGCAGGCCATCGTTCACTGCGATCACATCGAGGTGGCACTGGCCACCGGGCCGGACATCGTCGCCATCGACGATGCCCTGGCCCGGATCGTCGGCGCTTCGCAGGTGCTGAACGGCAGCGCCCATGTCACGGCCGTCGGTTCCACCGCCTCGCTGACCACCATCGAGTTCGAGCCGGGGGCCGTGGCCGACCTGAAGGCCGCCATCACCCGCCTCGCCCCGCCCGATGCCCGCTACGCCCACGAGGAAGCCTGGCACGACGGCAACGGCCACAGCCACGTCCAGGCTGCCCTGCTCGGCCCCTCGATCGTGCTGCCGGTACGCGGCGGCACGATCGCTCTCGGCACCTGGCAGCAGGTGGTCCTGATCAACCACGACAACCGGCCGCGACGGCGGCGGGTGGAAGTGACCGTTATCGGCGACAGCCGATAGCGGTCACTGCCGCGTCATCCCTGCACGCCGCGCAGCGCCAAGCCTGCCGGGCGCCCGCCGCCCTGGCGTTCGAACATCCAGCCCGGATATTCCGGCGGCAGCGCACTGACCTTGTCCAGCCGCGTCAGCTCCTCCGGCGAGAGCTTGACCGCGGTCGCCGCCAGGTTGTCGTCCAGCTGATCGATGGTCTTGGCACCGATGATCACCGACATGACGACCGGTTGGTGCAACAGCCAGGCGAGCGCGATACGGGCGACCGAGACGCCATGGGCTTCGCCGATTTCGCGCATCACGTCGACGCAGTCGAACACCCGGTCCCGGTTCACGGGCGGGAAATCGAACGATGTGCGCCGGGCGCCGTCCGGCCCGGTGCCGTCACGGCCGTATTTGCCGGACAGGATCCCGCCGGCCAGCGGGCTCCACACCATCAGGCCCAGCTTCTCGGCCTCGAGCAGCGGCACGATCTCGCGTTCCAGGTCGCGACCCGCGATGGTGTAGTAGGCCTGCAACGTCGACAGCCGTGTCCAGCCATTCTTCTCGGCGATGCCGAGAGCCTTCATGATGATCCAGGCCGGCCAGTTCGAGACGCCGACATAGCGGACCAGGCCCTGGCGGACGAGATCGTCCAGCGCCCGAACGGTTTCCTCCACCGGCGTGATGCGGTCGAGGCCATGGATCTGGTAGAGGTCGATATAGTCGGTGCCCAGGCGCTTCAGGCTGGCCTTGACCCCGTCCATGATGTGGCCGCGCGAGGCGCCGCGATCGTTGGGACCGCCACCCGTGGTGCCGAACACCTTGGTCGCCAGCACGATGTCGGACCGTGCGCGCCCGGAATTGGCGATGGCACGGCCGGTGATCTCTTCCGACAGGCCTTCCGAATAGATGTCGGCCGTGTCGATGAAGTTGACCCCGGCGTCCAGGGCCCGGGCAACGATGCCGTCGGCGACGGACTGGTCGAGCGTGCCGATCGCGGTCCAGAACCCGCGGCCGCCGAAGGTCATCGTGCCCAGGCAGATCTCAGACACCAGAAGACCCGTATCGCCAAGTGTGCTGTAGCGCATATCGTCATCCGTTCCTTAAGTCAGTGAAATGCGAGCCGCCAATCCGGCTATCGTGATCGAACCCGCCCCGTCACGGGACGGAACGCGGTCGTGAAATGGCGGGCATCGCCGCATGCGACCCGCCGGCATCCTGTTCGGGGATGTAGCGCGGCAACTTCGGTGCGAAAACCGCCCGCCTGCTCGACACCGTGTATAGCGCAGCTGAACGATGGGGCACTCAGCCTGCCGGCGGACCGCATGCGATACGTCTTCGAGCCCCATCAGCACAGGCAATCCCCATTGGATTGTCGGCTCATCGGCCTTAACGTTTGGAGAGTTTGTTTAGCAGGGCTGAAAGGTGCCATGGCCCGATCCGACTCGTTCGACGGTCTCTCGGAATTCCTGGCGATCGCGCAGCGGGGAAGCTTCCGTGGGGCGGCCATAGAGCTTGGCGTCACGCCGGGGGCGATCAGCCAAGCGCTTCAAACGCTGGAACGACGGCTGGGTCTGCCTCTGTTCCATCGCACTACCCGCAAGGTCGCACTGACGGAAGCGGGCAAGACACTGCTGGTGCAGTTGAAGCCGGCAGCGGACACGATTTCGGGCACGCTCGACGACCTGTCACGCCTACAGGCGCGGCCGTCGGGCACCCTGCGCCTTCTGGTCCACCAGATGGCCTTGAACCAGGTGATCGATCCGGTCCTGCCTGCCTTCCGCCAAGCCTATCCCGATATCAACGTCGAGATCACGGTCAACGACGCACAGCTGGGGCTGGTAGAAGGCGGATTCGACGCCGGAATCCGCATCGGCGAGTTCATCGACCGTGACATGATCGCCGTTCGGGTCTCGCCATCCTTCCGCTGGATCGTGATCGGCGCGCCGTCGTACCTGGACGCGCGCGGCCGGCCGCAAGTACCGGAGGATATCGCCCATCACGAATGCATCCGCTTCCGCCTTCCCGCCACCGGCCGGATCTACCGGTGGGAATTTGAGCGCGATGGCCACGCCCTGACCATCGATCCGCCTGGCTCTATCCTTGTCAACGACGGCCGCGCGCTCCGCTCCCTGGCGGTGCAAGGCATGGGGTTGACCTACACGGCCAGCCTGCAAGTGGCCCCGGAAATCGCCGGCGGCCTGCTGGAGACGGTCTTGGATGCCTTCACGCCGGCTCGCGACAGCCTATTCCTGTTCTTCCCGCGCTCGACCCGTAGCCAGCCCAAGTTGCGCGCCTTCGTCGACGCCTGCGCATCACTGGCCCGCTAGGCACGACTTGGGCCGGAAATTGGGTCTCCGCCGCCGCTGCCCCTATTGGCTGTAGGCCGCGCTGGGCAGCCAGTTCACGATATCGCTCCAGAAGAAGATGATCGCCACGCCGATCAGCTGCAGGATGATGAAGGGCACGACGCCGCGGTAGATGTGGGCGACCGAGATTTCCGGCGGGGCGACGCCCTTGACATAGAACAGGGCGAAGCCGACGGGCGGGGTCAGGAACGACGTCTGCAGGACGACGGCGAACAGCACGGTGAACCAGGTCAGCACTTCCGTCTCGCCGGCGAAGCCAAGCTCCATCCACATATCGGCGACCAGCGGGCCGACCAGGGGCAGCACGATCAGGATGATCTGAATCCAGTCGAGCACGAAGCCCAGCATGAAGACGATGGCCAGGACGACGATGATGGTGCCGACCGCACCCAGGTCGAGACCCAGGAGCGCCCGCTCGATCAGCTCGTCGCCGCCCAGGCCGCGCAGCACGAGGGCAAAGGCGGTGGCACCGAGGATGATGGCGAAGATGAACGCGGTGGTGCGCGTGGTGTCGCGCATGACCTCGCGCAGGACCCGCAGGTTGAGCCGGCGGTTGGCCAGGGCCAGCAGCATGGCGCCGAATGCGCCGACGCCCGACGCTTCCGTCGGTGTCGCCACGCCGAAGAAGATGCTGCCCAGGACGGCCAGGATCAGCGAGGCCGGCGGCAGGATGGACACCAGGACGCCGACGACGTTGCCCCAGGTCAGCGGCTCGTGGTTCTTCGGCGCCGGCGCCAGGCTGGGGTTGAGGAACGCGGCGATGACGATGAAGGCGATGTAGAGCCCACCCAGCAGCAATCCGGGAAACAGGGCGCCCAGGAACAGGTTGCCCACCGGCATCGACAGGCGGTCGGCCATCAGCACCAGCATGATGCTGGGCGGAATCAGGATGCCCAGCGTGCCGACCGCCGACACCGTGCCCACCGCCAGCTCCTTGCGGTAGCCGTTCTTCAGCATCACCGGCAGGCCCAGCAGCGACAGCAACACGACCGACGCGCCGACGATGCCGGTCGACGCCGCCAGCAGGATGCCGATCAGCGTGACGGTCACGGCAAGCCCGCCGCGCATGACGCCGAAGACGCGCACGAAGTTCGTCATCAGGCTTTCGGCGATGCCCGACCGGTCGAGCATCAACCCCATGAAGATGAACATCGGCAGTGCCACCAACACCCAGTTGCGCATCTGTTCCCAGATATTGGCAACGACCAGCGAGGTGTAGCGCCAGTCCAGGTCCAGCCAGGTGTCGGGGAAGTTGGCGACCAGCCAGTCCTGCATATAGGTGTCCACGCCCCAGGCGATGGCCGTGAAGATGATGGCGATGCCGCCCAGCAGCCAGGCAATGGGAAAGCCGGTGAACAACAGCAGGATGAAGCCGGCGAACATGGTGACGGCGAGGATCTCGTTGAATTCCATGACCGCCCCCTCTCTATCGCGTGTTGCGGCCGCCGCTGTCGGACAGCGGCGCAGGGAAGCGGAACAGGAAGGCCGTCACCCGCGTCAGCCGGGCGAAGGTGGCCACGAACAGCAGGACGAAGCTGGTGAACAGGAAGCTCTTGATCGCCCAGCGATAGGGCAGCCCGCCCGGGGCATCGGACACTTCATGCGCCTCCCACGACCGCAGGATGAACGGCACCGCGTAGTTCAGGACCAGGATCACGAACGGCAGCAGGAAGAGCAGGATGCCGAACAGTTCGATCCAGGCCTTCTTGCGCAACGAGAAGCCGGTGTGCAGCACGTCGACGCGCACATGGGTGTCGGAGATGACGCAGTAGGACAGGCCGACCAGGAAGCCCACGGCATAGAAATGCCATTGCAGCTCCTCGAATTCGATCCGGCCTTCGCCGAACAGATAGCGCATCGTGACGTTGACCACGATGATCACCACCAGAACCAGCCAAAGCCACGAAACCCAATCGCCGATCTTCTCGACGATGCGGTCGAGCACGACGGAGATGCGGGTGCGCGGCAGTTCACGCGCGCCGGACAAGTCGTATTCGCGCGGAACGGGCGTCACCTCATCGGAAGGTGCGCCACCGGCGGAGCCACTGGGCATGGGAAATCGGACCCTTCGTCACCGGTGCGACGCCGGCCGCAAGACGCAGCCGGCGCCGGTGTCCGGTCAACTGATCAGAAATCGCGCGGCAGGTACCCGAGCTCTTTCCAATAGCGATAGTTCTCGCTGAAGGCCTGCTGGCTTTCGTAGACGCGGGCGAAGTCCGCGTCGTTGGCCGCTTCTTCGGCCAGGACCTGTCCCGTCACTTCCTGCAACTGGCGCAGGATCTCTTCCGGCAGGCGGCTGGCGGTGACGCCGATATCCGGGAAGCCGGCGATGATGGCGCCCTGCCAGGCTTCCGAGGCGGCGAGGTTGCGCGTCACCCCGGCCATGCACGCCATGTTGATCAGCGCCCGGTCGCCGTCCGACAGGTTGTTCCATTCATCCAGGTTGACGATGACATGGAACGCCGTGAACGGCTGGTGCCAGCCCGGGAAATAGTTGTAGGACGCAACCTGGTTGAAGCCCAGCCGCTGGTCGACGATGGGCAGCGAGAACTCGCTGGCATCGATCGCCCCGCGCTCCAGCGCCTGGAAGATCTCGCCGCCGGGCAGCATCGTCACCGAGGCGCCCAACGCCTGCAGCACACGCCCGCCAAGGCCGGCAAAGCGGATCTTCAGGCCCTGGAAATCGTCGAGCGACGTGATCGGCTCCTTGAACCAGCCCGCCGTCTCCGGCCCGGTCATGCCGCAATAGATCGGATGGACGTTCTGGCGATGATAGATGTCTTCCGCCAGTGCCTGGCCGCCCAGGCCGATCTCGGTGCCGTCGCCGTAGTACCACCAAGCGGTGTACTCCATCGGCTCCATCCCGAAGGGGACGGCACCGAACAGCGGCGAAGACGGGATGCGGCCCTGGTCATATCCCAGCCAGTTGTATCCGGCCTGCACCTGGCCGGTGCCGACGGCTTCCGTCAGCTCCAGCGCCGGCACCATTTCCCCCGGCTCCACCACCCGCAGATCGATGCGCCCGTCGGTGGCCGAGCTCAGCATATTGGCAACGAACGGCATGTTGTCGCCCAGCGCGGGCAGCGAGCTCGGGAACGCAATCGGCACGCGCCAGCGTACGCGGTCCTGCGCATCGGCGTCGCCGGCGACCAGCCCGCATCCCAGGCCTGCGGCAATCGCGGCGGCCAACGCCGCGCGCACAGCCATACCCTGTCCCATTGATTTCATCTTGTCACGATCCTCCCGGTTTGATGGTTGAGTTGGTTGGCGGCCGTCGAACTGAATCCTTGCGCCGCTTTCCTGCTTCTGATGGCCGCCCCCGCCTGAACGGCCGATAACACCGGCGCGCATGCGAAAAGCGCCCAACACTATCGTCAATCCGCAGCGGCGCGAAGCGCTTTTGTTGCTTGATTTTTGTGCAATGTTAGATGAACCGGATGGTTCACAAGTGGATCCTCGACGGCGCAAGCGCAGTCGCAGTAGATCCAAGGACCGGTACTGGACAAGGCCACAATCGATGAGCGACGCCCCGCACGGCCCCCTGCCCCTGACGATGACCCACTGGGGCGCCTACCGCGTGGAGACCGACGGCCGCCGCCCGCAGCGGCTGCTGCCGTTCGAACGTGATGGCGAGCCATCGCCGATCGGCCAGTCGATGGCGGGGGCGATCGACCATCCCTGCCGCATCGACCGGCCGATGATCCGCCGGGGCTGGCTGGACAACGGACCCACCGCAGGGTCGGCCGGCCGCGGAACGGAGCCCTTCGTCGCCGTGGATTGGACGACGGCCATCGACCTGGCTGCGACGGAGGTCGACCGCGTGCGGCGCGCGCACGGCAACCAGGCGATCTTTGCCGGCTCGTACGGCTGGGCCAGTGCCGGGCGCTTCCACCATGCGCAGAGCCAGATCCACCGGTTCATGAACCTGATCGGCGGCTATACGCGGTCGGTGAACACCTACAGCCACGCAGCGGCGGAGGTGATCGTCCCGCATGTTCTGGGCCTGCGCTTCGAAGAGATGCAGGTGGCGCAGACGTCCTGGCCGGTGATCGCCGAAGCCACCCGCCTGATGATCTGCTTCGGCGGCGTGCCGCTGAAGAACGCGCAGATCTCGTCCGGCGGCATCGGCCGGCACGGGCTGGGGGGATGGCTGGAGGGCGCGCGGCGGGCCGGTACGCGCTTCGTCAACATCGGTCCGCTGCGGGGCGACCTGCCGGACGGGCTGGAGGCGGAATGGCTGGCCCCGCGGCCGGGGACGGACACGGCGCTGATGCTGGGCCTGGCCCATACGCTGTGGACGGAAGGCCTCGCCGATTCGGACTTCCTGGCCCGCTATACCACCGGGCTGGACCGCTTCCTGCCCTACCTGCTGGGCACGGCCGACGGACGGGCGAAGGATGCGGCCTGGGCTGCGGACATCACGGGGCTGCCGGCCGGGCGGATCGCCGCCCTTGCCCGCGAGATGGCGGCCACCCGCACGCTGATCTCCGTCGCCTGGTCCGTGCAGCGGACCGACCATGGCGAACAGCCCTATTGGACGGCGATCGTCCTGGCGGCGATGCTGGGCCAGATCGGCCTGCCCGGCGGGGGACTCGGCTTCGGCTACGGGGCGGTGGCATCCGTCGGCAACGGCCGGCGGCGCATCAAGGCCCCCCATCTGCCGCGCGACCGGAACCCGGTGGACACCTTCATCCCGGTGGCGCGCATCACCGACATGCTGCTGCATCCCGGCGAGCCCTTCGACTATGACGGGCAACGGCTGACCTATCCCGACATCCGCCTGGTCTACTGGTGCGGCGGCAATCCCTTCCACCACCACCAGGATCTCGGCCGCCTGGTGCGCGCCTGGCGCCGGCCGGAAACCGTGATCGTGCACGAGCCGTTCTGGAACCCCCTGGCGCGCTTCGCCGACATCGTCTTGCCCGTCACCACCGCGCTGGAGCGCAACGACATCGGCGGGTCGGCGGCCGACGCCTTCCTGATGCCCATGCGCCGCGTCGCGGAACCCGTCGGCAGCGCGCGCGACGACTACGCCATCTTCGCCGCCATGGCCGAGCGGCTGGGCTGCGGGCACGCCTTCACCGAAGGCCGCGATGAGATGGGCTGGCTGCGGGAAATCTACGAGCGCTACCGCCAGCAGTCGAACGCGCTGCCCGACTTCGACAGCTTCTGGAATGCCGACGTCCTGGACCACACCGGCGACAACGGCGAGCCGCTGCGCCAGGTCCTGCTGTCGGAGTTCCGGGACGACCCAGGGGCCCATCCCCTGGCCACCCCGTCCGGCAGGATCGAGATCTTCTCGCCCACCGTTCACGCCTTCGGATACGACGACTGCCCCGGCCATCCGGTCTGGCTGGAACCTTACGAATGGCTGGGCGGACCGCAGACCGAACGCTATCCGCTGCACCTGGTCTCGAACCAGCCGAAGACCCGCCTGCACAGCCAGTGGGATCACGGCGCGGTGTCGGTCGGCAGCAAGGTCCAGGGCCGCGAACCGGCGCGCCTCCACCCCGACGACGCCCGCGCCCGCGGCATCGCCGACGGAGACATCGTCCGGGTGTTCAACGACCGCGGCGCCTGCCTGGCGGGCGCCGTGCTCAGCGACCGGGTGCGCCCCGGATGCATCCAGCTCGCCACCGGCGCCTGGTACGACCCCGCCGATCCGTCCGATCCGGCCAGCCTGGAGCGCCACGGCAACCCAAATGTCCTGACCCGCGACGTCGGCACCTCGCGCCTGGCCCAGGCGCCCACCGCCCATACCTGCCTGGTGGAGGTGGAGCGATTCGACGGCCCCGTACCGCCCGTCGGCGCGTTCCAGCCGCCGGAAATCCTCGACAGGGGCTAGAGGCGGCCGTCGGCGTCCAGGCGCAGCAGCAGCCAGTCTTCGTATCCGGCACCGGCGCTGGTGGTGTAGCCGGCAACCATCAGCCGGCCATCGGCCCCAACGGCCAGCCCGGCGGGGCGGTCCCAGAAGGCGCCGCCATAAGTCCTTTCCCAGCGCAGGCCGCCGTCGCCGGCATCCAGCCCCATCAGCCAGACATCGCTGCTGCCCGCGCCGCGCCCATTGGTCGCGGCGAGGACGACCAGGCCGCCGCCGCCGGCTTCGGCGATGGCATAGCCCATGTCGTCGCCGCCGCCGTCCAGCGTCCGCTGCCAGCGCGGCGTACCGTCCCCGTCCAGGGTGACGACCAGGGCGTCCAGCGCCAGCCCCGGGCCGGGCTGAGTCGCACCGAGGACGGCGATCGTGCCGCCGGCCAGTTCCACGATGGCCGTGCCGGCGTCCAGCACCGTGCGGTCGGCGCAATGCTCCCACACCGTCCGGCCGGTGCGGTCGAGCCGTGCCACCCAGAGATCGAAGCCCGTGGCGGCGTCGAAGCGATGGCCGGTCAGCAGGATGTCGCCGTTGACCGTCTCGGCCACGGCGGCCGCCCCATCCGTTCCCGTGCCGCCGAAGCTGCGCTGCCAGACGATCGTGCCGGTATCGTCCAGCCGCACCACCCAGGCATCCCGCCCATGGCCGGGCACCGATGTGGTGAAGCCGGCGATGACGAAGCCGCCGTCCGCCGTGGCCGCCACCGCTTCCGCCCGATCGTTGCCGGGTCCGCCGTCGACCAGCCGCCACAGCGTATTGCCGGCGGCATCCAGGCGCTCGGCCCAGAGATCGCTCTGCCCGGCCCCCTCGGAGCGCGTGTGACCGACCACCAGCACACCGCCATCGGCGGCGGGCGTGGCGCCGAGGGCCTGGTCGGTGTCCGATCCGCCGAAAACGCGGCGCCAGACGGCGTTGCCGTCGGCATCGATCCTGAGCACCAGCGCATCGTCGCGGCCGCCGTCGGGACGGCGCGTCGTGCCGACAGCGACGACGCTGCCGTCGTCCAGCGTCGCAACGGCGAAGGCCTTGTCGATCCCGGCCCCGCCATGGGTGCGTTGCCAGGTGCAGCGTTCACCCAGCGGGTCGCAGCTGTGCACGGCAATGGCCACCGGTGGCGTCCGCACATCCCCGTCAGGAACGTGCCCGATCGGGTCGGCCGCTGCGCCACCGGCGCAGAGGACGAGCCCCCATGCGAAGAGTGCTGGCCGGATCAAGAGTGTCACTCACCTGCATCGTGGTTTCGCAAACCGCCGATGTTACAGATTGATGACACTGAAGACTACATAATAAGCGAAGGACCGACCGCTCCCCTGGACCGAAGCGCGCAGACTCGGCCGGATTGGCCCTGAGGGCGCCAGCCCGGACCGGCGCCAGGTGCCGGACCCGTGCGCCGACCGCCGCGCGCTGGATTTGACCGGGTCAGGAGACGTAGACGATGCGCGGGGCCTGGCGCGGCGTGACCCCCGCCAGGGTGTCCCACACCCGCGTGGCGATGGCGCGATAGGCCAGAGCGTGCAGGCCGTCCGGCTCGCTCATCACGATCGGGTGCCCGCCGTCCGATGTCTCGCGGATCGCCATGTGCAGCGGGATCTCGCCCAGGAAATCCAACCCCAGGCGGGCGGCCTCTTCGCGCGCGCCGCCATGGCCGAAGATGTCGCTCTGGTGGCCGCAGGCGGGGCAGACGAAATAGGACATGTTCTCGACGATGCCGAGCACCGGCACATCGACCTTGCGGAACATGTTCAGTCCCTTGCGGGCGTCCAACAGGGCGATGTCCTGCGGCGTCGACACGATCACCGCGCCGGACAGCGGCACCTGCTGCGCCATGGTCAGCTGCGCGTCGCCGGTCCCCGGCGGCATATCGACCACCAGAACGTCGAGTTCGCCCCAGTTGACGTCGCGAATCATCTGGGTGATGGCGCTCTGGACCATCGGCCCGCGCCAGATCATCGGCGTTTCCTCGTCGATCATGAACCCGATCGACATGACGGCGATGCCGTAGTTCAGCATCGGTTCCAGCTTCTTGCCGTCGCGCGTCGTCGGCTTGCCGGAGATGCCCATCATCCGCGGCATCGACGGGCCGTAGATGTCGGCATCCAACAGGCCCGCGCGCAGGCCGTTGGCGGACAGCGCCAGCGCCAGATTGACCGCGGTCGTCGACTTGCCGACCCCGCCCTTGCCCGACGCGACGGCGATGATATGGCGGATTCCGGGCAGTTCCAGCTTCTGTCCACCGGGCGTCCGGCCGCCGCCGGCAGCCGCCGGCTGGGCTGGCGGCGCGCCCGCGGGCTGCCCCGCCGGACGTTCGGCCGTCAGCACGGCCGTCACGGACAGCACGCCCGGAACGGCCCGCACGGCCTTCTCCGCCGCGGCCCTCACGGGCTCGAACGCCGCACCGCGGCGGACATCCACCTCGATGGAGAACAGGACATGCCCTTCACGCAGGGTCGGCTCGGAAACCATGCCCTGCGAGACGATGTCGCGACCGCTGTCGGGATCCGCTACAGTGCGCAGCGCATCGATGACTTGGTCCTTCGTGACTTGGCCCACGGTTGAAAACTCCGCCTCGTCGTCCAAATTCGGTGCCGTACGGCCGGCTTTAGGAAAAGCCCATACCGTCATGTATAACCGGCTGCGACCCGGCAGGGGTCAAATCAGCACGCCGATCACGTGATCACGTTCTAGCGGGGAATGCCATACAGATGCCTTGGAGCCAGCAGGGAGGGGGCAGCGGCGGCGGCGGCGGCCCTTGGGGGTCGTCAGGCGGCGGCGGAAACCCATGGGGAGGTCGCTCCGGCGGCGGTGGCGGAGGCGGCCCGACGCCGCCCGATCTGGAAGAGATGCTGCGGCGCAGCCAGGATCGCTTCAAGAAAATTCTGCCCAGCGGCTTCGGAGGCGGCCGCGGCATTCTGATCGTCGTGATCATCATCGTGCTCGTTTGGCTGGCCACCGGGTTCTACCGGGTGCAACCGGACCAGCAGGGTGTGGTGATGCGCTTCGGCCAGTACATCCGCAGCACCGAGCCCGGGTTGCATTACCACCTGCCCGCCCCGATCGAATCCGTCCTCACGCCGTCGGTTACGCGCGTGAACCGCATCGATATCGGTTTCGTCGGCGCCACCGACGCCCGGCAGGGGACCTCGGTCCGGGATATCCCGGGCGAGAGCCTCATGCTGACGGGCGACGAGAACATCATCGACATCGACTTCACCGTCCTCTGGCGCATCAACAACGCGCGCGATTTCCTGTTCAATGTCCGCAACCCGGAAGAAACGGTGAAGATCGTCGCCGAGAGCGCCATGCGCGAGATCATCGGCCGCACCAACATCCAGCCCGCGCTGAGCGAGGCCCGCGGCATCATCGAGCAGCAGAGCCGCCAGCTGATCCAGGGCGTGCTGGACGAATACGGCGCCGGCATCGAGATCACCGAGGTGCAGCTGCAAAGCGTGGACCCGCCCGGCGACGTCATCGACGCCTTCAGCGAGGTGATCCGGGCACGCCAGGACCTGGATACCCTGCGGAACGAAGCGCAGGCCTACTACAACCAAAAGACGCAACAGGCGGAAGGTGAGGCCTTCGGCCTGGTGCAGGAAGCCATCGCCTACCGGGCGGAAGTCGTCGCCCTGGCGGATGGTGATGCCCAGCGCTTCCTGTCGGTTCTGACTTCCTACACGGCGTCCCCGGATGTCACCGCACAGCGTCTCTTCATCGAGACGATCGAGGACGTGCTGCGCAACATGAGCAAGATCATCATCGACAGCGACGCCGAAGGCAGCCAGGGCATCGTCCCGTACCTGCCCTTGGATGAGTTGAGGCCGCGGTCCCAGACCGAGGGAGACGCCCGATGAACCGCACTCTCGCAATCCTCGGCGCGGTCATCGTCGTCATCGGCATCATCGCGTCGTCCGCCTTCTTCACCGTGCAGATGACCGAACAGGTCATCGTGGTCCAGTTCGGTGATCCCAAGCGGGTGATCAACGAACCCGGGCTGCACATGAAGCTGCCCTTCATCCAGGAGGTCCGGTCCTACGAGCGCCGGATCCTGAGCGTCGACCCGCCCACCGAGCAGGTGATCCTGGAAGACCAGCGTCGGCTCGATGTCGATGCCTTCGTGCGCTACCGCATCATCGACCCCCTGCGGTTCTTCCAGACCGTGACCAACGAGGAAGGTGCCCGCGCCCGCATTTCGACCGTCACCAATGCCGCACTGCGCCGCGTCCTGGGCAACCAGACCCAGCAGGAAATCCTGTCGGAAGAACGCGCGGTGATCATGAACGCCATCCGCCAGGAGGTGGAGGCCCAGGCCCTGAGCTTCGGCATCGGCATCGTCGACGTGCGCATCGGCCGGGCCGACGTCCCGGTCGACACGCGCGAGGCCGTGTTCCGGCGGATGCGGTCGGAACGCCAGCAGGAAGCGGCGGATTTCCGGGCGCAGGGCGAAGCATCCGCCCGACGCATCCGGTCCTATGCCGATTGCGTGGAAACGGTGATCCTGGCCCATGCCCGCCGCCAATCGCAGTCGCTGCGCGGTATCGGCGACGGCGAGGCCATCACCATCCAGGCCGATGCCTTCTCGCGCGCGCCGGAATTCTTCGCCTTCTACCGCTCGCTGGAAGCGTACCGAACGGCGCTGTCCAGCGATGACACCACCCTGGTGCTGTCGCCCAACAGCGAGTTCTTCCGCTACTTCAACCAGCTCGACACGGCATCGCTGCATACGCCGGTCATCCCGGCCCCCTCGCGGGACCGGCCGGGCGCGGACGACGAAGGCGGGCCGCGAATTGGCCCCATCGTCGATGCGCCGCTGGCGGATCTCGAAGATGTGATCGGCGAGGTCAGCAGCGAGGACGCGGATTCGGGCGTCGGAGCACTGGAGCCCATCGATCCGGCGCGGTTCTGCGGCGACCTGCCTGCGGATCTGCGGCGTACCACCGTGGCGATGGACCAGTCGACCGCACCGTCGTCGATTCTGCCGCCGCTGCCGGAGGCCGCCCCGGACGACTCCGTGGTGCCCGAAGCCGCGCCGGACGGCGGCGCAGTCCTGCCGGCGCCGGAAGACGCGTCGCCGGTCGTCGAGTAGCGGCCGCTTTCCCCGCCGCCGGCGTCACCGTCGGCGGCGGGGAACGGCCAAAGGCCCCTGCCCCCGTGGACGACCTTCTGACGGCCCTGGCCCTGCTGCTCGTGCTTGAGGGGCTGCTGTATGCGGCCTTCCCCGACGGCATGAAGCGGATGATCGCCCAGCTGCTGGAGGTGCCGGGCCACGCGCTGCGGGCGGCGGGGCTGGCCGCCGCGGTCGTGGGCATCGCCTGCCTGTGGCTGCTGCGGGGTTAGGCTGCGGTCCGGGCGGTAGCCTCGACGGCTTGCCCAAATTGAACCATATTGCGGCGCCATTCGGAGGGATCGGAAAGTCGGCCACCCGCGCAGTCGAAGGGCCCTGGCCCCCGGAACTGGCTGCCGCACAACGATCATGCAGATAGAGCACCAATGAGAGCGATCGGGATGACACGAGGCAATCGGGCGGTTGCGGCGGCACAGGCGGCGTCGTCGATAGGGATGGTGTTGTGGCTTGGCGTCGCCCTTGCGGTCTCGGCGATGCTCGCCACGCAGAATGCGCGCGCGGACGTGCCGGACAGCTTCGCCGACCTGGCGGAACGCCTGCTGCCCGCGGTCGTGAACATCTCCACCAGCCAGACCGTCGGTGGGCGCGAGTTCGAAGGGCCGGAGATCCCGCAGTTCCCGCCGGGCTCGCCGTTCGAGGAGTTCTTCCGCGACTTCGAACGCCGCCACGGCCCGAACCTGCCGCCGCGACGGGCGACGGCGCTGGGGTCCGGGTTCCTGATCGAGGACAATTACGTCGTCACCAACTACCACGTCATCGACGGCGCCGATGAAATCACGGTGATCTTGCAGGACGACACCAATCTTCCGGCCCAGCTGGTCGGTTGGGACGACAAGACGGACCTTGCCCTGCTGACGATCGAAAGCGACGTGGACCTGCCGCATGTCGTCTGGGGTGACAGCAGCACGATGCGGGTCGGCGACTGGGTGGTCGCGATCGGCAATCCCTTCGGCCTGGGCGGAACGGTGACGGCGGGCATCATTTCCGCCATCGCGCGCGACATCAACGCCGGACCCTACGACGACTTCATCCAGACGGATGCGTCGATCAACCGCGGCAATTCCGGCGGGCCGATGTTCAACACCGACGGCGAGGTCATCGGCATCAATACGGCGATCTTTTCGCCGTCCGGCGGTTCGGTCGGCATCGGATTCGCCATTCCGTCGTCGCTGGCCCGGTCGGTCATCGACCAGATCCGCGAATACGGGCGCACCCGCCGGGGCTGGCTGGGTGTGCGCATCCAGACCGTCACCGAGGAGATCGCGGAGAGCCTGGACCTCGAAGCCCCGCGCGGGGCGCTGGTGGCCAGCGTCACGCCCGACGGGCCGGCAGCCGATGCGGGCATCGAACCGGGCGACGTCATCCTGGAATTCGATGGGCAGGCGGTGCCGGAGATGCGGCGCCTGCCCCGCCTGGTGGCCGACACGGAGGTCGACAAGCGCGTGCTCGTGCGCGTGTGGCGGCGCGGCGAGATGGTGGATGTCGAGGTCGTCCTCGGCGAGCTGGAACAGGCTGAGGACGATGGCCTGATCGCGGCCGTGCCGACGGAACCAGATGCCGGACGGACGCTGGACGACCTGGGGCTGACGCTGGAATCGATGTCGCCGGAGCTGCAGGGCCAGTTCGATCTGCCCGAAGGCGACGGCGTCGTCATCACCGCCGTCGAGCCCGGCAGCCCCGCGGCGGAAAAGGGGCTGGTCGAGGGCGAAGTGATCCTGGAGGTCGGACAGGAAGCCGTTTCGACCCCGCGCGACGTGGTGGACCGGATCGACGATGCCCGCGCCAGCGGCCGGCGGTCGGTGCTGCTGCTGGTCGACCGTAGGGGCGACCTGCGATTCGTGCCGCTGACGATCGGCGCCGAGGACTGACGGCGGCGGGCGGCCGCTGCCGTCAATCGGGCAGGATCTCGTCCCGCCGGTAGCCTTGCAGGTAGAGCAGCGCGGACAGGTCGCCATGGTCGATGCGGGCCGGCGCCTGATCGCGCACCACCGGCTTGGCGTGGAAGGCGACGCCCAGCCCGGCCTCCAGCAGCATGGGCAGGTCGTTCGCGCCGTCGCCCACCGCCAGGGTCTGTCCTCGCTCGAGACCGAGGCGGCTGGTCCAGTCGTGCAGGGCCGCCACCTTGCGGTGCTTGTCGACGACCGGCCCCACGACCCGGCCAGTCAGCCGGCCGCCGGCGATCTCCAGCTGATTTCCCTCCGCGGCTTGGAAGCCGGCGGCGGCGGCGACCGGCGCCGTGAAGTGGGTGAAGCCGCCGGACACGAGGATACAGGTGGCCCCGCCGGCCCGCATGGTGGCCACCAGCGATCGTGCGCCCGGGGTCAGCTGCGTCCGGTCCAGCACGCGGTCCAGCAGCGCGGCCGGATGACCGCGCAGCAGCGCCACCCGCTCATGCAGCGCTTCGGCGAAGTCGATCTCCCCGTTCATCGCCCGCCGGGTGATCGCGGCGACCGTGTCGCCCACACCCGCTTCCGCCGCGATCTCGTCCAGCGTCTCGTGCGTGATGACGGTCATGTCCATGTCGGCGACCAGCAGCGCCTTGCGACGGCCTTGGACCGGCTGGGCCACCGCGTCGACCGCCTGCCCCGCAAGGCCCGCCTGCACGGCCCGCGCGGCAACCCGCGGATCGGACCCCGCGAACGGCAGGTCGCAGGCCAGCCCGTCGGCCAGCCATTGCGGTGCGCCCGGTCCGGCGCCGACACGTTGCAGGGCCGCCCCCGCTGCGGCGACAATGCCGTCGTCCAGCCCGCCGGCACCGCCGGCGATAAGCGTAAGCACCTTGTCCATGTCCGAGAGCACCGTCGGCCGAAGATCATCGGAGTCTGCTGCCCGGGACCGGCCCCTGTCCACCATGGCGACTGACGACATCAACGTTCTTGCCATCGCCGGCCCGACAGCAAGCGGCAAGTCCGCGCTGGCGCTGGACCTGGCCGAGGCCCGCGGCGGCGTGGTCGTCAATGCCGACAGCATGCAGGTCTATGGCGAGCTTCGCATCCTCACCGCCCGGCCGGGCCGGGACGCCCTCGCCCGCGCGCCGCACCGCCTGTACGGCATCCTGCCTGCGGCGCAGGCCTGCTCGGCCGCCCGGTGGCGCCGGCTGGCGCTGGCGGAAATCGCCGTGGCGCATCGGGACGGCCGGCTGCCGATTCTGGCCGGCGGGACGGGCCTGTACCTGAGAGCGCTGATCGAGGGCCTGTCGCCCGTCCCGGATATCGCCGACGACATCCGCGCGGAGGCCACCGCCCGGCATGCCGCCCTCGGCGGCGAGCGGTTCCGGGCGGAGCTGGCGCTTGTCGACCCGCAGATGGCCGCGCGCCTGCATGCCGGGGATACCCAGCGGCTGATCCGCGCGTGGGAGGTCGTCCGCGCCACCGGACGGTCGCTGGCCGATTGGCAGTCGCAGCCCAGGGTCGGCGCGCCCGAGGGGCTTCGATTTGCCGTGATCGTCCTCGACCCGCCGCGCCACCAGCTCTACGCGGCCTGCGACAGCCGCTTCCTGCGGATGATCGATGACGGCGCCGTGGAGGAAGTGCGGGCCCTGGCCGCCCTCGGCCTGCCGCCGGGCCTGCCGGCGATGAAGGCGCTCGGCGTGCCCGAACTGATGGGCGTGATCGACGGACGCCTGACCTTGGCGGCGGCGGTGGCGGGCGCACAGACCGCCACCCGGCGCTACGCCAAGCGCCAATCGACCTGGTTCCGTCACCAACGGCCTCGGGACGCCGCCGGCCTGCGCCGATGGACTGTCATCCCCGCGCAATATTCGGAAAGCACAGCGCACAGGATATTGTCGGATCTTTGTCGCGGGAATTGACCCCAAGCGCCAAGCGGACTAGGTTGCCCAACTTCCTCCTATGGTGCGGTGCAAAATACCTAGGGGCTTCAATATTCGGGGTGAAATGGTTTCACCCCCTCCAAGGTGAACGAGATGAGCGAGCGTAAATTGACCGGAGCACAACTGCTGCTGAGAGCCCTGCGGGATCAGGGTGTGGATGTCATCTTCGGATATCCCGGCGGCGCTGTATTGCCGATCTACGACGCCATCTTCGGCCAGAATGCCATCCGGCACATCCTCGTCCGGCACGAGCAGGCGGCCGTGCATGCGGCCGAAGGCTACGCCCGCTCGACCGGCAGGGTCGGGGTGGTGCTCGTCACCTCCGGACCCGGGTCGACCAACGCCGTCACCGGCCTGACCGACGCGCTGATGGACAGCATCCCGGTCGTCTGCATCACCGGCCAGGTGCCGACCCACCTGATCGGCAACGACGCCTTCCAGGAATGCGACACCACCGGCATCACCCGGCCGTGCACCAAGCACAACTACCTGGTGAAGGACGTGAACGCCGTGGCGCGCACGGTGCACGAGGCCTTCTATGTCGCGCGCAGCGGCCGGCCCGGCCCTGTCGTCATCGACATGCCGAAGGATGTGCAGTTCGCCGAGGGCGACTATGTCTCCCCGGAAGATGTCGTCCACCGCACCTACAAGCCGCAGACGCATCCCCACAAGGACGCCGTGGCCGCCGCGGTCGAGGTCATCGCCCACGCCAAGAAGCCGATCTTCTACACCGGCGGCGGCGTGATCAACGCCGGCCCCGGCGCCTGCCGGCTGCTGCGCGAGCTGGTGCGCCTGTCGGGCTACCCCTGCACCAGCACGCTGATGGGCCTGGGCGCGTTTCCCGCCGGCGACCCGCACTTCCTGGGCATGGTCGGCATGCATGGGACGTACGAGTCGAACCTGGCGATGTACAACTGCGATGTGATGGTCAACATCGGCGCCCGGTTCGATGACCGCGTGACCGGCAAGCTGTCGGAATTCTCCCCGAACAGCGTGAAGGTCCATGTCGACATCGACCCCAGCTCCATCAACAAGAACGTGCGCGTCGACCACGCCATCATCGGCGATGCCGGCATCACGATGGCGGAAATGCTGGAAGCCTGGAAGATGCGGGGCTACCAGCCGGACCGCGAAGCGCTGGCCGCCTGGTGGGCGGAGATCAATGCCTGGCGGGCGCGCGACTGCCTGCGGTTCCATCAGGACATGGCGCCCGATGCGGTGATCAAGCCGCAATACGCCATCAAGCGCCTGGCGGAGCTGACGGCCGAGCACAAGGACGTCTACATCACCACCGAAGTCGGCCAGCACCAGATGTGGGCGGCCCAGTTCATCCCCTTCTCCGAGCCCCATCGCTGGATGACCTCCGGCGGGCTCGGCACCATGGGCTATGGCCTGCCGGCCGCCATGGGCGTGCAGATCGCCCATCCGGATGCGCTGGTCATCGACGTGGCGGGCGAAAGCTCGATCATGATGAACATCCAGGAACTGTCGACCATCGCCCAGTATCGCCTGCCGGTGAAGGTGTTCATCACCAACAACCAGTGGATGGGCATGGTCCGCCAGTGGCAGGAGCTGCTGCACGGCGAGCGCTATTCCGAGAGCTACATGGAAAGCCTGCCGGATTTCGTGAAGCTGGCGGAAAGCTTCGGCGCCACGGGCCTGCGCGCCACCAAGGTGTCGGAAGTCGATGACACCATCCGCGAGATGATGTCCATCGAAGGACCCGTCATCGTCGACATGCATGTCGACCGCAAGGAAAACTGCTTCCCGATGATCCCGGGGGGTGCTGCGCATTACGACATGATCCTGGGCCCCGACGACCGCGGCGAGCAGCGCACGTCGGAGGAGGGCATGGTGCTCGTATAGGGCACGGGATGCCGTCGGTCCCGTCCGGCGCGGGGTCGACGGCGACCCCGACGCCGGACGCCGTGCCCGTCTGCCCTGATCTCACTTGACCGGAACCATTCCCATGACGCCCCAAGACCAGCCGATCGAACGCCACACCATCTCGGTGCTGGTGGACAATGAGCCGGGCGTGCTCGCCCGCGTCATCGGCCTTTTCTCAGGCCGCGGCTACAATATCGAGAGCCTGACCGTCGCCGAGGTCGATATCGAGCGCCGGCGCTCGCGCATCACGCTCGTGACCAGCGGCACCCGCATGATCGTCGAACAGATCAAGGCGCAGCTGGCGCGCCTGGTGCCCATCCACAAGGTGTCCGACCTGACGGACCAGGGTCCGGCCGTGGAGCGGGAGCTGGCGCTGGTCAAGGTGACGACCGATTCCAACCGCGACAACCGCATCGAAAGCCTGCGCATCGCGGATATCTTCCGCGCCCGCGTGGTGGATTCGACGGTGAACAGCTTCACCTTCGAAGTGACCGGATCGTCCGGCAAGCTGGACGCGTTCATCGGCCTGATGCGGCCGCTCGGCCTGTCCGATATCGCCCGCACCGGTGTTGCCGCCATGGCCCGGGGGCACAAAGGCCTGCTACAGCTCGACTGACGGCCACGATCCGTCCACTCTAAGCGAAACCAGTCACCCCTCGGGAGGGAGGAAGACCCATGCGCGTGTACTATGATCGCGATGCCGACGTGAACCTGATCAAGTCGAAGAAAGTTGGCATCGTCGGCTATGGCAGCCAGGGCCACGCCCATGCCGCCAACCTGCGCGACAGCGGCGTGGCGGAGGTGCGGGTGGCGTTGCGGCCCGGCTCGGCCACCGCGGCGAAGGCGCAGGCCGCCGGCTTCACCGTCGGCAGCGCGGCCGAGGTCGCCGCCTGGGCCGATGCGGTCATGCTGGCCGTGCCGGACGAGCTGCAAGGCGATCTCTACCGCGAACAGATCGGCCCCAACCTGCCCGAGGGGGCCGCCTTGGGCTTCGCCCACGGGCTGAACATCCATTTCAACCTGATCGAGCCGCGGGCCGACCTGGACGTGTTCATGGTGGCGCCGAAGGGCCCCGGCCATACGGTGCGTTCGGAATATGTGCGCGGCGGCGGCGTGCCCTGCCTGCTGGCGGTGGAGCAGAATGCCACGGGTGCTGCGGTGGACATCGGCCTCTCCTACGCCTGCGCCATCGGCGGTGGGCGTGCCGGTGTGATCGAGACCAGCTTCCGCGAGGAATGCGAGACCGACCTGTTCGGCGAGCAGGTGGTGCTGTGCGGCGGCCTCACGGCCCTGATCCAGGCCGGCTATGAGACACTGGTCGATGCCGGCTATGCGCCGGAGATGGCGTATTTCGAGTGCCTGCACGAGGTGAAGCTGATCGTCGACCTGATCTACGAAGGCGGCATCGCCAACATGCGCTATTCCATCTCCAACACCGCGGAATACGGCGACTACACGCGCGGCCCCCGCCTGATCAATGACGGCGTCAAGGCGGAAATGAAGCAGATCCTGGAGGAGATCCAGTCGGGCAAGTTCGCGCGCGACTGGATGCTGGAGAACAAGGTCGGCCAGACCAGCTTCAAGGCGATGCGCCGGCGCGCCGCGACTCACGACATCGAAGCGGTCGGCGAACGCCTGCGCGCGATGATGCCGTGGATCGCCGCGAACAAGCTGGTGGACAAGTCCAAGAACTGACTAGGGCGGCTCTGCCCCGCCCGGCCCGATCGGCCGGGCGGCCCCTTGCCGGGAAGACGGCAGCGGTCGTGGTGCCGCTCACGCCGATGTGGCGTGAGCGCTCCAGGTCCTACGCCCTTGCAGACACGGAGCCTTGAAGGCTCCTCGACTTGCTGCCGGCCTTGACGATCGGCGCCGTGTCGGCATCCACATCCACCATCGTGGGAAACGCTGCGGCCGCGTTGCCGGTCCACATGCGATGGTGGGTGACGAGGCCGTCGGCCGGGAACGGGCGCGCGAAATAGTAGCCCTGCGCGAAGTCGCACCCGTAGCTGCGCAACATGTCGACCGCGTCCTGCGACTCGACCCCCTCGGCGACCGCCGCAAGGCCCAGGTGATGGGCGAGTGAGATGATCGCCTGGACGATGATGTTGTTCTGCGCGTTCTCGTGCATATCCAACACGAACGACTTGTCGATCTTCATCTTGGAGAACGGCAGCCGTGACAGCTGCTGCAACGACGAATAGCCCGTTCCGAAATCGTCGATGGAGAGGTCGAACCCCTTGACCCTGAGCCGGGTCAGGATCTCCATCGCCATGGTGGGATCGGCCGAGGTTGCGGTTTCCGTCAACTCGAACGTGATGGCCGAAACGGGGATCCCCACGTCCTCGCACTGGCGGTGCAGCCGCTCCGGCAGGCTGGTGTCGGTCAGCGACTTCGTCGACAGGTTCACCGACACCGACACCATGATCCCGTCTTCGCGCCAGGATCGCAGCTGCCGCAGGACCTGCCCGTAGATCAGGTCGGTCAGCCCACCGATCAGGCCCGACTCCTCCGCCATGGGGATGAAGACATCGGGGGCGATGTTGCCGTGAACCGGGTGGCGCCACCGCGCCAGGGCTTCGACGGAATGGATCTCCCCGGTCTCCAGCTTGACGATGGGCTGGTATTCCACCGTCAGTTCGCGGGTCTCGATCGCGCTCGTCAGCGCCGCCGCGTCGATCGTCGGCCGGGCATCGGCGACACGGTTGAGGATCGCGCGGATATCGCCAGCGCGCATGGGCTTGCGCAGCGTCCCGGCGATGGCAAGCCGGAGTTCCGTCGCCATCCGCTTCGCCGCGTCCAGCACCCGTCCATCCAGGCCGGTCATGATGATCAGGTGGGCGCCGCAATGGTCTTCCGCCAGCCCCCTGATCAGCTGGATGCCGTCGGATTTGGGCATGACGAGGTCGAGCACGACGACCGACGGCTGCCACGACCGCACGCGCTCACGCGCCACCACCGGGTCGTCCGTCGTCTCCCATTCGTAGCCGCATTCGGCAGCCACTTCGCCGACGAATTTGGCCAGGGCCGGTTCGTCATCGATCACAAGCAGCCGTCTCGCATCCATTTCTGCAATGGCCCAGTCTTGGTTAACTCTTCGTGCAGTGTGAAATGTTAGAGCTTAACATCCCATTAAGGTGGCAACCGCTCGATTGCGATCGAGGCGAAAGCCGATCAAGTTCGTGGTTGGTTGTTTACATGGCGAAGGTTGCGATCGGTCCGGGGACGAACGATCCCGGAGCCGCCGGAACCGCAAGATCCACCAGCCCCAACAGGGTGGTTTTACAATGAATGCTATAGAACGGTTCTTCAGCAGCGAAGGATTCATGCCGCACGGAATGTGCCTGATGTGGCGGCCCGAGGTCTTCTGGCTGCATGCGGGTTCGGATGCGCTGATCGGCCTTGCCTATTTCACGATACCGGTTGCCTTGTATTACTTTACAAAGCGCAGGGACGATCTGGCATTTCCCTGGATATTCTATATGTTCTCTCTATTCATTTTCGCCTGTGGCACCACCCATTTCTTTGCCATCTGGGTCCTGTGGATACCGGATTATGCAACCGAGGGGATTGTGAAGCTCATTACCGCGATCGTATCCGTCGGTACGGCCATCGCCATCTGGCCGCTGATGCCGCGCGCGCTGGCCCTGCCCGGACCGGCGACACTGCGGGATATCAACCAACAGTTGCAAGGAAAAATCAAACAACACCAAAGGTCTCAGGCAGCAGTTGAACGCCTCTATGAGGAGCTGCAAATCTCCAATTCAACACTTGATGTAATCGTCCAATCCTCGCCGTTTGCCATTATCGGACTCGACACATCCGGCCGGATCACGGCCTGGAATCGCAGCGCCGAGCAGATGCTCGGCTACAGCGCCGCAGAGCTGACCGGCCAGCCGATGCAGCCGCTGCTGGCAGGGGGGGACCAGGCATGGCGCGCCCTCTCGCAACAGGTGGAGCGGGGCGAGACGCGGGGCGAGGTGGAGATCGATGCCGTTGCCAAGGATGGTCGCGGCGTGCAAGCGCGGGTCGTCGCCAACCCGCTGCATGACGCCACCGGCGCCCTCACGGGCACCTTGTATTTCCTTGAGGATATTACCGAGAAGAAGGCGATGCAGCAGCAGCTGACCCAGGCCCAGCGCCTTCAGGCCGTGGGCCAGCTGACCGGCGGGATCGCGCACGACTTCAACAACCTGCTGGCCGTCATCATCGGCAACCTGGATCTGATCCAGGAAAGCCCGGCCAGCGAGCCGAAGATCCAGCGCCTGGCCCGGCAGGCCCTGGAAGCGTCCACCCGTGGGGCCACCCTGATCGAGCAGCTGCTGGTCTTCTCGCGCCGGCAGTCGCTGGAGCCCGAGGCCTGCGATGTGGCCAAGCTGGTGGCCGAGACGATGGCGCTGATGGAACGGTCGCTGGGCGAGCATATCGAGATCGAGATGTCCCTGGCCGACGATCTCTGGCCCGCCTTCGCCGACCCGACGCAGCTGTCCACCGCCATTGCCAATCTCGCCATCAATGCCCGCGATGCCATGCCGCAGGGCGGACGCCTGAAGATCGAGACCGCCAACCGGTCGCTCGATAGCCACTATGCCGCAACCACGATCGACGTCACACCCGGCGAATACGTCCTGATCTCGATCTCCGACACGGGAAGCGGGATGCCCCCGGAAGTGATCAACCGCATCTTCGAGCCCTTCTTCACCACCAAGCAGCATGGCAAAGGCTCCGGACTCGGCCTCAGCATGGTCTATGGCTTCGTCAAGCAGTCCAAGGGGCACGTGAAGATCTACAGCGAGGTGGGGCACGGTACGGTCGTGCGGCTCTATCTGCCCCGCGCTGCCCAGGCGGACCCCCTTCCCCCGCTGCGCGAGATGCCGGACCACGGGTCGGACATCGCCGGATCCGTCATCCTGCTGGTCGAAGACAACGACCATGTGCGCGATGTGGCAAAATCGCACCTGGTCGATCTCGGCTGCGAGGTGATCGAGACATCCAACGCGCGGGATGCCCTGGATGTCATCGCAAGCGGCCAGCCGCTGGACCTGGTGTTCACCGATGTGGTCATGCCGGGCATGTCGGGCGTCGACCTCGCCAGCGAAGCCCGCAAGCACCGGCCCGACCTGAAGGTCCTGTTCACGTCGGGGTTTGCCGAGCCCGCCATGCAGACAGGCTATTGGCCGGCGACCTGTCGGGATTTCATCAGCAAACCCTACCGGCGCCAGGAGCTGTCGAGCAAGCTGCGGGCCGTCCTGAACGGCGGACACGCGCCGCGCTGAACCGCTCAGGTAGCAGCCAAGCCGCGACCCTATGTCCGAAAATTGCGCAGGTCAGTTAAGGATATCGTAACCGGAAGTTCCCGACTCTTGACCCCATTCCCGACGGCCAACACTGGGGGCGGAGAATGCGGATCGATACAACCGCGGCTGCCGAATTGGTGAGCCGCCATATCAGCCCACCCTGGGGCGACCAATCCACCGGCTTCGGACCGGTGGAGGGCGCCATCGCCGCGGGATGGGGGCGATCCCGGCCGGCACTGCTGCTTGGCGCCATCATCGTGGTGCTGATCGGCGTTTCCTACTGGATCACCTATGAGACGGGCGGCACGCGATATGCCGTAACCCATATCGGCTATCTGCCCGTGCTGCTGGCCGCCATCGCCTTCGGTCTGCCCGGCGGGTTTTCGGTCGGCATTCTCGTCGGGCTCTGCCTCGGACCGGCGATGCCGCTGGACACCGAGCTGCACGTCGCCCAGCCGACGATCAACTGGGCGATCCGTTGCGGGTTCTTCGTCATCATCGGCTCCCTGGCGGGGGCAGTGATCAGCCTGCTCTGCACCCACTACCGCCGTCTCAACCTGCTGGCCTGCTTCGACCGGGTGACGAACCTGCCCAACGGGTCCCTCTTCTACGAACTGCTGAACCGGCAGGTGCAGTGCCGCCCGGATGGCGCGGAGCTGTACTGCGTGTTCATCGATCACCCGACCTTCGAGGAGGTGTTGCTGACGCTGGGCTCGCGCGAGGCCGACGAACTGCTCGCCAAGCTGGCGCGGGGCCTGGAGCGCGCGAAGCCGGACGGCTCGGTACTGTGCCACATGCGCGGCGGGCGCTTCGCCATCTACCTGACCGCCGTCGATGCTGACGGCGCCATGGCCGCCGTCCGCGCGCTGAATGCCACGAGTGCCGAACCCATCGACGTGGGCGGAATCCCCATCTCCGTGGAAAGCCATTGCGGGCTTGCGCGCTTCTCTCCTGAGACCGGCGATTCCTGGGCGCTGTCGCGCCAGGCCGCGGCCGCCCTGGAACATGCCGAACAACAGGGAGTGGAGATCGCGACCTATGACGAGGTTACGAAGGATCGCCAGCCCGACGCGCTGATGATTCTGGGCGAGCTCCGCAAGGCCCTGACGGGCGAGGTCGGCCTGCATCTCGCCTATCAGCCCCAGATCGAGATCGCCACAGGCCGCTGTATCGGGGCAGAAGCGCTGTTGCGCTGGACCCATGACAGGCTGGGCGCGATCCCTCCGGGCCGGTTCATCCCGCTGGCCGAAAAGACCGCGATGATCCGCCCGCTGACGCAATGGGTGATCGGCACCGCCGTGCGCCAATGCGCCGAGTGGGAGCGCGAGGGGCTGGACCTGCCCATTTCCGTCAACATCTCCGCCCGCGACCTTGGCGCCCCGGGCTTTGCGGCCTTCGTGCGCCAGACGATCGAACGCCACGGCGTCGCGCCCGGCAAGCTTGAGCTGGAGCTGACGGAAACCGCCGTCATGGGCGACCTTGTGGACACTCTCGCCATTCTGACGGAGCTTGCGGATCTGGGGCTGCGCATCGCCATCGACGATTTCGGCACGGGGTATTCGTCGCTGGAGCGCATGAAACGCCTGCCGGCCCGCACGCTGAAGATCGACCAGTCCTTCATCTGCCACCTGGCGGAGGACCCCAACGACGTCTTCATCGTCCGCAGTTCCATCGCGCTTGCCCACAGCATGGGCATGAAGGTCGTGGCGGAAGGGGTCGAAACCCAGGCCGCTGCCGACCTGCTGCGCGAATTCGGGTGCGATTGCGCGCAAGGCTACCTGATTGCCCGCCCCTTGGACCCAGCCGGCCTGCGCGCATGGCTTGCCCGGTCCACCCCGGACCCAGCACCGGCGATGCCCGACCACCTGACCAGCCTGGCGTCCACCGCCGTCGCGGCGCCATCGGCGGCGGGCTGATCGGGACAGCCCCTGGGCACTCGTGCCGGCCGTCACCCGCCCTCGCCGGCGCCAGGCGTCCTGCGGTTGGGGCCCCTGCCCGCGGCACGCCGATGGCCTTTCCGGCACCGGCACGGCCAAGCGGGGCGGACCGGCCGGCCCGTCGCGCACGGGTGATCGGACGGGACGTCGCCGGAAACCATTTGCAAACCACTATCGATTACGCTTATCCATGGTCCCCTTGGTGAGCTTGGGAGAGACGGGTCCGTGGCTTCGGCCTGCTACGACGCAACCGCAGACCAGACCGATGGGCGTGGCGCCCGGTCGGTGCGGACGGCGTATGCCCCTTCTCTGCTCCCGATTGGCGGCCTTCTCCTGCGACTTAGCGGCCCCTGGCCGCGTTGAACGTCTGCTCCCCCGGCTGACCGGGATCGGGCAGGCCGGCGCCAGGGGACAAGCCCGGTCGATACCGGCATCAGACAACCGATAGCGTCGCTCGAGATTCGCCTGAGGAGCCTGACCCATGACCGCGGTCAACGATCACACCACCACCGCCCCTGAACGAGTCGTCATCTTCGACACGACCCTGCGCGACGGCGAGCAGTCGCCCGGCGCGTCGATGAACCTGGAAGAGAAGTTGCGCATCGCCGCCTTGCTGGAGGAGATGGGCGTCGACGTCATCGAGGCCGGCTTCCCGATCGCCTCCAACGGTGATTTCGAAGCGGTGCACGAGATCGCCAAGGTCGTGCGCAAGCCCGTCATCGCCGGCCTGGCCCGCGCCAACCCCCGCGACATCGACCGCGCCGGCGAGGCGTTGCGGCCGGCCGCGCGCTCGCGCATCCACACCTTCATCTCCACCAGCCCGCTGCACATGAAATACAAGTTGCAGATGGAGCCGGAAGCGGTGCTGAACGCCGTCACCGAAAGCGTGACCCGCGCCCGCAACTACACCGACGACGTGGAATGGAGCGCGGAGGACGGGTCGCGCACCGAGCACGATTTCCTCTGCCGCTGCGTCGAGGCCGCCATCAACGCCGGCGCCACCACCATCAACATCCCCGATACCGTCGGCTATGCCCTGCCGGAGGAATTCGCCGCGATCTTCCGCATGCTGCGCGAGCGCGTGCCCGGCGCCGACCGGATCACCCTGTCCGCGCACTGCCACAACGACCTGGGCCTGGCGGTCGCCAACTCGCTGGCCGCGGTTCAGGCCGGCGCACGCCAGGTGGAATGCACGATCAACGGCCTGGGCGAACGTGCGGGCAACGCCGCCCTGGAAGAGATCGTCATGGCGCTGCGCACCCGCCACGACACCATGCCCTACGGCACCGGCATCCACACCGAGAGCATCATGAAGGCCTCGCGCCTGGTGTCCACCGTGACCGGGTTCACCGTACAGCCCAACAAGGCGATCGTCGGGGCCAACGCCTTCGCGCATGAGAGCGGCATCCACCAGGACGGCATGCTGAAGCACGCCGGCACGTACGAGATCATGACGCCGGAGAGCATCGGCCTGATCCGCTCGACCCTGGTGATGGGCAAGCATTCCGGCCGCAACGCCTTCCGCACCAAGCTGAACGAGCTGGGCTTCAGCGAGATCGGCGACAACGCCTTCGAAGAGGTGTTCGCCCGCTTCAAGGACCTGGCCGACAAGAAGAAGGACCTCTACGACGAGGACATCATGGCCCTGGTCGATGACGAGCTGGCGCGGGTCAACGACCGCATCCGATTCGTCTCGCTGGGCATCATGGCGGGATCGATCGGCGTGCCCTCGGCCCAGATCGTGCTGGAGATCGACGGCGAAACCCGCTGGGGCCAGACCTCGGGCATGGGCCCGGTCGACGCCCTGTTCAAGGCCATCAGCGGGCTGGTCCCGCATGACGGCCGCCTGGCGCTCTACCAGGTACATGCCGTCACCGGCGGCACCGATGCCCAGGCCGAGGTCACAGTACGGCTGGAGGAAGACGGCAAGACCGTCATCGGCCAGGGCGCGGACCACGACACGCTGGTGGCTTCGGCCCGCGCCTACATCCATGCCCTCAACAAGCTGTTGGTCAAGCGGCAGAAAACGGCACCGGAGGCACTCTCCGCTTGAGCACACCCTGACCTTGGATTAAACGGGACCAGCGGCGAGGCCATAGCCTCGCCGCTGTTTCTATATCCGCCGACACCGGCCCTGATGGTCCATTTTGCTGATGTTTGCCAATCTCCTGGGGTTTCTTTCGGCCGACATGGCCATCGATTTGGGCACGGCCAACACCTTGGTCTACGTCAAGGGCCGCGGCATCGTCCTGAACGAGCCCTCCGTCGTCGCCATCGCCACCGTCCGCGGCAAGAAGCAGGTGCTGGCCGTCGGCGACGAGGCCAAGCAGATGCTGGGCCGCACGCCCGGCAATATCCAGGCCATCCGCCCGCTTCGCGACGGCGTCATCGCCGATTTCGAGGTGGCGGAGGAGATGATCAAGCACTTCATCCGCAAGGTGCATAACCGGCGCAGCTTCGCCAGCCCCCAGGTCATCGTCTGCGTGCCTTCGGGCTCCACGGCGGTGGAACGGCGCGCCATCCAGGAATCGGCGGAAAGCGCCGGTGCCCGCCGGGTGTTCCTGATCGAGGAACCCATGGCCGCGGCCATCGGCGCCGGCCTGCCGGTGACGGAGCCGACCGGGTCCATGGTCGTCGACATCGGCGGCGGCACGACCGAGGTGGCGGTCCTGTCGCTGGGCGGCATCGTCTACTCCCGCTCCGTCCGAGTCGGCGGCGACAAGATGGACGAGGCGATCATCGCCTATATCCGACGCAACTTTAACCTGCTGGTCGGCGAAGGCTCCGCCGAGCGCATCAAGAAGGAGATCGGCTCGGCCTATTCGCCGGAGGACGGCGAAGGCCAGATCCTGGAGATCAAGGGCCGCGACCTGATGAACGGCGTGCCGAAGGAGCTGATCATCTCCGAACGGCAGATCGCCGAGAGCCTGGCCGAGCCCGTGAGCGCCATCATCGAGGCGGTCAAGGTGGCGCTGGAGCACACCGCGCCCGAGCTGGCGGCCGACATCGTCGACAAGGGCATCGTGCTCACCGGCGGTGGTGCGCTGCTGGGCAACCTGGATTTCGTCCTGCGCGAGAGTACGGGCCTGCCCGTTTCCATCGCCGACGATCCGCTGTCCTGCGTGGCGCTGGGCACCGGGCGTGCGCTGGAGGAAATGAAGGTGCTGCGCAACGTCCTGATCAACATGTACTGACCGGCGCCGCGATTCGCCGCGCAAGCGCGCATCCGCCGCCGGATGTGCAAAATTCGGACGGACGAAAAGGGAACGTCCGCCGCATCGGAAGGTTTCACAGGGTCCACTATTGGATTCGCCTCACTCCCAGCGGTGCGACAATTTTGTTTTCTCTGGTTTGCGACGGCAAGGTCAGTAATTGCGTGCCTTAACGGCGTTTTAACCGTCAATAGTATGTGATAAGAAAGAATTGCGAGGCTGCCGATCGAACGATCGGCCAATAAGCATAGCGAAAGCTCCATTCGACTCAGGCGTTGGGTTCAGCGGTGCGGTCACGGGAACGGTCACTGGCGAAAATCGCGGCGATCCGCGCCGTCGCACAGCGATTCTCGTTTGCCCTGCTCGTCCTGGCCTCCATCGCCATCATGATGCTGGGCAAGGTGGACGAGGTGCTGCTGGACGGCGTCCGGTCCCAGGTCAGCGACGCCGTGGCACCGATCCTGGAGGCATTCTCGCGCCCCGCGGCCACCGTGGCGGAAGTGGTCGAGGAAGCGCGGGAGCTGACGGCCCTGCGCGAAGAGAACGCCCTTCTGCGGATGCGCATCGACGAGCTGCAGAACTACCAGGCCGTGTCGCACCGCCTGGAGGCGGAAAACCGCAGCCTGCAGGCACTGCTGAACTATGAACCGCAAATGGCGCACGCCTTCATCACCGCGCGCGTCATCGCCGACAACAGCGGCGCCTTCGTGCGCAGCCTCGGCGTCAATGTCGGCACCCGCCAGGGCGTCGCCGACGGCATGGCGGTGCTGGGCGGCCGCGGGCTGGTGGGGCGCACGGTGCAGACCGGCGAACGATCGACCCGGGTGCTGCTGGTCACGGACCTGAATGCCCGCATTCCCGTCATCGTCGAGCGCACCCGCCAGCGGGCCATGCTGGGCGGGGACAACACCGAACAGCCGCGCCTGCTCTATCTGCCGCCGGAAAGCGACCTTCGCATCGGCGACCGCATCGTCACCTCTGGCCATGGCGGCATGATCCCGCCCGGCCTGCCGATCGGTGTCGTATCGCGGCTGGTCGACGGCGCCGGCCGGGTCGAACCGTTCGAGGACCTGAGCCGCCTGGAATATGTGCGCCTTGTCGACTTTACGCCGCACACGTCCGGCGCCATGATCAGGGCGGTACCGGGAGCTGGGCCCTGATGCAGCCCGTCGACACTGGGTTCTGGCAGAAGCTGGACGTCTCGGCGCGCAGCAGCGCGCCGGCGGCCGTGACCGTGGTCTTCGTCCTCCTCGGGGTCACGCCGTTGCAGATCCCGCTCTATGGACCGGTGGCCTCGGTCCTGCCGTTGATCGCGCTCTACTATTGGGTGATCCACCGGCCGGACCTGCTGCCGTTCAGCATCGTCTTCCTGGTCGGCATCCTGCAGGACCTGCTGACCGGGGCGCCGGTGGGCGTCAACGCCCTGGTGTACCTTGTGACCTCGTGGCTGATCCTGACCCAGCGCCGGACCCTGGCCGCCATGCCGTTCCTGATCCTGTGGTGGGCCTTCGCCATGGTGGCGCTGTTGGCCGGCCTGCTGGAATGGGCGGTCTATTCCGCCATCTATGCCGAGATCATGCCGGTTCGACCCGCCGCCTATCGGGTCCTGGTCACGGCCTCCGTCTATCCGATCCTGGCGGGGGTTCTGCATCTGGTCCAGCGGGGCTTCCTGGCGCCCCAGCGCAACTAGCCCGAGGACGGGCCCATGGATCGCGACATCGACCGCTATCGCAGCGTCACCCGCCGCGCCCTGGTACTGGGGGCGATCAAGCTGGGCATGGTCGGCGTGCTGGGGGGGCGGCTCTACTACCTGCAGATCACCGAGAGCGACCACTACCGCGTGCTGGCGGACGAGAACCGCATCAATGTGCGGCTGCTGGCGCCCTCGCGCGGCCAGATCGTCGACCGGTTCGGGGTGCCGCTGGCGGTCAACAACCAGAATTTCCGCGTCGTCCTGGTGGAAGAGCAGGTCGACGACCTGGAGGATACGCTGGACCGGCTGTCGCGCATCGTGCCCTTGAGCGATGCCGACCGGCGACGGGTGCTGCGCGATGCCGAACGCAGCCGGGCCTTCGTTCCGATCTCGGTCCAGGACAATCTGACCTGGGGCCAGGTCGCCCGCCTGGATGTGCGCGCGCCGGAGCTGCCGGGTCTGTCCATCGATGTGGGCGAGCTGCGGCACTATCCCTTCGGCCCGGCCACCGGCCACTTCGTCGGCTATGTCGGGGCGGTTTCGGAAAGCGACCTGACGGGCGACCCCGTCCTGACCCTGCCGGGGTTCCGCATCGGCAAGAGCGGGATGGAGCGGCAGCATGAGGAGGCCCTGCGCGGCCACGCCGGCACCAGCCAGGTGGAGGTCAATGCCGTCGGCCGCGTCATCCGCGAACTCAACCGCGACGAAGGAACGCCCGGCGAAGACGTTCAGCTGACGATCGATATCGGCTTGCAGCAATATGTGCAGGAGCGGCTGACGAGCGAGCTGAGCGCGTCGGCGGTGGTGCTGGATGCCCTGACGGGCGAGGTCTTTGCACTGGCCTCGCATCCGGGCTTCGATCCCAACCTGTTCACCACCGGTATCGACACGGCATCCTGGCGCCGGCTGAACGACGACCCCTATGCACCGCTGACCAACAAGGCCATCGCCGGGCAGTATCCACCCGGCTCCACCTTCAAGATGCTGGTGGCGCTGACGGCGCTGGAAGAAGGCATCAGCGAGGGCCACTCGGTGTACTGCCCCGGCTTCCTGTCCCTGGGCAATCACCGCTTCCACTGCTGGCGCGCCGGCGGGCACGGCTGGCTGGACATGGTGGGTGCCATCGCCCAGTCCTGCGACGTCTTCTTCTACGAGACGTCGCGACGTCTCGGCATCGACAAGATCGCCGCCATGGCCAACCGCTTCGGCCTGGGCCTCAAGACCGATCTGGACATGCCGGGCGAACGGTCCGGCCTGATGCCGACGCGCGACTGGAAGCTGGCCACCATGGGCACGCCGTGGCAGCCGGGCGAGACGGTGGTCTGCGCCATCGGCCAGGGCTATGTCTCGGCCACGCCGCTTCAGCTTGCGGTCATGACCGCCCGCATGGTCAACGGCGGCAAGGCGGTGGTGCCGCACCTGACCTACCGGGTGGGCGATGCGGTCTGGCAGGACACCGGCACACCCGTCGGCGTGGCGGAGCACAATCTCGGCGTCGTCATCGACGGCATGACCGCCGTCACCACCTACGGCACCGCCAGCCGCTTCCAGATTCGCGAGCCGGGCATGGAGATGGGCGGCAAGACCGGCACCAGCCAGGTCCGGCGCATCAGCATGGCCGAGCGGGCCGCCGGCGTCATCCAGCAGCAGGACCGACCCTGGCGCGACCGCCATCACGGGCTGTTCGTCGGCTTCGCACCGCTGCACGCGCCGCGCTATGCCTGCTGCGTGGTGGTGGAACATGGCGGCAGCAGCGCCGTCGCCGCCCCGATCGCCGCCGACATCCTGCTGGAAACGCAGCGCCGCAACCCCGCACGGCCGTTGATCTCCGCCGGCACTGTCGCGCCCCGGCCGACGCGCGAGGGCTGACGCGGTGTCCAGGATCGTCCCCTATCACACCTATGGCGACCTGGCGACCGACCAGCCGCGCATGACCCTGTCGGAGAAGCTGTGGCAGGTGAACTGGCTGATGATCCTGCTGGTCGCCGCCATCTGCTCCATCGGCTTCGCCATGCTGTATTCCGCGGCGAACGGCAGTTTCGACCCCTGGGCTTCGCGCCAGATGATCCGTTTCGGCGTCGGCTTCGTCATCCTGCTGGCCGTGGCGCTGGTGGACATCCGCATCTGGCTGCGTCTGGCCTATCCCATCTACGGACTGTCGCTGATCCTGCTGGTGGCGGTGGAGGTGATGGGCGAGATCGGCATGGGCGCCCAGCGCTGGATCGACCTGGGCGTCATCCAGCTGCAACCGTCGGAACTGATGAAGGTCGCCATGGTGCTGGCGCTGGCCCGGTACTTCCACGGTCCGACGCTGGAAGAAGTGGGCCGCATCTCCCGCCTGCTCATGCCGCTGGTGCTGGTGCTGGCGCCGGTGGGGCTGGTGCTGAAACAGCCGGACCTGGGCACCGCGATGATGCTGATGATGATCGGCGGCGCCATGTTCTTTCTGGCCGGCGTCAGGCTGTGGAAATTCGCCGTCGTCATCGTGCTGGGGCTGACGGCGATCCCGGTGGGGTGGGAATTCCTGCATGACTACCAGCGCCAGCGCATCCTGACCTTCCTCAACCCCGAACGCGATCCGCTGGGGGCCGGCTATCACATCCTGCAATCGAAGATCGCGCTGGGGTCGGGCGGCATGTTCGGCAAGGGCTTCCTCGCCGGAACCCAGGCGCACCTGAACTTCCTGCCGGAACGGCAGACCGATTTCATCTTCACCATGCTGGCGGAGGAATTCGGTCTGGTCGGCAGCCTGGTGCTGATCGGCCTGTACGCGCTGGTGTTCGCGTACGGCATCGTCATCGGCCTGCGCAGCCGCAACCACTTCGGCCGGCTTCTGGCCCTGGGCCTGACGGTCAACCTGTTCCTGTACGTGTTCATCAACATGGCGATGGTGATGGGCCTGATCCCCGTCGTCGGCGTGCCGCTGCCCCTGATCTCCTACGGCGGCACGGCGATGCTGACGGTCCTGTTCGGCTTCGGCCTGATCATCTCCGTCTACGTCCACCGCGACGTCAAGATCAGCCGCCGCGCCTTCGAGACCGAGCTGTAGCGATCAGCAGCCGGGGCCGGACACGGGGCCCGCCAGCAGCCGCAGGAAATCCGCGCCAGCGCCTTGCCAACACCGCCGGCCCTGCCTATGTTCGCCCCCGGGCGGGCGCATAGCTCAGTTGGTAGAGCAGCTGACTCTTAATCAGCGGGTCCAAGGTTCGAGTCCTTGTGCGCCCACCAAGCCTTTCAAAGGGTTACGAGACACTCTCTCCGCAGTTAGGCTCACTCTAGGCTCACTCTAGGCTCACCTTTCACCCACACCTGAGCCTAAGCGGCAAGCTGCGGCGGCAGGGTGACGGCTGAAAACGGCGGGCTCTGCCTGCCGTCGATCATGAGCTTGATGAACATCTCGTAGTTTCCGAGGTTCACGAGATCCCGCGGCTTCGGGATGTCCGCACCGAACTGCTTGGCAAGGATGTCCGCATCCGTTGCCCCAACGCGGAACGAGATCAGGGTACCGACGTTCCCCAGAATCGCCTCAAGCACACCCGGATCGAGCTGCGTGGTGTGCTGGTGTGCGAGCACGAGGCCAACCTTGTATTTCCGCAGCTCCGAGAGCATGCCGGCGAAAGCGGACGTGGTGAAGTTGTGGAATTCATCGACGTACAGGAAGAACGGACGGCGCTGGTCCTCCGGAGTGTCCTGCCTGCTGTATGCGGCGTTCGCGATGGCGTTGACGATGAGGCCACCGAGGACGTTGGCGGTATCGGTGCCAAGCCTACCCTTCGCCAGATTGACGATGAGCACCTTGCCTTCGTCCATGATCTGCCGGAAGCGCAAGGGGCGCTCTGGATCGCAGACGGCCTTTCTGACTACCGGGTGTGCGAGGAACGCTCCGAGCTTGTTTGCGATCGGCGCAACGCCATCGACTGCACCCTTGTATCGCATGGCGTCGAACTCAGTGGTCCAGAAGGAGCGGACTTGCGCATCAGTTACATTGGAAACCACCCGTGCCCTGAAGTCTGAGTCGAGGAAGAGCGGCATGATGTCCGCCATGCTGGCCTTCGGCTGCTCCAAGAGTGCAAGGATCGCATAGCGAAGCAGATGCTCCATGCGCGCACCCCACGCATCAGCCCACTGCTTCTTCAGGGTATCGATGAGACCAGAGGCTACGAGCGGCCGAAACCGGGCTGCGGCAGGAGTGAGGGGATTGTATCCGTATGGGCAACTCGGGTCGGCAACGTTCCAGTACACCTCTCCCCGAAACGTGATTCTTGACAGACCCTCAGCAAGATCTCCATGCGGATCAATGAAACAGATGCCTTCTCCAGCGTCCATATCCTCAGACGCCAATCGGGTCAACAATGACGACTTTCCCGTTCCCGTCTGTCCTACCGCATATAAATGGAGAAACCGGTCTCTGACCTTGACACCAAAAGCACGGCTATGCGATCTCTCTCGCGTCACCCCCAAGGTCGTAACTTCTCCAATATCCATCATCATCCACACATACTTGCATCGCAAGACAGCAGGCCGAAAGCCCCCCCTGCAATATTGAAATCAACCATATCTACCCGAATGCAGCTACCATCATTTGTCTCTGCAATGATGACAAACAGATCCGTTCATCAGAACGGCCACTCCCAACACTCTGGCATGACAAGACCCACAAATCACTCTCAGCTTCGAAGTTCATCTAGCAGGTCCGGATTCTCCGACGGCCCGTGTTTAGTTAAGAACGTCACCACAAAGAAAACAACAATTGCCACAGCTGCCCCCGGCAGAAAAGCCTGTTTCGGTGCAATAGGGATGAAGCCCGCAGTCACCAGGGCTCCGGAAACGATGCACAATGTCGCAGCAATATTTGTAGCTCTTCGCCAAAAGAGACCGACGACTATCGGGAGAGCAATCACTCCCAAAACATAAATCGCATTCAAAATGGATTGAACAATACTCGGAACCAAGAACGCAAATACCAAGCCAGCAAACCCAACACCAAAAGTAATCCCACGACTTGCTAACAACTTTCCTTCCCCAAAACTTGCCCCGAAAATATCTCGATAGACCGACGCTGACACTACCAAAATCATGCTATTCGCCGTAGAGAGAATGGTCGCAAATACTGCAACAACTGCAAATCCATATAGGCCCGGAGGAAAGATCTCTGCCATTAACACAAACATGGATGCATCCTCTGTCGTGTCAGCTGGAACAAGCAAAACAGAATACAGTCCGATGATCATCGCGCCCACGTAGGCCGGGATTATGATCAATAGCGACCCCGCAAACACACGTCGCGCAGTTTCGGGGTTACAGGCTGCATACGCCCGTTGCCATATTTCTACCGCTACCAATGGAACTACACCACCAAACAGCACACCACCAATTAGGAACGACCACCCACCAAAGTTGACCGGGTCCAAAAACCCCGATGGAAGACGATCCGGCAGTGTCAACAGCGAATTATCGCCCGACATCAGGAAGATAAGAAACACCCCAAATACGAGAAGCATCGCAATGAAGTGAACAACATCTGTGACCATGTCGCCCCTAATTCCAGCAATTGAAATATAGACGACTACACCCACCGCAGCTATGAGAACAGCCAAGCCAAAAGAAATTTCAGTCCATGTATGCACAATGGCACCAATTGCAAGAAATTGCGCAGCAAGCAACGAGAAATATGTAAATAATACAACAATTGCTGCCGCGAGCTGGCAAGACCTACCGTACCGCACTTTGAGGAATTCGGGAAGAGAAATGGCATCATATATGACGCCAAAACGTTGAATATATGGCGCCAACCTTGACAACGCCAGAAACCCGACCGTCGAGGATACCATCGTCACCACACCAAGACCAATTCCTCCACTATAGGTCCCAGTAGCGATTCCAACGATAGCACCGGCACCGAGTTGCGTCGCGATTAGGCTCACACCCAGTAAAATCCACGACGTCTTCCTGTCGTTGACCCAGAAAGACTGCGCGGAACCTCGCGCTCCATATACAAGGCCAATACAAACTACAAATATAAGATAGACAATGACCGTACTATAGTCGATGATATTCATCATATTACCCATTGTTATCATCCAGACGTCGTCGGCCGTGGCTCTCTTGTTAGCAATAAGAACAAGATAGACACTATCATTTGCTGAGCCATCATGGCATAGACCAACGTCTCTAGAGATAGACTAGCATATAGCCATACAAGAACAAACAAAAGTATCATATTAAATATGAAAATCATCAATTTCCATGGCAGCAATAGGATGACATAGAGTGATGTTACAATAATACCGATTAACTGTATCGAGATATCTTCCAATGGCAGTACAGTGATTGGTAAGCCAGATTCTCGATATAGAAAGAGGAAAAAGACAACTGATATCGAAAAATTTAGAACAAAAAGATGCAGTCCAAGCAAATTTGTCAACAAGATGAATGCTGCCGCTTTCCCCTTCTGCGTTGGTACGGCGATAAGACGCTGAAATAACCAAGAAAGCGTCACGCGGACCACTAGCCAGATTGCCACGGGGACCAAAAGGAAGAAATCGCGTTGCCGCCTTACTTCGGCGAGACGATTCTGGAGAGGCCTCCACTGAGACACAAACGAATCGTCGATATCCCTTTGAATCCGATCTAGCTTTCGAACGGATCGATCTGTCAAACGGCGACTCAAGTTGTTGATGTCGAGTGGGGAATTCCCAAGTAGTGACAAGAACAAAACATCGATCCACTTTACATCAGCAAGAACATGAACCGTATTAATGTTCCAAATGAGGGTAAATAGAGCAAACGCAGAATAAAGAAATGCGATAATAAGCGCCGACGAATCTTGAAAATCTGGTGAGGCTCCAATATTTACCTGCACCATTTTGAACATGCCTGACACAATGAAGAAGGCAATTGCAATTTCACTAACGAACTTAATGACGAGATTTACCAATGGAAAGACTTGCCCAAATTGAAACGTGATGCGAGCATGGCCAAACCAATCTATGCCAAGGTGCAAAAAGAAAACGGCAATTAAGAAGAAGCTCTTTACTTCTGGATTAGGAGATTGTACAAGGAAGAAACCGAGCGTAGCGCTTATTCCTCCTGCATAAAGAAAGCCTATAAAGACATCCTGGGCTTGCTGGTACGCGAGCTGATGATGGTGAAAGGTGGACTCCCCGTCCCGCTTAGCGCCTGCGTCATTGCTTGTATCGATCATGTTACTCCGCCAACAACAAGCGATATACGACCATATCTGTTGCAGAGCCGTAATAGCACGGAATCCGGGCAACCGGTTCCATGCCGGCTCTCGCCAGCAAGTGCGAAATGCCAAACTGGACGCTCTCTGGTGGATCAGTTTCAATATACAATGTGCGGTAACCGAGACTTTCGGCCATGTGGAGCAAGCTGGCAGCCATCTGCCATCCCAAGAGGGGTCGTCGGTGCAGAGGATCAATGAAGAACCAACTGGCCCAACATACATCGATGGGGCCCCAGTCATAGTGGTGGATACCACATACGCCAATAATGGCGCGATCTTTGGCAACCTTGAAAAATCGCCGCCCGTCATCAAGTCCCGCGTTTGCAGATTTTTCGTGGAACGATATTGATCGTCTTACCCATTCTATTGCATCAGCGTTGAAACAACTTTCTGCTAGGCTCAGTATCTGTGGGAAGTCCGAGCGAGACACTGGCTCAAGACAATGGCGCGTGCGATTGATTCGTCCAAAAACCGACCAATGTCGTCTTGGTGTGGAATTGCTCAGATCCTGAGATTCAGCAGACATAATCTGATTTCTGTCGATGCCCCCGTGTGAATACTTACGAGACGGCCCTTTGGGCATTCCCACACATGCCGCTGCTGAATATGTTCTCTTGTTTCGTGCAAAGCGCTGGTCGGTGATGACATCTGTTTGCGCCGGTACCGCCTTTTGGACATCGGAATTAGCGTCACTCATACTAGAGAACTCCCAAAGAGGACGCATCTTCAACTAACCGCTGGTTTGTGGGCCATATAGATGACACTGGTAAATCGGCATTCTAGCTTCGATACCTATGCATCCATTTTTCGATCGAGGAAGCGCGATGGCCTGTCGGACCTCAACAGTGCCGCCTCGATCAACGTCTGTGCGCATATTGGCCCATCTCCTGGTCGCAGGATAGGTCGTGGTAGCGGGCGATTCAAGCTGACTGCGTGAGAATGTGGCTAGCGCAAGACGTGACCAGGGCGCGTGAGCCATTTCATGCCAACGTGCCTGATCTTGGATGCGTTTCCGCGTCGGCACGGTGCCGGTGATCATGGTCATGCACCCTTGCTAGCGAGTCGGCTGGCAGCTCGGTCGACCTCGTCAAGCTGGCCAACGTCATCACCACCGCGGCCAATTCCGAACACGAGGATGGTCTGTGGAACAAGATCCACCTCCCTATCAGTATACCCAGCCCACTAAATACCCGTTGCGCCCCGGGCAATCGTATCCAGCCCTATCCTTGTGCCGCCTCAGAGTCGTACTCGACGACTGCCGTTTGAACTGCTTGCCACAGAACGTGCACTGGACCACTTGCTTGCGGCCTCCTGAGTAGGACGAACGCCTCGGTGCAGTTCGTCCCAGGCGCGCGGAGCTTGAGCGGCGCCGACCGCCGCCAAAGTAGCTCTTGGGGGTTTCCTCGCCTGCTTTGGATAGCTCGACCTCATAACGCGGCTCGAATGTCTCGTCGAGGATCTCCGGGTTCATAACCTTGGGATTGACGAGGGATCGTATCCCCGGCGTGGCCGACGACCCACCCGATCGATCCCAGACATAGAGGTACTCCCTCGCCTCGTCGTCTGATGAGCGCCGCTTATATGTCAGCGCATATGGCTCGACGATCCGCTGGTAGCCATCGTACTCGATGCGCATCAGCCGCATACCCGAACCCGCCTCAAGGAACACATTGCGCAGCTCAGCCGGGAAGAACGCGTCGCTCACCAGGTGGGCCATGCCGGTAGCTTCGAAAATGCTGTCGATGAAGCTCGTGTAGATGCCCTCGGCCCTGTCGAATTCCAAGCGGCTCTGAATCGGGCAGACGATGTACCTATTCCAAGCTGCCTTAAAGAACGGCATTGGAAGGCCCAGAAGAATCTGTCGCGCTGATCCCGGACTACGACGGAAGATCGTCTTCTTAAGGAATACTCTGGCGATCTCAGAACGATCTACATCGATCTCCTTATTGAAAAACGCCGCATAGACAAGATCATAGAGATCATGCGAATGTCGCCGTTGCAAGAGGCACTTCATCTTGCTCGCAATGCATTCTTCGAGTGCCACGCACGTCAACTCGACCTGACATTTCTCAGCGTCGGTGTAGGGGTGGATGAGGGGCACTCGGCTTGTGGGCATGTACAGGCGGTCAAACTCGGTGACGTCCATGCGTACTGAGATTTCGAGGGAACTCCTCTCACCGTAGAAATTTTTGAAGAACACTTTGCCCTTGTATATCTTTCGGTCGGTGTTCCGTCCCTGGTTTGCCCGGTTGGCTTCCTGGAAGCTGTTTCGTTCGGTGTTGAATTCGATGCCCGAAACGTCCTGAGCCAGCCGGCAACAGGCTTCCATCTCCTCAACGAACCGCGGGAGATCAAGGGCTTGTTCCGTGGAGAAGTCCAAATCTCCCGAGAATCGGGTGTTAGGGAAGTACGCCTTGCGGAAGCAGTTCCCGCCCTTCAGAATGAGAAGATTGGAAAGATAGGTGTTGTTGTATATGGCGAACAGGAGCCAACCGAACACGTAGTCCCGTTGGACGTTCGAGGTGCCGATCTCGAACTCCTCAGATTTTTCATCGATTTCATCTTTGTCGATCATGAGGAGGAATATACTACACTCGGGCGTGCCAAGCACGCATCTTGGAAATCACACCCCCTTGGTCGCCTAAGCCGCTTCCTCGTGTTCCGCCGCCGCCCGGGCGGCATCGTCAAGTGCCACGATGAAAGTTCGAATAGTGTCTGCAATCGGGCCGCCACATGTGATTTTCGCAATCCGTGTATTCTGGCGGAATTCGGTACGGGATGTACTATGGGTTAATAGCCCAGATCGCGGAGAAAAGTTCGAATTGTGTCTGTAATCGGGCCGCCGTAGGGGACACATGAGCTGTTCTTGGCTTCCAAGACCAGTTCTGATGGCTCCAATCCAATATATTTTCCATCCCATGTCCTGTTCGAAAAGCAGTTTTCGACCAATACCCGCTTTTCTGTCGGTTTTCCCGATTCGTAAAGCTGGGCAAGGGTTTTCATGAGTTCGAGGAATTTCTGTCGGTCCCGCTCGCTGGCGGTCATATTGTCGAGTGCTCTTCGTTCGTCTTTGAGCTTCGCGATCTCATAGAGAAGCCGCTCGCGTTTCTCGTCGTGCTCGCGCTGCTCCAGCTTGCCGTCGATGAAGAGGTCGGTGAGGCGATCGAGCCGGGCTTCGGCGCCCGTGATGCGGAGGTCGAGCGACTTCTTTTCCTCGCGATAGCCGTCATGCACTTTCCAGGTCGGGTAGTCGTCGTCGATCTTCCGCTGGTCCTCCTCCGTGAACTGAAGGTTCGCGAGCGCAACGGTGATCGCGGCACTGAGCGCATCTTCCCTCACTGTCTTAGTCGGACACCCGACCGTGTGGCAGCGGTAGTAGACGTGGCCTTTCTGCCGTTCGGGGGAAAGTGTGCTCTGGCAGACCGCGCAGCGAAAGAGGCGCCGGAGGAGATGCTCGTGCCTTGTGACCTTCTTGACGTACCGCCCTGCCTTGATGTCGGCGATGCGCTGGAACTCCAGGGTGCTGATGAGCGGCTCATGGACACCGGGAAACAGCTCCCCGGTGCGGCCGTTTCGCATCATGCCGCAATAGAAGGGATTCTGGAGGATGCGCTCGACGGCGCGCTTTGAGATCGGACGGTTGCCGCGCGTCGTCAGCCCACGCTCCACCATCGCCTGGTGGAGCGTGCGGATGGAGTAGTCGCCGGAGAGGTAGCGCCGCAACAGTTCTAGGACGAGGGGCGCGTGGATCGGGTCGAGGGTCTTCGGCTTGCCGCCGCCGTTGTCGACGTAGCCGAGTGGCGCCGGGAACGGATAGATCCCCTGCTTGAGGCGGCCGTTGATGCCTTTGCGCGACTCAATGCTCAGATTGCGGATGTAGTCGGCGGCGATGACGGCCTGGATGTCCGCGGTGAGGCGCCCGCCGCGCGAGCGGAAGTCGAGACTCTCGGTCGCGAAATGGACGTCGATGCCGGCGTCTGAGAGGTCGCTGATCGTCGCCCAGTCCTTGAGGTTTCGGGATGATCGGTCAATCCGGTGGATGATGAGGCCGGATGCCCTGCCCTGCTTGAGAAGCCGGACCATCGCGTTGAAGACAGGGCGTCCGCTCTTTGCGGCGGTTTCCTTCTCCTCGAACCACTCGGAAATCTCTATGCCTTCGCGGTAGGCGAACGCTTCAATGGCCTCGCGCTGAGCCGAAAGCGAAACGCCCTCGCCTTGCTTAACGGTTGAGACGCGGACATATCCAAAGCACTTTTTCATACATCATCAGAAATCGAGTCCGACTCTATCAGATCCTCGGAATTTGGCGAATCGGGCCAAGGCCAAGAGCCTTCGCGCTGCATGCGCTCGAAGATCCGCTGGCATAGCTCCAAGTGCGCGGTGAGACGTTCGTCGTGATTCATAGGGCTTTAGAATACTCACCATACCCGTCGGGCATAGAAGCCGCCAAATCCTACTTGCTCACGGGGACGGGCATGGAGCAACCATGGTGGACGAGGATAAACAGCCGAGTGCGAGCTGCTCGCGACAGATCCATTGTCTACGCCGGCACCAAGAGAGGTGCGTGCACACTGATGATCACCGATAGCGAATTCCTAGAACGCATAGTCGCCGGCATCCATGCCGTGACAACGACTGGGGCAGATGTGACCTGGAACGAGACGATCAACGGCAGACAGTTCGATGTCGTCGTCCGATTCAGACTCGGCACACTTCGCTATTTCGTCGTCGTTGAAGTGAAGAACCGAACACGCAAGGCCGAACCGTCCGATATGGATGCCTTCGTCACCAAGGCTAACGATCAGCATGCAGACAAGAGGGTGTTCGTCACAACTGCGGGTTTTCAGCAAGGCGCTATCGATGTAGCCAAACGCCACGCCGTCGATCTATTCACCGTGACGTTCGATGAAGCTGAGGTTGGGCTACCCTCTCAGGCAACAGTGCTCACGCTAACGAAGAAGGGCGCACCGAAAGATGTGCCACCCATCATCAACGTCGGCGAGCCGACACTGGCGGCGAATATCGAGAGCGCCGTACTGGTGTATGACGACGGAAGACAATTTGAAGTTCCGAATGAACCATCGCAAATGCAATATTATGCAAATAAGTCGATGCTGGGCGATGGGAGAACGCTTAATGACCTCATCATGCAAATACCTTTTGGTCCTGTGACACTCGGTAGAACTTCCCATGAGTTATTTCACGTTAGACCGCCGCTGTCCATCAAACCACCGGACGACTATTTCTATCCTCCTGGAGTATTAGTTTCAGTCGAGTGTACAGTTACCGGCCGTGAAGCTTACGTCATAGAGGGAAACGCACGCATCGAACCGAGTACGTTCACATGCCCGGTCGTGTATACGAGCGTTATCACGGGAGAGGCAAGTAAGTTTGACATAGAGCAGCTGCCATTGGGAGCTAAGCGTGTATTGGTTGGGCATTTCTACTTTGGGGTACACCCCCTAAGATACTACTATTGTGCAGCAATCAGCAGCCACACAGTCGAATGGCTCTTGATCGAAAGTTTCCAGAATGGAGAGAAATTCACCGCCAGCTATACGCAAGATATAAAGTACTCTCCATGGTACATTCCGGTTTCGGACAAGAAGATCATCAGTCGGCTTCAGCTTCGTCTGGAAAATTACCTGAAGACTTCAAAGCGGAAGACTTCGTGACGTGCATGGGTGCCACTTTGGTGCCAGTTACGGTACAAGTTTCCGGCAAGCGCAACCCCAATCTGAGAAAGAACGAAGACTGAAGACCGTCATAAACAATGACGCCCGCGCATGCCAGTATTGCTTTCGGAGGGCGCTAGCATCCACATGCAAATCGGCTAAACTTTCGATCAAGAGAATAGAGACTGACCCTAGAACCACCACCGGGGCAGTATGGGGCGAAGCGGAAAGGTTCCACCTTTCCGCTTTGAAAGCTTGCTCATACTGCCCTGGTGGTTTTGTGTTCATAGGGTCGGTAGTATGCGGAATCCACAAGTGACGGTGTCTTTGATGGAAATACGTCGGCGGTATGCTGGAGCATATATTAGCAACGTAATACCATTCGCTATGACCAATGAATTTGCTCTTGATTTAAAAGTAGCCCGACGCAAGGCTGGGCTGACGCAGCTGGCTTGCGCTCATCTTCTTGAAGTGCATCCGTCGAAGGTATCGCTCCTCGAACACGGCAAGGTGATGCCGACGGTGCGGGAGATCTGTACCCTCTCGCTCATATACGGGAGGTCGTTCGAAAGCTTCTTCGGGACGATCTTCTTGGAGGCGCATGCGGCGCTCCGAAGCCGTCTCTCGACGCTCCCACCCTGCCCGAAGGGCTGGTTGGGGCAGTTCAATCGCCAGAACACGCTCAGCCATCTCTCCGACCGTTTAGCCGACCGAAACGACCTGGAGCATGGAACGGCTTAAGGTGCTGGCGATTGCCGTCGCCACCGGACGGGTCGGCTACGTGTTTCTCATCGGCGGGAACCTCAAGGACTGGGGCATGTCTCGCAAAGCCAGCCGATCATCGACGCTCGCGGCCGGGCAGACGCAGAAGTGGATCGATGACCTCCGGCCCGATGTCGTCGTGACGGAGAAACTCGACGGCTCGCGGAAGGGCGAGAAGTCCCAAGGACTCATCGCTGCCATCGCTCGCGTTGCCGAGCATAACTACCTCATGGACGTGGCGGTCGCACGCATCCGCGCCTTCGAGAACAAGTATGAGGAAGCGCTCGCGTATGCCAGGGAGTTTCCCGAGATAGCGCCCTGGCTGCCCCGGAAGCGCCGATTCTTTGATCCCGAGCCGCGCAGCACGGTCTACGTCGAGGCGCTCGCGCTCGCAAAGCAGGTGCTCGGCGGGCCGACACTCCAGCCGGTCGTCGCGTGACCGTTCAGGCCGTGTCGATCTTGAAGGGCTCCCTGCCCGCACGCGGCCACGGCTCATCAAGGAGGTCATAGAGCGGCGACGGGGGCCGGAAGACGGGGCCGAAGGCATCGCAGCATCGAAAGAGGAGGTAGGCGTTCCCACCATCGCCTGCCTCTTTTTCCGTTGCGGTGATGAGCTTCGAGAGGCGCTTCTCGTCCGTGACGACATTGAGAACCAACATCGGCGCGGTGAGGCGAAGATGGTCCCGGTAGCGCCCACCAGCGATGTATGTGCGGTATTGGAGGAGACTCCTGAGCCAGCTCTTCCGGCCCCAATCTCCGGTCGTGGTCGGCTCTGTCGCCCGGTCACACTCGACGGCGAAGAAGCGGAACCGCCTCCCTTCGGGCGTCTGATATTGAAGGCCGAAGACGGCATCGGGGATGAGGTCTTTCTCGATCGCTCGTCCCGTGCCCGGGTCGGTGAACGCAACCGGATACCGGAGTTCCGTACCGGCACGCACCAGAATCCGGTGCTGCGGGATGTATGAAACATCGTCCCGGAGAAGCGTCGCGAGTTCGACTGACGCGGTCGTGCAGGAGACCATGAAGCGATGGAGCCAGGGACCGGAAGAGCTGACGACCCCGTCCTTCCACTGCCCGGCTTCTTGGAGTGCCCGCCGGCCTGCCGGCGCCAGGTCATAGACGAGTTGGTTGTAGCGGCTGTCGATGGTGCGGAACTGCTGCGGCGGTCGGTCCAGGTAGCGCCCGCCATGCTTCGTCTCATCCTCGTTGAAGAGATCGGTCAAGCGCTCGGTGGAGCGCTTGTCGCTCTGCCGGCTCTCCTTCGTATACGCAATGAGGAACGAGGATGGCAGCGGACCATGCTCGTGGAGCTTCTGAAGCCACCGAAGGTCAGCCGGTTGGAGCGTGATCCGCTTGCCGGTCGAGACTGGCGTCGTGCGCTTCCGGCGCCCCTTTGCGTCAAGCTCACCTGCTACCACGACGCGCCAGCGTCGGTGTCGAGATCATCGGGGCCGCGCACCGGTGCATCGGGCTCGCGATCGGCATCGTCGTCTGGTTCATCGGGCGTGGGATCGGTTTTAGCAAGGGCGGTGTAGTGGACGGCGTAGCGCTCACGCATCCGGTCCTGGAGCTTCGCTCGCTCTCGGGCACTCATGCGGTCTTTGTCTTCGAGGTACCCGAAGGGAAACCGGAGCGGCAGTGCCGCCGGCGTCACGCCGCGGATGTGCGCGGCAAAGCTGCCTTTGGGCTGCTCCTCGATGAACGTCGGATCGCAATACAGCATTGGCGCGAGCGAGCGCGCGTCTTTGGCTGAGACCCCACCGGCGAATTTGATGGACGTATTGGTCGCGAAGGCCTCCTGGAGCTTCGGCTCCAATTGGCCAAGGTACTGGTGCGCGAGCACCATGCCGACGTTGTACTTGCGTGCCTGCGCAAGGATGATCCCGATGTTGCGATCGAAGTAGTCGGCGGCCTCGTCCACATAGACGATCGTCGGTAGGCGACGGTCTTCTGGAAGCATCGCCCGCTCCTGTGCCGCCTGGGCAATGAGCGCGATGAAGAAGCGCCCGAAGATTTCGGTGCCCTGCTCCTTGAGGAGATCCTTGGCGGTGTTGATGAGGATGACCTTCCCCGCGTTCATCTCGGAAAAGAGGTCGAGCTTGGAGCGCGGATGGGAGAACATCCGCTCGAAGGTCTGGTTTTCGAGGATGCCCCAGAGCCGGCGGAGCACCTGCTTCTTCGTCTGTTCGAATTCCTTCGAGGGGAACTCGCTCTCGAAGAACTGCCGGGCGGTCCCGTGAAGCTTCGCGATGTGGCGGGCGAACGTCACGTGGCTCCCCGGCTCCATCAGCTCTCGCAAGGTATGAATGGTGGCGTCCGGGATATAGAGCATGAGCCGCGTGACATACCGGAAGATAACGCTCTGCTTCTGCGTCATCTCGGCGGAGAGGAGCGTGCCGAGCACGAAGTCGTAGAGTTCGAGGATTGAGTTTGTGAGGCGCTCCCGTTCCAAGGGCGCATAGCCTGAGAGCCGGTCAATTCCCACGTCGAATAGATTGAGCGACACCGGCCATTCAACGTCCGTCGGATCAATGATGACGATCCGGTCGTGAAGTGCTGCGCCGGGCGCAAACTCACCAAGCTGCGAGATGTTGCGGATCAGATCGCCCTGGCTGTCGAGCACGATGACGGTCCGCTGCCCGGCCGCGACCGCTTCGAGGTCGCGAGCGATGAGATACTGGAGCGTCTGCGTCTTGCCGTGCCCGGACCCGGCCAGAATGTGGTGGTGCTCAAAGCGGGAAGCTGTGGGGATGGCGAAATCGAGGGATTGATCGAAGAACGCGAGGAGCGGGGTGCCGCCAAGGTAGGTGGCCATAAGATCGCGCGGGTCTTTAATCTCGGATTTCGAAGGGAGCTTCGGCGCGCGATTGAAACCCTTGGGGTCAGTGGGATTTCCGCCTGAGGCCGCTATGAGATTGGCCTCCAGGCGCTCCGACACCCGCGTCAGTATGCGGGCATCCTGGAAATCGTCGGCAAACAGGACACCGAGCACGGTCTCCGTGACGGCACCGGTGTTGGCGATGCTGCGCACGAGGTGCGTGGGCACGGTGATGTCGTCACGCTCGTCCGGTGAACGAAGGAGCGCTGGGCATGCCTCATAGATCGGATCGAGGAATGCAGCGACAGCGCGGAGGAGCAACTCGCGGGTTGCCGCGAAATCCTCCACCAACTGGCGCTGCGCGTTGAGGTCGTCGCGGATCGTCCAGTATTCGCTCACGGAGTGCCGATAGGACCAGTCGACGGTCGGCAATTGGAAGAGGTTTTCGTACTCAAAGAGCCGCTCAATGAGCTGTTCGATCGGTTGGCGCTGCGGATGCTCCGGTGTGGCGCCGAAGGTGGCGAGCATGTCTTCGGCGAGAGATGCGATGAGCCTCGTCCGTGCTCTCGGGTCACTGAGGCCATGGCGCAGAAAGAGCGCCTCGACCCGCTGATAGAGCTGCCTGGTCTCCTCCTCGCCCGTTGGCCGGAACAGGCCGTGCACGAATGCGTGCACGCGCGCGGCAAGATGAAGCGGCATCAGATCCCCTTGATGATGACCTGTCGCGCCTCGTCCTTCGGAAGCGGCAGCACGTCATGGCGCTCGGTGCCATCCCAGTGTTTGGCGGTCTCCATCACCTGCCGGAGGAAGCTCACGATCGTCGCGAGCCAGGCTTCCTTCCGAGCCAACTCGATCACGGTATCGCACTTGAAGTGGCGACCATGGAGGAGATCGCGCACGAAGATCGTCTCGCGCTTCTCATGGAAATACCAATAGCCGGCGCCACAACCCGAAAGGAGACCGACAAAGAATCCGCCGCGAGTGCTCCAATAAATCATGAGAAATGCGAACACCAAGACGAAGATGCCGAATGCGACGAGGAGTGTATTGCGAATGAGTGACGGCTGGATTGCCTCGATCAGGACAGCCTGATCAAATCGGTATCGCTTCATGATCTCCGTTTCATTATCATCAAGCTCGATCTTTCCCCACAACTCAAAATTCACGCGGGTCAGTCTACCGGGTGTCTGCTGCCGCTTAAAGAGTAGCTCCATCGCGTTCCCCTCCCCCCTCTATCGTCCGGGAGAATGGACACGATCAACAAAACGAGATCAAGCGGGATTGCTCGCCTCAATCGCCCATATGATGCTTCATATGCTACCCAATGCTGAGCACGGCTATGAGGACGCTGATCCGAAATAGCCGAACGCCCGCGCGCGAGCTGTCTACGCGCTCGGGCGTCGCCATTCTGGCCTCGATGGAGGCAGAATGGCGTGAAGTCGCAGGCGGCATCCCGATCGACGGGTTCAGCTATGCGACAGCATGCGCAGGTATGTATGGGGATCGGAAACGCTGCCGGATGGGGATACAGGAAGCAGGCCACGTACCCGCACGTCATTCACCTCGGCAAGCGTTTGGCGGCGGGATTTGGTGGGAACCGATGAGCCAGACGAGCGCGAAGCTGGTTATTATCGTGAGATGAGTAGAAGGACGGACGTTGATGCCAAAGGAAAAAACGCGACCAATGACAGCATGGCTCATCCTGTGGGAAGGAGACTGCCCGGACGGTTCAAAACCATGCCTGGATGTTGTGAGTGCAAGAAAGGGCTACAAGTATGTTATGAACTATGTAAAGCAGCTCCATGATATTCATCTCCTAAGAATATCGGAGCGGCTTCCGGCAGCACGTTACTATAAACCATCAGCAACTCAATATCAGGCGCGAATGGAGCATACTGAGAACGGCGCTATCATTTATTGTGGCGACGCGCCGACACTTATGGCAAAGCGGGTTCACAATCTCGTTATTGAAACCGATTCCGATACGTGGGAGGAATCCGTAATCTATCAATGGGGAAAGCGGACTGTCCAGATCGACTGCTAGAGCGCAAGCTGTAATAGGTTTGATAATCTCCTGTATGCGGCTTGCAAACAAGAACGCTCTGCCGGAGCAGAGCGTCGAAAGAACTCTCTAGGACTTGTCGCCCTAATACTCGTCGCGGAGCATGATGGTCAGCACGCGCGTGGTGACGGCCGGATTAGCCGGGTCGGGGGAGCCGAACTGAAGATCGCGGTCGTAGTAGTCGATCTTCCAATAGAGGCGCTCACCCTCAAGGTCGAAGGCGCCGAAATCATGCTCACCGTAGGGATCGTTGTCCGCGGTGAAGGTGTTGAACGCCGCAACGGCGGCAACCGCCGCTGCCACGAACGCTGGTCCCTTGGCGTCGACGCCAGCGGTGACCATGAGCCGGCCGTGGCGCAGAGGATCGGCGCGGAATGTGTCGTTGAGAACCCTGATGCGATCCCCTGCCATCAGATGAGCCCCGCCAGAACGAGGGTGCTCTGGACCGATGACCTTCCGCACGCCTCGCACCAGCCTTGTCGCTGGTCGGGCTCCACCTCAGTCGTGTAGTCGCAGTGGACGCAGATGCCGGGTATCACGCTGTCGAACGATGCCGCCTGAAGCAGTTCGTCGACGGTGTCGTAGCCTTCGCTCTCAGCAAGCGCCCTGAGCTTGGCCTCGCGCTCCGCAGCTGTTTGAACCATGGTCTCCTCCTTCGCGACCAGCGCGCCACGATTGGTGCGCTGGACGGCGAGGTGGAGAGCTGCTGGGGTCCATTTCTGCGGAAGGTCGGCCGGCATCGGCCGATTTCGGCGACCTGGCTACATGCCCCTGTCGTCTGGGTTTCTTGAGGTGTGGAACACCTTGAGCACCTCAACGATGTCCCCAGCCAGGCGGTAGATGATGAGGTATGGCAGTCCTGCGACGGGATACTGCCGGGTGTCGGCTATCCCGCTTCGCCGGCCGATGTACGGCGACCGCCCAAGCAGGTGGATCGCCCTGCTGATGCGGTCTCCCACACGCCTCGCGGCGTCTAGGTTTCGAGCGCCAAGATAATCGGAGATGTTCGCAAGGTCACGGTACGCCGGTGACGAAATGCGAACTCTCATACGCGGCCAAATCGCGCAAAGAGATTCTGCACCTCTTCGTCAGTGGCAAAGTGTCCCGCATCGGCTTCTTTGATAGCGTCTTCGAGTTCTCTGACTTGGTCTGGAGTCAATGTATAGGCAGGCTCTTGCACCGCGGTCTCGATAACCGCAGCGATCTCTTCCTGCCGCTCCAGTGGAAGCTTGCGGACGGCCTCTAGTGCTTTATCGAGTCGTGTACCCATAGACGAATTCTATCACTTCCGGAGGGTGCAGCAAACCGGCGCTCTGCCGCTGCCTCATCGTGACGCCCCAGGGAACGGCCCGCATCGTACCAGAAAACGAAAGCCACACTCTGAAGAAACGCAGCCTGTCTGGCGGGCGTGCCCGTCAGGTGGATGTTCATGTATTGTGCCTCGCTGACGTCTCGTGTCAACTCCAGTGCCTGCCCACAATCAGTTCTCGATAGTCCGTCGTTGAGGGTTGCGCATGCGACCCGACTAGCCCCGCGGCAATGAGCGGGGGAGCGGCGGTCAAGGCCGAAAACCGGGGGATGGTGTGGGCGCACGGAGCGAAGCGGAGGAGCCACGGTCTCCCGGTTTTCGCCCGAAGGGCTTGGCCTTGACGGACCGGGGGCCGCAGGCCCCGAAAGAGAGAATGGCAAATCCGCTTGATCTCAGCACACTCAAGGAATAGGGCCAACGTCTATCGAAAACCAAGCTGATATTTGGCCGCTGCCCAATTGGGCGCATAATCCATCTGGAGCGAAGCGAATTCTGCCGCAAGATCAGGCTTTAGTGCCGAGCCAATCTCTCCAACATAATCTTTGGTGTTGGAAGAAGCGAAAACAATTGGATGGGTGTGACTCGCACCCCTAAGACTGCGAACGGTATCGAGATAGGTCTCAATCACGACACAATCCTTCATCGAATCTTTGCCCTTTCTAGCCGGCGTGCGGGCACTATTGAGCCGTATGAGTGCCTTGTTTGGAACATCCGCTCTTTGATTGGCAACCACAACTGCCTTGGTCCACCGATCGACTATCTTGCGAGCGCGCATTACGTGGTCGTCGAGATGTCTGAGGTCTGCCGTACCGACGCTCCCATAGATGGCCGCCACCGCGTCAATACGGCCAAGCTGCGCCTTGAGTTTCACGATTGCCTCTCTCGCTTCGTCCTCGACGTTCTGCATATGCTCGCCGAGTTCCAATACGACCTGGTCAGCAAGCAGCGCGACCAGCTTGCTCCCACCCTCCGCAGCTACTAACAGATCCAGTGCCGCCGCTCGCTCATGCGAACGCACATTGTCCCGGGTGGGATCACGCATCAGGTCCAGCACCGCACAGGTGTCCAGACAAAGCACCGGCGCGCCTAACGCCACGAGCCAGGCAATATCGTTCCCCGACATCGTTCACGACCTGTCGCGGTTGTACTCGTCAAGTAGGTCTAGTCCGAATTCGTAGTCGGCAGCCAACTCATGCGCCTTGTCCTCGGGCCAGCGTTCAACTTCGGTGAGCCAGCGTATGAGGCGATCTGAGGTAAGGTCGCCACGGTCGCGATGCGCAATAACGAGAAAGGCGAGCCAACGACTGCGGTCCATTGGATGAGCGGAACCCGTCGCCTTGTTTGCCGCGGCAGAAAAGTGGCGAAGTGCATTGGCTGCTTCGCGGGGCAACCAGTCATCGAGTCCCTGCGCTGACGGACTAACCTCGATCTTGAAGCGCACCCGCTCGGCCGCCGGTTCCGCCACATGCCGGACGAAGTCGCGCAGGGCGATGTTGTATCGATGCTCACCGAGGTCACCAATCTCCCTAGGCACGATATTGGTGACCTCGAAACCCTCATCACGTTGCCAGAGAACCAGCGCGACAGCTTCAACGCCTTCGCTCTCGTCGCGCTCAAAGACGATCAAATCGACGTCCGGCCCGGCGTTGCCCGCAATATCTTGCTCGCGGTCCTTGGAGTGCCGCCATGGCTCACTCGCATTGGCGATGAGAGCCCTTCTGAGGTCCGCACGACCAGCAGCTGGACTCAAAAGGCGAAGATCCTGAAAGACTTCAATTTTCGTTTCGTCTGCCATGGATGGTCCCTGAGCTTCACGTTTACGGCTGTTCCGATGGAAATGCGCAGCCACGTTGCCGCTGTCGTCGTGGCGCTTCATGCGAACAATATGGGAACGATACTAATAGAGCCAGGAGCGGTCGATCAATAGGTTGCACATGTGACCACATCCGAGTTGACGTCGGGTGGCTTTGCAGAACGCAAGCTGGATGGGTGACCGGGTTGTGCACACCCGGCCACCCACGCTCCTGTATCAGGAGTGTCGGTATGGTTCTTCTCTGCGATCCAGCCGCTCCTGGAGCCAATCCTGCACTTCAGCCTCAACCCACCCCACTCTGTTGGGGCCGATCTGGACCCTTCTCGGGAACTTCCCGGCCTTCTCCAGCCGTGCAATGTGCTGCGGTGAATACAGAACCACCTCCCTGAGCTGGCGCTTCGAAAGGAGCCTCATCACGATGCCTCCATGATGGAGGAGCATCGCGATGCCCCGGTTACGACAATCCCCGAGGAAGGACGACCATATCAGGCTGCAATGAGCCGTTCGAGAAAAGCTTCGTAGGCTGCTACCGCCTCGCGCATCTCCTGCCGGTACGAGTGGCGGTTATAGACGGCAGCGACGCCGGAGATCGTCCCTGAGACGTGGTTGAGGAGCCGCTCCGTGACATGAATGGGAGTGCCGAGGCGCGCCATGGCGGAACTGTATGTGCGCCGGAGGTCGTGGAGGGTGTAGTCGGGGACGGTGATGGGGGCGTCGAAGGCGCGCTTGGCTTTGGAGAAGCCATTGAACGGCGTTCTGTCCGACAGGCGCGACGGGAAGAGGAGATCGGAGGTCTCCGGGATGTTGTCGATGATCGCACGGGCCATGGTTCCAAGCGGTACGACATGCTCACGCTTGTTCTTCACGAAGCCTGCCGGGAAGACGATCTCATCACCTTCGATCCAGCTGCAGCGTAGTCCCGCGATCTCCCCGCGGCGCTGGCCCGTGAGGATGAGGAGCTGCACGATGCGGCCGTAGGGGTAGCCGTACTCGACTGCCCGCCGCCAGATGGTGCAGAGTTCGTCATCGGTGAGGAGCCGGCTGCGTGCTTCCGCCTTGAACGAGAGCGGCGGCACCGGCGATGCGTCGATGAAGCCGAGCTTCCGGCACCAGTTCATCATGGTGCGGATGGCGACGAAGGCATGCTTCTGCTCTGATGGTGTCGCCCGGAGCTTCTCGATGGCGTCGACGATATCCTTGCGGGTGATGTCGCCGATGGCCGTATCGAAGGAGAAGTGCCGATTGAGAAGCCGGCGATACTCCTCAACGGTCCGGGGCTTGGTGCGCACGTCGCAATCACCGAGGAACTTCGCTTGGGCCTCGGCAAAGCTGATCGTGGGGGCGTCCTTCACATCGTGGACGCCATCCAAGGCCATGTCTGCCTGCGTGCGCTTCGCGACGTTCCGCGCCTCGGAGAGCGACATCTCCGGGTACCGGCCGATCGTGCGCCGCGTCCGTGCTTTGCCATGGAGGACGATGAAGGTCTTCGTGCCGCCCTGGGATACCCGGACGCCGAAGCCGGAAAGCGCGTCGTCGAAGTATGTCTTCTGGCCCTTCGCGGGGGCCTTCAGTTTCCGAATCTGTAGGTCCGTTAGGCTCATCTTAGGCTCACTAATCAGAGGCGTATGGGGGTGTTTCTATGTTCCAGTATGTTGCGACGATGCGCCATAATGCGCTGATTATCAACGATTTTCGGCGCGGCAGGAGAACCGATGAGAAGGTAGATGCACAAACTCTTAATCAGCGGGTCCAAGGTTCGAGTCCTTGTGCGCCCACCAGCCTTGGCGAAGGAGGACCCGTTTGATCCTTCTGCCGTCGACGTCATCCGATTGCGCGCGAAACCGGATGTGCCACGGCATCGGCCGCGACGCCGGTGTGCCCGCCAGGCCGGCCCGCCCCCACCCGCCTGCCGTCGGCGTTGACGGATGAAGGCCGGCGAGGCCGCGGTCATCCGCCCGGTGCTGGTCGCGGACGCGGCAGGGATAGCCCGCGTTCACGTGGCCGCGTGGCGCGACACCTACCCCAACATCCTGCCGGCCGCCTATCTTGTCGGCCTGTCAGCCGAGGTCCTGGAGAGGCGCTGGCGCGCCCGCCTGGGCCGGCCCGGTTCGCGCAGCGCCACTTTCGTCGCCGAGGACCCGCGGGCGGGTGTCGCGGGCTATGCCACCTGCGGCCCCCATCGTGCGCGCCGGCCGCCCGGAATCGACGGGGAGTTCTACGAGATCTATGTCGATCCGGCGGCCCAGGGCTGTTCGATCGGCCGCCGCCTTGTCGCCGCCATGGCCGCCCACCTGCTGGCCCATCAGATGCGCTCGGCCTGCGTGCGCGTGCTGCGCGACAACCCGACCTGCTGGTTCTACCGGCACCTGGCCGGCCGGCTGGCACTGGAGGATACCATCCGTTTCGCCGGCGTCAGCCTTCCCCAACAGACCTACACCTGGCCGGACCCCGGTTCACTGGAACGCCTCGCCGGCCCGGCCGGCGGCACGGCCTGACCGCCGGCCCCCTGATTCGGGGACATAGTCATTATCTCCCGCGGCGGCGGCGGGGTGCGGCTCACGCCCGGTCCGGTGGCTCGCGCGTATCATAGGCGGCGCGCGCCTGGGCGACGCGGTCGTGGTTGGCGATGGCCCAGGCCCCCAGGGTGCGCAAGGGGACCGACAGCTCGTGGCCCAGCGGCGTCAGTTCATAGTCCACGCGCGGGGGAATGGTCGCAAACACGGTCCGGCTGACATAGCCGTCGCGTTCCAGCGCCCTGAGGGTGACGGTCAGCATCTTGCGTGAGATGCCGTCGACCGAGCGCTGGATCTCGCTGAAGCGCTTCCTGCCCGTGACCAGCCGCATGACGATGTGCACCGTCCATTTGTCCCCGATCAGGGCGATCACTTCGTTGGCCTTGCGGCAGTCCGTGGCAATGGGGGCGTCGTCAGGTTTCATGGGCGCGCCTTCGTAACGGGCAGGTACCGTCTTGTCGAGCCGGTATCGGTCTCTATTGTAGTATCAGTCTCTTTTCTAGACAGAGGTATCGATGAGATCCGTCGCCGTCCTGGTCGGCTCGCTGCGCCGCGAGTCCCTCAACCGCAAACTGGCCGAAAGCGTGGGGAAGCTGGCAGGCGATCGCCTGAGCTTCCGGTTCGTCGAGATCGGCGACCTGCCGCTGTACAACGATGACTTGTGGCAGCAGCCGCCCGAAGCGGTCCTGCGCATGAAGCGCGAGGTCGAAGCGGCGGACGCGGTCCTGTTCGTCACGCCGGAATACAACCGGTCCTTCACCCCGGCGATCAAGAACGCCATCGACTGGGGTACGCGTCCCTGGGGACAGAACTCGTGGAAAGGCAAGCCGGCCGCCGTCATGGGGGCCACCCCGGGGGTGATCGGCGCGGCCGTGGCCCAGAACGCGCTGAAGAGCATCCTGACGGTGTGCGACACGGCGCTGATGGGCCAGCCCGAGGTGTATTTCACCTACAAGCCCGAGCTGTTCGACGAGACCGGGGCCATCGCCAACGAAACCACCCGTGACTTCCTCAACGGCTGGATCGATCGCTTCGCGGCCTGGATCGACCGTATCGCCGCCGATCCTCACTGAACCGCGCGAGGACCGCCGACCCATTCCGGCAACGGGCGGCAAGCCGAACCCCGGCTTGCCGCCGCGCCGGCTATTCGCTGACGTTGATCGGGATGGTGAAGTTCAGCGTCAGGGTCTCGATGCCCGGATTGGTGTCGCCGATGCCGGCGTTGGAGATGTGGTGGAACACCGCGCCCAGGCGCATGCCGTTGTCGAAGCGGTAAGCGGCTTCGATACCGGTGCGGAACTCCAGCTCCGACCCCAGGTCGCGGGCATCGCCCTTGTCGTAATAGCCGACGGCGGCGTTCGGGCTGAGAACGAAGTTGTCCCACAGGTAGACGTCGACGATGAAGCCACCATAAAGGTAGAAGCTGCTGTCGGTCGTCGCCTCCGCCCCCAGCACCGGGCGCAGGTACCAGTCGTTGCTGCCGAAGCGGAATTCCACGCGGCCCAGCCCGGCGCGGTCGCTGCCTTCGTTGTCGGTGATGACATCGTACAGCCCGGCGCCGAGGACGAAGGACGACAGCTCCTGCTGCACGTTCAGGCCGATATCGCCCTCCGACCACGCCTCGCCCGCCACCCCGGCCCCGAGGATGAGTGCGCTGGCCAACCCGATGCCAAGCGCGGCGGGGTCCGCATGGGCGCCGTGCACCGGCACCGCCAAGGCGCCCGCTACCAGGATGGCCTTAAGGCAACTGGTCCTCATGTCAGCGTCAATCCTTTCGCCGAGGGCGCGCCCGCCGGACACAGGTCCGCTGCGCCGCACGCCCTTCACCGTCTTGCTGATTGAAGCGGCCGGGTGATCCCCGGCCGGACTGCCGGCGGCCATGATAGGAGACGGCGGGAAAAACGGAACCATGATTTCGATCACCGCCGCAGGTTGACGCTGACATGCACGTGGTCGTCGTGGCGGGCGGCCCGGCAGCCCTGGAATCGCAGGGCCGCACCCCCCACCTGCCAGCGATCGGCAAGGTGCGGCTCCAGCAATACGGTGCGCACGCCGGCTGCCGTCCCCTGGTTCAGCAGCCAGGCCAGCATCGCCACCATGCGCGGCGTGTCGACCGGATGGGCCGGCAGCAACGGCTGCAACCAGCCCATGTCCCAGCGAAGGGTGAAGCCCGCGGCCATGCCGGCACATGGCAGGCGCGCACCGGGCAGCGGCTGTTCGAACGCCCAATAGCCGATCGGCCAGCGATGCAGGCCGGGGACATAGGCGCCGTCCCCATCCTGGTAGAAATAGGCAAGGTCGATCTTGCCACCGTCGTCATGCGACAGGTGCGGGACCAGCGGAAAACCGTCGACGAACGGCAGGCCGGCGTCGAGGTATTGGACGACCGTTCCGGGATAGCGGGCCGCAAGGCCCTGGGCCAAAGCCTCCACCATCATGCGCACTTCCGGCGCCACATAGTGGCGGTTGGCGGCACAGAACAGCGGGCTGACCGCCTGATAGGGGGCAGCGTCCCCGGCGAAGCATTGCAGCGGCACCCGCCCGCCGAGCCGCGCCAAGGGCGGCACCACCGCCAGCGAGAGCACGCCATAGGCCACGGCAAAGCAGGCAAGGCCAAGCGCCAGGCGCCAGGCGCCTTGGGCGCCGGCTGCGCCAGGCACGGGGCGACAGGCGCGCCAGGCCCCAGCCCGCCAGCAGGGCGATCCCGCCGACCTGCGTGGCGATGGTCAGGACGCAGAACAGCAGCAGCCAGACGATCGGTGCGAGCCGGCGCACAGGCGTCTCCCCTTGCCGTCGCCCGGACGGATGGATCCGGCCCGCCGGCCCTCAGGGCGCGGCTGCCAGGCAGCGCAGGGCGGCAATGGCTGGCATGAAGAAATAGCCGCCGCCCTTCACCGTCACGAAGGACGGCAGGCCGGCCAACAGGCGGCGATACGATCCCGCCCGGGGGATGGTGAAACGATCGATGGAGGCCAGTCCCCGCCCCGCCGGCCGTACCGTACCGATAATCGGATCGACCTCGCGCTGCAACCCGTGGAAGAACGGGTTGTTGCACCAGGACCCCTGCACGAATTCGAACTGCCGCGTGATCGAGGCATTGAAGCAGAGGAACTGCAACCCGACCTCACCCTGCTCGTCGTCCGCATAGCCGCGGCCGCGGCGGATCATCCGATGGCGCTTGGTGACGTTCAGCGAGCCGTCCGGCGTGTCGGACCCGGTCGCACGCGGATTGCTGCGCCGGATATGCGATCCCAGGGGGCAATGCTGCCCCTGCCTGTCGTCGTCGAAATCGAACAGGTTGTTGTGGTCGGGGCCGGCCCCTGTGGCAGGCGCCAGCGCGCCGCCGTCTTTGCGCCGCCCCACCATCTTTTCCGCCAGGCCGATCGCGCTCTCGCCCGCCCCTTCGGCGGCCATCGCTTCCATGAGCCGCCAGAACCCGTCCTTGTCCTGGGCCAGCTGGCGGACCACCAGAAAGCTGCCGTTGCGCCCCAGGTCGCGCCGTTCCGGCCATTCCCAGTGTGGCGGCAGGACGCCGCGGGGATCGCTGGCCGCACTCGTGGCCGGGCTGCGGGGCAGCCGGCCCGACCCGTCCGGATAGCCCAGCAGCACCTCGCCCACCGGCACGCCGTGCAGCGCCACCTCGCGCGGCCGGGTGTGCAGACGGTCGTTGTACAGCTTCGTGCCCTCGACGATCGGCTGCGAGATGCCGTCGGCGAAGCCGAAGCTCTCCGTCCCCGCCCCATCCAGATGCCCGAACACGGTGATACCGCGATCGGCACCGTTGGCGGCGGTCAGGTGCGCCGCCAGCAGGTCGTCGGCCGCCTGCCGCGAATGGGCGAACCCCATGAGCAGACCGTCGAAGTCCTGCCGGCGCCCCCAGCGCCACGCCTTAGGGTCGTTCGCTTCGACATCGCCGAGCAGCCGGCTCCGGTGCTCCTGCACCATGCCTTCGATGAAGGCCGGCTCGAAGCTGTCGGCGATCGAGCCGGCATCCAGCAGCTTCTGCAGCCCCGAGGCGGTGAACGCGATGTTCAGGTGGCTGTCGGCCACCTCCTTGCGACTGCTGCTCTCCGCCGTCGTCACCTGTTCGCGATCGAGCAGGCCGGTGAGCCAGGCCTGAAACGCCCGGCGGCCGCGGATGCGGAACAGGCCGTATCCGGCATGGGCATGGTCGGTGTAGCCCCGGAACAGCAGGCCCTGGATGTCGGGATGCTCCGTCAAACCGATGCTTGCCATGGCGTCAGACCAGCTCCAGCCAAGCGGTGGTGCCCCGGCCCGCCTTGGCGTCGGCCAGGGCGTGCCGCAGCTTGCGGTTGCGGTTGATGATCTTGGCGCTCAGGTCCGGATAGGCCTTGTACCAGACCGGCGTCGGCACCATCGACCGGCGCGCCCAATCGATGAATTCCGGCCCCTTGGCGGCCCCGCCCCGGACCATGAACCAGGACCTGGGAAAGCCGATCCCGTGTGCCCAGGCGACCGTGAGCCCCTCGCTTGCCTTCAATGTGAAGTCGTCGAGGTAGCTGCTCCAGCTGCCGCCGAAGTTGCTGACGAACAGCAGCCGCCGGCCGCCATTGAGGATGGCCCAGTGGGCGAAATGGATCGTTTCGATCTTCCCCAGCTTGCCGTGGCGGAAGAAGAGCGTCACAAGTCCGCGCAGCACGCCGAAGGCGCAGCGCTTTGCCCATTGCCGGCCCCGATCGGTGTGCAGGTGGACGATGCTGACCATGTGGTTGGTCGGCAGGATGTCCTCGTACTGCCGCTGCGTGCGGACCATGTCGAAATCGGACCGCAGGCTGTCCTCGGGCGCGGTGCGCTCGCGCAGCAGGTTGACGACGGCCAGGACCACGAAGCCGATGACATTGGCGACAAGGCCGCCCACGGTGCGGATCTTCTCCAAGGCGCCGGGCCCGGCATCGTCGGCGACCGACCAGACGCCGGCGGTCTCGCGGTCATGCTCCAGCGCCCGCAACACGGCGGCCTGCGCCTGGTCGGCGGGCAGCGGGACGCCGCCGGACCCCAGCGTTTCGTCCACCACCCGGTAAACCGCGGCATCCTGGCGGATGCGGTCGCGGGTCAGCCCGACGGCGGACACGAAGGCCGCCTGCGGATGCTGCACATGGTCCAGCATGTGACGTTTCAGGCCGGGCAGGTCGCCGGCCGCCACGCCCCGGCAGTGGCCGTAGAGCCGCAGCAGGAAGGCGCCGCCGTCCCTTGCCGCGGCGATGGCCAGCAGGCGGTCGAGATAGGGTTCGACCGCGCCGTCGATATTGCTCTCGAACACCAGGAACCAGCCGTCCACGGGGTCGTCGTAGAGGAAGACGCTGGCGAAATGCAGCATCGCCGCCTCTTCGAAGCCGAAGGGGCCGCCCGGCGGCTCGGTCCCCAGATAGCCCAGCGCGGCCAGCATGTCGCGGACGTCGCCCTGCGTGCCGGGCCGCAACGGTGCGACAACGGTGAACAGCGTCTGCCCGACGGGGTCCGCCATCATGCCGCCCGCCTGCGTCCGCCGGCCCCAGCCCGGCAGTGCGCCCCGCCGACCGTCAGCCCTATCCGGCACCGGTCGCGCCCGGGGGTATCGCGCACCACTTCCCATTGCCGCATGGACATCGCCCGCCACTTCGGATCGCAGATGTGCGGGGACTGCCCTAAATCCCCGACGTTTCCCATGCTTCGGATACTTACCATCATTCGGCGGACGTTACGATGGCCGAAATGCCGGGACATCCCGCGCCGGAATGACACGCGTGCCGGACCGGACGGCAGGCGGCGAAGATCGACAGAGACAAGGCGCAAAATCCGGTATACCCTTCGGCATCAAATGCATTCGTGCCGAGGGATTGCCCCCCCGTGTGCCGATGGTGGCTGTGCGCTATAGCGTTGGTTGCCGTGGCGTTCGGGGACGCCGGGACGGGTGCGTCTGCATTCGACGACCCCCCCATCCAGGACTGTGACCGGCTGGCCGCACCGCCGGACAGCCTGCCGGATGTCCCCGGGGTCGCGTTCGATGCCATCGATGCCGCCGCGGCCGTCGCCGCCTGCGAACAGGCGATGCGCGACTTCCCCGGCACAGCCCGGTTCGCCTTCCAATACGGTCGGGCCCTGCACCGCGCGGGCCAGGCCGGGGCTGCCGCCAGGCTGTATGAATGGGCGGCGACCGACGACGTTGCGGCTGCGCAATACGCCCTCGCCCGCATGCTGCAAACCGGCGAGGGGGTGGTCGCCGATCCGGCGGAGGCGGAGCGCTGGCTGCGCGCAGCGGCCGCCCAGGGCTTCGCACCGGCGGCGGAGGCGCTGGCCAACCCGCCGCCTACCGCACCGCCAGCCGCCGGCGATACGGCCGACGACGGCCTGGCAGCGCTGGCCGACCGGTTCGACGGCATCGCCGACATCCTCGACAGGTTGAGCCGGGATGCGCCGCGGTCGCGGTTCGACCCGCTGGCGGTGCTGCAGCCGGCCGGCATCTCCGTGGAAGCCCTCACAGCGTGGGTCGGCACCAATATCGCCCTGGTCCCCTATCGCGGCAGCCTGCGCGGGGCGCGCGGCACATTGATGGACCGCTACGCCAACAGCCTCGACCGTGCGCTGTTGCTGGCGGAACTGCTGGCCGATGCCGGCCATGACGTACGGCTGGCCCGCGCCACCATCGATGCCGCGGCGGCGGACGCCCTGCTGGCCGGGTTCGCACCGCCCGCCCCCGACGAGGCACCGGCGATGGATACCGCGGCCCTGGCTGCCGAACTGGCGGCAGCCGCGCCGGACGGGGTCGATCCGGGGCAACCCGCCCGCGACGGCCACGATCTGCAAGCGGCGATCCGGACCCGGACGGCGGACCTGACGCAGGCGTTGCTGGCCGCAATCGGCGAGTTGCCGGGCGATGCCGCCCTGACATCGCATGCCGATGCCGTCGCTGCGCTCAGCGACCACTGGTGGGTCCAGGTGCGCGACGGCGACGGCTGGATCGATGCCGATCCCTCCGCCGCCACCGTTGGCGCCCTGGTCCCGCAAGAGACGCTGCTGCCCGGCGACCTGCCGCAGGCCCTGCGCCATGCGGTGACGCTGCGCCTGGTTATCGAGGTCTGGGAAGACGGGCGGCTGCGGGAAGACACGGTCCTGTCGCATCGCCTGGTGCCGGCCGATCTGATCGGCCGCCCGGTGGTGCTGCGCCAGGTACCGCTGGGCACACCGCCGACGCAGCGCCTGCTGGAGACGACCGACCCCGTCGCGGCCGTGCTGGACGCGGCGGCCGACGCCTGGGTGTGGCAGCCGGAGCTGACCATCGGCGGCGAGCCGGTGGTCGACCGGCTGTTCACCATGCGCGGCGAGGTCCTGCCGGCGACGCCGGAGACGCGGGCCCGCCTGGGGCTCGACGACGGCCTCTTCGGCGACCTTGGCGACCGGCTGGACACCGTGTTCGACGAACCCGGGCAGCAGCCGCCGGAAGCACCCGACGACGCCACGGGACCGGACGGCGTGACGGCGGAATGGCTGGAGATCGCGATCGAGGTGCCGGGCGAACCGGCCGCCGTGCACCGGCGGACGGTGTTCGACCTGTTGGGGCCGGCGGCACGGTCGGCGTCCGGCGTACCGGCGACGGATTTCGGTGCGACGGAGCGGATGCGTCGCGGCCTTGCGCTGATGCGCGAGGTCGACATCATGGTCAGTGGCGGGGCCCTCGCCGCCAGCTTCGTCCGCCAGGCGATGGCGCGCGACGGGGCCGACCTTCTGCGCGTCGTCGCCCCGTTGCTGCGCTCCCCCGGCGGGGATGCCGCCGGCGACCTGGCGTCGCTGCCGCGCATTCAGGTGCCGCTCAACCGCTATGCCCTGCTGCGGTTCTCCGCGCCGGCCGGCGGGGGGGCACAGCCCTACCTCGACCGGCCCAATGTCGCCCTGACCTGGCAAGGCGTTGACGGTACCGGTGGCGATGACCTGCGCGCCACGTGGCTGTTCGACATCGTTGCCAACGACGTGGCGATACCGGGCGACGGCAGGCTTGCCGACCACGTGGCCCAGGGCGTGCGCGACACGGTGGTCGAGGACGCGCTGGCAGGGCCTGCGGCGTCCGGCAACACCGCAGCCCTGCACGAAGCCGACCGGGCGGCGGGCCGAACCTGGGTCCGGCTCGACCCCACAGACCCGGTGGCGCTCGACCGCCTCGACCTGCCCGTGGACGCGCGCGCCGGCATCGCCCGGGACCTTGCCGCCGGCGCCATCGTCGTGGCACCGCCCGCACCGGTCGACACCGCCTCGGGACCGCAGGTCGCCTGGTGGCGGATCGACGGGCGCAACGGCACCACGCTCGGCATGTCCCCGGCCGGCGGGGCGGTGCTGACCGAAGAGGCGGTGTTGACCACGATGCAGGGCGTCCAGGTCGGCGGCTGCTTCGCCATGATGGCCCTGACCATCTCCGGCGGCATGGGCGGCGCCTATGCCGGTGCCGCAGTCTGCGTGGCCGGCGGCATCACCGGCGCCGTCGCCGGTGGCCTCGGCGGGTTTGTCCTCTCGTCCACCAGTTCGCTGATCGGCGGCGTGATCGCGGTGCTCGCCAGCTGACGATCGACCGCGTGGCCCCTGCGGAGGGATGGCCGTGATGGGCGTCGCTAACCGCTTCACCCTGGCCCTGTCGGGCCTGCTGGCCGGTCTTGTGCTGTCGCCGGCGCCGGCATCCGCAACATGCTTGGCGGAGCGGGAGCCCAACGACGCGATGGCCACGGCACAGGCCATGGCGAACGCCTTCTGCGTGGCCGGGGCCGTGGCGAATGCCGACCAGGACACATTCCTCTGGCAGGTGGACGGGACATCCCGCTGGACCCTGACCCTGCAAGGGCTGCCGGGCCAGGACGCCCATCTGCAAGTCTTCGCGCTCTACTTCGCCGAAGACGGGGCAACGGCGGTCGAAGCGACCCGGCTGGTCGACGCCACGGGCAGCCCCGACGCGGCGTCGCCGACGGCAACCCTGCTGCCGGGCCGCTATGGCGTACTGGTGTCGAGCGACACGGGATCCCTGATCTACCGACTGACCGCCGCGGCATCGCCGGCACCGGTCCCGCCACCCGGTCCGGTCGGCCCCCAGGCCGGCGCCTTCAGCCTGACGACGGCCGCAGGGACGGAAATCGATATCCCCTGGACGATCGATGCGTCCGCAGCGGCACAGCGCTGGACCCTCGCCGTCACGGCGCCGCTGGGGTCGCCGGCCACCCTGATGCTGCGGGACGATGCCGGCGGCATCGTCGCGACCGCCATCGCCGCCGACCCCACCGGAACGGTCCGGCTGGCCGACCTTGCCCTGGGGGCGGGCACCTACCGGGTGTCGGCCTTCGGCCTGCCGGAGGGCGGCGGCGTCGCCGTCCGGTCCGTCCCCGCCGGCCCGCGCCGCACGGATGTGGAGGAGGAGCCGAACGACGACCCCGACCACGCCTTTGCCCTGACCCCCGGCACCATCGTCAGCGGCCGGCTGGTCGGCACCGTGGCGACGGACGACCGCGACTGCTTCGCCGTGACGATCGACGCCGCGGCCGGCGGCCACCGCTTCGATGCGGTTGCACGCACCGACGGTACCGCCGACCTGCGGCTGGACCTGATCGGCGACGACGGCCTGCCGGCACAGCAGCGGAGCCACCCGGCTGAGGTCCGGCTGACCGACATGGTGCTGGCAGCCGGGCGCCGGGTCATCTGCCTCGCCGGCGCCCTGGCGGACGACGCGGGCTACAGCGTCACGCTCGAGGACCGCGGCGCGGGCACCGACGGCGCCGAGCGGGAGCCCAACGATACCCCGATGACCGCGAGCACGCTGTCGCCGGAGGGATCCGCCTTCGGCACCCTGGCCGACGGGGATATCGACGACTTCCGCCTATCCGTCGATGGCGACTCGCAGCTCTGGCGCGTCCAGGCGGCGGGCGACGGCCTTGCCCGCCTCACGCTGTTCGATGCCTCCGGCACGCCGGTGGTGGAGAGTATCGCCGAACCCGGCGGCAGCCTGCTGCGGCTGCCCGATACGCCGCTGACGGCCGCGGACTATGTGATCGAGGTGGCCGGCACCGACGGCCGCTATCTGTTGCGTGCAGCGCCCATCGGCCCGGCCCTGAGCACGCGGGACCCCGGCGCACTGCCGGAGCTGGAGCCCAACGGCGCCGTCGAAACCGCGATGGCGCTGACCTGGGGCAGGCCGATCGAAGGCCAACTGGCCGACGGCGCCGACAGCGACGTCTTCCGCCTGTCGCTTCCGGCCGACACCCATGTGCGCCTGAGCCTGACCGTCCCGGGGACGATCGCGGTGACGGGCAGCCTGGCCTGGGGCGAGAGCCTGTTCCAGCTGGGCCGTCTCGACACGGTGGCGACCGGCGCAGACCTGGCGGATGTGGTCTGGAATGGTGTCCTGCCGCCGGGCGACCACTACCTGGCACTGTCGTCATGGCAGGCCGCGGCCTCCCCCTATCGGCTGCTGGCCGAACGCCTGTCCATCTTCGACCTGCCGGCCGACCGCGAGCCGAACGACCGGTGGTGGCAGGCGGCACCGCTGCCCGCCGACGGCCATCTGGTGGGAACCCTGACCGCCCAGGATGTCGACTGGTACCGGCTGCCACCCCTCGCCGCCCCCGGCGACCTGGTGATCCGCAGCCGCAGCCCGACGGACATGCTGGAGGGTGCCTATCTTGAGCTTGTCGAGGCGGTGGATGCGCCGCCCGGCGCCTGGCCGCTGCGCGCGACCACGGACCTGGTGACACCGGTTCACGACGCCGGCGGCTGGCATGCGGCGCTGCCCGCCGGTATCGATGCCTATCTCGCGATCCAGTATGCCACCGGCGCCTACGATGCGACCGTCACCCTCGGCGGCCAGCCGGCCGCGGCGCCACCGCCGGCCAGGCTGACGGCGGACCTGAGCCTTGCCGAGCCCGAAGTGGCCGCCTTTGCGCCCCTGGCCCAGGGCGTCGCCGGTGCGCTGCATCTGGTCAATGCGGGCGACGCCGTCGAGGTCACGCTAGTGGCCCATGCCGGCGATGCGCGCTGGGCCGTCACGCTGCCCGCAGGCACACAGGCCTTGCCCGCGGGCGGCGACGTCACCGTCCCGATTGCGGTGACGGTGCCGCCCCAGGCGCCCGACGACGGTCCGGTCCCGGTCGATATCGCCGTGCGCGACGCCGGCGGCAGCCAGGTGATCGCCGCGGCCACGATCACTCCCGTGTCCGGCCGCCCCCCGGTACGTCCCCAGCGCCGCTGGCCGCTGCCCGACCCGCTGCTGGGCGGCATCAACGTCGCCTGGTCGGCGCTGGGTGGTGCCAGCCTGGACGACCATCCGGCGCTGAACGACGGCCTGGCGACCGCAACAGGCACCGTCAGCCTGCCCAACTACGTCCTGGCAACGCTGCAACCGACCATCGATCTCGCCGGCGACACGCCGGTCGAGGTCCTGGGCGTCATCCTGGACCCCGGCAACCTCACCACCGACGAGCGGCTGGGCGACTTCAGCATCCTGGTGTCGACCGACGGCGAGCGTTTCACCCCGGCGCTGACCGCACGCCTGTCACCGCTGGCGATGGCCCAGCCATTCCTGTTCCCGCACCCCCTGCCGGCCCGTTTCATCCGCCTCGTTCCCCTGGGCAGCCAGGGCAGCGACAGCTACGTCACCGTGGCGGAGCTGAAAGCCGTCGCCGCGCCCACCGCCCTGCCGGCCGGAATGCTGATCGACGGCAGCGCCGACATCGCCCGGGCGGAGGTGGGCGGCCACATCGTGTGGCTGCGACCGCCTTCGGAAGATGCCACCGCCCCCCTGCCGGACGCCGCCGATGCGCCGCCCGCGGCGGAATGGGCCATCGGCTTCCTGCGCGGCCGGGCGGCCCGCATCACCGCGCTGGACTGGCAGGACGACCCGGCAACGCCGGGCGAAGACTGGGCCGGGCGCGTCGTCGCGTCAGCCTCGCTGGCGGGCGCCGGCGGCCCCTGGGTGCAGATCGGCGACTGGGCGCTGCCCGGCAGCGGCAGCCGCCTGGCGCTGGCAACGCCGCAGTGGGCACGCTACCTGCGCCTAGCCGCCTATCCGTCCACCGGGCAGGCCAGCCTGACGCTGCCGCGGCACGTGGCGGTGCTGGAGGCGCCGGTCGCCGACGGCTACCGGTCCATCCTGGGGGAATGGGGCGACGACGATGCCGCCGCCATCTACGAACTGCTGGAACCCGCCCTGCCGGAGAGACCGGACACCGGCGCATCCGCGATCGGCCATGCCCCCCGGCCCCTGGCCCTGGATGCGGAGGCCGCGGGCATCGTCCGCCGGGCGGACGGCAGCGACCGCTATATCCTCGACATTCCCGACGGTTTGGACCGCATCGAACTGGTGGTGGGCGAACCGCCGGGCGCGCGCGTCGGCCTGGCCCTCAGCACCGCGGACGGCGCGCCCGTCGCCCTCGATCGGCGGGACGCCACGGCCGACCACACCCGCTATGTCGCCACGGTCGAGGCCGGCCCCCACACGGTCGAGGTTGTCCAGCCGCCCGCTTCCGTCGCCGTCCTCTGGGACACCAGCGGCAGCGTCCAGCAGATGCAGCCGGTGATGCAGGCCGTCGTCGCCGACCTGATCAACCGCCTGGACGCGGAAGATACGGCGCTGAACCTGTTTCCGTTTCGCGGCGAGGTGGCGCCGCTCCTGCCCGACTTCACCACCGACCGGCGGCAGCTGAACCAGGCCTTGGCCGGGTATGACTGGCAGGACAGCTCCAGCGATGCGGAACTGGTGCTGATGACGGCGGCCGAAGCGCTGTTCCAGGCCGACGGCGCCCGCGCCATCGTGCTGCTGACCGACGGCGAGAGCGAGCCGAGCCCGCTGGCGGCCGCGCTGTGGACCCGCCTGGCCCAGGTCCGCCCGGCCATCGTCGGGGTGCTGATGCCGTCCATCGTCGCCGGCGAGGACCGCTGGCGGCCGATCGGGCTGGTGCGGGACTGGGCATTGGCCGGCGGCGGCTTCGACATCCGCGCGGGCGCATCGCGGCGGGACTACGAACTGGCCTGGCGCCGCCTTGCCGCGTCCCTCGACCGGCCCGCCGCCTACACGCTGACGGCGACGGCGCCGGTGGAGAGCGAGCCTGCGGATGGGCCGCCGGGCTTCCTCACCATCGAAACGGGACCGGATGCGGTGCCCGGTACGGCGGGCGGCTTGCCCGCCATCGAGGTCCTGCTGGACGTGTCGGGCAGCATGTTGCAGCCCACGGCCGACGGGCTGCGCATCGATGTCGCGCGGGCGACCCTGACGCGGCTGGTGGAGCAGCTGCTTCCACCGGGTGCGCCGTTTGCGCTGCGGCTGTTCGGCCAGGGGCAGCGCGGCACCTGCGACACGACCCTGGCGGTGGCGGCCGGCCCCCTGGACAGCGCCGGGGCCACGGCCGCCATTGCGGCCTTGCAGCCGGTCGACGGCGCCCGCACGCCGATCGCCGAAGCGCTGCGGCTGGCGGCAGAGGACCTGTCGGTCCTGCCGCCGCCCCGCCTGGCCATCCTGGTCACGGATGGCGAGGAAACCTGCGGCGGCGACCCGGCCGCGGAGATCGAACGGCTGCGCGCGGCCGGCGTCGACACGCGGATGTCCATCGTGGGCTTCGCCGTCGCCGATCCCGCGGTGGATGAGACGTTCCGGCGTTGGGCGGACCTGGGGGGTGGGCTCTACCTGCGGGCCGACGATGCCGCATCGTTCGACCGGGCGCTGGATGACGCCGTCCGCCCGGTGGTGGTCGTGCGCACGCGCGACGGACTTGCGGTGGCCGGCACCACCATCGGGGGGCCGCCCCTGGCCATCGCGCCGGGGACCTACCGCGTCGATTTCGGCGATGGGACCGATCCGCTGGACGTCACCATCTCGGCCGGCCGGACGACGGTGTTGACAGCTCCGTGAACGGGGACGCACGGCGTTTGCCCGCGTCACCGGCCCGCGCTAGTCTTTCCATAGCAATCGAACATCAGGTCGGCCGCGCCCGAGGGGGCGTGCATCATCGCCACTTGCGGGAGGAAACGACCATGTCCGTACCACCGGAAGCGCCCCTGTCCCGCGACATCATCGCGCTCTACGACGAATACACCCACGCGCCGCTGGATCGGCGGGTGTTCCTCGACCGGCTGGCGCGGCTGGCGGGCGGCACGGCGGCCGCCCTGGCCCTGCTACCGGTGCTGGAGAACGACTATGCCCACGCCGCAGTCGTGGCGGAGGACGACCCGCGCCTGACAACACAAAGCGAAGCCATCGCCGTCCCCGGGGGGTCTCTCGCGGCGTATGTCGCCAAGCCCGCCGATGCCGCCGCCCCCCTGCCCGCCGTCGTCGTCATCCACGAGAATCGCGGGCTGAACCCGCATATCCGCGATGTGGCGCGCCGCCTGGCGCTGGGCGGCTATCTGGCCGTCGCCCCCGACATGCTGTCGGCGGACGGCGATCCGACGCCGGCCGACGAAGATGTGGCACGCGAGCGCATCGGCGCGCTCGATCCGGCGCAGACACTGGAAAACGCCCTGGCCGTGGTGGCGTACGCGCGCGGCGGCCGGCGCGATGCCAGCGGCCGGGTCGGTGTCGTGGGCTTCTGCTGGGGCGGCGGGCTGGTCAACCAGCTGGCGGTGCATGACCCGGCGCTGGATGCGGCAGTGTCGTTCTACGGGCGCCAGCCGTCGCCGGAAGACGCCGCGACGATCCAGGTGCCGCTGATGCTGCACTATGCCGGCCTGGACGAGCGCATCAACGCCGGCATCGACGCCTATGTCGCCGCCCTGGATGCGGCAGGCGCCGACTACACGCTGCACATGTATGACGGCGTCGACCACGCCTTCCACAACGACACCAATGCCGCGCGCTATGACGAGGGTGCGGCGGCCCTGGCGTGGGAGCGCACATTGGCCTTCTTCGCGCAGCACCTGGCGGGATAGCGCAACCGGCCGCTATTGCCCGCGCGACCGTCCCTTCGGACGGGACCCGCGCAGGCGCCGGCCGGCGGCCTCGCGGCTGCCGGCGCGCTTGGCGACCATGGTGGCCAGCGCGCCGATGACCTTCTGCGCCTTGTCGGCCGGGATCCGCCGGGGCGACGCCACCTGGAACTTGTGCTGCAGCCACGTCGACAGGCCGCGATCGTCGCCGGTGCCGTCGGTGAAATCCGACCACAGGTGTCGGATCTTGCCGATCTGCGCGCCCGAGGCCAGCGGCGGCACATGGCCGACCACATGGGCCGGCGGTGCCGAGACGAAGCCGCGGGCCGCCATCGCGTCCATCACATGGTCGAACCCGTCATCGTCCAGCTCACCGGCGCTGTCGACCCCCGCGCTGTCGTGCAGCAGCGCCCGGTAGGACGGGTCGTCCAGCCCCAGCTGGCGCTTGGCGATATGGATGACGGCGAGCTTTCCATGCGCAATCATCGGCTGCGCTCCGGTCCGCGAGCCCAGGCGACACCGTGCCAGGCACGGTGTTACGCGTACGGCCGATCGGGCTCGTCCGATCCTCCGTACGGACCAGATATAGTATCACAATCGCCGGTTTAATCCCACCGGCACGCAAAATGCGGGTAGGCCCACGCCATCCGCCCGCGTGTCAGCCGGCGCGGGCCAGCTTGCGTTCGCGGTGGAAGACATAGAGGCCAGAGGCGATGATCACCGCCACGCCGAACCAGCGGGTCGCATCGGGGAAATCGTCGAAGATCATCAGCCCCAGAACGGTGGCGCTCAGAATCTCCAGATACTGGAACGGGGCCAGGACGCCGGCCTGCGCCCGGCTGAACGCGATGACCACCATGATGTGCCCGGTGGTGGCGATCACGCCCACCCCCGTCATCATCAGCCACTCGCCGGCCGTCGGCCGGACCAGCTGGAGGATGGGGATATCGCTGACGGCGCCGAAGGCCAGGGCGACGCAGATGACGATGCCGCCGAACAGGCCGGCATAGAACTGCATGGCAAGGGCATCGCCGCCCGGCGCGGCATAGCGGGTCAGCAGCAGATAGGTGGCGAACGACACGGCCGCGCACAGCGGCAGCACGGCCGCCCAGCCGAACACCTCATAGCTGGGACGGATGACGATCAGGGCGCCGACGAAGCCGATGGCGATCGCCGTCAGGCGCCGCCAGCCGATGCGCTCACGCAGGAACACGGCCGAAAGCAGCGTGAGGATCAGGGGCTCGACGAAGAAGATGGCGATCGCGTCGGCGATGGGCAGGTATTTCAGGCCCCAGAAAAAGCACAGCGTCGCCCCGGCCATCGCCAGGCCGCGTCCGGCATTGACACCCAGATGCACCCGCGTCAGCCGCCGGCCGCAGGCCAGGAGGCCGGCCAGCATCAGCACCGTCTGGAAGAAGAAGCGCGCCAGCGCTACCTGCCCCGGCGGTACGGTGGCGGACAGCAGCTTGGCGAAGGCATCGATGCCCGGCAGCATCAGCATGGCCACTGCCATGATCAGCATGCCGGTCTCGACATCCCGGCGCGTGGTCGTGGCGGCGGCAACTGCGGGGGTCATGGCCGCCACGTTGCCACCGACTGGTTACTTCCGCAATCGGCGCGGCGCGGGGACCAGACCCGGCGCCAGCGCATTGCTGCAACTGCGGCAAGTGTTTGTTAGCGAGTCCGCCTTACCGTGCCGGTTTCGCTGACGGTACGCTGCGGGAGACCGGCAATGCGCAGGCCCGGACAACCGGCGAGGACGAAACAGCAGCCGATCACCGGCCTGCCGGCCCTTGCCGCGGAACTTCTGGATATCGGCAAGCCGCATGACCTGGTCGTCGGCAAGCTGATGGAATACGGGGTGGAACGCCAGGAAGCCGCCGCCATCGTCGCCGGCGTCGCCGGCAGCCAGACGCAGGCCCAGGACGGCAACGCACCGGCCCTGTCCCAGGTCGGCCCCAAGCACATGCTGTTCGGCCTGGTGTTCTTCGGCGTCGGCCTCTTCATCGCCCTGGCCAAGACCTATCTGACCAGCGCCGCGGAGGTCCAGCTGATCGCCTATGGCGCCATGTTCGCCGGTGCGACGGAATTCGCCTACGGCCTCGTCCGGCAGGTCAACGGCTGACCCGCCAGCACGGGCCGGCGCGCCTACAGGTCGTCGACCAGTTCCGCCACCAGGTCGCGGTCATAGCCGTAGGCGGCGCGGAACAACTGGCTGGTATAGGGGTGGTCGGGGGTACCGGCGCGCAGCTGGTCCACCGTCAGCGTCTCGATGATCTCGCCGGAGCGCATGACCGCCAGGCGCTCGCACATATGGCTGACGACGGCGAGGTTGTGGCTGACCAGCACATAGGTCAGCCCGTGTTCGCGCCGCAGGCGCATCAGCAGGTTCAGCACCTCCGCCTGGATCGAGACATCCAGGGCCGAGGTCGGCTCGTCCAGCAGCAGCACCTTGGGCTCGACGATCAGGCTGCGGGCGACGGCGATGCGCTGGCGCTGGCCGCCGGAGAGCTGGTGGGGAAAGCGGAAGCGGAACGAGGTGTCCAGCCCGACTTCCTCCAGCGCGCGCACCACACGGGCATCCGCGCCGCCCAGGCGGTGGATCTCCAGCGGCTCCCGCAGGATCTGGTCGACCGTGTGCCGGGGATGCAGGGACCCGTAGGGATCCTGAAAGATCATCTGAACTTGTCGCCGGAACGCCTTGGTGCGTTTGTGACCTTGCGTCTCTCCGGCGATCTCGATCCCGCCGCTCCAGTCCTTGATCAAGCCGGTGATCGCCCGCAGCACCGTCGACTTGCCCGACCCGCTCTCGCCCACCAGGCCGAAGCTCTCGCCCTTGGCCACCTGGAACGAGACATGGCGCAGCGCATGCACGGCGTTGTGGCCGCGCCCGAAGCGCACATCCAGGCCGCTGACGCGGATCACCGGGCGGCTCCCTGCGGCGGCGGGGCCTCCACAGCCCAGTTCGGATCGCGCTGGAGCGTGGGCAGGATCGCCGCGTGCGCGTCGATCTTCGGCAGGCAGTTGAACAGTCCACGGGTATAGGGGTGCTGCGCCCGGGCCAGGTCCTTTGCCGCGCAGGTTTCGACCACGCGGCCGGCATACATGATCAGCACGCGGTCGCAGAACGACGCCACCAGGCTGAGGTCGTGGCTGATCAGGATCAGCCCGGTCCCCCTGCGCGTCACCATCTCGTCCAGGATGGCCAGCACCTGCAGCGACACGGTGACGTCCAGGGCAGAGGTCGGCTCGTCGGCGATGATGATGTCGGGTTCCGGGATCATCATCATGGCGATCATCACCCGCTGGCCCATGCCGCCGGACAGCTCGTGCGGATAGGCGCGCGCCACACGCTCGGGATCGCGGATATGCACGGCGCGCAGCATCGCCAGGGTGCGCGCCTTGGCCTCCTGCCGGGTGGACGGCTGGTGGACCAGGAACGCTTCGGCGATCTGGCGGCCCACGGTCATCACCGGGTTCAGGCTGTACTTGGGGTCCTGAAGGACCATGGAAATGCGGTTGCCGCGGATCTGGCGCAACGTCCGCCGGTCGGCCGTCAGCAGGTCGGTGCCGGAAAACCGCAGCGTCTTGGCCGTGACCTCGCCGCGGCTGGCGGTCAGGCCCAGGATGGCGCGGCCGGTCTGCGACTTGCCGGACCCGCTCTCGCCGACGATGCCCAGCT
>JACKIG010000010.1 GCA_020638595.1 Rhodospirillaceae bacterium | reverse complement strand
CTGGCAACTGACCGACAGCGGCCGCGAGGCGGCGGAACGCATGCAGCCGCCGGCGGCGCCGTCGGAGCGGGAGACGGCGTGATGAGCCGGCTGCGCGTACCCGGGGCCGACGTCCCGAACGGGGAGATCCCCGCCTGCGCGGGGATGACGAAGGAGAGCCATTCATGCACGTCATCCCCGCGCAGGCGGGGATCTCGTGGCAAGGCTGTGCGGCACTTGCCGCGGGCGTTGTCCGCCGGGTCGGCGTTCCCAGGGGCGGCGGAGGCCGGGGGCTGATGCTGGCCGCGCTGTTCGACAACATCGCGCTGATGATCATCGCCACCGGTGCGCTGGTCGGCATCGCCGCGTCGCTGGTGGGCACCTTCCTGGTCCTGCGCGGCAACAGCCTGCTGACCGACGCCATCAGCCATTCCATCGTGTTCGGCATCGTCGCCGTCTGGCTGCTGACGCACCAGCAGGCCGGACCGGTGCAGATCATCGGTGCCGCGCTGACCGGCCTGTTGACCGTCTTCTTGAGCGAGCTTCTGGTCAACACGCGCCGGATGGCCGACGACGCCGCGATCGGGCTGGTGTTCCCGGTGCTGTTTTCCATCGGCGTGCTGCTGCTGAACCTGTATGCCCGCGACGTCCACATCGACCAGCATACGGTGCTGCTGGGGGAAATCGGCTTCGTCTGGCTGGACACGGTGCAGATCGGCCCCTACGCGGTGCCGCGGTCGCTTCTGTCCATGGGGGCGCTGACGCTGGTCAACCTCGCCTTCGTCACGGCCTTCTACAAGGAACTGAAGCTGGCGACCTTCGACCGGGTGCTGGCCCAGGCGCTGGGCTTCATGCCGGGGTTGCTGTTCTACGCCCTGCTGGCGCTGACAAGCGGCACGGCCGTTGCGGCCTTCGATGCCGTCGGCGCCATCCTGTTCATCGCCTTCGCCATCGTCCCGCCCTCGGCCGCCTATCTGTTGACCGACCGGCTGTCGCATATGCTGGTGATCGCGGCGGGCATCGCGGTGGCGTCCAGCGCTGCCGGCTATGGCCTGGCCGTGGCTTGGGACGTGTCGATCGGCGGCATGATGGCGGTGATGACCGGCGTGTTCCTGCTGGCGGCCTTCCTGTTCGGCCCGCGCCACGGCCTGATCGCCCGGGCGCTGCGCCACCGCGGCCGGCGCAGCGCCAATGCCTGCCGCACCCTGGTCGTCCACCTCTACCACCACGAGGGCGAGCCCCGGCAGGCGGAAGAAAGCGTGACCGCCGCGCTGGGCGAACACCTGCGCTGGACGACGGCCCAGGCCCGCCAGGCGGTGGCCGGCAGCCTGGAGCGCGGCTGGATCGAGCGCGAGGGCGAGCTTCTGCGCCTGACGCCCCGCGGCCGCGCCGCCGCGCACGAGATCCTGGAGCCATGGCGCCAGGACGTGGTCGACACGTCCGCCGCCTGAGCGCAAAACGGACAAAGACAACAAGACAAACGGGGAGGGTGTGAGGGATGAACCCGAAGGACTACGGCACCGTCGGTGTCATCGGCCTGGGCTCCATGGGTCTGGGCATGGCGCAGTCCCTGAAGCGCGCCGGCTTCGACGTGATCGGCTGCGATGTCAGCGCCGCCGCCCGCGCCCGCTTCGCCCCCGATGGTGATCACGCCACCGGCAGTGCGGCCGATCTGGCCTCCTGCGAAGCCATCGTGTCGGTCGTCATCAACGCGGATCAGGTCGAAGCGATCCTTTTCGGGTCGGACGGCCTGGCCAAGTCGATGCGCCGGGGGGCCATCGTCATCGCGTGCAGCACCGTTGCCCCCGCCTTCGCCAAATCGACGGCCGAGGCGCTGGCGGCCCGCGGCCTGCTGTACCTGGACGCCCCGATCAGCGGCGGCCAGGCCAAGGCGGCCGCCGGCGCGCTGACCGTCATGGCCTCGGGGACCGGGGCCGCCTTCGCCAAGGCCGGCCCGCTGATGGACGCGATGGCGGAGACGGTCTATCGCCTGGGCGACGAACCGGGCCAGGGCAGTTCCGTCAAGATGATCAACCAGCTGCTGGCCGGCGTGCACATCGCCGCCGCGTCGGAGGCGATGGCCCTGGGCATCAAGGTCGGCATCGACCCGCAGACCCTGTACGACGTCATCTGCAAATCCGCCGGTTGTTCCTGGATGTTCGAAAACCGCGTGCCCCGCATCCTGGCAGGCGCCTACCAGCCGCCGCAAAGCAGCGTGAACATCTTCACCAAGGACCTGGGCATCGTGCTGGACACCGCCCGCCGGCAGACCTTCCCGACACCGCTGGCCGCAGCGGCCTATCAGCTGTTCACCATGGCCGCCGCCGCCGGCATGGGCGCCGACGACGACAGTTCCGTCGTTCGGGTCTATGAGCGGCTGTCGGATATCGTGCTGCCCAAGGGACAATAGCGGCATCGACCGGCCCGGGAGGGGCCGCACCATGCACATCACCGCCGTTACGCCCTTTGCCTGTGCCAGCCCGGTCACTGACTGGGTGTTCGTGCGCGTGGACACGGACCAGCCGGGGCTGGTCGGCTGGGGCGAGGCGTCGCTGCCCGGCAAGTATGCCGGCGTCATGGGCGCGGTGCAGGATGTCGGCGGCCTGATCCTGGGGGCGGACCCCACGGACAGCGAATGGTGCTGGCAGCGCATCTATCGCCACGCCTATTGGCGCGGCGGGCCGGTGCAGACCAGCGCGTTGAGCGGCATCGACGTGGCGCTGTGGGACATCCGCGGCAAGCTGGCGGGCCAGCCCATCCACAAGCTGCTGGGCGGGCCGGTGCGCCGGCGTATCCGCCTCTATGCCAATTGCGGCCTGGCGACGGACCCGGAGGTGTTCCGTACCCGGGTGCGCGAGGCGGTCGGCCTGGGCTACACGGCGGTGAAGATCTATCCCCTGCCCCCGATGGGTCCGGTCGCCGGGCCGGCGCTGCTGCGCCAGGTGGCGGCCTGCTGCGAGGCGGTGCGCGACGAACTGGGGCCGGACCGGGACTTCGCCGTCGACTGCCACGGCCGCATGACCGCGGCGGTGGCCGTGCAGGTGGAGGCTGCGATCCGCCACACCAGCCCGCTGTGGATCGAGGAGCCGGTGGCGCCGGAAAGCCCGCAGGCGCTGGCACGCTGCGCGGAGGCGTTCGTCACGCCCGTCGCCGTCGGCGAGCGGCTGTTCACCCGCTGGGCCTTCCGCGACGTGCTGGAGCGGGGATGGGCTGGCATCATCCAGCCCGACGTGTCCAATGCCGGCGGCATCACCGAGATGGCGAGGCTGGCCCAGTTGGCGGAGCTGTACGGCGTCGGCTTCGCCCCGCACAATCCCAACGGCCCCTTGCAGACCTGGGCCAGCCTGCACCTTGCCGCCCATGCCCAGGCCTTCGCCATCCTGGAACACCGGCACGAGCCGCCCTTGCAGGCCTTCATGCGCGCCATCGCCGGCACGATCGTGGAGATCGGCCCGGATGGCCATGCCGCCCTGCCCGCCGCCCCCGGCCTGGGTGCGGCGATCGACGCGGCGGCGCTGGCCGCCCACCCGCCCCGGCGCTTCGTGCACGAGAGCTTCCGTCCCGACGGCAGCATCGGCGACTGGTAGCCTTCCGGGACCCCGCAAGCCAGCGACGCGATGGACTGCCCGGACTTGTCATCGGGCGGCCGGGCATGGACACTTTGCAGCCGAACGAGCGATGGAACGGGAGGACGGCGGATGGCACGCCTGGGAATCATCGTCTCCAGCATTCTGCTGCTGGCCGGATCGCCCGCCTGGGCCAGCGAGGTGGTGCTGTACGACGCACCGGGCTGCGCCGGACCCTATCGCGTGCTGGTGGACAGCGAGGCGGACCTGGACCGGGTGGACTTCGGCAATGCCGCCGCATCGGTGCGGGTGGTGGCCGGGACCTGGACCTTCTTTCGCGACGACGGGTTCCAGTCGAACAACGGACCGCCGGTGACGCTGGGACCGGGCGACTGCGTCACACTGGGGGCCGGTCCGGCCGCGCAGTTCCCGCCGGAGCTGATGGATTCCGTGCAGCTGACCACGCCCGCGCCGGGTCCAGGGTCGGTCATCGTGCTCTATGACGGCCCCGGCCTGGCCCCGCCCTACCGGGTGCTGACCGGCAATACCCCCGATCTTGACCAGGTCGCGTTCGACAACCGCATCGGTTCGTTCCAGGTCGTGTCCGGCCTGTGGCGGATCTTCCGCGACGACGGCTTCCAGGCGGCCAGCGGCCCGCCGGTCGAGGCCGGTACCGGCGTCTATGGCGATATCGCCGCGCTGGGCCTCCCGGCCGACGCCGCCTCGTCCGTCATGCGCCTGACGGTCGCCAGCAACCCGCCGCTGCCGCCGGCGCGCGACCCGGTGGCGGTCGCCTGCCCGCCGGGGTCGGCCGGCAACGGGGCGGCCTGCGTCGATTGCGGCCGGCTGGGCCAGCAGGTATCGGCCAATGGCGGGGCGTGCGAGTGCCCGCCCGGACAGCGCACGGTGGGCGGCCGCATCGTCGGCGGCATCCCGGTCGGCGTCTGCCAGCGCCAGCTTGCCGTGCCGACGGCGCCGCAGGCACCGCCCGCCGACTGTGCCGGCAACGAGGTGATGGTCGGTTCGCTGGAGGTCGGTGGCGGCTGCCTGCCCTGTCCGGAGTTCGCGGAGCCGAACGAGACCCACACCGCATGCCGGTGCCGCGACGGGTTCCTGCAGGTGGGGATCGGCAGCACCTACGGCTTTCCCGTGTGCAGCCCGGCCAGCGGCGGCACCGGCGCCGGCCCCGGCCCCGGGCCTGCCGTCCCGGCGATGGTCGAACACGTCGTCAGCGGCTGGGACGCCTATCAGGTGGCGAGCAACCGGCGCTTCACCTTCGCGTCGATCGGGTTCATCCCCATCCTCGGCGAATGCAACATCGCCATTCCCGGCTATGGCGATCGGTTCACGGTAGAATACCTGCCCATCCCCGGCGGCGGGTCGTGCCGCAACATGCTGTTCGCCGACCGGCTGCTGCGCGCACCGTGGGAGTTCGTTTCATGGACGGTGCGGCCGATCCTTGAGGCGGCGGCGGCCTGCGGGGCCTTCCAGATCTCCGAAATCCGCGTGAACCCGAACCAGCCGCGCGACATGTCCCACCAGGTGACGATCGCCCTGCCGCCGCCGGCCCTGGTCCCGCTTGTCTGCACCATCGAAGTCACGACGATCACACTGCGCGGCCCGGCGGGCGCCGACCCGCTCGACGCCTTCCGGTAGGGCGAAAGCCCGCCGGCCCGCGGGCTCAATAATCCGGGGACAGTATATTGATCTTGCGGACCGCCGCCGCGCCACCGGGTCATCGATGGGCAGTCCTGGACGGGCCGGGCTAGAAGACCGCGCAGCGGAAGCCGTAGTACGGTGTCTCGCTGTCGGGCAGGGTGATTTCCAGCTGGTGCGGGTGCCAGGGGTCGGGTGGCGGGCGCATGGCGATCTCCCCGCCGTCGGCCAGCGCCACGACGATGCGCTCGCCGTCGATGCGGTAATGCGCACCGACATGCCCGGTCCGCTCGCCGAAATAGCGCACCCGTCCGTCTTCGATCACCAGGCCGGACAGGCAGTGCACGCCGGGGTTCTCGCCGGCGACGTTCCGGCCGGCGTCGACCAAGGCCCAGGCGCCCGTCAGGAAGGTCGGCGCCTGCTCCCGCCACTCGTCGAAATCGCGGATCTCGGCCAGTGCCTCGATATAGGCGCCGATGCCCCGCCGGGTGCGCAGCTCATCCAGATAGCGGGCCGGGTCGTCCTGACGTTCCGCCGCCATCCTTGCCTCCTCGCGCGCCTCCATGACCCCCAGAAAGACGATGTAGAGCGCGAACAGGACCGCCACGACGGCACCGACCCAGGCGATGATCGGCACGCGCCGCGCCTGTGTCATGACAATGCGTAACATGCCCCCACACATGCCACCTGCACCCGGTGGGGTCAAATGTCCGGGCGGTCTTCCGCCGTCGCAGCCATGCGGAGCGTTGCCGCCGGCGCCCCGGTGGGGCGGTGCGGGATGGCGCGTCGCCGCGCTTTGACCTATACCCTGACCGGCGTGGGTGTGTCCGGGCCGTGTGTCGGCAGACCATGGCGGGGCACCTCGTCCGCAGACCGATGGATTACCGATGGAGCAGGTTGAAGACGATCGCCGCGCCAACTATTGGATGCTTGGCCTGTATGCCCTGATTGTCGGCGTCGTCACCGGCTATGGCGCAGTTCTCTTCCGGGCACTGATCACGATCGTCCACAATATTGCGTTCTACGGGACGTGGAGCCTGGCGGAGCGCGCGGATGCCTTCACCGCGCCCAGCACCTGGGGTCCCCTGGTCATCCTGGTACCGGTGATCGGCGGGATGGGCGTCGTCTTCCTCGTGCGGACCTTCGCCCCGGAGGCCAAGGGCCACGGCGTGCCGGAGGTTATGGACGCGGTCTATTATCGCGAGGGCAGGATCCGCCCGGTGGTCGCCTTCGTCAAATCCCTGGCTTCCGCCCTGTCGATCGGCAGCGGCGCTTCGGTGGGGCGCGAGGGGCCGATCATCCAGATCGGCGCGTCCATCGGTTCGACCCTGGGGCAGCTGGCGCGCATCCCGACCTGGCAGCGCATCACGCTGGTGGCGGCCGGTGCCGGTGCGGGTATCGCCGCGACCTTCAACACGCCCCTGGGCGCGGTGATGTTCGCCATCGAACTGATGATGCCCGAGCTCAGCACCCGCACCTTCCTGCCGGTGGTCCTCGCCACCGGGGCTGCGACCTATGTCGGCCGCCTGAGCTTCGGATTGGATCCGGCCTTCAGCGTCCCCGTGGTCGAGGTCGGCCAGCTGCACCCGATCGAACTGTTGACGGTGGCCGGCTTCATCGTGCTGGGGCTGATCTGCGGCGTGGCCGCCTGGGCCTTCGTGCGGCTGCTGACCGCGATGGAGGGGCATTTCGAACAGCGCTTCTGGAAGGCCCACCCCTATCTTGCCCACGCCTTCGGCATGCTGGTGCTGGGCCTGATGATGTACGGGCTGTTCGTCGCTTTCGGCCACTACTTCGTTGCCGGCGTCGGCTACCACACCATCCAGTCGATCCTGCAAGGCAACGTGACCGCCCTGGGCCTGCTGGCGCTGCTGTTCGCGGCCAAGATGGTGGCGACGACGATCAGCCTGGGGTCCGGCGCGTCGGGTGGCGTGTTCTCCCCATCGCTGTTCATGGGGGCGACGCTGGGGGCCGGGTTTGCCGCGCTGATTCTGCCGTGGCTGCCCGACACGGCCTTCGCCATCCCGGACTTCGCGGTCGTCGGCATGGCCAGCCTGGTGGCCGCCTCCACGGGGGCTGCGATCACCGCCATCGTCATGATTTTCGAGATGACGCGGGACTACAACATCATCGTGCCGATGATCCTGGCGGTGTCGCTGGCAATCGGCATTCGCCGGCTGCTGTCGAAAGAGAACATCTACACCATCAAGCTGGCCTGGCGCGGCAAGCGCATCCCGCGCGACCGGCATTCCAACATGTTCCTGGTCCGCCACGCCGAAGAGGTGATGAGCCGCGGCATCGCCGTCATGCCGGCGGACCGGGACCTGGGCGATGCCCTGGAGGCACTGGGCGGGCGCTCCCCTCCGGAGCTGACCCACATCATCGTCGACCATGACGGGCGCGTCGGCGGTGTCGTGCCCCTGCGCCAGCCCATGGGCCTGCTGGGCCAGGCGGCCGGCCGGACGACGCTGGGCGATATCGCCGACAGCCTGTATGTGCTGACGCGCCCCGACGAGAGCATGTTCGTGCTGTTCCAGCGACTGTCCCGCGGCCATGCCGAACGGGCGCTGGTGGTGCGCGGCGAGGGTGTGCCGCGCCCGGACGACGTGGTCGGCGTGATCTCCAAGCGGTTGATCGCCGACGCGGTGCTCAGGAGCTTTCGGACCTTCAACGCGTGAAGCGCGCCGGGGGCGGCGGCGATGATGCGCGAAAGGGTGGACGGGGCGGGCCGGCTTGCGATTTCCACTTGTCCGGCACCGCCACCGTGGCACGCTGGCCGGTGCATCCGCGCCGGCTGCACCCTGCCATGCCGCCGGGGCGGGTGGTGCGGTCTCGATGAAGGGGGGCACTTGGATGGACGAACGCAGGCCCGGGCTCGCCGTGCTGATCGATGCGGACAACACCTCGCACAAATACGCCGACGCGATCTTCGAGGAGATTGCGAAGCTGGGCGAGGCCAGCGTCCGGCGCATCTACGGCGACTTTTCCGGCGACCGGCTGCGTGGCTGGAACGAGGTGACGGAAAAGCTGGCGATCCTGCAGACCCAGGCACGCAGCAACACGCCGGGCAAGAACGCGTCGGACATCGCCCTGGTCATCGATGCCATGGACCTGCTGTATCGCGGCCACCTGGACGGCTTCTGCCTGATCTCTTCCGACAGCGACTTCACCCGGCTGGCGCAGCGCCTGCGCGAACAGGGGGCCACCGTCTACGGCTTCGGCATGCGCAAGACGCCGCGGGCCTTCGTCAGCGCCTGCAACCGCTTCATCTATGTGGAGAACATCATCGCCGACGACGGCGCCGAGCCCAGCCAGTCCCCAGGCGCCGAGGCATCGACGGTCGAAGCCGTCGACTTGATCGGCAAGGCCATGGCGGAGCTGGAGGATGCGGAAGGCTGGGCGCATCTGGGCGCCGTCGGCAGCCACGTCAGCACCCTGGCGCCGGACTTCGACCCGCGCACCTATGGATGCAGCAAGCTGTCGACCCTGGTGGAGAAGACGGGGCGGTTCGAGATCAACCGCAGCGAAGGCAAGGTGCTGATCCGCAGAAAGACGACGCGGCCGAAATCCCGGAAGAAAGGCTGAGCGGGACGCGGGCCTTCCGTCCGGCGGCCCCGCCCGCGGGCCTCAGGGCGCCCGCGTGGCCGTCAGGTCGACGGTGATCGTGACCTCCAGCGCCACCATGTCGCCGCTGGCCCACTGGCCCGTGCCCACGTCGAAATCGGTGCGCAGCACCTCCAGCGCGCCGGTGACGTGGGCGCGGTCGCCGTCGATGGCCAGGGTGAACGGCAGCGTCACCTCGCGCGTGAGCCCGCGGATCGTCAGCTCCGCCGTCGCTTCATAGTCCGACCCGCCCAGATGGGTGAACCCGGTGGTCGCGAACCGGGCCTGCGGGTGTTCGTCCACGGCGAACCAGTCGCCGCCGGGCAGAAGGTCGTCGCGCTGGGGGGCGCCGGTCGCCGCACTGGCCATGTCGATGACGACGGCGACGGAACTTGCGGCCAGGTCGTCCGGGTCGAAGGCGATCTCCGCCGTCCAGGCGGAAAAGTGCCCCTCGAACGCCTCGCCCCCCTGAAGGCCGACGAAGCCCAGGGTGCTGGCCTCGGCGTCGACCGCCCAGCGGTCGGCTGCGTCGGCGTGCGGCGCCCAGGCCGCCAGCACCAGGGCGGCGGCAGCGGCGGCAAGTCGGTGGTGGCGGGGCATCTAGCGGCCTCCCCTCGCGGCGGTCCGGCCGCCGGGCAGCATGCGGACAAGGACATCGTCCTTGAGGATGAAATGGTGCTTCAGCGCCGCGGCGACATGCAGGGGCCAGCCCGCCCAGCATCACCCAGGCCAGCGTTTCATGCACCTCGCCCACCAGCTCTCCACACCGCGGTCGGGGTAATCAGCCAGGGCAGAGCAAACAGGCCGAAGACCTCCGTCAGCGCGTCGATGCCGAAGCGATCAGCCAGCCGCTGACCGGTATGGCCAGCATCAGCAGGTAGAAGCGCCAGATGCGTGGCATGGGCCAATCCGCGTTCGTACGCCTTCTAGCGTGCTGGCAGCGCCAGCACCGGTTGCCAGCCGCCAGGCCAGCCACCGACCAGGGCCAGCACGGCGATGCCGGTCGACTTGTGCGACGCACTGGAACAGCGCGATGCTTGGTCGTGATAGTGTCGTCGAACCCGCCGGTCATCACCGGGCGAGGACGATCATCACCCCGATCAGGCCGCGATCAGCCAGTGCAGGCCAATCAAGACCCAGCCGAAGCGCGATGGCGTATTGCGCATCATCGCCGGCGGCTCCGGCCCCGCCCGCGGTCAACCGCCAGGAATTAGTTCGGTTTCGATGGTGATCTCCACCGCGTCGCCGATCGCCGGAGATCCATGGCTGAGCCCGTAGGCGGTCGGTCACCGATGGTGCCGGTGGCGGTGAATCGGCCACCGTCACGCCGGCGCGGAACGGATGCGGCCGATGGCTTCAGCTGCGTCCAGCGTCACCGGATGCGTCTGGCTCCAGCATCGTGAGATCACCAGTCATCGGGCGGTGTATCCTCGCCCGTGACCCCTGACCCAGTGCTCCGGAAGGTGATGGTCGGGTGGCTTTCCACATCAGAAAATCGGCCGTGCGCAGGTGGTCGTCCCTGCGAGCAGCCCGCCGCTGTCCAGGCTGGCGTCGATGGTGACATCGACGCTGGTGCCCTCCGGCGCTCTCAGGGTCGAAGGCGATGGTGCCGTCGAAGCCGGTGAACTGCGCCAGCGCACATGCGAGGAAGCCGAGATGGCTGATGCTGAACAGGACTATGCGTGTGGGACGGATCGAAGGTGAACTCCTCCGCCGAGGCCGGCGCCAGAAGGGCGGCAACGGCAAGGGGCGGCGCTGGCAGGATCAGTGCATCTGGCGGTCTCTCCTGGGCTGTAGGCCGACGGCAGCCGGTCGGGGGTCGTGGCGTGGGGCCGGCGGGTTGTGGTCATGCGGGTCCCGGCTCCGCTGCATGCCGGGGAATAGATGGCAGCAGCGATCGTTGACGCTAGGGCGCGAATTGGGAACATCGTGTCCATCGCTAGGAAACAATCCGGCCATCTGGCGGCACGTTGCGCCGCAACAGCGCCCGGCACCCGATTGCGTATAAATCCAAGGAATTTCGCGGGGTACCGGTGGTTGCGCCACCCGTCGGCCTGTGATAGACCACGCCCCGGTCGCGCTGGGGCGCCGATTACTGACGCTCTTGTCACGGCGCGACCCAACGGCAAAGCCTTGCGCCCGGCGTTGGTGCATCCCAGCCCACGACGGCGGCAAGGACCGATACCTCGGGGACCATCGTGGCAGCGCAATCGACAGTATCCGCCGGTTTGGCGTCGCGCTATGCGACCGCTCTGTTCGATCTTGCGGATGACTCGAAGGCGCTCGACACCGTCGCCCAGGATCTTGCGACCATCCGGTCCATGCTGGCCGACAGTGTGGAACTGCGGCGGCTTGTGACCAGCCCGCTGCTGAGCCGCGAGGATCAGGCCCGTGCCATGGATGCGGTGCTGGCCAAGGCCGGCCTGTCGGACCTGACGCGGCGCTTCGTCGGCGTCGTCGTCGCCAACCGGCGGCTGTTCGCCCTCGGCGCGATGATCACCGCCTTTCTGGAGGAGCTGGCCCGCCGCCGCGGCGAGGTCACGGCATCGGTGCGCGTCGCGCGCGCGCTGGACGATACGCAAATGGCGGCGCTGACCGATCAGCTGAAGCGCGCCGTCGGTGCCAAGGTGTCCATCGACCTGGAAGTCGATCCCTCCCTTCTTGGGGGAATGGTCGTCAAGGTCGGGTCGCGCCTGGTGGATTCATCCCTAAGAACGAAGCTGGACAAGCTGCAACTCGCGATGAAGGGGATCGCCTGATGGAAATTCGTGCCGCCGAGATCTCCGCGATCATCAAAGACCAGATCGCCGGTTTCGGCACGGAAGCGGATGTCTCCGAAGTCGGCCAGGTGCTGTCCGTCGGTGACGGTGTGGCCCGCGTCTATGGCCTGGACAATGTCGAAGCCGGCGAGATGGTGGAATTCCCCGGCGGCATCAAGGGCATGGCGCTGAACCTGGAAGTCGACAATGTCGGTGTCGTCATCTTCGGCGAAGACCGGGACATCAAGGAAGGCGACCTGGTCAAGCGCACCGGCGCCATCGTCGACGTGCCGGTGGGCAAGGCGTTGCTGGGCCGCGTCGTCGACGCGCTGGGCAACCCCATCGACGGCGCCGGACCCGTCGAAACGACCGAGCGCAAGCGCGCCGAGGTGAAGGCCCCGGGCATCATTCCGCGCCGGTCGGTGCACGAGCCGATGCAGACGGGCCTGAAGGCCATCGATGCCCTGACCCCGGTCGGTCGCGGCCAGCGCGAGCTGATCATCGGCGATCGCCAGACCGGCAAGACGGCCATCGCCATCGACGCCATCATCAACCAGCGCACGATCAACAAGGACAGCGACGACAGCAAGAAGCTCTATTGCATCTATTGTGCGGTGGGGCAGAAGCGGTCGACCGTCGCGCAGATCGTCAAGACGCTGCACGACTACGGCGCCCTGGAATACACGGTGATCGTCGCCGCCACGGCGTCCGAACCGGCACCGCTGCAGTTCCTGGCACCCTATACGGCCTGCTCCATCGGGGAATACTTCCGCGACAACGGCATGCATGCCGTCATCATCTATGACGACCTGTCCAAGCAGGCGGTGGCGTATCGCCAGATGTCGCTGCTGCTGCGCCGCCCGCCAGGGCGCGAGGCCTATCCGGGCGACGTCTTCTACCTGCACAGCCGCCTGCTGGAGCGGGCGGCCAAGCTGAACGAGGACCACGGGTCCGGGTCGCTGACCGCGCTGCCGGTGGTCGAGACCCAGGCCGGCGACGTCTCGGCCTATATCCCGACCAACGTCATCTCCATCACCGACGGCCAGATCTTCCTGGAAACCGGGCTGTTCTATCGCGGCATCCGCCCGGCCATCAATGTCGGCCTGTCGGTCAGCCGCGTCGGGTCCGCCGCCCAGATCAAGGCGATGAAGCAGGTGGCCGGCACCATCAAGCTGGAGCTGGCGCAGTACCGCGAAATGGAAAGCTTCGCGCAGTTCGCGTCCGACCTCGACGCCTCGACGCGCCGGCTTTTGGCCCGCGGCGTGCGCCTGACCGAGTTGCTGAAGCAGCCGCAATACCAGCCGCTGCCGGTGGAAGAGCAGGTGGCGTCGATCTTCGCCGGTGTGCGCGGCTTCCTGGACAATGTTCCGGTGGAACAGGTGTCGGCGTTCGAGCAGGCCTATCTCGACGACCTGCGCAGCCGCGGCAAGGAGATCCTCCAGGCGATCCGCGTGGACAAGCAGATCACGGCCGAGACGGAAGAGAAGCTGAAATCCTTCCTGCAGCACTTCTCGAAAGTCTTCGTCCCGGCGCAATAGCAAGGTCAGCGCTGCCGTACCGCCGCCCCGCCCCGGGGCGCGCGGCCCGGCGGGCAACAGGAATAGGGCATGGCAAGCCTCAAGGATCTGCGCAACCGCATCTCCACCGTCAAGTCGACGCAGAAGATCACGTCGGCGATGAAGATGGTGGCCGCGTCCCGCCTGCGGCGTGCCCAGGAACAGGCGGAGAGGAGCCGGCCGTTCGCCATGCGCATGGAGCGGATGCTGGCCAGCCTGGCCCGCAGCGCGGCGGTGGCGGGCCAAGGGCCGCGGCTGATGGTCGGCACCGGGCACGACCAGGTGCACCTGCTGGTGGTCGTCACCTCCGACCGGGGGTTGTGCGGCGGGTTCAACGCCTCGATCACCCGCGAGACGCGGCGGCAGATCCGCACGCTCCAGCAGCAGGGCAAGACCGTGCGGCTGATGATCGTCGGCCGCAAGGGCCGCGACAACCTGCGCCGCGACTATAACAGCCTGATTTTCCACACGATCACCGACCTCGGCGGGCGCATCGACTTCTCGCTGGCCGACCGCATTTCCGACCGGCTGCTGGCTGCGTTCGATGCCGGCGAGTTCGATGTCTGCACGGTGATCTACAACCGCTTCAAGTCGGCGATCAGCCAGGTCGTGACCGTCCAGCAGCTGATCCCGCTGCCGCCGGTCGAGCCGGCGGAGGGCGAAGGGGCGGTGGCGGCCGACGGCGGCAAGGCGGTCTATGAGTTCGAGCCCGACGAAGAGGCGATCCTGCGCGAGCTTCTGCCGCGCAACCTGTCGGTGCAGGTGTTCAAGGCCCTCCTGGAATCCTCCGCCAGCGAGCAGGGGGCGCGCATGACCGCGATGGACAATGCGACCCGGAACGCGGGCGAGATGATCAACGGCCTGACATTGCTGTACAACCGCACCCGTCAGGCGGCGATCACCAAGGAGCTAATCGAGATCATTTCGGGCGCGGAGGCGCTGTAGGGGCGACGCGAGAGCCCACCCACACCAGGCTCGGCGCGGACGGAAACCCAGGCGTCCCGCGCCAGAGGCAGCTTCGGGAGCGAGACCATGGCGAGAGCCGCAAAGAAGAAATCGGATACCAACATCATCGGCAAGGTCCGCCAGGTCATGGGGGCCGTCGTCGACGTGCATTTCGAAGGCGATCTGCCGCCGATTCTGAATGCGCTGACCACCGAGCTGCAGGGGCGGAAGCTGGTGCTGGAAGTGGCCCAGCACCTGGGCGAGAACACCGTGCGCACCGTGGCCATGGATTCCACCGATGGCCTGGTCCGCGGCCAGATCGTGACCGACAGCGGCGCCCCCATCCGTGTGCCGGTGGGGCCGGAGACGCTGGGCCGCATCATCAACGTGATCGGCGAGCCGGTGGACGAGCGGGGGCCGGTGGTCACGAAGATGACCGCGCCGATCCACCGCACGGCACCGGAATTCGTCGAACAGTCGACGGAGACCGAGGTGCTTGTCACCGGCATCAAGGTCGTCGACCTGTTGGCCCCCTATGCCCGCGGCGGCAAGGTCGGCCTGTTCGGCGGCGCCGGTGTCGGCAAGACCGTCATCATCATGGAGCTGATCAACAACATCGCCAAGGCGCATGGCGGCTATTCGGTGTTCGCCGGTGTCGGCGAGCGCACGCGCGAGGGCAACGATCTCTATCATGAGATGATCGAATCGGGCGTCATCAAGCTGGACGGCGAAGGCTCCAAGGCCGCGCTGGTCTATGGCCAGATGAACGAGCCGCCGGGCGCGCGCGCGCGCGTCGGCCTGACCGGCCTGACCCTGGCCGAATACTTCCGCGACGAGGAAGGCCAGGACGTGCTGTTCTTCGTCGACAACATCTTCCGCTTCACCCAGGCGGGGTCGGAAGTGTCGGCGCTGTTGGGCCGCATTCCCTCGGCCGTGGGCTACCAGCCGACCCTGTCGACGGACATGGGCGCCTTGCAGGAGCGGATCACGACGACCAACAAGGGCTCGATCACCTCGGTGCAGGCCATCTACGTGCCCGCCGACGATCTGACCGACCCCGCGCCGGCGACGTCGTTCGCCCACCTGGATGCCACGACGGTGCTGAACCGCCAGATCGCCGAGCTCGGCATCTACCCGGCCGTCGACCCGCTGGATAGCACCAGCCGCATCCTCGACCCCCGCATCGTCGGGGAGGAGCACTATCAGGTCGCGCGTGAAGTGCAGCGCATCCTGCAAACCTATAAGGCGTTGCAGGACATCATCGCCATCCTGGGCATGGACGAGCTGAGCGAGGACGACAAGCTGGTGGTGGCGCGGGCCCGCAAGATCCAGCGCTTCCTGAGCCAGCCCTTCTTCGTGGCCGAGGTGTTCACCGGCAAGTCGGGCGTCTTCGTGTCGCTGGAAGACACCATCCGCGGCTTCAAGGGCGTGTGCGCCGGCGACTACGACCACCTGCCCGAGGCCGCGTTCTACATGGTCGGCAACATCGACGAGGCGGTCGAGAAGGGCAAGCAGCTGGCCATGGAAGCGGCCTGATCGGACAACGGACATGGCCGAAACCCTGGAATTCGAGCTGGTATCGCCGGAAAAGCTGCTGATGCAGCGATCGGTGGAGATGGTGGTCGTGCCCGGCGCGGAGGGCAACTTCGCCGCCATGCGCGGCCACGCGCCGGTGATCTCCACGCTGCGTCCGGGCGTCATCGACGTCTACGACAAGCGTCCGGAGATCGCCGACCGCATCTTCGTGGCCGGCGGCTTCGCCGAGGTGACGGCCAACCGGTGCACGGTGCTTGCCGAGGAGGCGGTTCCGCTCAGCGACCTGGACAGCGGCGCGCTGGACCAGGCGATCCGGGACCTGGCCGAAGACGTCACCGACGCCAAGGAAGCGACCGCGAGGGTGGCCGCAGAGAAGGCGCTGAACGTCGCCAAGGCCAAGCGGGCGGCCCTCAGGCGCTGACGATCCTGCGGTTCCTACCCTGGCGCGAGGTTCCTGCCCTGCGATGGTCGCCTGTGATGCAGCCCATTGGCTTCGCGACCGCGAAGCGTTAAAAATCTGCAAGCAATAAGACGGTCATCCGGCACGTGCGGCCGGTGGCCGGAGGCATCACCGGTTCAACGGGTATCAGCATGGCGTACAAACACTGGACGCTTGACGAGCTCCCTTGGGACAAATTCGACCGCGCCAAGGTCGACCCCGATCAGGAGAAGATCGTGCGGGCGGCGGCGATGGTGGAATTCAACGCGCCCGACTATGTGGTCTACTTGCAGAACGTCTTCGAAGAAGACCAGGACTTCTGCCGGGCTGCGGCCCAGTGGGGGACGGAGGAGGTCCAGCACGGCGAGGCGCTGTCGCGCTGGGCGATGCTGGTGGATCCGGGCTTCGACTTCCAGCGGCGATTCGTGCGCTTCCGCGAGGGCTACAAGCTGGACCTGGAAACGGACACCTCGATTCGCGGCACGCGGCCGGCGGAACTGGTGGCCCGCTGCATGGTCGAGGTCGGGACCAGCTCCTACTACACCGCGCTGGGCGATGCGACGGGCGAGCCGCTGTTGCGCGCCATCTGCCGCAAGATCGCGTCCGACGAATTCAGGCACTACAAGCTGTTCTACGACCACCTGAAGCGGTATTTGAGCACCGACCGCATGAACAAGTTGCAGCGCATCCGCGTTGCGCTGACGCGAATCGCCGAGACCGAGGACGACGAGCTGTCCTACGCCTACTACGCCGCCAATGTGGACGAAGGGCCGTACGACCGCGAGACGTTCAACAACCAGTACATGCGGCGGGCGTATTCCTATTACCGCCACAACCATATCGACCGGGTGACGGCGATGGTCTTCAAGGCCTGCGGGCTGAAGCCGCATACGACGCTGTTCAACGCCACGCGTGCCGGTGCCTGGTGGCTGATGCAGCGCAAGCAGAAGCGGCTCTTGCGCATCGCTGCCTGAGGCCCGACGCCGGCCGCCGTCCAGAAGGGGGTGTGCTGCGATGATGACGCCGATCCTGCGCAGCCTGTTGTGGAGCGCCGCGCGCCACCTGGCCACCAACCCGCGCGTCCAGGCCCAGGCGGCCCGCGCCTATCGCAAGGCCAGGCCGGCGGCGGAATCGCTGGCCCGCAGCACCGTCCAGGCGGTACGGGACGCCCCGCCCCTGCGCGACCCCGCCGCATTCGCCCGCACGCTCCGGGACCGGTTGCGCCAGCCACGCTGACCGGGGTCCTCGGTCCGGCTGCCGGCCATCCTGTCCCTTTCGAAGGGTTGGTGGCCCAGTTACCGATGACGCGGATCCGGCGTCATCGGTAATTCCGGCTCGGGATGCTCGCCGTCGCCAATGCCGGCCGGCATCTCCGCCTGCCCGCCGCCGCCGGCCGTGCCGGAGGGTGTGAAGATGGGCTGCGATGCAGCCAGAAAGGCCGAAACGCCGCCGGCAACGACCAGCAGCGGCACGATCGGCAGCATCCAGATCAGCATGTCCTGTCCGTCCTGATCAGGCGGTCCCACGTGGCCGGTCCCCGGGGTGAAGCCAGCTGGTGCCCGCGATGATATCGGCGTTCCGGCCCCCGGGCGACGGAATCGCGACATGCGATGTCGCCTGTATCTTCGGTGCGCGGTGGGCGGCATGCTATGGCAGAGGGACCCGGCCCGCTTTGGGCGGGCGGGCATTGCCGCGGGAGCCGACGCCATGCCCCTGCCCGTTGCTGCCATGGACGCCGACAAGGCCGGCGTCGTCGCCACGGCGGATGACCGCGGCCTTGCCAACCGCTGGTACACCGATGCCGACGCCTGGGATGCGGAGCGTGACGCGCTGTTCGCCCGCGGGTGGGCCTGCCTGGGCCACGAGGGCGAGGTGGCTGCACCGGGGGACGTGCTGCCGAAAGACCTGATGGGCCTGCCGCTGCTGCTGGTCCGCACCAAGGCGGGCACGGTCAACGTCTTCCACAATGTCTGCCGGCACCGGGGCATGAAGCTGGCGGACAAGCCGTGCCCCGGCCGCGGCCGCATCATCTGCCCCTACCATGCCTGGTCCTACGACCTGGACGGCACGCTCTGTGCCACGCCGCATATCGGCGGCGAGAAGGTGCACGAGGTCGCCGGCTTCGACCGCAGCCGCTGGGGCCTGCTGCCGGTGCGTTCGGCCGTGTGGTTCGGGCTGGTGTTCGTCAATATCGACGGCGCCGCCCCGCCCTTCGAGCAGGTGATCGCGCCGCTGGCCCGGCGTTGGCAGGCCTGGTCGCTGGACGGCTTCCGCCTGGGCGGTGCGGATTGCCGATGGGCGCTGGAGGTGCGCGCCAACTGGAAGCTGGCGGTGGAGAACTATTGCGAGGCCTACCACCTGCCCATGGTGCATCCGGGGCTGAACCAGTATTCGCGCCTCGGCGATCACTACAACATCACCCACCAGGGCCGCGCGGAGGGGCCGGAGGCCTGGTTCGCCGGCCAGGGTACCCGGGTCTACAACCCGGCGCGCGGGGACGGGGAATGCCTGGCCCCACTGCCGGACCTGCCGCCCGCCCTGCACCGCGTCGGCGAATACGTGGCCCTGTTTCCCAACGCGCTTCTGGGGGTCCATATCGACCAGGCCTTCGCCATGGTGCTGGAACCGCAGGCCCCCGACCGCACGGTGGAACGGGTGTTCCTGGCCTATGTCGGCGACGCGGCCACCGACCCGGCCTTTGCCGGGGCCCGTGCGGCCAACCTGCGCGCCTGGCAGGACGTCTTCGTCGAAGATGTCTTCGCCGTGGAGGGCATGCAGGCGGGCCGCCACTCCCCCGCCTTCGACGGCGGTGCCTTCACGCCCCTGATGGACGCCCCGACGCTGGTCTTCCACCGCTGGGCACAGGCACGGCTGGTCGCGGAGAGGATTGCGGGGGCAGGGTGAGGGTCACGGGGATGAATCACGGGGGAATCACGGGGACATAATACTTAATTGCGCATGCGCAATTAAGTATTATGTCCCCGTGATTCCCCCGTGATTCATCCCCGTGACCCTCACCCTGCCCCCGCAATCCTCTCCGCGACCAGCCCCATCAGTCTTCACGCGTGCTGCGATGGGCGCAGGTCGAGGTCGTCGCGGATGCAGGCCTTGGCGTGGCCGGGGGCGACCTCGGTCAGGGGCGGCACCACCTTGGCGCAGTCGGGCAGGGCGTAGGGGCAGCGGGTGCGGAAGACGCAGCCCGACGGCGGGTTGACCGGGCTGGGGATCTCGCCCTTCAGCAGGATGCGGTCGCGGCGGATCGCCGGGTTGGGGATGGGCTCGGCAGAAAACAGCGCCTCCGTATAGGGGTGGCGCGGGTCGAGGAACAGCGAGCGGGTCGGCGCCAGCTCGACGATGCGGCCCAGGTACATGACGGCGATGCGGTCCGACACGCAGCCGACGACGGCAAGGTCGTGGGAGATGAACAGCATCGTCAGCCCCAGCTTCTCGCGGATCTCCAGGAGCAGGTTGACGACCTGGGCCTGGATGGAGACGTCCAGCGCCGAAACCGGCTCGTCGGCCACCAGGAAATCCGGGTTCATCACCAGCGCCCGGGCGATGCCGATGCGCTGGCGCTGGCCGCCGGAGAACTCGTGCGGATAGCGTTCGGCATAGCGCGGTGACAGGCCGACCAGATGCAGGAGCTCCGCCACGCGCTCGCGCCGTGCCGCCCGGGAGGTTTCGGGCGCGTGGATGGTGATGGGGGTGTCGATGATCCGGCCCACCGTCATGCGCGGGTTCAGCGAACTGAACGGGTCCTGGAAGATCAGCTGCATGCGCGGGCGCAGGGGTCGCAGCTGCCGGCGCGTGAGGCCCGCCAGCTCGTGCCCGTCGAAGCGGATGGACCCGGCCGTGGGCTCGTTCAGGCGCAGGATGGTGCGGCCGACGGTCGACTTCCCGGACCCCGACTCCCCCACAAGGCCCAGGACTTCGCCGCGGCGGATGTCGAAGCTGACGCCGTCGACGGCCCGGACCACATCCTGCCGGCCGCGACGGAACAGCGTGTTGCCCAGGAAGAACCATTTCGACACGCCCTCGGCCGTCAGCAGCGGCGTGCCGGTCTGCACCACGGTCATGGCGCCGCCTTTATCGCCTGTCCCGGGAGATCCCCGCCTGCGCGGGGATGACGGGGATTGTGGCTGGTACAACTCCCAACACGGCCGTCATCCCCGCGCAGGCGGGGATCTCCGGCCGCGGGGTGCTGCGGTTCCACAAGCGAGGTTGCCGTCAACCCGGCGCCCATGCTCCATCCGCTCACGACGCTGCCTCCGCGATCTCGCGCCAGCGCGCACAGCGCAGCAGGTGGTCGCCGCCGGCGTCTTCCAGTGCCGGCACCGCCGTGTCGCAGCGCCCCGGCCGGTGGTGGCGGCAGCGCGGGTGGAAGGCGCAGCCCGGCGGCATGCGCAGCGGGTCGGGGACGTTGCCGCCGATCGTCTCCAGCACCGGGCGGCCGGCGCCCGCCAGGTCGACCCGGGGGACCGAGCGCAGCAGGCCCGCGGTGTAGGGCATCATCGGCCGGGCGAACAGCGGCCCGACATCGGCCTGCTCGACGATGCGGCCGGCATACATGACCATCACGCGGTCGGCGATTTCCGCCACCACGCCCAGGTTGTGGGTGATGAAGATGATGCCCATGCCCGTGCGCTGCTGCAGTTCCTTCAGCAGCGCCAGGATCTGCGCCTGCACGGTGACGTCCAGCGCCGTCGTCGGTTCGTCGGCGATCAGCACCTTCGGGTCGCAGGCCAGCGCCATGGCGATCATCACCCGCTGGCGCATGCCGCCCGACAGGTGGTGGGGGTAGCTGTCCAGCCGCTTGCGCGGCTCGGATATGCCGACCAGCTCCAAGAGCGCCAGCGCCCGCTCGCGCGCGGCCCGGGGTCCGACATTGCGGTGGAAATGGATGGCCTCGGCGATCTGGGCCCCGACGGTGTGCACCGGGTTCAGCGAGGTCATCGGTTCCTGGAAGATCATCGAGATGTCGTTGCCGCGCACCCGGCGCATCTGTTCGTCCGACAGCGACAGCAGATCCCGGGTGCCGCCGGCATCGTCGCGCAGCAGGACCTGCCCGCGCACATGGCAGCGCGGCGGCTTCGGCGTCAGCCGCATCACCGCCAGGCTGGTCACGCTCTTGCCGGAACCGGATTCGCCGACCAGCGCCAGCGTCTCGCCGCGTCGCACCGTGAACGAGACGCCGCGCGGCACCTCGATCGGCCCGGCCGGCGTCCGGAAGGTGACGCAGAGGTCGGCGACCTTCAGCACCGTTTCGCCGATGGCGGCTGGCTGTGCGGACCCCGCCATCAGACCTCCAGCCGCGGGTCGAGCGCGTCGCGCAGGCCGTCGCCCAGGAAGTTGAAGCTGGTGACGGCGAGCGTGATCATCAGCCCCGGGAAGATCGCCAGCCACGGGGCGGAGTTCAGGTACTGCTGGGCGTTGTTCAGCATGTTGCCCCAGCTGGGTTCCGGCGGCTGGATGCCATAGCCCAGGAAGCTGATATAGGATTCCATCAGGATGGCGCGGGCGACGGTCAGCGTCGCCGCCACCACGATCGGCGCCACCGCGTTGGGCAGCAGTTCCTTGAACATGATGTGGCTGTTGGGGGCGCCGATCATCTCCGCCGCCACGGCGAAGTCGCGCTCGCGCAGCGACCGCAGCTGGCCTTCCACCACGCGCGCCACCTCCATCCACGAGGTCGCGGCGATGATGATGGTGATGGTCATCAGGCTGGGCTGGATGAAGGCGGCCAGCGTCAGCAACAGGAAGATGTTGGGAAAGCACAGCACCGCATCGACGAAGCGCATCAGCACCGCCCCGGTCTTGCGGCCGTAATAGCCGGCGACGGCACCGACCAGCGTGCCGAAGATGGTGCTGAGCATCATCGCGGCGAAGCCGATGGTCAGCGACACCCGCCCGGCCATCATCAGCCGGGACAGGAGATCCCGCCCCATCTCGTCCGTGCCGAAGACATGGGCGCCCGACACCGGTGGCTGGAAACGGCTGCGGATGTCGATGAACAGGTGGTCGAAGGGGGTGATATAGGGGCCGATGGCACAGGCGATCACCAGCACCGCGATCGTCACCGTGCCCAGGATCGCCAGCCGGTGCCGCAGGAACCGCCGCAGTGCCCGGTTGCGGTTGACGTGCAGCGTCTGCTCCGGCTCCGGTCGCCCGCCCAGTTCGTCGATCCTGTCCACCGGCATGGGCGCCTTCCCCCCTCAGTCCAGCCGGATGCGCGGGTCGGTGACGGCGTAGAGGATGTCGGCCAGCAGGTTGCCGACCAGCACCAGCACCGCGGAGAACATCAGGATGCCCATCACCACGGGGTAGTCGCGGTAGCTGAGCGAATCCAGGAACAGGCGGCCCATGCCGGGCCATGTGAACACCGTTTCCGTCACCAGCGCGCCGCTGAGCAGCGTGGGCAATTGCAGCCCGGCGATGGTGATCATCGGCAGCAGCGCGTTGCGGATGGCATGGCGCCAGAGGATCACCCGTTCCGGCACGCCCTTGGCGCGGGCGGTGCGGATATAGTCCTGGTGGATGACGTCCAGCATGGAGGAGCGCATGTAGCGGCTCCAGATCGCCACCGTCACCAAGCCCAGCACCAGGCAGGGCGCGATCAGATGGTGCAGGTAGTCCAGAAGCGAGCCGTCGCCGATCGTGTACATGTTGCCGGCGGGCAGCCACGCCAGCTCGACCGAGAAGATGTAGATCGTCACCAGGCCGAACCAGAAGGTCGGGATCGACAGCGCCACCATGGCGCCGACGGTGGCCAGGTAGTCGAACAGGGAATAGCGCCGGATCGCGCCCAGCACGCCCACCCAGGTGCCAAGCGCCACCGCCAGCAGGGTGGAACTGACCATCAGCTGCAACGTCGCCGACAGGTGCTGGCCGATTACCACCAGCACCGGCTGGCCGTCGCGGAACGACTTGCCCCAGTCGCCGATGACCAGGTGGCCGGCCCAGTCCAGGTACTGGACCGGCAGCGGCCGGTTCAGGCCCATCTGCTCCTTGATGCGCTCGATCTGCTCCTGCGTGACGCCCGGCGACAGGGCGAACTGCGACAGGGGCCCGCCCGGCGCCAGGTGCAGGACCGCAAACCCGATCATCGACACCAGCAGCAGGAGCACGAGGCTCTGCCACAGCCGGGAGAGGAGGAATCTGGTCACACGGCTACCAAGCGACGGTGGGGTCGGGCGGGGGACGATCGGGGCGGGCCGGGGCCATGGCGGCCCGCCCCGACGGTGTCAACGACGGCTGCAAGCCTGCCGCACCGATCTCAGCTCTCCCAGTACCACTCGCTGGCGTTCCAGGAGTTGATGCGGACATTGATGTTGGGCGTGTAGCCGACGAAGCCGGCCTTCGTGCCCTCCACCATCGCGTACTGGAAGATCGGCAGATAGGGCAGGTCGTGGCGGATGATCTCCTGCTGCTGGTAGTAGATCTGCTTGCGCTCCTCCCGGTCGACGCTGACGGTGCCGGCTTCCAGCAGTGCGTCCACCTCCGGATTGGCGTACTGGACCGTGTTCTGCCCCGCACCGGCCTGGGCCGCGATCGACTGCGAATGGAAATAGTCGGTGGTGTCGGGGTCGGGGCCGACCATGAAGGCGATGCCGACCATGGCGGAGTCGAACTCCGACATCATCCAATAGTCGCCCCACATCACCGCGGGCGGCAGGTTGTTGATCTCCATCTCCGCGCCGATCTCGCGCCAGGTCTGCTGCAACAGCTGCTGTGCCTGCTCGCGGACATGGTTGCCGGCGGTGGTGGAGTTGGTGAAGGCCAGCCGCACGCCGTCCTTCTCGCGGATGCCGTCCGGCCCCGGAACCCAGCCGGCCTCGTCCAGGATCTGCTTGGCCCGCTCGGGATTGTATTCGTGTTGCGGCAGGTCGGGGTTGTAGGCCCAGTTGCCTTCGGGGATGTAGCTTTCCGCGGGCTTCGGCAGGCCATAATAGATGGCGTCGATGATCGCCGCCTTGTCCATGGCCAGGTACAGGGCCTGGCGCACGGCCAGGTCCTGGAACTGCGGCTTGCCCATGTTGAAGCCGATATTCTCGATGAAGGGCTGCGGGATCGGCATGACGACGCGGTCCGGCAACTGCTCGGCCTCGGCGAAGTGGTCCGGCGTGATGCCTTGCAGGCCGATATAGTCGATGTCGCCGGTCTGGAACTGGGTATAGAGGACGGTCATGTCCGGGATGTATTTGAAGACCAGCGTCTCAAGATACGGTCCCTCGCCGAAATAGTCCGGGTTGGCGGCCAGTTCGATGTGGTCGCCGGCCACGCGGTTGACCCACTTGAACGGGCCGGTGCCGATGGGATGGGTGTTGAGCTCGCTGTCGTTGGGGTCGGCGGCGGCTTCGACGATGTGCTTGGGCACGATGAAGGTCGACGCCAGCAGCGCCATGTACGGCGCATAGGGCTGGGTCATGCGCCAGGTGATCTCGGTCGGGCTGACCACGGTGATGTCGGTCAACAGGTCGTGGCCGGCGCGGCGGGCGGACCGGAAGTTCTCGTCGACCGTCAGCTCCAGCGAGAATTTGACGTCGTCCGCCGTGAACGGCGTACCGTCATGCCAGACGACGCCGTCGCGCAGGCGGATCGTCCAGTTCAGGCCGTCCTCGGACAGTCCGCCGTTCTCCACCGACGGGATCTCGGCCGCCAGCTGCGGGGTGAAGTTGCCGTCGGGATCCACGCCCCAGAGCGGGTTGTAGATGTTGAAGTAGACGCCTTCGTCCACTTCGATATGCAGCATCAGCGGGTTGAAGACCGTCGGTTCCTGCGAGATGCCGGCGATCACCTGTCCGGTCGGCTCTGCCGGCTGGGCGCGCAGCAGCCTGGGCGCGATCAGTGTGGCCGCACCCCCGGCCGCGGCCAGATTCAGGAAACCGCGTCGCGACAGCTGCGGTTGCCTGAGCGCGGCGATGCCCCGCGCCCAGGTCCAAGGATCGGGTGTCCCTGTCTTGTCGGTCATGGCCTTCGTATCCTTCCTGTTCTCGTCAGTTTATCACGTTGCGCCGATGCCTCGGTCGGCGGGGGTCCGGCGCACAGGCGGCCCAGTCCGCCCCGCAGGCCCCCGACGGGGGATGTCATCGGCATTCGCGTCCCCCCAAGACCTCAGATCCCCGCATAGGGCCGCGGCCTGGACCCGTCCGTGAAGCGCTGGAAGCGGAACGGTGCGGGGTCGACCAGCGGCGGCGCCCCCGTCACCAGATCGGCCGCAAGCCGGCCGGCCGCCGGACCGACGCCGAAGCCGTGGCCGGAAAAGCCGGTGGCGATGAAGAAGCCGGGCACGGCATGGACGGGCGAGATCACCGGCACCGCGTCGGGCGTCACATCGATGGAACCGGCCCATTGCCGGGCGATCCGGGCCTGCTTGAACGCCGGGAAGGCGGCGTCGAGGTCGGCCTTGGTCCGGCGGTTGGTCGCATCCGACGGGTCGGGGTCCAGGATGCGGGTCTGCTCATAGGCCGAAGGCCGGCCGGGTACCGGCCGCCGCGGGGTGCGCAGGTCGTCCAGGAACGACCGGCCGATGCGCGGGCGCAGGCTCTTCCATTCCATGCGCACCGCCGGCAGGAAGTCGAAGAAGAAGCGGAAGCTGTCGGGCCTGAGCTCGGTCGTGTTGGTGCCGCTGGTGGCGACGGAATAGCCGCCGTCCAGGCGCTTGCGGAACGCGAACTTGTTGGTCCAGAGCCCATGGTCCGGCGGGCCGTCCAGCGGGGTGGTGCGCATCACCGTGGCGATCAGCTTCAGCTGCGGCAGCCGCAGGCCCAGGCCGTCGCAGAACAGCCGCGACCAGGCGCCACCGGCCAGGATCACGCTATCGCAGGCGATCCGGCCCTTTTCCGTCAGCACGCCGGCGACCTTGCCGCCCGCCAGGTCCAGCTCGCGCACCGCGCAGCCGGTCAGCACCGCCGCCCCCAGCCGCCGGGCGGCCCGGGCCACCGCCGGTGCCGCCATCGACGGTTCCGCCCGCCCGTCGCTGACGGTGTGGATGGCGGCCTTGTAGCGCACCGTCGATCCCGGCAGCAGGGCGTCAAGGTCGGCGCCGCTGACCATGCGGGCATCGATCTGATAGGGCCGCGCATGCTCCAGCCAGGCTTCGTGCGACGCCACTTCCTCGTCGGTCGAACAGGCAAACACGATACCGGCACGCCGGAAGCCGGTGTCGTCCTCGATCTCCGCATTCAGCCCGCCCCACAGGCGCAGGGATTCGATGGCCAGCGCGATCTCCCGCGGGTCGCGCCGGGTCTGCCGGCACCAGCCCCAGTTGCGGCTGGACTGCTCGCCGCCGATCACGCCCTTTTCGCACAGCGCGACCGACAGGCCGGTCTTGGCCAGGTAATAGGCCGCGCAGCTGCCGATGATGCCGCCGCCGATAACGACGACATTCACGCGTTGCGGCAGGGTCTCGTCGGCGTCTACGGGGTCGACCTCGGGGCTCATTCGGGCTCACCTTCGTTTGCGATTGCCGGCTTCCGGGCCGGCGGCGGTCAATAGCTGTCGTCCAGGATGCAGTTGACGGGGATCTCCGACACGCTGGCGGTGTTGGGCAGGTCCAGCACCATGGCAACGACCCGCGCGATGTCGGCAGGCTGGGTCATGGCGTCGGGGTCGCGGTCCGTCAGGCCGGTCGCCATATCAGTGGCGACATAGCCCGGGCAGATGGCGGTCGACCGCACGCCGTCGTCCCAGCCGGAATGGCGGATGGCATGGGCCAGCCCCAGGGCCGCGAACTTGCTGACGGAATAGGTGCTGGACCCGGGCGACTTCACCCGCTTGCCGGACAGTGAAACGATCGTGACCACCCGGCCGCGGCCGGTCGCCGCCAGCGCCGGATAGGCGGCGCGGACCAGACGCAGCGGCGACTTGACGTTGACCTGCAGCATCGCCTCGACATCGTCGTCGTCGGCTTCCAGCACGCTCTTGCGGATGATGATGCCGGCGTTGTTGACGACGGCGTCGATGCGCCCGAAGCGGGCCAGCGTCGCCTCCACCCACGGGGCCTCGCCGTCGCCGCTCGCTGCGTCGAAGCGCTGGACCAGGGCACCCGGCGGCAGCGTATCGGCAACCCCGGCCGGATCGCGCACACCCAGGCTCAGCCGCCAATCCTCGGCCGCCAGCCGTTCGGCGATCGCCCGGCCGATGCCGCGGTTGGCGCCGGAAATCATGGCGACGCGGCCGCCAGGTCCATCGGTCATCGGGCGACCCTCCCCGTGTGCGGGCCGGTCCCTGTGGTCAGGGGGATGCCGGGACCGGATCGATGTGGTGGACGTAGAGGCGCTTCAGCAGCGACAGCAGCTGGGTCCGCTCCGCAGGGGCCAGGACCGAGAAGAAGCGGTCGTTCTGCGCGACGGCGATGGTGCGCACGCGGTCCGCCAGCGTCTCGCCCTTGGCGGTCAGGTAGAGCTCGTGCGACCGCCGTTCGGCCTCCGACACCCGCTGTTCCAGCACCCCGGCCGATTTCAGCTGGTCCAACAGCTTGACCATCGCCGACCGGTCCTTCTGGATGATGTGGGCCACGACCGACGGCCGGATCCCGGGATTGGCCCCGACGATCAGCAGCGTGGAGATCTTGCCCGTGCCGCGCGCCACCGGCAGCGGGCTCATGCAATGGTCCAGGTCGCGGCTCAGTGTGAGGTTGAGGCTGCGCAGGTAATAGCTGAGAAGGTCCTTCAGCACGTCCAGATCGACCTGCCCGATATCGGCCTGCGGGACGGCTGGCGGGCGGGCCGATCCGCGTCCCGCATCCGGTGCCCGCGCGGCGGGGGTTTCCGTCGTGAATGCCACCTGCGGAACCTCCCTGCCCCGGCACGTCGTTCTTGTTCGTTCTATGGGCGATATCAGCGTGGTGCAATGACGTGCGCCCCCGAAGGCGTTGCGGCAAGGGTCAATAGGGCGGCGGACGCACGCCGTCGCGGCGGGCGATCCGCTGGTCGCGGAATCGGTAGTAGGGCAGCAGCGCCCGCGGCGCGACGTGCATGTAGAAGGGGACGGGCTTCAGCGGTTCCAGCGGCAGGGCCAGGTCCTTGGCCGGCACGCCCATCGCCCAGTCGGCCAGCACCGTGCCCATCATCGTGCCGGTCGGCACCCCGCGCCCGGAATAGCCGAGCGAGGCGATCACCCCCGGCGCCAGGTCATAGAGACGCGGGATCGTGCGCGGCTGCATGTCCAGGTCGCCGTACCAGTAGTACTGCCACGTCACGTCGCCCAGCTGCGGCAGGATCCACTTCAGCCGGGCTTCGACCATCGTCTTGGTATGGGCCGGGTCGCCGCCGCGCCGCCCTTCTACGAAGACGGATGTCACCAGCCGTCCGTCCTTGTCGAACTTGTAGATGGCGGGGTCCGACCGGCTTTCGACGACCGTGTTGTTCTCCGGCGCGATGGACTTGCGCAGATTGTCCGACAGGGGCTCCGTCGCCAGGCAGGCGACGGTCAGGATGGTGAAGGTCTGCCGCAGGCCGGGCCAGAAATCGGAGGTATAGGCCCCGGTCCCGCAGACAACCTTGTCGGCGACGACGGACCCGGACGGCGTTTCCACCCGCCAGCGCGACCCCTCGGGCTTGATGGCCGTGACCGGGCTGTCGGTGAAGATCCTGGCGCCCTGCGACATCGCCGCCCGCGCCAGGCCCCGCGAATAGCCCAGCGGGTTCAGATGCCCGCCCTCGGGGTGGAACCAGGCGCCGAAATAGCGGGGGGAGCCGGTCAGCCGCTCCGTCTCCGCCCGGTCGAGCATGCGTGCGGCCTTGCCGACCTCCTGATAGGTGCGGCACTTCGCTTCCAGCTTCTTCAGCATGCTGGGCGCGTGCGCCGGCTGGACATAGCCGGTCTGCACACCCTCGCAGTCGATGCCGTAGCGGCGGATGATGTCGAAGGCGATGTTGGTGCCGTTGGTCTGCCGCTCGATGATGCGGGGGCCGAACGTCTCCCCCAGCATCTGCCGGACCTTCGGGATGCTGTAATAGTGGAAGGTGGGGGTGCAATGCCCGGCATTGCGACCCGATCCGCCGAAGCCGGCCTGCTGTGCCTCCAGCACGGCGACGTTGACGCCCTTTTCCGCCAGGTGCAGGGCGGTCGACAGGCCGGTATAGCCGGCTCCGACCACGCAGACATCGGCCTGCACCTGGCCGTCGATCGGGTGGGTCGCCGGCGCGGGGGCGGCCGTCGCATACCAGAGGGAGTCTTCCAGCGGCGCATGCCCCATTGCCATCAGCCCCCGTTTCCCGGTGCGAAGCCCCGACCATCGACAGGAGATAGCCAGGAGCCTTACTATGGAACATGTCCACTATGGACATTGTCAATAGCCACGAAGGCCCCGGCCGCGATTGTCCCGGGCCGGCCGCGGCCCGCCGGCGTGCGGCCACCCCTGTCGGGAGAGTCGACACCGGCCGGGAACGCGGATTAACCTGTTCGTACTCAAACAATACCGCCGGCGGGCATGGCCGGCCCGCAGCGGCGATCCGTGCTGGCCGGCGCCGGGACTGGGGAGGCAAGGGTGGGGGAACCTGCGAAGACACTGGTCATCCGCAATATCGGGCTGATGCTGTCGGGGCGGCTGGAACAGCCGATCCTGGATGCCGACTGCATCGTCTGCCGCAACAGCACGATTGCCGCGGTCGGCCGCGCGAAGGATGTGGATACCGGCCACGCCGACACGGTGATCGACGCCAAGGGGGTGACGGTCGCGCCGGGGCTGATCGACAGCCATGTGCATCCGGTGATCGGCGACTACACCCCGCGCCAGCAGCAGCTGAACTGGATCGACAGCTGCCTGCACGGCGGCGTCACCACGATGATTTCCGCCGGCGAGGTGCACATGCCCGGCCGGCCCAAGGATATCGTGGGCTTGAAGGCGATGGCGATCGCCTGCCAGCGCTTCTACGACAACCTGCGCCCGTCGGGCGTCAAGGTGCATGCCGGCGCCCCCGTCCTGGAACAGGGGATGGAGGAGGAGGATTTCCGCGACCTTGGCGATGCCGGGGTGAAGCTGTTGGGCGAGGTCGGCCTGGGGTCGGTCAAGACCGGCGAGACGGCGCAGCAGATGGTCGCCTGGGCGCGCAAATACGGCATGCAGTCGACCATCCACACCGGCGGCCCGTCGATCCCCGGTTCCGGCCTGATCGACAAGGATGTCGTGCTGGCGGCGGACGCCGACATCATCGGCCACATCAATGGCGGCCATACCGCCCTGCCCGACGACCAGATCGTCTGCCTGTGCGAACAGTGCCGCCGCGGCATCGAACTGGTGCACAACGGCAACGAGCGTGCGGCCCTGTTGGCCATGCGCACGGCGAAGGAACTGGACCAGCTGGACCGCGTGATCCTGGGCACCGATGCGCCCGCCGGGTCCGGCGTCCAGCCTCTGGGCATCCTGCGCATGATCGCCATGCTGTCGTCGCTGGGCGATGTGCCGGCGGAAATCGCCGTGTGCTTCGCCACCGGCAACACCGCGCGCATGCGCGGCTTCGATTGCGGCATCATCGAACCGGGGCGGGCCGCCGATTTCGTCTTCCTGGACCGCGCGCAGCACGCCCCCGGCCGCACCATCCTGGAGTCGATCCGGCAGGGCAACCTGCCCGGCGTCGGCATGACGGTGATCGACGGCATCATCCGCAGCCACCGCAGCCGCAACACCCCGCCGGCGACGGCGGTGCCGGAGGTGGTGTCGGGATAGGCCGGGCGGGGTCGTCGAGACTGCGGCGCACGGGCAGGCGGCCTGCGCCCGCCCGGCGCCGCCGGCTCAGCCGGCGTCTGCACGGGCGCTGCGCACCCTCGCCGGATTGCCGGAAGCGGTGGCGCCCGCGGGCACGTCGCGCGTGACGACGCTGCCGGCGCCGATGATGGCGTCGTCGCCGATGGTCACGCCGGGCAGGATCAGGGCGCCGCTGCCGATCCAGACATTGCGGCCGATGCGGATGGGCCTGCCGAATTCCAGGCCCTGGGCACGCAGGGCGGGATCGCGCGGGTGGTCGGCCGTCAGGATCTGGACATGGGCGCCGATCTGGCAGGCGTCACCGATATCGATGCCGACGACGTCCAGGAAGACGCAGCCGAAATTGGCGAAGACGTTGCTGCCGATGCGGATGTTGCTGCCGTAGTCGCAGTAGAACGGCGGCCGCAGGACGACGTTGTCGCCGACGGCGCCGAGCAGGTCCCTCAGGATGGCGGCGCGCCGGTCGGCCTGGTCCGCCGTCGTCAGGTTGTAGGCGCGATAGAGCCATTCCGCCCGCAGCTGGTCGCCTTCGATCTCCGCCCCGACGGCGCGGTACAGCTCGCCGGCCAGCATCTTTTCCTTTTCGGTGCGCATGTCGGTGCCCCGGTGTCGGTTTCAGTGTGGCGTCATGGCCGGCGGCGGTGCCGCGCTCAATTCAAGGAGACCCCCGCCTGCGCGGGGGCGACGAAGGGATTTGTGAGGCAAGACAAATAATTCGCGTCATCCCCGCGAAGGGATTTGTGAGGCAAGACAAACAATTCACGTCATCCCCGCGAAGGGATTTTTGAGGCAAGACAAGCAATTCGCGTCATCCCTGCGAAGGCGGGGATCTCCTCGGACAGCGCGCGCCGGTCGGCCTGGTTCGCGGTCGTCAGGTTGTAGGCGCGGTAGAGCCGCTCCGGCCGCAGCTGGTCGCCTTCGATCTCCGCCCCGACGGCGCGGTACAGCTCGCCGGCCAGCATCTTTTCCTTCTCGGTGCGCATGTCAGTGCCCTGCTGTCGGTTTCAGTGTGGCGTCATGGCCGTTGGCGGTGCCGCGCTCAATTCAAGGAGACCCCCGCCTTCGCGGGGGCGACGAAGGGATTTGTGAGGCAAGACAAACAATTCGCGTCATCCCCGCGAAGGGATTTGTGAGGCAAGACAAACAATTAACGTCATCCCCGCGAAGGCGGGGATCTCCTCGGACAGTGCGCGGCGGTCGGCCTGGTCCGCCGTCGTCAGGTTGTAGGCGCGGTAGAGCCGTTCCGCCCGCAGCTGGTCGCCTTCGATCTCCGCTCCGACGGCGCGGTACAGCTCGCCGGCCAGCATCTTTTCCTGCTCGGTGCGCATGTCCCGTGCCCTGCTGTCGGTTTCAGTGTGGCGCCATGCCCGTTGGCGGTGCCGCGCTCAATTCAAGGAGACCCCCGCCTGCGCGGGGGCGACGAAGGGATTTGTGAGGCAAGACAAATAATTCGCGTCATCCCCGCGAAGGGATTTGTGAGGCAAGACAAGCAATTCGCGTCATCCCCGCGAAGGCGGGGATCTCCTCGGACAGTGCGCGGCTGTCGGCCTGGTCCGCCGTCGTCAGGTTGTAGGCGCGGTAGAGCCGCTTCGCCCGCAGGTGGTCGCCTGCGATCTCAGCCCCGACGGCGCGGTACAGGTCGCCGGCCAGCATCCTTTCCTTTTCGGTGCGCATGTCTGTTTCCGCTTCGTTGGCCCTGACCGGTGGCGATGGTCCGTTTCCGACCCCATGAGATCCTCGCCTTCGCGAGGATGACGTGTGGTCGTCCTCGCGAAGGCGAGGACCTCGTCGGACGGCGCATGGATTCGGCCATCGCGTTGCGGCTCAACCCGGGCTGCGGGCCATCGCCGCCAGCTTGGCCACCGTATTGAGGTTGCGGGCCGTTCCCGCCTTGGCGGCGGGGATGCGCAGCTTCGACCGGCCCATGCCGCCGGGGTAGCGGACATAGATCTCGCGGCGGCCCAGGTGCAGCTCTTCGTCGGCGCGGCCGGCGACGTGGTCCAGGGCGTCGGCCGGCGGCGGGGCGTCCAGGAAGAAGACGGCGATGGACGCGGCCTCGGCGTCGGGGAAGGGGTTGGCGGCCAGGACATCGGCCAGCTCCGCGGCGGTGCGGACCAGGACGGCGACCGGCTTGCCCGCGTAGTCCCCCAGGGCCGCCTCCAGCGCCGCTTTCACCTGCGCTTCCGATTGCGCGCCGGCGAGGACGACATTGCCGCTGGCGATGTAGGTGCGCACATCCGCGAACCCCGCGTCCTGGCACAGGCGCTTCAGGTCGGCCATCGGCAGCTTGCCGGTGCCGCCGACATTGACGGCGCGCAAGAGCGCGACATACGTCGTCATGGCTGCCCTCAGGCCAGCTTGTCTTCGAACGGGAAATGCGACAGCAGCTCCGGCCCGCTGTCGGTCATCAGCACCTGCTGTTCCAGCTTCACGCCTTCCGCCCCGCCTTCGGCGCCGACATAGCTTTCGACGCACAGGGTCATCCCCGGCACGATGACGCCGTCATAGCCGCCGTGGCCGTAGTCCTCCGGATAGGGCACGTGCGGATATTCGTCGCAAAGGCCGACGCCGTGGGCGACGACGGAATAGCGGTTGCGGCGGAATTCCGGCGCCAGGTCATAGGCCACTTGCCCGAACTCGTGCAGGCCGATGCCGGGGCGCAGGCGCGTCAGGTTGGTTTCGATCTGCTCGCGCGCGGTGGCGTAGAGCCGGCGCTGTTCGTCGCTGGCATGGCCGTCGCCGCAGAGGAAGGTGCGCGAGATGTCGGCGCAATAGCCGAACGGGCCGATCAGGTCGGTGTCGAAGCTGACCAGGTCGCCGTCGCGGATGACGCGGAAGCCGCATTCCTGGAACCACGGGTTGGTCTTGCTGCCGGAGGCGAGCAGGCGGGTCTCGATCCACTCCCCGCCCATCTCGATATTCGCCTGGTGCAGGAGCGACCACAGCGCGTTCTCGGTGATGCCGGGGGTCAGCGCCTCGCGCATGCGGCGCATGCCTTCGTCGGCCGCGGCGATGGATGCCCGCATGCACGCGACCTCACCCGGGGATTTGAGGGCGCGCGCATGTTCCAGCACCTGGCCGGCATCGACGACCTCGATCCCCTCACGGTCCAGGGCGAAGGCGCAGAGCGGGCTGGCGCAGTCCAGGCCCAGGCGCCGGTTGCCGCCGCCATGGGCACGCACCAGGTCGGCCAGTTCGGCCGCCCAGCGGGCCGCACGCTCCCCGAACCGCGGGCCGGCGAGGAAATAGTTGGTGCTGATCGCCGGGCGCACCTCGTCCACCGTGCCCAGGCCGTCGGACAGGAATTCGCAATTGTGGAAGTCGAACAGCACCACCGGGCCTTCGGCCGGCACGAACGCGTACCGGGCCGGGTTGTGCATCACCCAGACCTGCATGTTGGTGCTGTCGGTGGCATAGCGGATGTTCAGCGGGTCCATCAGCACGGCCGCGGCGATGTCGCGCTCTGCCAATCCCCGGCGCACCCGGGCCAGCCGGTACTGCCGCACGGCATCCATGTCGATGTCGCCATGGGCCGGCGGGTCGCGGTCGGCCATGGTCAGGGTCCGGGGGCGTCGTGGTGCGTCCATGTCCCTGCCGCTCCGCAATCGTGACGGTGGGAAGTGTCCACCGACGAACCGGCCTTGTCTTGTCCAAACCCGCCATGCCGATGGCAAGGGGCGCGCGGTGGCCGCGGCATCGGGACGGGTTGCCCCGTCGCACGATCCGGGACTTACTTAACCAGGTTTTCACATTACTATCGATCCACTGTGCGGGCGAGATGCCCGTCGATGGCGGCCAGTCCACCGCGCGGGCAGGAACCAGAAGGGGGACCCGGCGTTTGCGTCCGTCACCCGGGCCGGGCGGCACCGGCATCAAGGCACGTCTCGTCCGGCTGGTACGACCGTGTCTGTTCGCCATCCTTGCGGTCCTGGCGGCGGGGGGCGGCTGGGTCGCGTGGCGGGCCTGGCTGGACCCGGATATCGACCTCGTCGGCATTCACCACCTGCCGGCGGTCTATGACCGCCGTGCCGGCGGGCTGACCGCCAACGTCACCGGCTATGTCTCGCGTTTCACCGCCGGTGCCGACTATCGGCTGAACGACGGGCCGTGGCGGCCCGTGCCCCACGACGTCTGGCCGCGCCTGTCCCCGAGGGAGTTCACCATCGAACTGGCAGCCGCCGACCTTGCCGACGGCGAGAACCGGCTGTCGCTGCGGGCCGACAGCATCCTCGGGCGGCATGCCGAGCTGGAGCGCGTCTTCGTCTACGATCCCTCGCCGCCGCTGCTGCCGGTGACGGTCGGCTGGCAAGGCCGGGATCTGGAGGCCCAGGACGGCGAGTGGGAAGCGGTCGAGATCGGCGGGGAATGGCGCGTTCGCCCGCGCCCGGGGTCGGAGTCGTACGATCGTCTGCTGCAGGTCGTCGGCGCCTTCCCCGGCGGCCGGCGGGTGGAAACCGACGTGACCTTCCACGGCAGCACCGGCGACGGGCATTTCGGGTTCGGCGTCCTGCCCATGTGGGGCGGGCATGTGGACGATGGCGATGTGGCGCCGCGCCGCGGTTGGGCCTTTGGTCTTGCGTGGTACTACTCCCGCTATCGCGGCGTTGCCGGCGATTTCTCGTACAAGATGGGGGATGGGGCGGAAGCGTGGGCGGGCGCCTATCGCAGCCTTCGGCTGGAGGAAGGGCGGCGCTACCGCGTGGTGGTCGAGGTCCGGCCCGTCCTGGACGTTGCCGGCAACCACGCGGCCTATGCCCTGCGGATGAAGTGGTGGCCCGCGGACGAGCCGGAGCCGGTGGAGTGGGTGAAGGTGGCCGACCACCCCGGTGCCGCCCTGCCGGAAGGGGAATACGGCGTGGCCCTGCTGGCCGTGTATTGCCGGGCCGACTTCGGGCCCGTGCATGTGGTGCCGCTGCAACCGCTGCGTCACCAAGTCGGTGTGGTCTTGGCGGAGTAAGGCGGACCGGCGCCGGGCAGGCTTGCCATCCGTTCCCGTTCGCGTATCGCCCATTGTTAATCGAATCGCGCTATCCCATGCGGATGCCGGACCTGCGCAGACCGATGCGCTGAAGGCGGATTGGGGACGACGAGATTGGACCTGAAGCACAGTGCCGTCCGCGGCGTATCGTGGACGGCTTTCGAGATGGCCGGACGACAGATCGTGGCCCTCGCGATCTTCATCATTCTGGCCCGAATACTCGGTCCGGCGACGTTCGGCCTCTTCGCCATGGCCCTGGTCATCGTCGGCCTGGCCGAACAGACGGTGGCCGAAGGCCTGGCGGAAGGCCTGGTCCAGCGGGAAACGATCGAAGACGGGCACATCGATGCCGCGTTCTGGGGCATCATCGGCTTTGCCGTCGTCGTCAGCCTGATCGCCGTGGGGCTTGCCCATCCCGTGGCCCTGGCCTTCGGCGAACCCCGCGTGGAAGCGCTGATCTACTGGCTGACGCCGATCATCCTGCTGACGGCGCTGGGCACCATCCCCAGCGTCATCCTGCAACGGCGCTTCGCCTTTCGCGCCCTGGCCGTGCGCACGACGGGAAGCGTTGCGGTCGGCGGCGTCGTCGGGCTGGCCATGGCGTTCAGCGGCTACGGGATCTGGAGCCTGGTCGGCCACCAGATCGCCATGCGGGTGGCGGCCATCGCCGTGGTGTGGTGGAGCGTGCCGTGGCGCCCGGGCCTGCGCGGCACGCGGCGACATTTCCAGGACCTGTGGAAATTCGCCCTCAACATGCTGATCCTGCGATCGCTGTCGATGGTCCACCAGCGCCTGGTGATCTTCCTGATCGGCGTTCACCTGGGCGCCGAAGCCGTCGGCTTCTTCAACCTGGCCATCCGTTGCAGCGACGTTCTGACGGCCGTCTTCGTGATGCCGGCCACGCGCGTCGCCTTTCCCCTGTTTTCGCGGGTGAGGGTGGAGCCCGCGCGCATGCGCCGCGCCTTCGCCACGTTCATCCGCCTGGTCCCCCTGGTGTCGGCCCCGGCCTTTGCCGGCGCGGCCCTGGTCGGCCCCGACCTGGTCCCCGTGGTCTTCGGTGCGGAATGGTCGCCGGCGGTCTGGGTGTTCGTGATCTACATTTCCAACGGCATCCTGGTGGCGCCCCACATGGTGTCCAGCGCGGCGGTCCGCAGCGCCGGCAAGCCGCACTGGTTGAGCGTCGCCACCGGCTGCTGGGCGGCGGGCACCCTGGCCGCCGTGCTGGCCTTCGGGTCATTCGGAATCGTCTGGCCGGCGGCCATCCTGGTGATCGGCACCGCGCTGACGCTGCCCGTGCACCTGGTGTTCATCCGCAAGGTCACGGGCCTGACGGCGATCGAGGTCGGGCGCGAGATCGCCCCCACGGTGGGCGGGCTGCTGGTCATGGCGGCGGCGGTGCTGGCCTGGCGGCACATCGTGCCCGCGGCCATGGGCGACGCCTATGTGCTTGCCAGCTCCGTCGCCGTCGGCGCGGGGACCTATATCCTGTGGCACATCATCGTAAATCGCGATGAAATGTTGCACCTTCGCGAGCATTTCCGGTCGCTACGCTCGCCAGCCGGGAATGCGGAATAAACCCCGGGACCGCCCGGCGCTTGCACCATTTGGAAACCAATCTGCGGCAGAGTATCATGAAGTCGCCGGCCGGACCGATCGGCCGGCATGATGAAGTGGATACGGTGCCAAACCCACGCGTCACTTTAGGCTTGCCGGTTTACAACGGCGAACGGTATGTCGGCCAGGCGATCGATACGATCCTGGCCCAGACTTATACCGACTTCGTGCTGTTGATCGGCGACAACTGTTCGACAGACCGGACAGAGGAGATCTGCCGCCGCTACGCTGAAGCCGATGCGCGCATCGTCTATCACCGGCATCCGCAAAACATCGGCGCAGGTCCGAATTTCAACTACCTGTTTGATGTATCCGATAGCGAGTATTTCAAATGGTGCCCCCACGACGACTTGATGGCGCCGGAATACCTTGACCGATGCGTCGCCAAGCTGGACGCGAATCCGGATGCCGTTCTCTGCCACACCGACACGCTGCTGATCGACGCGTCCGGCGATATCTTCGCGCAGGGTTCGGCGCTGCCCCGGGGGCCGGCATCGCGGGCCCCGGCCGAGCGGTTCTGCGGGTTCGTGATGCGCTCGCGCCTCTGCTACGAAGTCCTCGGCGTGATCCGCGCGTCGGCGCTGCGCCGGACGCAGCTGCACCAGCCCTATTTCGGTTCCGATCGGGCTTTGCTGGCGGCGCTGATGCTGCAGGGCCGCTTCCTGGGCGTCGCCGAGCCGCTGTTCATGAACCGGCGCCACGCCGAAGCCTTCTCCGAATCCGCGGTGCGTGGCGTCAGGGTCTCCACCCAGTGGTATGACCCGCGCCTGGTGGCGCGGCGGCCGCCGATCGTCTCGCGCCTCTATCGCGACTATTGGCGGCTGGCGTGCGAGGCGGACATCCCCCTGGGCCAGAAGCTCGCCTGTTGCGGCGCCCTGCTGCTGTGGCCCTTCAAGCCGCGCAACGTCATCGAATTCGTCCGCGAAGGCATGCAATACCTGCCCGACCCGGTGGCGGAAAACCTGCGCCGGGGCAAGCACCTGCTGTTCGGGCGCTGACCGGCGGCCCGACGCCGGCCCGGCCGGTCAGGCGATCCAGATATCCAGGAAGTCGTCGGCGTGCAGCGATGCGGCGTCGACGCCGTTGACGATGCCGATCAGCTCCCCGTCGGACGCGCGGTAGATGCCGGCCCCGTCGGGCAGGCCGTCCGCCGTATCGGCGATCACGTAGTCGTCGAAACCACCGGCCAGCTGGATCCTGTCGATGCCCTGCTCGAAATCCCAGATCAGGCCATAGTCCTGGGTGCCGGCCGTGGCGGCATTGCCGTCGTCGTAGAAGTCGCCGGCGGCGTTGCCGAAGACGAAGACATCCGCCCCCGCGCCGCCCTGCAGGACATCGATCTCCCCCAGGCCCGGGTTCGACTGGCTCTCGTCGACGGCGATGACCAGGTCGTCGGTATCCCTGCCGGCGATGATGTCGTTGCCGGTGATCTCCGTCACGGTGATGTCGCCGAAGGTGACGTCCCAGTTGTGGGCGATCAGGACGAACGCCCCGTTCACCGGGTCGGTCATGGTATCGACGCCGTACAGCAGCCAGTCGGCGGGCTCGTCCGTGCCTGCTTCCCAGATCTTGAAGCTGTAGACGCGGTCGAACACGTTGGTCTGCTCGACCCGGACCTTCAGGTTGTAGCTTGCGCCTTCCTCGAACAGGAAGCCCGATTCGTCCAGGTGCGGCCCGGCCCAGTTGGGATAGTCGTGCAGGATGAAGCTGCCGGTCTGCGTGCTGTAGAAGGGCGACACGAACGGGTCCCAGCCGGACAGCGGCTGCCAGCCCTTGATCGGGCTGTCGGTGTGGCCGTCCCACAGCATGCCGACGCCAAGCCCGGCGCCGTCCCTGACGGTGCCGTCGCCCATCGTGTGGATGGTCAGGGTCAGGTTGACCTCGTAGTTGTCCCAGGTCTGGTCGCCCAGCGCCAGCACGCGGTCATAGCCGGGTGCGGCCGTGCGGATGCCGTCCTCGGTGATCACCCACTGGCCGTCGACGACCTGCACCACGTCCTGGATGTCGGTCACGGTCGACCAGTCGATGGTGTAGTTCTTCGCCCATTCCTTGTTCGATTCGTAGACGATCGTCACGTCCTGGGTGACGGTGCTGCCGTCGTTGAGCGTGGCGGTGATCGTCACCACGTCGTCGGCGGACGAACCGTCCAGATCGGCATAGTCCAGGTCGATGTTGAAATCGCCGCTGTCCTGCAGGCGCCGGGTGTCGGGACCGATCGACAGCACCACTTCGGCCCCGCCGTTCAGCGAATAGGTGAGGCCCGTGACTTGGTCGAGGTCGACATTGCCCAGGATGTTGACCCAGCGCTGCGCTTCGCCCAGATGGGCGAATTCCTGGGTCGTGCCGTACCAGACGTCGATGATGGGGCTGATGGAGATATCCACCGTGGCCCAGGCTTCGGCCGCGCCGTCGGTGACGCCATAGGTGAAGCTGTCGACGCCGGTGAAACCGGCCTCGGGCGTATAGGTCAGGCTGCCGTCGCCGTTGTCGACCAGCGCGCCATGGACCGGTTGGGTGAAGCCCGACCAGGACAGCACGTCGCCATCGACATCGCCGTCATTGGCCAGCAGGCCGGCAATGCTCAGGACCAGGGCCGTGTCCTTGTCCACCGTCGCGGTGTCGTCCCCAGGTGCCGGCGCATCGTTGACCGCGGCCACGGCGATCTCCACCTCCGCGGTGGAAAACCCGCCGCGCCCGTCGCCCACGGTGTAGGTGAAGGTGTCGATCCCGTTGAAATCGGGGGCTGGGGTATAGGTCAGGGTGCCGTCGCCGTTGTCGGCCAACGTGCCATGCGCCGGCTGGGCGAAGCCGGCCAGGGCCAGCGCGTCGCCGTCGGCATCGCCGTCGTTGGCCAGCAGGCCGGCGATGCTGATGACCAGCGCCGTATCCTCGGTCGCCGCCAGGGCGTCGTCGCCGGCCACCGGTGCGGTGTTGGCGGGGTCCGTCACCGTGATCGCCACGGTGGCGGAGGCTGTGGCCGTGCCGTCGGTGACGGTGTAGGTGATGCTGTCGGCCCCGGCATAGCCGGCGTCGGGCGTATAGGTCAGGGTGCCGTCGCCGTTGTCGACCAGCGTGCCGTGCGCCGGCTGGGTGAAGCCGGCCAGGCTCAAGGCGTCGCCGTCGGCGTCGCTGTCGTTGGCCAGAAGGTCGGCGACGCTCAGCACCAGGGCCGTATCGGCCGCGGTCGCCGCTGTGTCGTCGCCGGCCACGGGGGCGGCGTTGCCGGCGTCTTCGTCCGCGATCGGGGCGGCGGTGTTGAAGAAATAGTCGACCTGCGCGGTATAGCCGGGGCCGGCCCCGGGCGACCCCGTCGACCCCGCATAGGGGCCGACGCCCGTCACCGTCATGGCGAAGGTGTAGCTGCCGGCCGTCGTCCAGGTCTGCCCGTCACCGGAATAGCGGAACGTCCAGACATCGCCTTCGCGCGTCACCTGCATGTAGGTGGCGTTGGCGGCCGCGATCGACGTGTTGAACTTCGCTGCCGTCCAGCCGTTGGCGGTGGCGGCGCTGAAGATGTAGAGCTTTGACCCGTCATGGTAGACGTCGAAGCGGATCCAGGTTTTCGCATCCTGCTCCACCAGGATGCCCTGCATCTGGAAGCGCTGGCTGGGCAGGGTCAGGAACTTGGCCTGGACCTCGAAATCCTCGTCCACCGCATCCTGGACGACGCGGGTCGTGTTGTTGGCGTTCCAGGCGTCGTAGTCGCCCGCGGGAACCGCGATCTCCAGATACGCATCCGTGCCGTTCGACGCGACGGCGACCGACCCGGCCGGCCCCTCCGGCGACCACATGGCATCCAGGGCGGCGCTGAAATTCAATCGGACGGATGGTTGCTCGCCGACCAGCGTGCCGTGCGCCGGCTGGGTGAAGCCCACCAGGGTCAGCGGGTCGCCGTCGGCATCGCCATCATTGGCCAGCAGGCCGGCCACCGACAGCACCAGCGGCGTGCCGGCCGCGGTCGTCGCCGTGTCGTCGCCCGCCGTCGGCGCGTCGTTGGCCGCGGCGACGGTCAGGGCGACCGTGGCCGTGTCGGTGGCGGTACCGTCGGTGACGGTATAGGTGAAGCTGTCGGCGCCGGCGTAGTCGGCATCGGGGGTATAGGTCAGGGTGCCGTCGCCGTTGTCGGCCAGCGTACCATGCGCCGGCTGGGCGAAGCCGGCCAGGGCCAGCGTGTCGCCGTCGGTATCGCCGTCATTGGCCAGCAGGCCGGCGATGCTGATGACCAGCGCCGTATCCTCATCCGCCGCCAGGGCGTCGTCGCCGGCCACCGGCGCGGTGTTGGCGGGGTCCGTCACCGTGATCGCCACGGTGGCGGAGGCGGTCGCCGTGCCATCGGTGACGGTGTAGGTGACGCTGTCGGCCCCGGCATAGCCGGCGTCGGGGAAGTATAGGTCAGAAGTGCCGTCGCCGTTGTCGACAGCGTGCCATTACGCCGGCCGTTAAACCAGCCAGGCTCGAAGAGCGTCATAAATCGGGCGTCGCTGTCGTTGGCCAGAAGGTCGGCGACGCTCAGCACCAGCGCCGTGTCGGCCGCGGTCGCCGCGGTGTCGTCGCCGGCCACGGGGGCGGTGTTGCCGGCGTCTTCGTCCGCGATCGGGGCGGCGGTGTTGAAGAAATAGTCGACCTGCGCAGTGTAGCCGGGGCCTGCCCCGGGCGACCCCGTCGACCCCGCATAGGGGCCGACGCCCGTCACCGTCATGGCGAAGGTGTAGCTGCCGGCCGTCGTCCAGGTCTGCCCGTCACCGGAATAGCGGAACGTCCAGACATCGCCTTCGCGCGTCACCTGCATGTAGGTGGCGTTGGCGGCGGCGATCGACGTGTTGAACTTCGCCGCCGTCCAGCCGTTGGCGGTGGCGGCGCTGAAGATGTAGAGCTTCGATCCGTCGTGGTAGACGTCGAAGCGGATCCAGGTTTTCGCGTCCTGCTCCACCAGGATGCCCTGCATCTGGAAGCGCTGGCTGGGCAGGGTCAGGAACTTGGCCTGGACCTCGAAATCCTCGTCCACCGCATCCTGGACGACGCGGGTCGTGTTGTTGGCGTTCCAGGCGTCGTAGTCGCCCGCGGGAACCGCGATCTCCAGATACGCATCCGTGCCGTTCGACGCGACGGCGACCGTCCCGGCCGGCCCTTCCGGCGACCACATGGCATCCAGGGCGGCGCCGCTGAAGTCGTCGGACCGGATGGCGGGTTCCGCCTCCACGGCCAGGGCGACATCGGCCGTGGCGGTCGCTCCGATCCGTCGCTGACGGTGTAGGTGAAGCCGTCGGCGCCGGCATACCCGGCCTCGGGCGTATAGGTCAGGGTGCCGTCGCCGTTGTCGACCAGCGTGCCGTGCGCCGGCTGGGTGAAGCCCACCAGGGTCAGCGGGTCGCCATCGGCATCGCCGTCATTGGCCAGCAGGCCGGCCACCGACAGCACCAGCGGCGTGCCGGCCGCGGTCGTCGCCGCGTCGTCGCCCGCCGTCGGCGCGTCGTTGGCCGCGGCGACGGTCAGGGCGACCGTGGCCGTGTCGGTGTCGGCACCGTCACTGACGGTATAGGTGAAGCTGTCGGCGCCGGCGTAGTCGGCATCGGGGGTATAGGTCAGGGTGCCGTCGCCGTTGTCGACCAGCGTGCCATGCGCCGGCTGGGCGAAGCCGGCCAGGGCCAGCGGGTCGCCGTCGGCATCGCCGTCATTGGCCAGCAGGCCGGCGATGCTGATGACCAGCGCCGTATCCTCGTCCGCCGCCAGGGCGTCGTCGCCGGCCACGGGGGCGGTGTTCTGGGGCTCCGGCTCCGGTTCCGGCTCGGGAGCAGGCTGCGGCTCGGCCGCCGTCACCGTGATCGCGACGGTGGCCGATGCCGTCGCGGTACCGTCGGTGACGGTGTAGGTGACGCTGTCGGCCCCGGCATAGCCGGCGTCGGGGGTATAGGTCAGGGTGCCGTCGCCGTTGTCGACCAGCGTGCCGTGCGCCGGCTGGGTGAAGCCGGCCAGGCTCAAGGCGTCGCCGTCGGCGTCGCTGTCGTTGGCCAGAAGGTCGGCGACGCTCAGCACCAGGGCCGTGTTGGCCGCCGTCGCCGCCGTGTCGTCGCCGGCCACGGGGGCAGCGTTGCCGGCGTCCTCATCGACGATCGGATCGGCGGTGTTGTTGAAGTAGTCGACCTGGGCGGTATAGCCGGGCCCGCCGCCGGACACGTCCGTCGCCCCGGCGAACACCCCGACGGATGTCACCGTCATGTCCAGCGTATAGCTGCCGGCCGTCTTCCAGGTCACGCCATCGGCGGAATACTGGAAGGTCCAGACATCGCCTTCGCGCGTCACCCGCAGATAGGCGGCACTGGCCGCGGCGATCTTCAGGTCGAACTTGGCCGCCGACCAGCCGTCAACGGTGGCGGCGCCGAAGATGTGCAGATTGGTGCCGTCGTGATAGACGTCGAACCGGATCCAGTTGTCGGCGTCTTCCTCCACCAGCAGGCCCTGCATCTGATAGGCCTGGGTGGGCGTGCTGAGGAACCTGGCTTCGATGGTGAAGTCTTCGTCCGCGGCGTCCTGCATCAGCCGCGTCGTCAGGTTGTCGTCCCAGGCATTGTGGTCGCCTTCCGGAACGACAAGCTCCAGATACGATTCGCCGGCCGCCGAAGCGAGATTGACCGCGCCCGCGGGACCTTCCAGGTCCCAGGCGTCGTCAAGCGTCGAATCGCTGAAATCGTCGCTTTGAATCTGCGACATGAACACTCCCAACCAGAAGCCCTACCGTCCTCCAGCCCGGCCTCACGCTCCCCTGCCTCGATCCGATCGCTTCGTCCGCCGATGATGCCTTCGCCAGCGTGGCACCTTGAAGTCTTGGTAAACGTCGGCGTAACCTGCGTTAATCTTGTTTGTGCCGCCCATACTTATCCTTGGAACAATACTATATTTCTTCCTTTTGCGGAAGGCCGCATTTTTCACTTTTTTCTGGTAAACGCCGGCCATCCCTGGCGCGAAATCCTGACGGATCGACCCATCGATACACAAGATAATGGCATCTTGATGCCGGCCGGCTCACCCGGCCAGGGTCAGCTTGTAGCCGTAGAAGGCTTCGGCGAAGCCGCTGGCCGCACGGCATTCGACGCCGCGCAGGCGCATCATTCCCGCGAACAGATCCTCGGTGAACCAGTCGCGCGACCGCTGGCTGGCATAGAACGTCATCAGGTGGGCGATCTTGCGCTGCACGTCGGCGTCCGACAGCGGCACATAGACATTCGGGCGGCCCAGGTCGCCATCCCATTTGGGCACTTCGTATTCCAGCACCAGCTGGCGGCGGAAGGTGTTCCAGGTCAGGTCGGAAATGACGCGATGGTCCTGGTGGCGGTCGTGGCGGTGGTGGGTCAGCACCAGGTCCGGCACGAAGGTCCGGGCGATCTCCTCGAACCGGTCCTTGATGGCATCGCCGACCCAGGGGAAATAGCCGTCGCGGAAGTCGAAGACGTCGACCTGGCGGGTGCCGGCCCCGTCCAGGAACGCTTCGGCCGCGCGCTGCGTCTCGTCCCGGCGTTCGCGGTCGCCGGAGAAGGTGGCCCACTGCACCGACAGTCCCGGGTGCCGGTTGACCAGATGCATCACCGTGGCGCCGCAGCCGATCTCGATATCGTCGCAATGCGCCCCCAGGACCAGAAGGCGGCTGAGGCCGGGGATCGCCAGGGCCGTCATGCCGGGCGGTCCGCCGCCTGGCGCGCCTTGTCCTTCCAGATCTCCCACGGCGCGTTGTCGCGCTCGTACAGGTCGTCCAGCGCGCGCTTTTCCTTGAAGGTGTCCATGGCCATCCAGAAGCCTTCATAGCGGCAGGCGATCAGCTGGTCGCGGGCGATCAGCCGGGCGAAGGGTTCCAGCACCAGCTCTTCGCCCTCGTGCATATGGTCGAACACCTCCTGGCGCAGCACGAAATTGCCGCCGTTGATCCACAGGTCGGTGTCGCGGAAATCGCGGATCTCGCCGACCAGGTCGTCGTCCTTGAAGTGGACCAGATGGAAGCTGTAGGGCGGCTTGACGGCCAGGAAGCCGCCGACCTTGCCGCTGTGGCGCACCCGTTCGATCAGCCGGGGCAGCGGGAAGTCGGTCAGGTTGTCGCTGTAGTTGGCCAGGAACATCTCCTCACCGCGCAGGTGGTCCCGCACCGCGCGCAGCCGCTCGCCGATATTGGACGAAAAGCCCGTATCGACGAAGCTGATGCGCCAGTCGTGGATGTCGGTCGCCAGCATCTGCAGCTTCGCGCCGCCTTCCGACAGCACGAAGTCGTTGGAGATGGCCTCCTTGTAGTTCAGGAAATAGTCCTTGATGTAGTCGGCCTTGTATCCCAGGCACAGGATGAAGTCCTTGTGCCCGTGCGCGGCGTAATACTTCATCACGTGCCAGAGGATGGGGCGATATCCGATCGGCACCATCGGCTTGGGGATGTCGTGGGAATAGTCGCGCAGCCGCATCCCCTGGCCACCGCAGAACAGCACCACCTTCACAGGCTTTCCTCCACGATCTCCAGCGTCGGGATCGCCACCACCAGCTGCGCGCCCCAGGCACGGGTATAGGCCAGCTGCCGCGCGATCTCGTCGCGCAGGTTCCACGGCATGATGACGATGATGTCGGGCTTGGTCTTTTCCAGCTGGTCGGTCGGAAAGATCGGGATGTGGGTGCCCGGGGCGAAGCGGCCGTGCTTGTAGGGATTGCGGTCGACCAGATAGTCGATCAGATCGGTGCGGATGCCGCAGTAGTTCAACAGCGTGTTGCCCTTGCCCGGCGCGCCGTAGCCGGCGATGTGCTTGCCCTCTGCGCGTGCCGCGATCAGGAAGGTCAGCAGCGCGTGCTTGGTCTTCTCCACCTGCTCGGTGTAGTGGCCATAGCCCTCGAACCGGTCGATCCCGGCCATTTCCTCGATGATGCGCATGCGGCGCAGGCCTTCGCCGTCCTCTTTCGTGGCATCGTCGGCATGGCAGCCGAAGACGCGCAGCGAGCCGCCGTGACTGGGCAGCTCCTCCACATCGAAGACGCGCATGCCGTGGTGCTGCCAGATGCGCTCGTGCACCAGCAGCGAGAAGTACGAGAAATGCTCGTGGTAGATCGTGTCGAACTGGTTCTGGCGCATCAGCTGCAGCACGTGCGGCCATTCGATGGTGACGACGCCGCCGGGCGCCAGCAGGATCTTGATGCCGGCGACGAAGTCGTTGAGGTCGGGGACCTGGGCCAGCACGTTGTTGCCGCAGATGAGATCGGCCTGCTTGCCTTCGCCGGCCAGCCGGCGGGCGCTGTCGACGCCGAAGAACTCCACCCGCGTCGGCACCCCGGCCTCCACCGCCACCTTGGCGACATTGGCCGCCGGCTCGATGCCCAGGCAGGGGATGCCGCGTTCCACGAAGTTGCGCAGCAGATAGCCGTCGTTGCTGGCCAGCTCGACCACGAAGCTGTCGGCGTCCAGGCCGAAGCGGTCGATCATCCGCTCACTGTACGTGCGGGCATGGGCCAGCCAGGAATCGGAGTAGGAGGAGAAGTACGCGTACTCCTCAAAGATCTCCTGCGCGTCGACATAGTCGCGCAGCTGCACCAGCAGGCAGGCGCGGCATATGCGTACGGTCAGGGGATAGAACGGCTCCATCCGGTCCAGCTGGTCGGCGGTCAGATAGGTTTCGCACAGCGGCGACATGCCGAGATCGACGAAGGTGTGCAGGTCGGTCGACCCGCAGAAGCGGCAGCTGGCGGGCGATGCGGTCTTCGTGTCGGTCATCCGGTCGGTCTCGCCTCTCTTGGGCCGGTTCGCGGCCTCACGGAACCACCAGTTCGGCCGCGAGGCCGAGCGAGGCCAGCATTTCGCCGACCTCTTGGCGGTAGTTCGGGTTCATCAGCAGGACGATGTCGGGCGCGAAGGCCGGCAGGCCGGCCGGGGCGTCGATACGGTGTCCGGTGCCGGGCAGGAAGGCACCGTGCTTGCGCGGGTTGATGTCGACCACCGCGCCGACGGCGTCCGGCCGGCCGACCATCGACAGGAACATGGCCGAACGCGCGCCCGCCCCCCAAAGGCAGACGCGGCGCCCTTCGCCCCGCCAGCCCTGCAACCGGGCCGACCACAGGGCGATGCGGGCCGCCGCCCGGCCGCGGAAGGCGTCGATGCGCGCAGCGACGGCCTCGATCTCCGCCGACAGGTCGGTGGGCATGGTGGTGCCGGCGCCCTTGGCGGGCACGGCCTCGATCAGCAGGTTCAGGCCGCCGAAGCCGGTACGCACCTCGCGCACGTCGAAGCCCGCACCGGCGAACAGGGATTGCAGGGCCGGCGCGGTGAAATAGGTGCAATGCTCGTAGATCAGGTCCCAGACCGACAGGTCGGCGATCAGGTAGTCGGCGTTCGGCACCTCGAACGACAGGACGGTGCGGGTCCGGCCGCCCAGCCCGGCGCGGATCATCCTGAGGAAGCCCGTGGGATCGGGGATATGCTCCAGCACCTGACGGCACAGGATCAGGTCCGGGGCCTGGGCGGCGTCGGCTTCGGTGTAGTAGCGCGGCTCGATCCGCACGCCGGAATCCAGCGGCGGGGCATGGTTGTCGGGTACGAAGCTGGGGTCGTATCCGTCGCCGGTGTTGCCGCCCAGCCGGCACAGCGCCGACAGGAACTGTCCGTCGCCGCAGCCGATCTCGACGATGCGCTTGCCGCGCAGCCGGTACCGCTCGATCAGGTGTTCCGCCTCGCGCTCGGCATAGGCGCGGAAGACGGCGGAGAAGTGCAGGGCATTCTCATAGGTCGCGTCGTATTCCGTCAGGGACGGATCGAAGTCGGCATTGGCGATGAAGCCGCAGGACCGGCACCCGGCCAGCGCAATCGTCCCCCGCGGGCACGCCCGGGCCGCTTCGGCGGTCGGCCACAGCGCGCAGGACAGCGACGGCAGCCTCTCCACGGTAAAGAAGGTCTCGAAGCCGCCGGCCCCGCAGACGGGGCAGGACCGGCATTCGTCCTCCGCCGTCGCGTTCCGGCCGTTATCGGTCGTGGCCTGCACAGGTCGCCTCCTGCGGCTGCGGTGCGGCCGGCATGGCGGTCGCCGCCACGACGGCCGGCCCCAGGCCCATCGCACGAAGCTGGGCCGTTATTTCCTCCACATAGACCGGGTTCATCACCACCACCCGGTCGGGCTTGAGTGCGCTCAGCGTCTCCGGCGCCAGGATGGGCCGGTCGATGCCCGGCATGTACCGGCCCTGGCGGTAGGGGTTGATGTCCACCACCCCCTCCACCGCGCCGGCCGAGCCCAGCGTGGTCAGGAAGGATACGGCCTTCGACCCCGACCCCCACAGCACCACGCGCTCCCCCGCGGCGGACCACCCGGCGAACAGCCGGCGCCAGGCTGCGGCCGCTTCGCGCGCGGCGGCCGCGAACCCGGCCACCAGCGCCGCCAGCCCGGCGTCCGGGTCCGGCGGGGGCACGGGTGCGGCCGACGGGCGCGCCTCGATCATCAGGTACTGGCCGCCATAGCCGGTCCACACATCCAGCACGTCGAAACCGCTGCGGGCGAACAGCCTGGCAAGGGTGGCCGGCGTGAAGTACGAGCAGTGCTCGTAATACACGTCCCAGAATTCCACATGCCGCAGGATCGGCGTGGCGTCCGGAACCTGGAAGAACAGCAGCGGCCGCCGCCCGGGTCCGATGGTGCGCCCCACCATCGCCAGGAAGTCGCCGACATCGGGGATATGCTCCAGCGTCATCTTGCAGCAGAGGCAGTCCGCGGGCGGGCCGGCATTGCCCTCGCCGAACAGGTCCTGCACGAAGGTCACGCGCGCCGCCGTTTCCGGGTCGACGCGCGCGGGGTCGAACACCGGGTCGAACCCGACGCCGTGGCAGCCGCCCATCGCCGAGACCAGCGCCAGGAACTCCCCCTTGCCGCAGCCGATCTCGACGATCGTCTTGCCGGCCAGGCCGTGGCGGTCGATCAGGCGTTCCGCCAGCTCGCGCTGGAAGCGGTTGAAGGTGGGCGAGAAGCCCTGCGTCTCCTCGTACCGGGCGGAATATTCGGTCAGGCGCGGGTCGAAAGCGGCGTTGAAGATGAACCCGCACGACCGGCAATGGGCCAGCCGGATGTCGCCCCGCGGGAACGCCGCCGCTTCTGCCGCGTTATCCAGAAGGACGGTGCTGCTCGACGGCACACCGGCGGCCTCGTAGAAGACCTGCGGTGCCGGCGCGCCGCAGCTGGGGCAGGGCTTGCTGGGTTCCGTCACGGCCATAGGGTGGGCTCCAGCGTCGGGCAGACGGCATGCCGGCGCAGGGCAGCCCTGCGTCTCGGGACAAGATGGCCTCTCGTCCCGCGCACGCAAGCGCCAACATAAGTGTATGTCGGTGAACAGTTCGTTTGCGCCGCAGCGGTTTGTGCGCGCCCGTGCCGCGATTGCTCCTAACCGTGCCGTAATGTTTTATTGCCATGATCATCACCGACACATCGTCGGGACCATGGCATCGGCAAGGGTAGGCAACCCAGCCGCCGCGGCCGTGGCACGCATGCGCCCGCGCGACGGCGCGATGACCGGGGCAGGATGACCGGGGATCCCTACAGACAGAAGCGGCTGGGCCGGCGTGCGGTCGTCGTCATGGCATCCGCCGCGGCGCTGGGCGCCGCGCGCGTCCGCGCGCAGTCCCTCGATTCGCCCGGCCTGGCGCCGGAGCCGCGGTTTCCGCTGGACCGTGGCCTGCCGCTGGCCGAACAGCTGCGCATCCTCGACAGCGCCAACAAATGGGTGCGGCTGGAAAACGAGAACACCGGCGAGGTCTTCCAGGCGGCCTATACCGGCCTCGGCCTCTACGACGCCGCGGTGCGGGACCGGTTCAACCGGTTCATGCGCGACTGGCGCGAGAATGCCGTGATCGTCATGGACCTGGCGCTGCTGGAGGTCCTGCACGCCCTGCACCTTGCCGCCGAACAGCGGCCGCTGCACATCGTGTCCGGCTATCGCACGCCGCGCACCAACGCGATGCTGGCGACGATCAGCGAAGGCGTGGCGCCCAACAGCCTGCACATGCGGGGGCTGGCCGCGGATTTCTTCGTGCCGGGCTTCGACCTGGGCGCACTGCGCGACGCGGCGATCGCCCTGCAGGCCGGCGGCGTCGGCTTTTACCCGGCCTCGGGCTTCATCCACGTCGATACCGGCCCGGTGCGCACATGGACACTCTAGCCGCCCCCCTCGACCCGCATGGCGGCCGGGACGGCCAGCCGTTGGTCACCGTCTTCCTGCGCGACCTGCGCGGCGGCGGCGCGGAACGCATGATGCTGAACCTGGCCGCCGGCATGCAGGCCCAGGGCGTGGCGGTGGAGCTGGTGGCGACGGTGGCGGAGGGGGAGCTGCTGGACGTCGTGCCCGCCGGGGTGCCGCTGATCGTACTGGACCGCGGCAGCACGCTTGCCAGCATCGTGCCGCTGGCCCGCTATCTGCGCCGCCGGCGGCCCGCAGCGCTGCTGGCCAGCCAGATGCACATCAACGCCGCCGCCCTGCTGGCGGGGGCGCTGGCACGGTCGGGCACCCGCATCGTCGTCAGCGAGCGCGCGACCGCGGCGACGGAACAGAAGGACGCCCGCGGCCTGGGGGTCAAGCTGGCGCACCGGATGGTGCCCTTCATCTACCCCCGCGCCCATGGCCTGATCGCTGTATCGGCCGGCGTTGCCGATGACAAGGCGGCCTTTTCCCGCGTGCCGCGCGGCCGCTTCCACGTCATCAACAACCCGGTCGTGACGGACGACTTCCCGCGGCGGTGGGACGCGCCCGTCGACCATCCGTGGTTTGCGCCGGGCATGCCGCCGGTCGTGCTCGGCGTCGGCCGGCTACATCCAGTCAAGGATTTCGGCCTGCTGATCGATGCCGTCGCGCGCCTGCGCAGCGACCGCGACGTGCGCCTGGTGATCCTGGGCGAAGGCGACGAACGCGCGGGCCTGGAGGCGCAGGTGCGCGCGCGCGGCCTTGCAGGCGCCGTCAGCCTGCCGGGCTTCGTCATCGACGCCCTGCCCTATATGCGCCGGGCCGCGGTGCTGGCCCTGTCGTCGCGCAGGGAAGGCAGCCCCAACGTGCTGGTGGAGGCGATGGCCTGCGGCACCCCGGTCGTTGCCACCGACTGCCCGCACGGCCCCCGCGAGATCCTGGAACCCGGGGCCTACGGCCCGCTGGTGCCGGTCGGCGACGAGGGCGCGCTGGCGCAGGCGCTGGCCGGCGTGCTGGACGCGCCGCCGGACCGCGCCCGGCTGCAGGCGCGCGCGGGCGATTTCAGCATCCAGGCCGCCAGTGTGGGCTATCTCGACGTGCTGGTGCCGGGCTGGCGGCTGGTTCCGGGCCAACCGGCGTGGCAAGCTGGCCCCCAGGCTGCGGAGGTTGCGTGTCATGGCACCGAACGGACTTGACAGTGGCCGGCCGGCGGGTCCACGCGACCGAGGGACTGACTTGAGCCGCGAAGACGAGAGACCATGGTGACGTCGATGTACCGGGCCGGCCCACCCGCGCCGCAGAGCGAAGGCGTTGCCGAGTCGTTCTATGCGCAGCGGCCGCCGAGCATGGGGTTGCGCGAGCTTCTGGGGGTGCTGTGGCGCCGCAAGCTGGTGATCATCCTGATCATCCTTGCCTGCCTGGGCCTGGCGGTGTTCGCGATCAAGAGCATCGTCCCGCGCTACAACGCCACGACCACCCTGATGTTCGATCCGCGCCAGGCCGAAGGCGTGTCCGCCGACCCGGTGATCCGCCTGTTCCAGTCCAACGTGCCGGCGATCGAGAGCCAGATCCAGGTCATCGCGTCCCGCGGGGTCGGCGACCGGGTGGTGGAAGACCTGGTGCTGGACACGGTGCCCGAATTCAATCCGGCCCTGCAAACCCCGGGCGGGCTGGCAACGCTGCTGAACGGGATCAGCGGCATGGCCAAGGATGTGCTGGCCTCTCTCGGCCTGGGCGGCGACGAGGTGGAGGAGGAGGACCTTCCCCCCGAGGTGGTGGCCCAGCGCCAGCGTGACCGCGTGGTGGAGGAGGTGCTGGGCAACCTGCGGGTCGAGCAGGTCGGCCGATCGCAGGTGATCGCCATCAGCTTCACGTCGGAGGACCCGGTCCAGGCGGCGGAAATCGCCGACGCCTTCGCAGAGAAATACATCACCCAGCAGTTGCAGGCGCGTTTCGACGCCATGCGCGAGACCCAGGTGTGGTTGAGCGAAAGCCTGACGCGGATGCGCGAGCAGACGGAGGAGGCCGAGGAGCGCCTGGAAGCCTATCGCCGCCAGCTGTCGGACCTGGGCGACCGCGACCCCGTGCGCATCCAGGAAGAGCTGTCGATCGTCAACGAGCAGGTGGCCCGCACCCGGGCGACCCTGCAGTCCAGCCAGGCGCGCTATGACCGCGTCTATGAGGTCTACCGCACGCGCGGGGCGGAGGCTGTGACCGGCATGCTGGATTCGCCGGTGATCGGTGCGCTGCGGGAAAACCTGGCCACGCTGGTGCAGCAGCGCGCCGAGCTGTCCAGCCAGTACGATGCGCGCCACCCCATCATCCAGAACATCAATGCCGAGATCGCGTCGTTGAGCGGGCAGCTGACCAGCGCCGTCGACAGCGCCGTCTCATCGCTGCGCGTCGATGCCGAGACGGCGGCGCAGGAACTGAGCCTCTTGCAGGATCGCTTGCAGGAGCTGGAGGACCTGTACGCCCAGGTGAACGAAGGCGCGGCCGGCCTGCGGGTGCTGGAGCAGGAAGCCCAGGCGACCCGGCAAATGTACGAGACGTTCCTGAACCGCACGCGCGAGGCCGAACAGCTGGTCGTCGACGAACCCGATGCCTGGATCGTGTCGTCGGCCAATATCCCGGTCGTGCCGGTGGGTCCCAGCAAGATGGTGATGATGGTCGGCGCCGCGGTGCTGTCGACCTTCCTTGCCTTCGGCGTCGCCCTGGCGCTGGAGCTGCTGTCCACCACCTTCCGGACACCGTTCGAGATCCAGCAACTGGTCGGCCTGAACGTCTTCGGCACCGTGCCGCGCCTGGGGCAGGGTTGGGCGGCGCTGCGGTCCGCGTCCCGGACGCTGTTGCCGCAGGCCTACGGCGACGTCGAAAAGGCGATGCAGACGCTGTCGATCAACATCTCGCTGGCGGCCAGGCAGCGGCGCGACGGCCAGGTGGTCCTGGTCACGTCGCCGCGGCGCCGCGAGGGCAAGACGACGCTGGCGGTGCTGCTGGCGCGGGCGATGACGCAGTCCGACCACCGGACCATCCTGGTCGACTGCGACTTCCGCCATTCCAGGCTGGGGCGGCTGTTGCGCCTGCCGATGCAGCAGGGCCTGGCGTCCTTCCTGACCGGCAAGGCCACCGCCGAGGCGATCATCCAGGAAGACCCGGCGTCCGGGACGATGGTGATCGCGGCGGGCCAGCCCGGCGCCGGCACCGGATCGCTGCTGGGCGGCCCGGCAATGGCCGAGCTGATCCGCCGGCTGCGCCTGGAATACGAGGTCATCATCCTGGATTCGCCGGGCCTGCTGATTGCCCCGGACGGCCGGCTGCTTGCCGGGCTGGTGGATGCCGCGCTGCTGACGGTGCGGTGGCGGCGCACCCCGCGCCAGCAGCTTGCCCGCGCGGCCGCCATCTTCGGCGACGGCCAGGCCGCGGCGATCGGTGCCGTCCTCACCCACGTTCCACCGCAGATCACCCGCCAGGATTGACGAGGGGCAAGGCCGGCATGGCAATGCAGCAGAATGCGCCGGTGGCGGACGGGCCGGCCCGTCCGCGGCCGGCCCGCGTGCAGGTCGGCGGGATCGCCACGGACCGCATGACGGGGCCGGAGCTGGCGCAGCAGATGGTCGCCGACTGGCGGCGCAATGTGGCGGCCGGCCGCCAGCTGCCGGCGCGGCTGGTGTTCGATGCCAACGGCCAGGCGGTTTCGCTGTACGGGCGTGATGCCGAATTCAGGGCGTGGATGGATCAGGCCGACCTGATGCATGCCGACGGCATGTCGCTGGTCTGGGCCAGCCGGCTCTTGACGCATGCTCCCCTGCCGGAGCGGGTGGCGACGACCGATTTCTTCCACGATTGCGCCGCGGCCGCCGAGGCCGCCGGCCTGTCGTTCTACATGCTGGGGGCGACACGGGAGGTGAACGACGCCGCGGTTGCCAATGTGCGGGCCGCCTATCCCAACCTGCGGATCGCCGGCCATCGCGACGGCTATTTCGCGCAGAGCGAAGAGGTCGGGATCATCGAGGAGGTGGTGGCCTCCGGCGCCGACGTCCTGTGGATCGCCCGCGGCCGCCGCTTTCAGGAGGGGTTCGCCATTGCCCACCGCCACAGGCTGGCGGGCGTGACCTGGATTCATCCCTGCGGCGGGCTGTTCGATTTCCTGTCCGGGTTCGTGCGCCGCGCGCCCGATTGGGTGCAGACCATCGGCATGGAATGGCTGTACCGCACGATGCAGGAACCCCGGCGGCTGTTCCTGCGCTATTTCCTGACCAGCCCGCATGCGATCTACCGCATGGCCGTGGCCACGCGGGCGCTGCCGGACGACGCGCCGCCGTCAGGCCGCCCCTGAGTCCGCTGTTGGGTCCGCCGGTTCGAACAGTCCGTATTTCAGGCTCTGGCGGATGACGACATAGGGCCGCATCAGTTCGCTGCGGAAGCCGAAGCTGACCTCTTGCAGGCTGGTGGTGTGGCGTTCCATCACGCCGTCGTCTTCGCACAGGGTGTCGAACACCCTTGCGACGACCGCCTCCGTCAGCGGCTTGCGCCCGTCGTCGCGCGGGATGGACGCGGCATCGCGGATGGTGAAGCGCCCATAGTCGTCCATCCGCGCCGCCGCCGCGGCGAACAGCACATCGACCATGAAGGCGTGGGATTCCGCGCGCGTCACCCGCCGGTACGCCTCGACCACCCGGGGATCGACCTGGTCGACGAACCGGCGCAGGGCGAACGCCAGCTCCTGCGTTCCGATGACGTCCTTGCCGGCCCGCACGGCCGCGCACCCCGCATGCAGGCACAGGAAGCCGGTGACGAAGGGCAATCCCCGCGACAGCATGGCCGCAAGCTGGCGCATGTCCGGCTCGATGCTCATGCCGCAGAGGTCCAGCCCCCAGTCGATGATGGATTGCAGCTCCCGCTGCGTCATATGGGGCAGGTGCACCGCGACGATGTTGCGTTCGATCCGCCCGTCTTCGCCCAGCAGCGCTTCCAGGTCGTGCGCCACGCCCAGCACCAGGAACGTCAGCGGCGCGCCCACATCGGACACGCCCTTCATCGTTTCCACCAACGCGCGGTGGAAGGTGTCGTCGCGGATGGCATCGAGGTCGTCGATGATGATCAGCAACCGGCCCTGGGTGACGCGCGAGCAGAAGTCGATGACATCGCTGGGCATCAGCTGGGGCGGCAGCCCGCGGCGCGTCTGCAGGCCGGTGTTATCGATCAGTTCCTGCGGGATCTTCGGGATGATGCTGCGGAACAGCGAGGCATAGGTCGTCTCCGCACTGCAGGCATAGCGGATGACCTGATAGCCGCTGCGCCGCGCCTCGGTGCCCACGACATTGGCCAGCGACGTCTTGCCCAGCCCGCGATGGGCGAACAGCACGACGTGCGAGCGCTGATCCTCGATCGCGGCGACGATGTTGGCCAGCTGGTTGCGCCGGCCGGCGAAGTCCGTGCGCACCCGCTTGGGCTGGCTGGGCGTGAAGATCCGCGACAGCATCGCCAGCTTGGTGGCTTCGGGCGTGGCGGCCGCCGGCACTGCCCCCACGGGGGTCAGGGTGACGGGGGTATCCGCCTCCGGCGCCGGTTCCTCGTCCTGGAACAGACCGATGATGTCATGGGCGGTCAGGCGGCCGTGGTCGCGCGGCCGGTCCGCCCCGTCGACACGCTCCGGCCCGCCGTCCAGCCGGCCATCGCCATCGCGGCCGGCGGCGATCGCCGGCGCGGCACCGACCGCGGGGTCAGCCGTGCCGTTGCCGGTCGCAGGCCCCTTCAGCAGCCGCTTCACCGAAGTCGCAAGCCATCCCATCGTCATGCGACCCCGCGTCCCAGCCCTTTCGGTCCCATCACTTGCCCGATCCTCCGATGGCATGTGCGCCGGGGCGCGGGTTTCGGGCCTGAACCCGCATCGTCCCGTTGCATGTCGACTGCGTCGGTCACGTCGTCCCGCCCCGTTTCGGACGCTTGATCACGGCCGCAATCCATCGCCGAAGCCGCGATCCCTTGCGGGCCGGTACCAGCCACATGCCGCAGATCAGGATAAACCAAATCGGACTCGCCAAAACATAGAAGTGTCGGAAGACGGACACCGTAAGGGGTCTTGCGCGCGAGACCGATTTTGCCAGGTTCAGCGTTTCCAGATTGTTGATCCGCTTCAGCAGGCGGATCTCGCGGCGGTTGCGCGATGCGGCGACAAGCGCGCGGACCGTCGGGGCGATGCAATGCTCCCGGCATTCCGGCGCCCGGTTCGTGATCATGTTGACGGAATCGCGATGATAGGCCGCCCCGACATAGCCGGACGCCGCCGCCACCGTCCGTGCCATGATCCGCAGCCAGGTGTCCTTGTCCTCCCCGCGCTCGCAGCCGCGCTCGGGAAAGCCGCCGGCCTGCCGCATGACGGCGGTGCGGATCGCCGCCGTGGAGGAACACATGGGCGATTCGCCGGTGTCCAGCCAGGCTTCGAGATAGGCGGCGAAATCCAGCCTGCCCGCGCGCCGCGACGCCGGCAGGCGCGAGAACGGGTCCGCCTCGCGCCGCCCGTCGGGATACACGCTCTCGTACTGGGCAAAGACGCAGCCGATATCGTCCCCCTGCGCGTGCCACGCCCGGACGATCATTTCCAGGTGCCGGGGCTGCCAGGCATCGTCGGCGTCCAGGAACGCCAGCCACGGTGCCTGTGCGTGGGCGATCGCCAGGTTGCGCGCGGGCGACGCCCCCGGTCCCGGCGCCGGGCGCCGCAGGATGGTCAGGCGCGGATCCGCGCAGCCGGCCAGGATGTCGCCGCTGCCGTCCGTGGAGGCATCGTCCACGGCGACGATCTCGAACCTGGGCTCGGTCTGGGCCAGCACCGAATCCAGGCACCGCTTCACATGGGGCGCCTTGTTGTAGACGGGAATGACCACGGTGAAGAGCGGGCCGGCCGCCTGCCCCAGGTCGGCATCCGAAGGGGCCGATGGCACGGCGGTCCCGTCCCTCTCGTCGCCTGCTGACCGCTGCATGCCTGCCCTGTGAGACTTTCCGTTCGCCGGCGTACGGCCCCCTTGCGCGGTCCCGCAGGGCCACAGGCCCCCCTCGCGCCCGCGAGGGGGGTGCCGGGTCAGGCGTTGGTGCGGCCGCCGAAGACGACGCCGAAGGTGCGCAACAGGATACGAAGATCCAGCGCCAGCGACCAGTTCTCGACATAGTGCAGGTCGTGGCGAAGGCGGGCGGCGAACTGCGCCTCTTCATGCACGGGGCCGGAATGGCCGTTGACCTGCGCCCAGCCGGTGATCCCCGGCTTCACATGCCGGCGTAGCGCATATTCCAGCAGGATGTCCTTGGCATAGCGGCTGCCGACATTCATGCGCAGGGCATAGGGCCGCGGCCCGATCACCGACATTTCCCCGCGGATGACGTTGATCAGCTGCGGCAGCTCGTCCAGGCTGTAGCGCCTGAGGAAGCGGCCGACACGCGTCACCCGTTCGTCATCGGCGGTGGTCTGGCGTGTCGCCATGGTGTCGCGCGTTTCGTGGCGCATCGTGCGGAACTTCAGCACGCTGATGATGCGGTTGTGCACGCCGAAGCGGGGCTGGGCGAAGAACACCGGCCCCGGGCTGTCCAGCTTGATCAGCGCGGCGATGACCAGCATCGCCGGCGATGCCGCCAGCATCATCAGGACGCCCAGCACCCGGTCCTCGATCGCCTTGGTCAGCCAGTACCGGCCGCAGACGGGGCGCTTGATCAGCGAGGCCGGCTCAAGCTCGCTGCCGTCCTGGCACAGATAGCCCGCCAGGTCCGGCGCCAGCGCGATGTCGGGTGATGCGTTGCGCAGCGTTTGCAGGATGCTGAGGATGCGCGCGTCGGCCGACCAGGGCAGGGCGATGATGATGCGGTCGACCTGGTCGACCAGCCGGCTGCTCAACAGGTCCTTCGTCGTTCCCAGGATGGGGCAGCCCAGCACCTCCGGCGGCAGGCGGTCCTTGCGGTCGTCATAGACGCCGACGATCTTGACCGAGCCGTTGCCCGACTGCTGGGCTGCGCGAATCACGCGCTCGCCCACCTCGGTCGCGCCGACGACCAGGATGCGCGTCGCCAGGCTGTCGGAGGCACGCCAGCGCGCCACATACCATGACAGCACCCCGCGCGATGCCAAACCGGCCAAGGCGACCGATCCAAGCCAGAAATAGGCCACGGCCAGCAGGGTCAGCGGCTCGCCGACGGCGATGCCGACGACGCCCAGCGCCGTGGCGCCCAGGAACGTGGCCATCACCAGCGGCCGGAAGATCCTGCGGCCCTGGGCCAGTTCGGCCATTTCGTACTGGCCGCCGTTACGCAGCGCCTGAAGATAGACGACGGCGCCGAGCATCAGCAGAAGCAGGGCTTCGCGGAACCCGACGACCGATCCCGGAATGCTGGCGTATTCGCCGGCGACGACGATGCCGAGCGCAAGCGCGGCGGCGATATCGGCCAGTTTCAGGCTGAAGATGGCAAACGGAAGGGGCGACCGCCGGGGATGGCCCCAGCTGGACAAGCCCCGTTGCGGAAGACCTTCGACCGCCGTCCCGCCGGTTGCCGGCAGGGCGACGCCTTCACCGGCGTAGGCGTTGCTGTTCGATGCCTGCAACGCATCGGGGTTGAGCCGCATGGATGATGCCGTCAAAACACCGTCCCTCCCACACTCAAGACGGCGCGTCCGTTCCTGCAAGACCGGGTTGCCGCGCGCTGCTTGGATTGGCCCGGGCGGCCGCCGCCACCCGGCATGGCATCGATCGGATAGGAGACGTCATCGGCAATACGCCACAGCGGCCTTTCCCCCATCGAGGAAGGCAGCGCTTGTGCCGGGCCGCAGAGCATGACGCAACCGTTCCTGACGGTGCCGCTCATTCTCCGCGCTGTCCGGGCCCTGCACGAGGTATGGCGGTCAGTCCAACCCAGCATGCGTCGTTCATCATCTCCACTCCCGGTCCGAATTGCCCCAGTCTCGTCCCTTCTGGAGCGACTCTCTCTGCCCTGGCGCGGTTCCGACGCTACCGCGATACCGACGTTGTCCAGCACCTGCCGGCGGGTCACTTCGCAGACAGTTGCCCAACGTTCTGATTTTCCAACGGATGCTAGAGTTCCAAGGCATTCTGGTCAAAAGGAAAATCGGCAGAACCTACACACCGGAGTGTGACATTATCGGCCTGGGCCTCCGCCGCTCCGTAAACGGCGAGTGTTTCGATTACGAACTATCATAGCCCGATCGCGTCGCCGTTGCGATCATTTCCAACGCACCGTGCCTTCGCAAGTTCCCGCCGCGGGGCGGAGAATACCGGTCCCGGTTGCCGCACCGACCGGACAAGCGCTATTGCAGGGGCGTCGCCCCCACCCCTGCGGGCGGGTGGTCGATGCCGCCCGGCCCCGCAGGACTGGCACAGGAGCCCGCATGCCACCCCGGAGTTTCGTCTTCGTCATCTCCAAGCTCGATCCCGGCGGTGCCCAGCTTCTGCAATTGCAGCTGGCCCGCGAGATGCGCAGCCGCGGCCACCGTGCGTCGACCTGGTTCCTCTATCTGGAGCGTTCGGCCTACGAGGACGAACCGGATGTCCGCGTGCTGCTGGCCCGTCCGGCGCGCAGCCCGCTGGCCTATGCCGTGATCCTCTGGCGGCTGGTGGCGCTGATGCGCGCCGAGCGGCCGGATGCCGTGTGCTGCGCCCTGCCCCTGGCCAACCTGCTGGGCGCGCTGGCCGGATGGCTGGCCGGGGTCGGCACCCGCGTGGCCACCCATCACTACCCGATCGACACCATCTCGGGCCTCAAGCGCCTGACCGACCGGCTGTGGGCCAGGGCGGGGATCTTCACCCATGTGGTGGCGGTCTCCCGCGCGGTGGCACAGTCCTTCGCCCGGCAGGGGCCGCACTATCGCCGGCGGATGTCGGTGATCGCCAACGGCGTCGCCCTGCCGCCGCGCCGGCTGGACCGGCAGGCCGCGCGCCGCCGCTTCGGCCTGCCGGACGATGCGTTCGTCCTGGGCACCGCCGGCCGGCTGGCGGAACAGAAGAACCAGTGGGTGTTGCTGGAAGCGATGAAATCGGTCCCCGGCCTGCATGTGGCCATGGCCGGCGCCGGGCCGCTGGAGGCGGAGCTGCGGGCCCGCGCCGCGCCGCTGGGCGACCGCATTCACTGGCTGGGGGCCTTGCCGCCGGAAGAGATCCCCGACTTCCTGGGTGCGCTGGACCTGTTCGTGCTGCCGTCGTTGTTCGAGGGCATGCCGCTGGCGGTCATCGAGGCGCTGCATGCCCGCCTGCCGATCGTGGCCAGCGACATCCCGACGATCAGCGAGGTCGTGGCCCCGGACGACGCCCCGGCCGGCGCCGTGCTGGTGCCCCATGACGACCCGGCCGCCTGGGCGGACGCCATCCGCGCCGTCGCCGCGGACCCCGGGCGCCGGGCCGCCCTGGTCGCCGCGGGGGAGACGATCGCCGGCCGGTTCACCTTCGATGCGATGGCCGACGCCTATGAGCACCTGCTGGCCGGCGCCCGCAGGTCAGATCCCGCGTGACGCCCGCAGCGACCAGTCGATCTCCGGCACCGCCACGGGCTCCAGGGTGGCGTTGAACAGGGTCAGCGATACCTCGTTGTCGTCCAGCACCTTGGCGTCCACCAGAATGCCGGCCAGTCCGGTGCTCGCCGACCAGGCGACGGCGTCGCCCGGGCGGGCACCCGACAGGGGCAGCCGCAGGCGCGTCATGCCCCATCCGGCGATCTCGAACGGGCCGGTGCGGCCGGGCGCGGCCAGCCAGCCGTGATTGCCGCCGGCGACCATGCCGTCGACCTCCGCCCCCATGTCCACCGCATGCGCCATGCCGGCCAGGTGGTTGTTGACGATGGTCACACGCCGGAACCGCCGGCCGCGCAGGTGCAGGCCCGTGTCCAGCCCGGGCTGGATCAGGTTGCCGTCGACGACGACATCGTGGAACTCGGCCTCGTCCGCCCACAGGCGGATGCCCACGGACCGCTTGCCTGGCCGCGCCGTCAGCCCCCTGACCTGGTTGCCGACCAGCAGCACATGGGCGGCGTCGACGCCCGGGGTGCGGGCGCGCACCAGGATGGCGGCGGTGTCTTCGTCGCTGTCCTGGCCGGCGCCGTCCAGGCCGTCGATCGTGTTGCCGCGGATGGTGCGTCCGCTGCCGCCGCAGCGCAGCGAGATGGCGTGCAGGTAGCGGCTGTCGCGGATGATGTTGTCGGCGATGACGATGTTGTTCTTCACCCCCAGGTCGGGCTCGTAGATCGGGCCATAGCTGGACCGCGGATGGCCGTAGCCTTCGATGTAGTTGCCGGTGACGATCAGGTTGTCGCCGCCCAGGCGGATCGCCCCGATCTCACGCGACCAGGTGGGGTGGTTCCAGATCAGCGTATTGTTGTGGATGTGGATATGGCTGCCGGCCCCGGTCTGCTTGATCTGCCCGCGCGTGTCATAGGGGCTGCCCTTGATGGTGATGGTGGCTTCGCCGCGCCCGCAATTGATCATGTCGTTGTGGGCGATCTTGCCGTGCACGGCCTTCAGGTAGATGCCCTCGCAGTTGTCCAGCGTCCCCGGCGTGACCCCCGGCGGGTCGGAATAGATGTTCTCCATGTAGTTGCCGACGATCTCGAAATACGAGGCGCCGACGATGTTGATCGCCTGGACCTCCGGGAATTCCCCCAGGTTCGGCGACACGCGGGTGTCGGTGATGTTCCGGAAGACATTGTTGCGGATGTAGAAGCGCCCGGTCGTCCGTTCGAACAGGCCGCGGTCGCGGCCGATCTGCACTGCCTGGCTGACGCAGCCGCGCAGGGGCGCGTTGCCGGTGTCGTTGTAGCCTGCGGTGGTGCCGTCCAGGTCGTGGAACTCGTTGTCTTCCACCCACACGTCGTTGAGGTTGATGACGCCCAGGAAGAAGCCGCCCCACGCGCGTTCGACGATGTTGCCGCGGATGACGATGCGGTGGATCGTCGGTTCGCTGCCCTCGGCGAACCGCGGCTGGAAATACGAGCCCCCCGACCAGAAATAGACCGGCTGCGTCGTGCCGCGGAAGGCGCAGTCCGTCAGCCGGAACTCCCCGATATCCTCGGTCCAGCGGAAGTCCTCGGGGAAGGTGTGATAGGACAGGTCCATCGCCGACCCGTCGGAGACGACGAAGATCCGCTGCCAGCGCGCGAAGGTGACGCCGCTGATATCGGCGCTGTGGCGCAGGTGGATGGCGTTGTTCGGCGCCAGCCCTTCCCCGTCCAGGATCGCCAGCTCGCGGCCGGCCCCGCGGATGACCAGCGGCCCGTCGGTCGACAGCGGCGTGATGTTGGGCACGCGATAGCGCCCGGCCGGGATGTGGCCTTCCCGCCCCTGGCCGTGCACCGCGGCAATCCACGCGTCGAAGGCGTGGCTGTCGTCGGCCTGCCCGTCGCCGACGGCCCCGAACCGGGGATCGCGCAGGCTCAACGGGCCGGTATCGTCCCCGCCGCCCTCGGCCAGGCCTGCCTTCGGTGCGGCCAGCCATCCGGCCCCGGCGACAGCGGGCAGCGACAGCATCCGTCGGAAGAAACCACGCCGACCGGCCATGGCCCAGGCTCCCTGCAACGCTCCGGCGCTGCCTTCCCCTACTGCACGGGGCGATCCAGCAATCGTGGCGGCGTCGCGGGAACGCGCATCGCCGGCACCCCGGCGACGCCGCCGATGGGCTGCGGCGACCTGCGGCGGAAGCAATCCGGATAGGGCAGCGCCGTATAGGCCATACCCGCCACGAAGATCACCCAGATGATGCTGCTATGCTCCGGAAACGATAGCGCGATGGTGTTATGGATCATGATCATCATCAAGAACAGCGGGAAGAACGTCACATTCGGCCCGCGATACCGGATGGATTCGCGAAACAGTCGCCGGACCATCGCCACCAGGCTGGGCACGAACACCCCGACACCGACGAAGCCCAGCTGCAGCCACAGGTCGATATAGCCGTTGTGGGAATGGCCCAGGCTGGCGAACAGGTCGGCCATGGCCTCGCCGGCACTGCCCTGCCAGAACGATCCGAAGCCGTAGCCCAGCAGCGGGCGCTGAAGGCCGAGATCGACAACCAGGTCCCAGATGATCGTCCGGTCGGTCAGGGTGATGTCGCGGCCGATCGCGGCCAGGCCGACCTGCAGGAAGCTGCCGATCGCCAGCCCGACGCCGCCGACGCCGAAGACGGCCAGCAGGACCACGCGCGTCGGCACCGACAGCCGCGCCGATTGCAGCGCCGCCAGGAACGGCATGCCCACCACGAACACGCCCATGGTCATCAGCCAGGCGGATCTGGACCCCGACTTGAAGACGCAGAACAGCGCGACAGCGGTCATGCCCAGGTAGAAGACGCGGTACAGCAGCCCGGTGCGCCGCTGTACCGCGAAGACCAGCGCTGCCAGCCCCATCGTCGTGCCGAACGTGTTCTTGTGGGACAGGATGCCCCGCCATTCGCCGGCCCGCGCGTATTCGATGCCGATGCCGGGAAGGGCGGCGATGAACATCAGGTTGACGATGACCACCGCCGCCATCGCCTGGGCGACCATGGCCAGGAATTCCGCGCGGGACCGCCGCATGACCACGTGCAGCGCAAAGGCGGTGGTGCCGAACAGGGCGATCGACCGGCGCAGCGCCACCCCCGGAAGGTCGGCCCACAGGGTCGACAGGAAGACATAGCCGATGAACAGGAAGACCCAGTAGTTCCGGCGGATCAGCAGGAACGCCTTGTCGGAGTTGGCCAGCAGGTAGACCAGGGCGATGCCGTAGTACAGCCCCGCCATCGCCTGGAACCGCTGGTTGCCTTCGATCGCCTCCTCGACCGTATAGGATCCCAGCGTGCTGAGGTCGTTCAGCAGGAACGACAGCGACTTGGCCACCAGCATCAGGCCGATGATGAAGTAGACCTGCTCTACGAAATAGAGCAGCTGCCGCTGCAGGGTGCTCACGGGTCGTCCGGGCTCCGTCAATCCCCCGCCTGGGCGGCCCCCAGCGGCTGGCGCGCCGCCGCGGTCCAGCGCAGCCCGGCATCCAGCAGGCCGCCGTCCAGAAGCGAGCGGATCTGTGCGATGCGCTGGTAGCGCACGCCCTCGAAATCGGCCTGCTTCAGGTCGACCTTGGCATAGGCGCCATACAGCTCCTCCGCCCCCTTGCGGGCCGTCCACTGCGGCTGGAAGGCCGGCACCATGCGCGGCAGCTTGGAACAGTCGACGCGATAGCAGCGCTTGTCCGGCCCCGCATCTTCGGCATAGGTGATGCGGCTGCCGGGCACGGTCTCGGCCACGATCTCGGCCAGCTCGCTCATCCGGTAGTTCTCGGCCGTGCTGCCGACGTTGAAGGCCTGGGCCTGCACCACGTCGCCCGGCGCCTCCAGCACCGCCAGGAACGCCCGCGTGATGTCCCGGATATGGACGATGGGACGCCAGGGGGTGCCGTCGCTCTTCAGGAAGACCTCGCCCGTGGTCATGGCGTAGGCCATCAGGTTGTTCAGCACCAGATCGAAGCGCAGGCGCGGCGACACGCCATAGGCGGTGGCGCTGCGCAGGTTGACGACGCAGAAGTCCCGGTCGGCCAGGCCGGCCAGGTCCCGCTCCGCCATCACCTTGGACTGGCCATAGGGCGTGATCGGGTTCAGCGCCCCGGTCTCGTCGATCATGTCGTCGCCGGCGGAACCGTAGTTGCTGCACGATGACGAGAACACGAACCGCGGCACGCCCGCCGCCTTGGCACAGCGCGCCAGGTGCACCGGTGCGGCGTGGTTGATGGCGAAGGTCAGGTCGGGGTTGAGGTTGCCCAGCGGGTCGTTGGACAGGGCGGCCAGGTGGACGATGCCGTCGAAGCCGCGGCAGTCGTCGACCGTGGCGTCGCGCACGTCCTTGTCGATGCACTCCACCCGCCCCGCCGGTCCGATATCTCCGCCGAAGGTGCAGGCGCGGTAGAGGTCGCTGTCCATGCCGACGACCTCGTGCCCGGCTTCCTGGAACAGCGGGACGGCGACCGTGCCGATATAGCCGCGATGGCCCGTCATCAGGATGCGCATGGCGATCCTCCCCGGTTGGCGATGGTAAGATATGCCCTTGCGGTGCGGCCGGTCATGCCGGCGCGCCCGGCGTTTCGGCCAGCTTGCGCTCCCACGCCAGGGCCGTGGACACGATGGTATCGATGCTGTCGTGCCTGGGCTGCCATCCCAGGGCGTCCTTGATGCGCTCGGCCCTGGCGAAGATCGCCGGCGGGTCGCCGGGCCGGCGGTCGACGCGCCGTACCGGCAGGCTGGTGCCGGTGACGCGTTCCATCGCCTCGATCACCTCCAGCACGGAAAAGCCGTGCCCATAGCCGCAATTCATCGTCAGCCGCTGCCCGCCCTTGCGCAGGTGGGATAGCGCCAGCAGGTGCGCCTCGGCCAGGTCCATCGGGTGGACATAGTCGCGGATGCCGGTGCCGTCGGCGGTCGGATAGTCGCAGCCGTAGATCATCAACTCGTCGCGCTGGCCCAGCGCGGTCTGGCAGGCCTTCTTGACCAGGTGGGTGGCGTCGGGGTTGGTCTCCCCCGTGCGCACCGCCGGGTCGGCGCCGGCGACGTTGAAGTAGCGCAGCGTGACATAGCGGATGCCATGGGCATTGGCCGCGTCGTCGAGAATGCGCTCGACCACGAATTTCGACCAGCCATAGGGGCTGATGGGGAAGGTGGGCGCATCCTCGCCGACCGGCAGCTCCTCCGGGATGCCGTAGACGGCCGATGTGGAGGAATAGATGTAGTCGCGCACGCCGGCATCGATGCACCGGCGCAGGAGCGCGCCGGAGTTGGTGATGTTGTTGTGATAGTAGTCCAGGGGCTTTTCCACCGATTCCGGCACGAAGGTGCTGGCGGCGAAGTGCATGACGGCGGTGGCGCCATGGTCCCCCAGCGCCCGGTCGAGCACGGCCGGGTCGCCGATGCTGCCTTCCACCAGCGGGACATCGGGGGGCAGCAGGAAGCGGTAGCCGGTGGACAGGTCGTCGACGACGACCACCGGCACGCCGGCGTCGCGCAGGTGGTGCACGACGTGGCTGCCGACATATCCGGCACCGCCGGTGACAAGGACGGTCTCGTGTTGGCTCATGGTCCTCACGCCCGTTTTCGGCCGGCCGGCGGGGGCCCGGACAACGCCAAGCGTCGGCCGGGCCGGGGGGCCCGCCCCGGCAATAACGCATGGCGTTCATATCACTAATCAATTAACGTGGCATTCGCCTTGAGCGGTTATTCTCTCCCCACGGCGATACGTCTCTTTCCAGGACCGGGATCCCATGAAGGCCCAAAGCATCTGCATAGCACTCTTATTTGTCATGCTTGCCGCCTGCTCTCCGGGATCCGACCTGCCGGAGCTGCCGCCGCGCGGCGCCACCGCCTATCGGCTGGACACCGCCGACCGCGTGAACATCATCGTCTTCGGGCAGGAGACGTTGAGCGGCCTGTTCACCGTGAACGACAGCGGCCTGGTGTCGATGCCGCTGATCGGGGCCGTGCCCGCCCGCGACCTGACGGTGGAGGAATTCCAGGGCGAGATCGAGCGCCGCCTTGCCGACGGCTATCTGGTCAACCCCAGCGTCAGCGTCCAGATCGATGCCTATCGTCCGATCTATGTGCTGGGCGAGGTTTCCTCCCCCGGCCAGTTCCCGTACCAGCCGGGGATGACCGTGCTGACGGCGGTGTCCATCGCGGGGGGCTTCACCTACCGGGCGCAGGAAGACTATGTTTCCATCACCCGGCAGAATCGGGGCGCACCGCCGACCGAAGCCAGGGCCAGCCGCGACACGCTGGTACAGCCCGGCGATGTCATCAACGTGTTCGAGCGGTTCTTCTGAGGATCTTCCCCTTGTGCCTGCCGCCCGCGCTGCCGAGCCCTGGGCAATGACCGCACCTAGCCGACGCGGGCCGGCCTGCCCCGGGCTTTCGCGCCTTCTCGCCGCGGTGATCGCCGGCCTTCTGGGCTGGACCGCATCCACGGCGCCGGCCGATGCGCAGACGCCGCGGCGCACGCAGACGGTGTCGGAACGGCCGCGCCCGCTGTTCGACCCCATCGGCATCCCCATGGGTCCCTGGGGCATCTTCCCGTCGCTGACTGTCAGCATGGAGATCGACGACAACATCTTCGCCGACGACGATATCGTGCGATCCGACCTGGCCTTCGTGGTGGAGCCTGCGTTGCAGGTGCGCGAAGAGCTTGAGGGCGTCAACGTCTCCGCCCTCGCCTTCGCGCGGACGACCCAGTACGTGGACAACCGCTCGGAAAGCAACGAGGAGTTCGGGATCGCCACCCGCGTCGACTACGAGATCGATTCGACCAACGTCCTGGGCGGGGCGGCCCGGTTCGAGCGGCAGACCGTCTCCCGCTCGGATCCGGAGGATGCGGGCCTGGACGAGCCGCTGCAGCGCAACCTGGTCGACCTGCAGCTGAACTATGGCCACACTTTCGGGCGGCTGTCGTTGCAGGTGGCGGGCCGTGCGCGCATCGAAGACTTCCTGCCGGCGGACGAGGATGCCGAAGACCGCCAGCGCTATGCCGGCACCACCCGGCTGTCCTACGAGATCTCGCCGCGGGTCGATGCCTTCGTGGAAGGCCAGTTCTCGGCCCTGCGCTACAGCTCGCGCTTGAGCGACGATGGCGAAGCCAACACCTATACCGCCCTGGTCGGCAGCGCCTTCGACCTGGACGGCGTCATCTTCGGCGAGGTCGGGGTCGGCGTCTTCCGGGAGGATTTCCTGGACCCGGCGGAGCGGGACTTCACCGGCCTCGCCCTCAACACCAGCGTGGACTGGAACGTCACCGGGCTGACGACGCTGCGGGCCTCGCTGGTGCGCCGGGACGAGGCGACCCGCGTCGACGGGGCGACCAGCCGCGTGCGGACCGAAATCGGCGTCGGCGCGACGCATGAGCTGTTGCGCAACCTGCTGGTCGACGTCGACGCGTCCTATCGCATCGACCAGTTCGAAGGCATCGACCGATCCGACCAGACGGTGGCGATCGGCGCCGGGGTCGAATACCTGTTCAACCGCTATCTGTCGGCCTTCGCCCGCTACGAATTCACCACGCGCGGGTCCGACGACCCCGACAGCGATTTCGTGCGCAACCGCGGCATCCTGGGCATCACCGCCCGGCTCTGACCGGCCCCGGCGCGGTCCCTTGGCCCGTCTTGCGGGCGTCGGGGGCATCCGTGGCGGCGCCGGCGCCGATCAAGGCGACACTCTTGATCTGGGCATAGACCTGCAGGCCGACACCGAGGTTCAGGCGGTCCCAGGACTTGCGGGTGATGCGGGCCAGCACGCCCGCCCCCTGGCCGCGCAGGCCCAGGCGCAGGACGACGGTCATTTGCAGGTCGTCCTGGCGCTCGGCCTCGACGATCCGGCAGACCAGGGAATTGAGGATGCTCGAGTCCGTCGGCGGCTGGGGCGACAGGCTGACGTCGCTGGCGGCGACCAGGACGCGGCGCGTGGTCCCGGCCTGGCCGAAGCGGCCGGGAACCATCAGGTGGCCGCCGTCTACGGCCAGCGTGGTGATGCCGTATTCGCCGTCATACGCCTCCACCGTCGCCGCCAGTGCGACGCTGGTCTGCCGCATCCGCGCCAGCGCCAGGCGCGGGTCGGCCTGCAGCTCCATCAGTGGGCCTTCCGTCTGCACCCGGCCGCTGGCCATCAGGACCAGGTGATCGGCCAGCCGCTCCACCTCCGCGATGTCGTGGCTGACATACAGGACCGGAATCGACAGGCTGCCGTGCAGGCGCTCCAGATAGGGCAGGATCTCCTGCTTGGCCAGGGTATCCAGGCCGGACAGCGGCTCGTCCATCAGCAAGAGGCGCGGTTGCGACAGCAGCGCGCGGCCGATCGCCACGCGATGGCGCTCGCCGCCCGACAGCTGCGCCGGTGCCCGGTCCAGCAGGTGCCCCAGGCCCAGCAGGGCCGCCACCTCGTCGAAGCCGATCACCGGTGCCGTGCGTGTCCGTTTCAGGCCGTAGGCCAGGTTGCTGCGGACGGACAGGTGGGCGAACAGGCTTGGTTCCTGGAACACATAGCCGATCGCCCGTCGGTGCACCGGGCGGAAGCTGCGCGCGTCCTGCCAGACCTCGCCGTCGATGGCCAGATAGCCGTCGGCCACGCGCTGAAGTCCGGCGACACAGCGCAGCACCGTGGTCTTGCCGCAGCCGGACGGCCCGAACAGCGCCGTCACCCCCCGGTCCGGCGCGCGGAAGGCGACGTCCAGCGCGAAGGCGCCGAACGCGGCGCGGAAGCGCGCGGTGATGCCGCCGGTCAGTGCCGCCTCCGCCGCAGGCGCTTGTCGATGACCATCATGGCCAGGATCGCCAGGAACGAGAAGACCAGCATGCCGCCGGCGATCAGGTGCGCCTGGCGCCATTGCAGCGTTTCGACATAGTCGTAGATCTGCACCGACAGCACCTTGGTCTCGCCCGGGATGCTGCCGCCCACCATCAGCACCACGCCGAATTCCCCGACCGTGTGGGCAAAGCCCAGCACGGCGCCGGTCAGGAAGCCGGGCCGTGCCAGCGGCACGGCCACGCTGAAGAAGCGGTCCACCGGTGCCGCCCGCAGGGTGGCCGCCACCTCCAGCGGCCGTTCGCCGAACGCCTCGAACGCGTTGCGCAGCGGCTGGACGACGAAGGGCATGGAATAGATGACCGATCCGATCACCAGGCCTTCGAAGGTGAAGGCCAGCGTGTTGGCGCCGTAGGACCGGGCGATCCAGCCGCCCGGCCCGTTCGGCCCCAGCATCAGCAGCAGGTAGAACCCCAGCACCGTCGGCGGCAGCACCAGCGGCAGCGACACCACCGCCGCCACGGCCTCTTTCCACCACCCGCCGGGCCGGGCCAGCCACCACGCCAGCGGCGTGCCCAGGACCAGCAGCACCACCGTCGTGGTGGTGGCCAGCACCAGCGTCAGCCGGACGGCCTGCCAGATGGCGTCATCCATCGTCCGGATGCGTCTATTCGATCGCGTAGCCGAAGCGCTGGATGATCTCCGCCGCCTCCGGCCCGCGCAGGAACTCCAGGAACGCGACCGACGCCGGATTGTCGTCCCCGCCGTTCAGCAGCACGGCCTGCTGCAGGATGGGGGCATAAAGGTCCTGCGGCACGACCCACGCCGAGCCTGTGTCGTCGCCGACGATCTGCGAAACGGCGACGAACCCCAGTTCCGCGTTGCCGGTGGCGACGAACTGGTAGGCCTGGCCGATATTGTTGCCCTGGACGATGCGGGGCTCCAGCGCGTCGTAGACTTCCAGCGCCCGCATCACCTCCACGGCGGCGGCGCCGTAGGGCGCGCTTTCGGGATTGGCGATGGCCAGGCGCGTGAACCCGTCGCTCGACAGCACGCTGTCGTCCGTCACCAGGTCGGGGTCGGCGCTCCACAGCGCCAGCTTGCCGATGGCATAGGTGAACCGGCTGTCGGCGACGGCCAGCCCCTCGTCGACGGCCAGCATCGGACGTTCCGCGTCGGCAGCCAGGAAGACCTCGAAGGGCGCCTGCTGCGTGATCTGGGTATAGAGCTGGCCGGTCGACCCGAAGCTGAGGACGACGGTGTGGCCGGTCGCCGCGCCGAATGCCGCCGCGATCTCGCCCGCCGGTTCGGTGAAGTTGGCGGCGACGGCGACCGTGGTTTCGGCCGCATCGGCCCCGGTCATCGCCAGGGCCACTGCTGCCGCGGCGATGATGGCCGTCGCCGGGCTGCTGCATGTGGACATCGGGTGTGCTTCCCTTCGGGCTTCGGGCCGCCGGATCAGTCGACGGCCAGGATGATGTGCGAGGCCTTGATCAGCGCGCAGAGGCGGTCGCCGACAGCGATGCCCAGGCCCTTGGCGCTGCCTTCGGTGATGACGGCCGCCAGCGTCTTGCCGTCGCCGATGTCCAGCACGACCTCGGTGCTGACGGCGCCGCCGACCATGTCGATCACCGTGCCGGAAATGCAGTTGCGCGCCGATGTCCGGCCGAGATCCTCCGCCCGCGCCAGCAGGATGAAGGTCGACTTGATTAGGGCGACGACTTCCGACCCCGGACGCAGGTCCAGCTCGCGCACGCTACGCGCGGTGATGATCGCGGCCAGGGACGTGTGCTCCGACAGGGTCAGCAGCACTTCGGCATTGACGGGACCTTCGGTCACGCTGGTGACGGTGCAGCGATAGGCGTTCCGGGCGCTTGTGCGCATGGCAAGGCTCCAAAGGATGGACGGCAGCGGCAGCGCGGCGTCATCGCCCAGGCTCTTCAGTACGCGCCGGCGCATGCGGGCATATTCGTCGTCCAGCACCGCGCAGGCATGGATGACGTTGCGGCCGGCGGGGGTCACGACCGCGCCGCCGCCATGGCGGCCGCCGGGCTGGGTCAGCACCAGCGGCGTGCGGGACAGGTTGTTGGCGGCATTGATCGCCTCCCACACCGCGCGATAGCTCAGGCCCAGCGCCTTTGCCGCCCCGGTGATGGATCCGGTCTCTCCCACCTGGGCCAGCAGGTCGGCCCAGCTGCGCCCGGTGCGCGGCCGGCGTTCGGCCAGGGCCTCCAGAAGGCCGGTGTCGGGTGCCGTGGTCTCGGTCATGGCGCCTGCCCCTCGGGCGGACCGTTATGCAGTCGTCTGCATAATGGTCCGCCCGAGGGGCAGGCGCAAGCAAACCCGATGCCAGTGCTAATGCATTGACTTGATTGAATGAACCTTGACATGGCCGATGTCGGATTTACGACAATCTGCCGGCAGGATTGTCGTTTTTCCGCCAATCCGCCAATCCGCCAATCCGCCAATCCGCCAATCCGCCAATCCGCCAATCCGCCAATCCGCCAATCCGCCAATCCGCCAATCCGCCAATCCGCCAATCCGCCAATCCGCCAATCCGCCAATCGCAAATGCGGCGGTGCGCCGGTCAGCCGTCGTCGCGTGGCGGCGACAGATACCCGCCCAGGAAGACCAGCACCCCCTGGATCTGCTGCGCCCACAGGGGCCAGACATGGCCGCCGTCGGTGATCCTCAGTTCCACCGGCAGGCCCGCGTCGCGCAGCGCCGTGAACAGGGCATGGGCGCCGCGGTCGAGGCGGAAGCGGTCGTCGTCGCCGACGGTCAGCAGCAGCGGCGGTGCCGCCCCTGCCGCCGCAAGATCGGCGATGGGGCCGAAAACATTGGCGGCATTGAACCGGCCGGCATCCACCGGCGTGCCGAAGGCGCCGCGGAACAGGTCCTGCTGCAGGTCGCTGACATCGTCGTCCGACGGAATGTCGGGGAAGATGGCGCCGCTCAGGCTGCCGGCCGCGGCGAACAGGTCGGGATGGAAGAACGCCAGCCGGACCGCCCCGTACCCGCCCATGGACAGGCCGGCGATCGCCCGGCCCTCACGGGCCGCGATGGTCCGATAGGTCGCGTCGACATGGGCGATCAGGTCGGCGGCGATCGCCGTCTCATAGTCGCCGGGTCCGCCGATCGCCGCACTGTCGACATACCAGCCGACCCCGCCGTCGGGCATCACCAGGATCGCCGGCGGCATTGCGCCGCGGGCGATCAGGTCGTCGGCGATCGCGTCGACCCCCGCACCCAGCAGCCAGTCGCGCTCGTTCCCGCCCAGCCCGTGCAGCAGGTAGATCACGGGAAAACGCCGGCCCGGCGCATCCTCCGCTTCGTCATCTTCGCCATCATAGCCGGGCGGCAGGTAGACGCTGTAGGCCATCGGCCGGCCCAGCGCCGCGCTGTCGAAGGCCGTGCTCTGGCGAACGCGGGACTCCGCACCGCCCGCGGCCGGTGCGCCCAGCGCTGCCAGCAGCAGGCAGGCCAGGCCGAGCGCGCGTGCGCCTGCGGTCATTCCCCGGCGGCGGGGTTGGGCACCGGGGCAGACGGCGCCGGCTGAAGGGCGGCGTCGACCCGCGGGGCCGGGCGTTTCTTCCACGGCTCGGCCTTCAGCCAGCCCAGCAGATAGGCAAAGCCGACCATCAGGGCGAACCCGCCGAAATTGACCAGCACGACCACCCAGACCTCGCGCCCGGCGACGTCCAGCACCAGGCCGGCGATGCGCGCCAGGATCATGCCGAACATGAAGACCGGCAGGGACTGCTGGCCGCATTTCATGATCGGGCGGCCGATGGCCGTCAGCAGGATCTGTTCGCGGCCGTGCAGCAGGTAGACCGTGGCATAGGCGATGGCCAGGAAATGGACATAGCGCCCGATGGCGAAGTCGCTCTTGGCCCGCAGCGGTGATGCCCATTCCCGCAGCGTCGTCAACAGCTCGCTGCCCCGGTAGAAGTTGTAGTTGCTGACCAGCGCCACGCAGACGATGAAGACGATGCAGGCCCAGAACAGCAGCCGCGACCGCGGCGGCGTCCTGACCCAGCCCATGGAAATGGCGAAGCCGGTATAGAACACCAATTGCCAGCCGAACGGGTTGAAGAACCAGGTGCGGTGGTCGTCCGGCCGCACCTCCGCCGGCAGCGCCAGGCCGTGAATCCAGGTGAACAGGTAGAGCGCGATGCACAGCGCCGGCCCCCCCCAGGGATGCACGCGCGACGCCGCCATGACCAACGGCATCATCGCCAGGATCACCAGGTACATCGGCAGGATGTCGAAATAGTTCGGGACGTATTGCAGCGTGAAGAAGCCGACGATGGCCGTGGCAGTCTCGTCGAAGAAATACCAGAGGTTCAGCTTGCCGATATAGTCGATGTCCGACCACCGATCGACAGCGCCGCCGCCGGAATAGGCGATGGTCGCGGCAGCGGAAAAGGCGACGATGAAGATGAACAGCGTCAAGTGGGCCGTGTAGACCTGCCAGGTGCGATAGGCGACCCGGCCGACGCCCATCACGAAACCGCGGCGGGCGAACACCATGCCGAAGGCGATGGCCGCGGCATAGCCCGACATGAAAACGAACATCTCGGTGGCATCGGACCATCCGAACTTGGCAGGGATCCAGTTCCCCATCGCGTTCCGCGGAACATGGGCGATGAAGATGATCAGGAAGCAGAGCCCGCGGAAGAAGTCCACACGCGGGTCGCGCCCGCCGAACCGGTCACGCACCTGGGCCATTCACGCCGTCTCCGCACCCTGCGGGCCTATACCGAGCCATTGTTCCTCATATCTTCCCGTCATAGGCTTTGCGACCGATGGCGCACGCGATCACGGTGAAGTGACGGCGCGTCATCGCCCCCCGCAATGCCTCTTCCAAAGCCTCGGCGCTGTCCACGCGGACGCCGTGCCCGCCCATCGCCGTCGCCACCGCGGCAAAATCCGTGCCGGGAAAGTCGACGCCGAGATTGGCGAAACCGGAGGCCCGCTGCTTCAGTTCGATCAGCGCCAGGCTTTCATCCACCAGAACCATGACAATTATGGGAAGGCCGAGGTCCCGGACCGTCGCCAGCTCGCCCAGCACCATCTCCAGGCACCCGTCGCCGACGATCACCGCCCGCGGCGCCGGGTCCGGCCTGTCGTCGGCCAGGGCCGAGCCCGCGGCCAGCGGCAGGGCGCACCCCATGGTGCACAGTGCCGTCGATTGCAGCAGCGTGCGCGGGGCGTAGCAGTCCCACATCTGGCTCAAGAGGATGCGGTGGGCGCCGCTGTCGGTGGCGACCACCGTCTCGCGCGGCAGCACGCGCCGCGCGGTGGCGAAGACGACGCCGGGACCCCATTCGGGCTCGGGCGCGAAGGCCTGGCGCAGGGCCGCCCGCGCGCGCGCCGGCGCCCCGTCCGCCCAGGCCGGCTGTGCCGGCAGGTCCCGGCCCAGCGCCTCCAGCCCGGCGGCGACATCGCCGATGAAGCCGATCGGGGCGCGATGCATGTGATGGGTGTTGGGGACGGCGGAAAACTCGACGACGCGCTGGCCCGGGGCGAACGGCTCGCGCCAGCCGGTGCGCATCTCGATGGGGTCATAGCCGGCCAGCACGACCAGGTCGGCCTGGCGGACCAGCGGCAGCAGGATCGCATCGGCCCTGGGGGACAGGCCGGCACCGCCCAGGCACAAGGGATCGTCTTCCTCGATCACCCCCTTGGCCTTGTAGGTGGTGATGACGGGCGCGCCCCGCGTGCGGGCGAAGCTCTCCACCGCCGCTTCGGCGCGCTGGGTCAGCACGTCGACGCCGGCGATCACCAGCGGCCGCCGGGCCTGCGACAGCCAGTCCCGCGCCTCGTCCAGTTCCGCCGACGGTGCCGGACCCGCCGGGGCACGGCGCATCGCCGTTGCCGGGGCCGCCTCGGCCTGCTCCATCCCCGCCAGCCCGACCGGAAGGTCGATATGCACCGGCCCCGGCTGGCCTTCCATGGCTGCGGCCAGCGCCTTGTCCGCCAGCGTGCCGACGGCGCCGTCGACGGCCATGAAGCTGGCCTTGACGATGGGGCGCAGCAGCGCCTGGTGGTCGAAGACCTGGTGGGTGTAGGTCGCCCGCTCCGCCGCGTCGACGCAGCCGCTGAGCACGATCAGCGGCACCCGGTCCTGATGGGCGTTGGCGATCACGTTGACGGCATTGGCGATGCCCGGGCCCAGCGTGGCCACCAGAATGCCCGGGGCGCCGGTATGGTGCCAGGCGCCTTCGGCCATGAAGCCGGCCGCGTTCTCGTGCTTGGCCAGGACGAAGCGGATGCCCGCCGCGTCCAGCGCATCCAACAGGGTCAGCACCTCGCCGCCGGGAATGCCGAAGGCAAGGCGGCATCCGGCCGCCGCCAGCCGCGCCGCAATGATCCCCGCTGCCGTCGCCATGGTCGCCTGCCCCCTCAGATCACCTGCTGCGACCGCAGGCGCCCGCGTTCCGTGGCATCCAGGCCCAGCAGTTCCTCCAGCACGGCGTCCGTGTGTTCCCCCAGCACCGGCGGTGCCTGGCGATAGCTGACGGGCGTCGCGGACATCTTCACCGGGCTGCCGATCAGCGCGACCTCGCCCGACCCGGCCAGGGGGTGCGGCAGGGTGATGCGCATGTTGCGGTGCTTGACCTGCGGGTCGTCGAACACCTGGCGCAGGTCGTTGACCGGGCCGCAGGGGACGTTGCGCCGCTCCAGCTCCTCGATCCAGAAGGCCGTCGTGTGCCGGCGCGTCATCTCCTCCACCAGCGGCACCAGGGCGGCGCGGTTGCGCACGCGGTCGGCGTTGCGCAGGAACAGGGGATCGTCCGCCAGTTCCGGCCGGCCGCCGCTTTCGCAGAAGCTGCGGAACTGCCGGTCGTTGCCGACGGCCAGGATGAAATAGCCGTCGCTGGAGGGCACCACCTGATAGGGCACGATATTGGGGTGGGCATTGCCGAAGCGCGGTGGCGGCTCCCCCGACGTCAGGTAGTAGAGGCCGCCGTTGATCAGCCAGGCGATCTGGCTGTCCAGCAGCGCCAGGTCGATGTACTGGCCCTCGCCGGTGGCATCGCGGTGGCGCAGCGCCGCCAGGATGGCGGTGGACGCGTACATGCCGCACATGACGTCGGCGATGCCGACGGCCACCTTCATCGGCTCGCCCTCCGGCTCGCCCGTCATGCTCATGATCCCGCCCATGCCCTGGATCATGAAGTCGTAGCCCGGGCGGTTGGCATAGGGTCCGCCCTGGCCGAAGCCGCTGATGGAGCAATAGACCAGGCGCGGGAACTCGTCGCGCAGGTCCGCATAGGCCAGGCCGTATTTCGCCAGCCCGCCCACCTTGAAGTTCTCGATCAGCACGTCCGCCCCGGCGGCCAGCCGGCGCACCAGTGCCGCCCCCTCGGGCCGGGTGAAATCGATGGTGACGGAGCGCTTGTTGCGGTTGCAGCACAGGTAATAGGCGCTTTCCGTCGTCTCGCGCCCTTCGGCATCGCGCACATAGGGCGGCCCCCATTTGCGCGTATCGTCGCCCGCGCCCGGCCGTTCCACCTTGATCACGTCGGCGCCGAGATCGCCCAGCAACTGGGTACAGGTCGGGCCGGCCAGGATCCGGCTCAGGTCCAGCACACGCAAACCGGCCAGGGGGCCGGCAGCACCCCCGGCGTCATTCGTCGTTCCGTTCAAGTCCGCCATCCCCCCAGCCTTGTCGCCGCCGGGCAGTGATATAGCGTGGATCGCCCCGGGGGTCGCTCACGGAATGTTGGGACATCCTCAAGATTCCCGGAGCGGTTGCCGCAATACCGACGCAGAGTGTTCATAATCCCATCGCCGGCCGGACGGCAGCATCCGGTCCGCAGGACAGTCCGCAACCGCACGGAACGACAGCATGGTGCAACGACGCGTTCTCTTGCATGCAGGCATCACCGCCGCCCTCCTGCCATCGGCGCTTCCGGCCCTGACGCGCCCGGCGGCCGCACAGCCGGTCTCCGGCGGCGATCCGGCCGCCTTCAGCCGCGAGTGGCTGGTGGAAGAGGCGCGGCGGCTGGCCGGCGAACCCTTCGCCGACGACCGGCCGGTCGCCCCGGATGCCTGGCGCGACCTGACCTATGACGGCTATCGCAGCATCCGCTATCGGGCCGAGGCCGCCCTGTGGCGCGACGAGCGGCTGTTCGCGCTGGAATTCTTCCACCTCGGCTTCCAGTACGACCGGGCGGTGGCGATCCATATCGTGCGTGACGGGCAGGCAGAGCGGCTGATGTTCTCGCCGGAGCTGTACGACTACGGCGTGGAGGTGGAGCAGCCGGAGAACGCCGCGGAGCTGGGATTCGCCGGTTTCCGCGTGCAATACCCGCTGAACGGCGTCGAGAAGCTGGACGAATTCGCCGTCTTCCTGGGGGCCAGCTATTTCCGCGTCATCGGCCGTGGCCAGGTGTACGGCAAGTCCGCCCGCGGCCTGGCCATCGATACCGCCCTGCCGGGCGGGGAGGAGTTCCCCGTCTTCCAGGCGTTCTGGATCGAGGAGCCGGCGCCCGATGCCACTGCCCTGGTCATTCACGCCCTTTTGAACAGTCCGAGCGCCACGGGCGCCTATCGCTTCTTGGTGGAGCCACGTACCTCGACCCAGGTGGCCGTGGATGCGACGATCTTCATGCGCGAGGCGGTGGACAAGCTGGGGATCGCGCCGATCACCAGCATGTTCCTGTTCGGCGAGAACGGCCCCCACACCTTCGACGACTTCCGGCCCGAGGTCCATGACAGCGACGGGCTGCTGGTCAATTTCGCGTCCGGCGAATGGTTGTGGCGGCCGCTGGTCAACCGCCAGAACCTGAACGTCAATTCGTTCTATGCCACCAATCCCGCAGGCTTCGGCCTGTTGCAGCGCGACCGCGCCTATGCCAGCTATCACGACCTGGAGGCGGAGTACCATCGCCGCCCCAGCATCTGGATCCAGCCCCGCGGGGATTGGGGGTCAGGGCGGATCGAGCTGGTGGAGATCCCCAGCGATTCGGAAATCCACGACAACATCGTCTGCTATTGGGTCAGCGACACCCCGACCGAGCCGGGCCAGTCGATCAGCGTGTCCTACCTGCTCCAGGCTTTCGGCCACGTGGTCGGCGTTCCGCCGGGCGGCCAGGCGGTCGATACTCGCATCGGCACGGCCCATCGGCCGGGCGCGACCGAGGACACGCCGAACGGCGCCCGCCTGTTCGTCATCGAATTCGCGCATGGGGACCTGCCCTACCTGGCCGCCGACCAGCCGATCGAAGCGGTGGTCTCAGCCTCCAGCGGGCGAATCGATACCGCAGTTGCACAAAAAAATGTCGACACGGACGGCTGGCGGGCGTTCTTCGATTTCGTGCCGGAGGGCCGAAACCCATCGGAGCTGCGGTGTTTTTTGCGACTGCGAGGACATGCATTGACGGAGACGTGGAACTATCTATGGACGGGTTGAGTTAGTGCGCCGTCGGTACTGCGCGTGCGGAGAGCTTGAGCACCACATGGACAACGCAAGGGTGTCCCCCCCGATGACGCCGCAGGCCTGGCCGCGGCGTCTTCTGTATTTTGGCCTGGTCGGCGCCACCACGCTGGCCGGCGTGGCGGGCATGGCCGACATCCTCGGCGCCAACGGCATGGCCGGCATGGAGCTGGTGCTGCTGGTGCTGTTCGGCCTGACGTTCGGCTGGATCACGCTGTCGTTCTGGAGCGCGGTGATCGGCTTCGTCATCCAGCTGGTCGCCCGCGATCCGCTGCACGCCGTGGCGGAGCTGGCGAGCCAGGGCGACGGACCGTCGGACCTCAGCTGCCGTACCGCCATCGTCATGCCCATCTACAACGAGGACCCGGCCCGCGTCTTCGCCGGGCTGGACGCCACCTACGGCTCGCTCTTGCGAACGGGCCAGGCGGCGGCGTTCGACGTCTTCGTCCTCAGCGATACGCGCGACCCCAGGATCGCGGCGGAGGAGGAGATGGCGTTCCGCCGCTGGCGGGCGACATGCCCCGAGCCGGACCGGCTGCACTACCGCCTGCGCCAGGAGAATACTGGCCGCAAGGCAGGCAATATCGCCGATTTCTGCCGCCGCTGGGCGCACGACTACCAGTTCATGATCGTGCTGGACGCCGACAGCATCATGGCCGGCGACACGCTGGTGCGCCTGGCGCGGATGATGGAGGCCAACCCGCGGGCCGGCATCATCCAGACGCTGCCGGTGATCTGCCGGCAGGACAGCCTGTTTGGGCGCCTGTTGCAGTTCGGCTCCCGGGTGGGCGCGCTGCCCGTGGCCACCGGCTTCGCCTTCTGGCAGCGCGGCGAGGGCAACTTCTTCGGCCACAACGCCATCCTGCGGCTGGAGCCGTTCGCTCGCCATTGCCAGCTGCCGACGCTGTCGGGCCGCGGGCCCTTGAGCGGCGACATCCTGAGCCACGATTTCGTCGAAGCCGCCTTCATGCGGCGTGCCGGCTACGAGGTGTGGACCCTGCCCGACGATCGCGGCAGCTTCGAAGAGATGCCCGCCAACCTGCTGGACTATCTGCGCCGCGACCAGCGCTGGTGCCGCGGCAACCTTCAGCATCTGCGCCTGCTCGGCGAGCGCGGGCTGCATCCCTTGAGCCGGCTGCACCTGCTGATGGGCGTGATGGCCTATGTCACCGCCCCCCTGTGGCTGCTGTTCATGCTGTGCGGGATTGCCGACGCAGTGAACGAGGCGGTCGTCGGCTTCGACTATTTCGGCGACGGCTACACGCTGTTTCCGGTCTGGCCGATCATCAAGACCGGCGAGGCCATGTCGCTGTTCGGGATGACCATCACCATGGTCGTGGCCCCCAAGCTGTTCGGCCTGGTGCTGGCGCTGGTCAGGCCGCAGCTGCGCGCGGGCTATGGCGGCGCCGGCCGGCTGGTCGCCAGTGCGGCGCTGGAATTCCTGGCATCGGTGCTGCTGGCGCCGGTGATGATGATGTTCCACACCAATTTCGTGCTCGCCACGCTGTTGGGCCGGCGCGTGGGGTGGGACGCCCAGCAGCGTGGCGGCAGGGCCGTGCGCTTCGGCGAGGCGTTGCAGCGCCATACCCTTCACCTGCTGCTGGCCGGCGTGCTGCTGGCGGTGCTGTTGCCGACGGTCCCCGACACCCTGTGGTGGCTGGCGCCGGTGCTGGCGGGACTGGTGCTGGGGGCGCCGCTGGCGGTCGTCACCAGCCGGGCCGGGCCGGGCCTGTGGACCCGCCGCCTGGGCCTGTTCCTGACGCCGGAGGAGATGCGCCCCCCGGCGGAACTGGTGACGCTGGCGCAGCCGCAGCCGATGGCCCAGGCGGCCCGGCCGGCCGCCGCTCACGAAAGGCTTATTGGCGTGTGATCCCGGCAGGCTTCTATCGTCCGTTCCCGAAGGCCTCGAATGACGGGGGCGAAGGAGGGATCGGACGATGTTGCGCAAGTCTCTTGGAGCCGTGCTGATCGCCGGCACCGCCACGCTGTATGGACTGCCGGCGGCGTTCGCCGGCGAGCAATATGTCGGCGCCAACGGCTATGCCCTCAGCGGCTACGACGCCGTGGCGTATTTCACCGACGGCGGTCCGGTGGAAGGCAGCGAGGCGTACAGCTACGACTACAACGGCGCCACCTGGCTGTTCGCCAGTGCCGAACACCGCGACCAGTTCGCCGCCGACCCGCAGGCCTATGCTCCGGTCTATGACGGCCACTGCGCCTTCGGCGCCGCCCAGGACTACAAGGTGCCGGGCGATCCGCTGCAATGGCGCGTCGTCGACGGCCATCTCTACGTCAACGTCTCTCCACGGGCGCAGGAGCTGTTCCTGCAGGACGTTCCCGGCACGATTTCCCGCGCCGACGCCAACTGGCCGGCGTTGGAGCCGGCGCCCGCTGCGGATCCGCAATAGCGGGGCCAAAGCCCGGCGGCAGCGGGGTGGACGAACCTGCACGTGTGGCAATCGCGGCGAAATCGGACGCAGCGCCGCGGCGATTTGCGCCTTCAGGTGCGCGTCATGGTCTGTCCGCCTCGCGCCCGGCCGGCCGCGTCACCGCCGGAAATCCAGGACACATGACGGTAGATGCGTCGTAGAAGGCAATGTCGTAACCTATTTGTAATAGAAATGATTGTTCATATCTAATCAACCTTCATTTTTCAATACGACTGCCGAAATCTGTCGGAGATTTATCGATCTTTAATTGTTGATGGCAGAAAGTCCGGCGGCCAGCACTGTGCTCCGTCTCGCGCTGCCACCTTTCACATTGTGGAGCTGTTTCAATGCCACTTCTGCGTAATCTGCGAATCAGTGCGCGAATCTGGGTCGGGTTCGGGCTGGTGCTCGGCCTGCTCGTCGCCATCAGCGCCGTCGGATATTTCTCGCTGGGAAGCGCCCGCCAGGATTTCGCGACGTATCGCCATCAGGCCCGGATGACGGTCACGGCCGGGCTGGTGGAGTCGTCCATGCTGGACACGCGCCTCTATGCGAAAAGCTTCATCAGCACGGGCAGTGCGGCGGATGCCGACCTGGTGCGCTCCGGTGCGCGGCAGACGGGCGAGCTGGTGCAGCAGGCGATCGCCCTCGGCGGCGACGAGCGGCTGCTCGGCATCCTGCGGTCGGTGGCGACTGACATCGCCGCCTATTCGGATCAGTTCGAAGTGGTCGTGGGCTTGCAGGATCGCGAGCGTGCCATCATCACCGACCAGCTGAACCAGATCGGCCCGCAGATCGAACAGCGCCTGACGCAGATCATGGATAGCGCCAACCAGGATGCAGACGCCGAAGCGGCCGTCTATGCCGGCCACGTCCTGCGCAACCTGCTGCTGGGGCGCCTTTATGTGATGCGCTTCGTGAATGACCATGACGACGCGTCGTACCAGCGGGTGACGCAGGAATTCGATGCCCTCGATACCGCGATGCAGGACCTTCTGGCCCGGCTGGAAGATCCGGAGCGGCGGCGCCTCGCCGGGGAGGCGGAAGACCTCGCGGGCAACTACCGCAGCGCCGCCGCCGAATTGCAGGACGTGATGACGCGGCGCGACGGGGTCATCGCCGACCAGCTGGACACTATCGGCCCGAGCATCGCGACGACCGTCGATGACCTCACGCGCGACATCAAGGCGCTGCAGGACGAGCTGGGGCCGCGCGCCACGGCCGCCATGCAGGAAGCCGTCACCACCATGCTGATCGTTGCCGCGATCGCCCTGGCCATCGGCGCGTTCGCCGCCTTCGTCATCGGCCGCGGCATCTCGCGTCCGGTCACGCGGATGACGGCAGCCATGGGGGCGCTGGCGGACGGCGACACGTCCGTCGACATCCCGGCCCGCGACCAGAAGGACGAGATCGGCCGGATGGCCGCCGCCGTCCAGGTGTTCAAGGACAACGCCATCCGCGTCGCCCAGATGCAGGCCGACCAGCAGGCGGCCGAAGCGAAGGCGGCGGACGAAAAGCGCGCCTCCATGCACCGGTTGGCCGATGGCTTCCAGGCCCAGGTCGGCAATGTCGTGGAAGGCGTCACCGCGTCGGCCGCACAGGTGCAGTCGACCGGGCAGTCCATGTCGGCGATGGCCGAGCAGACGCGCAACCAGGCGACTGCCGTGGCAGCGGCCGCGGAGGAGACGTCGGCCAATGTCGAGACCGTCGCGTCGGCGGCCGCCGAGCTCAGCGCATCCATCGCCGAGATCAGCCAGCAGGTCCAGCGCCAGGCCGACATGGCCCTGCAGGTGGCCACGGCGGCGGAGACCAGCGACCGACAGGTGCAGGGACTGGCCGACCATGCCCGCAGCATCGGCGAGGTCATCAGCCTGATCACCAACATCGCCGAGCAGACCAACCTGCTGGCCCTGAACGCCACGATCGAGGCCGCACGGGCCGGCGATGCGGGCAAGGGCTTCGCCGTCGTCGCCAGCGAGGTGAAGTCGCTGGCCACCCAGACCGGCAAGGCGACCGAGCAGATCGCCGGCCAGATCCGGGCGATCCAGGACCAGACGGGCAGCACGGTCGAGGCGATCCGCGTCATCAACGAGAAGATCCTGGCGATGAAGGAGATCTCCGCCGCCGTCGCGGCCGCCATCGAGGAACAGGATGCGGCAACGCAGGAGATCAGCCGCAATGCCCAGGAAGCATCCGGCGGTACGCAGCAGATGGCCGGCTCCATCGCCCAGGTGACACAGGCGGCGGACCAGGCCGGCCAGGCCGCCGGCGAGCTGCTGGGTGCGATGCGCGAGCTGTCCCGCCAGTCGGAGAGCCTGTCGACGTCGGTCGGCAGCTTCATCAAGGAGGTGCGGGCCGCCTGATCGCGGGCGCTCGACCCCGGGGCGGGCACGCCGCCCCCACCGACACCGGATCGCGTTGGGACGATCGGGGCCGGCCAACACCCGCGTTGGCCGGCCCCGGTTGCTTGCGGCATGCCATAAGCCCGGCGGCCGCATCGGCACGGATGCCGGTCACGGTATGCAAAGCAGCCCCCCGACACCGCAGCCCCCAGCCCGATGGGGGCGCATCGGCATCGACGGCCCCGCCAACAGACCGGACCGGCCGGGCTGCCCCTGCTGGAAGATCCCCGCGTCGACTGATGAAAACCCACACCAGGAAACAGACTTAATATGCATTAATCTGTATTATTCAGACTATTTACGGCAGCTTAATGCCTTGCGGCGTATTGGGTTATCGCGCCCGTCCGGATGGGGTCTGTTGTTCTAGTTGACGAAGGATAGGATCGATGTTGCGAAGGGCTCCGGTCAGCCTACGCTTGATGGCAATAGTCGCGCTGTCTTTTCTCGGTTTCACGATCATTGCTGCGGTGGCGATCGTGGAGCTGCGTGCCACGCTGATGGATGATCGGCACGAGCGTATACAAAGCCTGGTGGAGGCAGCCACCGGCCTGGTGGACCGGTTCCATCAGCGGGTCGTCGACGGCGAGATGACGGATGCGGAAGCCCAGGCGGCCGCGATGGATGCGCTTCGCGGCATGCGCTACGGCGAGGACGGCTATGTCTTCATCTTCGACAGCAACGCGGTGACGCTGATGCATGCGGTCCAGCCGGCGTTGGAGGGCCGCAACCTTCTGGACCTGCAGGATGGGGACGGTGTCCGGTTCGTCCGCGACCTGATCGCGGCCGCCCATGACGGCGGCGGCTTCGTAGCCTATCAGTGGCCCAAGGTGGCGGACGGGCAGCCCATCGACAAGCTTTCCTACGCCGCGCTGTTCGCCCCCTGGGACTGGACCATCGGCACCGGCATCTACATGGACGAGGTCGGCGCCCATCTGTGGGCGCATGTGCTGACCTTCGGCGGCCTTGTCCTGGTGGTTCTCTTGGTCGTCGGGGCGCTGTCGCTGGTCATCGGCCGCAGCATTTCCAGGCCGGTCAAGGCCATCACCCGGGCCATGCTGCGCCTGGCCGACGGTGACACGACCGCGACCACGGGCATCGCCACGGGCGGGGAGATCGGCGAGATGGCAAGCGCGCTGGAGGTGTTCCGCGAGAACGCCCTGCGCGTCGCGAGCCTGCATGCCGAACAGGATGCCCTGACCCTTGCCCGCGAGGACGACCGGCGCACCATGCAGATGCGCATGCTGCGGGATTTCGTGAAGGTTTCCGTGGAAGGCAACGAGGCGGCGATCCGGATGGCGCAGATGCGCCAGAGCCTGCTGGACACCGACCGCGAGGTTCAGACCATGGCCTCCGCCGTGGAGGAGCTGAGCGCGGCGATCTCCGAGATCTCGACCAACGGCGACCAGGCCTCCCTCGACGCGCGTACCAGCGAGGAAGCGGCCCAGCACGGCGTCGAGAAGGCCGAAGAGGCCAGCCGCTCCATGGACAGCATCACCAGCACCGTGTCGACGGCGAAGTCGGCGGTCACGCAACTGGGCGACGCGTCCGCGGAAATCGGGGAGATCATCAAGCAGATCGAGGAGATCGCCAGCCAGACCAACCTGCTGGCGCTGAACGCGACGATCGAAGCCGCCCGCGCCGGCGAGGCGGGCAAGGGCTTCGCCGTGGTGGCGGCGGAGGTCAAGGCCCTGGCCAACCAGACGGCCAAGGCAACCGACGACATCCGCAGCCGCATCGGCAATGTCCAGGGCCGCATCGCCACCATCGTCGACGCCATGGACGAGAGCACCCATACCGTGGAGACCGGGCGGGAGGTCGTCGCCGGCGTCGGGTCGGAGCTGGGGTCGATCGCGACGTCGGTCAACGCCGTTGCCGGCAAGATGGTGACGATCGCCTCCATCCTGACCGAACAGTCGAGCGCGACGACGGAGCTGGCGCGCTCGGCGTCCACGGTGGCGGACATCGCCACCCGCAACACCGAAGAGGCCGGCAACGTCATCGAGGCGATCTACGCCCTGACCGAGTGCATGACCAGCCGCTTCGACGAGTTCACGGAGCTGGGGCCCCTGGCGGTGATCGAGATCGCCAAGTACGACCACGTCATGTTCCGCAAGCGGATCGTCGACGCCGTGCTGGGCCACAACGACCTGACCGCGGACGGCGTCCCCGACCACCACGCCTGCCGCCTCGGCAAGTGGTACGACCAGGCCGACGCCCTGGTGCGCGCCCAGCCCGCCTATGCCCGGCTGGCGGAGCCGCACCGGCGCGTGCACGACGCCGGCAAGCACGTGCTGGCGCTCTTGCGCCAGGGCCATGTTGACGAGGCATCGGTCGCGCTGGAGCCGCTGGCCCAGGCCTCGCATGGCGTGATCGCGCTTCTGGATGAACTTGGGGTGCAGACAACCGCCGCGATGGGGCGGCAGCGCGACCGGGCGGCCTGAGATTTCCCGCCCGTACCAGGGCCGGGCCGGCGCCGGACACGCCGGCCCGGCTTCACTCTTGGCAACGACTGCGTGAGCCCCACTGGCTATCGCAGCGCAATCGGCCACTCTAGTCGGTCAGGAACACCAGCCAGAGGAGCCGCGGTCCATGCGCCTGCCGGTGATCGTTGCGGTGCTGTCCGCGCTGGGCGCCCCGGCGGCGGCCCAGCCCACGGTGGTGGAGCTGTTCACGTCGCAGAGCTGTTCGTCATGCCCGCCGGCCGAAGCCTATCTGGGCGAACTGGCGGACAGGCCCGACCTGGTCGCGCTGGAATGGCATGTCGACTATTGGGACGACCTGGTCTACGGCTTCGCCGGGCGCTGGCGGGACGTCTTCTCCGACCCCGCCTTCACCGAGCGGCAGCGCATCTACAACCGGCAGATCCGCGGGCTGGCCCAGGTCTACACACCGCAGATGGTGATCGGCGGGCGGGCGGAGGCCGTGGGGACGCGCACGGGCCGCGTCGAAGCCGCGATCGCTGATGCCGCCGGACGCGATGGCGCCGCGGCGTCCGTGACGGTGACGCGCGGCGAAGGCCGACTGCTGCAGATTGCCGTCGACGGCGCGGCAGTTGGGCCGGCATCGGTCTGGCTGGTCCGCCTGATCACCCGTGAGGCCACCGATGTGGGCGGCGGCGAGAATCACGGACGCAGGCTGGAGAACCACAACGTCGTCATCGGGATCGACCGGCTGGGCGACTGGGCGGGCGGGCCGGCGCGACTGACCGCACCGATGCCGTCCGGCCGCGCCGACCGCTGCGCGGTGCTGGTCCAGACGGACGGCCAGGGTCCGATCCTGGCCGCCGCCTATTGCCCGGGCCTGGGTTGACCCGGTCCGCGGCTACATCTCCAGCATGCGGCGCAGCTTGGCATAGCGGTCGCAGGCCGCCGCCGGGTCGGTCGCCACCAGCGTCCCGGCCTCAGTGAACATCTCCGACAGGGCGGTGATCAGCGCCATGTTCTCCGCCGTCGGGTCGGCCGACAGCGACTGCACCTTCGCCTGGAAGATGGGCGCGATTTCCTGCACCTCCGTGGCGATGTCGCAGGTCTGGGCCTGTGCCATGTGAGGCGCAACCAGCCACGCCGCCAGCCAGGCCATCGGGACGATACGCATATCCGACATCCTTCGGTGACGGGGCACCGACTGCCCGCAGGCGACCCTGCTATTGCGAGATGTAGCTGCGCAGGTGCTCGGCCTCGTTCTCCACCTCTTCCAGGCGGAAGCCCATGACGTCGGTGCTGCTGATCATGCCGCACAGCTTGCCGTCTTCGATGACGGGCAAATGGCGGAAATGGCCGGTATTCATCCGGCCCATGACGGTCCCGACGCTGTCGCCGCGATCGCAGGTCACGACCTCGCGCGTCATCACCTGGTCGGCCGTCAGCTCAAGCGCGGATGCGCCCTTGTCGGCGATGGCGCGGATGATATCGCGCTCCGACAGGATGCCGTTCACGGCTTCGCCGTCGGCGCTGATCACCACCACGCCGATGCGCTCGGTCCGCAGCAGTTCCGCGATCTCCATCAGCGTGGTCAAGGGTTTGGCGGTCACCACCCGCGCCCCCTTCGCGCTGAGCATCTTCTGGACGGTCATATCAACGTTCCCCCGTCATAAAACAACCGCCCGCAGCTGGGCAGCGCCTGCGTGCATGCCGGTTCCAGCACGGCCGCCAAGGCCGGAAGCCCAATGCTATGCTGAACCGGAGGCGTTTGGGAATAGACCGATTCGCCCCACCATGCGACTGGGCGATAATTCCGCAATGCGATCAGGATGCTACCGGCCGGGGGGCGCTGCACCCCGCCATCGGAGTCCGATTCCGGCGAGACGGCCGGACGGGGGGCGACGTATCCTCCCGCCCATGGTCGAGAGGGATGCAGACCGCCTGTATCAGGCGATGCTGGCACGCGATCCGCGTTTCGACGGGCGCTTCTTCGTCGGCGTTCGGACGACCGGGGTCTATTGCCGATCGATCTGTCCGGCGCCCACGCCGAAGCGCGGCAATTGCCGCTTCTTCGCCAGCGCCGCCGCGGCGCAGTCGGCCGGATTTCGTCCCTGCAAGCGCTGCCGCCCGGAAACGGCGCCCGCCTCGCCCGCCTGGTCGGGGACCGAGGCGACGGTGCGCCGGGCATTGCGGCTGATCGCCGACGGCGCGCTGGATGACGCGACGGTGGGGGCGCTGGCCATCCGGCTGGGCGTGGGCGAGCGCCACCTGCGGCGGCTGTTCGACACGCATCTGGGGGCGTCGCCCGCCGCCGTCGCCCGGACACAGCGCCTGCATCTGGCCAAGCAGCTGCTGGAGCGTACGGACCTGCCCATGGCCGATGTCGCGCTGGCCGCCGGCTTCGGCAGCGTGCGGCGCTTCAACGACCAGGTGCGCCAGGTCTATGGCGCGCCGCCGGGCAGCCTGCGCCGCGACCATGGCCGCCGGACCGGCGGCGTGGCCCCGGTCGAACTCAGGCTCGGCTGCCGTCCCCCCTTCGACTGGCCGGCGCTGGCCGGGTTCCTGTCGGCCCGCGCCATCCCGGGGCTGGAGACATGCACCCAGGGCTACCGGCGGTCGATCCGGCTCGGGCCGGCCTGTGGCGTTCTCGACGTCTCGCCGGGGCCGGGCGGGGCGCTGACCGCCCGCCTGCACCTGGACGGTGCCGCGCCGCTGCTGGCCGCGGTGGCTGGCATCCGCAGCCTGTTCGACATCGACGCCGACACCGCCGGGATCACGGCGCATCTGGCCACCGATCGCCGGCTGGCCCCCCTGGTCGCGCGTGCGCCGGGCCTGCGCGTGCCCGGGGCCTGGGACGCCTTCGAGCTGGCCGTTCGGGCCGTGCTGGGCCAGCAGGTCACGGTCGCCGGCGCGCGCACCCTGCTGGGGCGGCTGGTCGCAACCCATGGCGACCCGCTGCCGGGGGCGGATGGCCAGGGGGCCTGGCGGCTGTTCCCCGAGGCCGGGCGCCTGGCCGAAGCCGACCTGACGGCGATCGGCCTGACGCGCGCCCGGGCCGCGACCGTGCGCGGCCTGGCGGCGGCCGCGGCGTCGGGCGACCTGTGCCTGGATCCCGCCGACGACCCCGACGAGGCGATGCGGCGGCTGCGGGCGCTGCCGGGCATCGGCGCGTGGACGGCGGGCTACATCGCCATGCGGGCGCTGCGCCATCCCGACGCCTTCCCGTCCGCCGATGCCGCGCTGCTGAAGGCCGCCCGCCGGCTGGGAATCGCGGAAACCGCCCGCGGACTGGACGACGCGGCCGAAGCCTGGCGGCCGTGGCGCGCCTATGCCGCCATCCATCTCTGGCACAGCCTGAGCGACAGCGAGCCCCGTCATGCCGTCTTCCCTGCCGCCCCTGTCGATCGAAACCGTGGCCTCGCCGATCGGCGACCTGCTGCTGGCGACGCTTGACGGGGCCGTCTGCCTGCTGGAATTCGGCGAGGGGCGGGCGGTGGCGCACCGGTACCTGCAACGGCAGTTCCCGGGCAGCGACCAGCTTCGCCGCCGCGGCCCGGCGCAGGTCCGCGCGGCTCTGGACGCCTATTTCGCGGGCGACCTTGCGGCGGTGGACGGATTGACCGTCCTCGCCCGCGGCACGCCGTTCCAACTGCGGGTCTGGCAACAGCTGCGCCGCATCCCCGCCGGCCGCACCGCCAGCTATTCCGACATCGCAGCCGCCATCGGGCAGCCGACGGCCGTACGGGCCGTGGGCCTGGCCAATGGCCGCAACCCGGTGTCGATCATCGTGCCGTGCCACCGCATCATCGGCCGTGATGGATCGTTGACCGGCTATGGCGGCGGGCTGGCCGTCAAGGCCTGGCTGCTGCGCCATGAGGGGGTGTCCGGCACCGACCGGCTGATGGGCCGTGCGTGACGGCCCGGGAACGTCGACCACGATAACGTCATGATTGGCGTGCACGTTTCGCGTGTCCACTGAAGACGGGATCGTTCGGCGCCGCTCCCCGCGGCGTACCTGCCGGCCGGTCCCATCGCCCGCCGCATCCCCTTCCGCCATGCGGAGACGCGCATGACCGAAACCCGCATGCCCGGCGTGATCAGGATCGCCATCGCCCTCTGGGTCGGCCTCAGCGTCGTCGGCGTGATCGTCGTATCCACCCTTCGCGACGCGTTCGACGAGACGTGGATCGCGCTCGCCCTCGGTGGGCACGCGATCAATCTTGCCCTGGTGGTCTGCGCTGCCGCGCAACGCAAATGGGCACCCCGCGTGCTGCTGGTCTTCGTCATCCTCGGGATCGTGAACATGGTCGGCGGGGTTTCCGCCATGTTCGTGGCCGCGCCGGTGCTGGCGAGCGCCACCGTCGCCATCAACGCCGCCGCCCTCGCCGGCACGTTGATGATGATGCTGCCCGAGGATGCGGCAAGCTGGTTCGACAGCCGCACCAGGTCCGGTCCGACGGCCGCGGAAGTGGCGGCCCGCCGCCGGAACGTGCTGGGCACCGCCGGGGCGGTCGTCGGGGGGATCGTGCTGGGCGCCGGATACTGGATCGCCGATCCCGACTTCACGGACTGGCAGGCGATGCGCCTGACCTGCCTGGGCGAGGACGAGGCCCCCCGCCGCGCCCGCCTTGCCGCCTGCACCGAGACGATCGAGGCGGGCGAGTTCACCGGACCCGACCTCGCGGACCTGTACCTGGCCCGTACCGAGCTGTTCATCGATTCGCCGTATCCGGGCCTGCAGACGATCATTCACGGCGTGGAAACCGCGCTGGCCAATCGGCCGTCGGATGCCGGCGCGCTGGTGCGGATCGGGTCCTGGCTCTCCGACCGCAGCGCCGACCCCTTTGTGGGCGGCGCGCATATCCTGCGTCAGACCGCGGTGGCGGCCCTGGAAGACGCCGTTCGCCTGGCACCGGAGGATATGGAGGCGCGTCGCCTGCTGGGCTTCGCGCTCTGGCGGGCGTCGCGCATCGACGATGCGATTGCCGCGCTGGAGGCGGCGCGTCCCGCCTATCCGCAAGATCCCGTGGTGCTGGCCGTGCTCAGCGAAGGCTATCTGGAGCGGGACCGCCATGAAGACGCGGTGGAGGCCGCCGATGGTGTCCTGGCTGCGGTGCCGGGCGATCTCAACGCGCTGAACCTGCGGGCGCATGCGCGTTTGCAGCTCGGCCGCTACGATCAGGTTCTGGAGGATGTGGCCGCCCTGAAACAGCGGGTCCCCGATCAGTGGACCCTGTCCTTCCTGGAACTGCTGGCGCATTGCGGGCTGGGCGACCACGCCGCCGCCCGGGCGGAGATCGATCGCGCCGTGTCGGCGGGTGTGACCACGGCACCGCGCTGGCGGCACCGGCTGGTGGACTGGCAGCGCCTCGACGAGGCAGCCCCCGAACCGACGGACGACACCACCCCGGGACCGGCGCTGGAGGCCGCGCTGGACGCCTGGGTGAACGATGGGTGCCCGCAACCGGACTACACGCTGCCATAGGGTCCGATCACGCCGGATCGGCGCCGCAGGTCAGACAGAGCGGGGCATATTCCGTTGGTCGGGGCCGGGGCGGGGGCGATCGGTCCGATGGGCTCGCGGCCAGCCGGGTCAGTCGGGGGGCAGGGCCGCGTTGTCCGCGATCAGCCGCGGCAGGTCGGTCATGTCATCGAACAGGTGGGCGCCGTGGGCGTCGAGCCCGGCGGCATCGGTCTCCGGATCGCCCACATACCCGAAGACCCGCATGCCGGCGGCGGAACCGGCAATGGCCCCCGGCACGCTGTCTTCGACGACGACCGCGTTGCGCGGCAGCACGCCCATGGCTGCGGCCGCGTACAGGAACAGGTCCGGCGCGGGCTTGCCGTTGGCGACCATGTCGGCACTGAACAGCACATCCTGCAGCATGGGCAGCAGGCCGGTCAGTCCCAGCGTCTTGCGCATCTTCGACATGCGCCCCGACGACGCAACGCAACAGGGCAGCCCCGCGTCCTGCAACGCGCGGACCGCGGCTTGTGCCCCCGGGACCGGGTTGACGCCGACGACGTCGAATACCCGTTCCAGGTCCGTCCGGACCGCTTCGGACCAGTCGGGCGGGAAGCGGATCTGCGCCTCGGCCTCGATCTCCTGCTGGATGGACCAGAGCGCACGGCCGACGAACCGCCGGCGGCATTCCTCAAGGCTGACGGGGTAGCCGACTTGCGTCAGTTCGGCCACCAGGTGGCGGTTGGCCGCGGCCTCCGTGTCCACCAGCACGCCGTCGCAGTCGAAGATCACCAGATTGCAGGTCATGGTCCGTGTTGCCGACCGGCCCAGCTTGGGGCAGGCCTCACGCCAGGGCGCGCATCTGGGCATCGACGACGGCGATGGCCGACATGTTGACGATGTCGCGCACGTCGTCGCTGGGCAGCAGGATATGCACCGGGCGCGACATGCCCAGCAGCACCGGACCGATCGCCTCCGCCCCGCCCAGGCGCTGCATCAACTGGTAGGACGCGTTGGCGGCGTTGAGGTCGGGGAAGATCAGGACATTGGCCTCGCGCACCCGGCTGAAGGAGTAGAGGCGGTCGAACAGCTCCGGCACCACGGCGGCGTCGGCGGTCATCTCGCCGTCCACCTGCAAATGCGGCTGGCGCTTCTTCAGAATGTCGACGGCCCGCGCCACCGTCTGCGGCGCCGGATGGGCGACGCTGCCGAAGTTGGAGAAGGACAGCATGGCGATGCGCGGCTGGATGTCGAAATTGGTCGCCACCTCCGCCGACAGCTCGGCGATGTCGGCCAGCTCCTCCGACGTCGGCTGGATGTTGACCGCGCAGTCGGCGAAGAAGAAGACGCGGTCGCGCACGATCATGATGAACAGGCCCGCCGCGCGCCGCACCTCCGGACGCATGCCGATCACCTGGAAGGCCGGGCGCAGGGCTTCGACATAGTTGGTGGTCAGGCCGGAGATGAAGGCATCGGCATCGCCGCACTGCACCATCAGCAGGCCGAAATAGTTCGGCCGCCGTGCCATCTCGCGCGCCTCCGGCAGGGTGATGCCCTTGCGCTGGCGGCGCCGGAACAGCACCTTGGCATAGCTTTCCGCCCGGTCGGAATTGCGCGGGTTGATGACCCGGGGGTCGTATTCCAGCCCCAGTTCGGCGATCGTCGCCTTGATGACGCTGTCGCGCCCGATCAGGATCGGCTCGCCGAAGCCCTGGGCGTCGATCTCCGCCGCCGCGCGGATGATGCGGGCTTCCTCGCCCTCGGCGAAGACGATGCGCTTGGGCGACACGCGCGCCTTGTTGAAGATGGTGCGCATCAGCGCCCAGTCCTTGCCCAGGCGGCTTTCCAGCTCCTCGCGATAGGTGGTCATGTCCAGGGGCCGGCGCGCCACCCCTTCGGAAATCGCCGCCTGCGCCACCGCCGGGGCCACCCACAGCAGCACGCGCGGGTCCACCGGCTTGGGAATGATGTAGTCGGGGCCGAACAGCATGCTTTCGGTGTTGTAGGCCTTCAGCACGGAATCGGGCACATCGGCATGGGCCAGCGCCGCCAGGGCGCGGGCTGCCGCCAGCTTCATCCCGTCGGTGATCTGGCGCGCGCGCACGTCCAGGGCGCCGCGGAAGACGAAGGGGAAGCACAGGACGTTGTTGACCTGGTTGGGATAGTCGCTGCGCCCGGTGGCGACGATGGCATCGGGCCGGGCCGCCTTGGCGTCCTCGTAGCTGATCTCCGGATCCGGGTTGGCCATGGCGAAGATGATCGGCCGCTCGGCCATGGACCGGACCATGTCCTGCGTCAGCACGTTGGGCGCCGATACGCCGAAGAACACGTCCGCGCCGACGATCACCTCGCCCAGCGTGCGCGCCTCCGTCTCCTGCGCGAAGCGCTCCATATAGGGGTTCATGTCCTCTGTGCGGCCCTTGTAGACGACGCCGGCCTTGTCGCAGAGGGTGATGTTCTCCCGGGGGGCGCCGGCGCGCACCATCAGCTCCGCACAGCCGATGCCGGCCGCACCGGCGCCGCAGAAGACGATCTTGATCTCGTGGATGCGGCGGCCGGTGATCTCCAGCGCGTTCAACAGGCCGGCGGTGGCGATGATGGCCGTGCCGTGCTGGTCGTCGTGGAAGACCGGGATGTCCAGAAGGGCGCGCAGCCGCTGCTCGATCTCGAAGCATTCCGGCGCCTTGATGTCTTCCAGGTTGATACCGCCGAAGGTCGGCGCCAGCGCCTTGACGACGCGGATCACCTCTTCCGGTTCGGTGGCGTCGATTTCGATATCGAAGACGTCGATATCGGCGAAGCGCTTGAACAGCAGGCCCTTGCCTTCCATCACCGGCTTGCTGGCCGTGGGTCCGAGATTGCCGAGCCCGAGGATCGCCGTGCCGTTGCTGATCACCCCCACCAGGTTGCCCTTGGCCGTGTATTCGTAGGCGTCTTCCTGGGTTTCCGCGATCTCGCGCACCGGGATGGCCACACCGGGGGAATAGGCGAGGCTGAGGTCGTACTGCGTCAGGCTGGGCTTGGAGGGAACGACCTCGATCTTGCCCTTGCGGCCCTGCGAGTGGTACCGCAACACGGCTTCCCGTGTGACCTTCTCCATGAACGTGGCTCTCCAGCGACGGGCGGGATCGAAGGCCGCGGGGACGGGCAGGCCAGGGCAACAGGCATGCGCGCCGATCAGCCGCAGCTTCCCCATGCAATCGTGGGCCTTCCCATCCGGCGGGTCAATCGCGCGGAAGATGTGCGCCCAGACAGCCACTCGCGACCGGCCGCCGGCCGGCGTGGCCACCGGGACGGGTGAATTCTTCGCAATCTAATCCTTATGGACGCACGCCGGGGACTCCAGTACGGTGGAATGATGCCGTGCGGCCCTATCGCGCGGCGGCAGGGGGATCGTGCGCTCGCTCGCGAAGGCCGCACTGGATGGTGCGCTGCTCGAGAGCGCTCTCGACGCAGCCATCGACGGCATCGTCATGATGGACGACGAGGGCCGTATCGTGCTGTTCAACAGCGCGGCGGAGCGGATGTTCGGCTACCGGCGCGACGAGGTGGAGGGCGCCAGCGTCGCCATCCTGGCGACCGAGCCGCACCGCTCAAGCCATGACCGCTACCTGCACGGCTACCTCGACACGGGCCTGGGCCGGATCATCGGCGTCGGCGGGCGGCGGCTGCCGGCGCGCCGCAAGGACGGCAGCGAATTCCAGATCGAACTTGGGGTCAGCGAGGCCCGGCTGGGGGGGCGCCGCGTCTTCCTGGGCATGATCCGCGACATCAGCCACGCCGCCGCGCACCAGACGGCGCTGGCCGACGTCATGGCCCAGTTGCAGGCCGTTGCCGACACGCTGGTCGACGGCTTCATCACCATCGACGCCAAGGGGACGGTCGCCTATGTCAATCGCGCCGTGGAGCAGATGTTCGGCTATCCGGCCGTGGAGATCCTGGGTCGCAACGTCTCGATGCTGATGCCGGAGCAGACGGCGCGGGCGCATGACGGCTACATCGCACGCTACCGGTCGACCGGGCAGCGGCGGATCATCGGCGCCGCGCGCCCCGTCGTGGCGCGCCGCAAGGACGGCAGCACCTTTCCGATGGAACTGGCCGTCAGCGAAACCCAGGTTTCCGGCCAGCGCATGTTCGCCGGTGTCCTGCGCGACGTCAGCGACCGTGTCGCGCAGGAGGCCATGCGCGAGAGGCTTCTGGCGGAGCTGCAGGCATCGAACCGCGAGCTGGACGACTTCGCCTACATCGCGTCGCACGACCTGAAGGAGCCGCTGCGCGGCGTCGCCAACCAGGCCAGGTTCCTGATGGAAGACCACGGCGACCAGTTGCCGCAGGAGGGCCTGCGCAGGCTGGTCCGGATGCAGGCGCTGTGCGGGCGGATGGAAAGCCTGATCAACAGCCTGCTCTCCTATGCCAGGCTGGGCCGCCAGGACCTGGCCTTCGGCGAGACCGATCTGGCGGGCGTCATTGCCGAATTGCGCCAGCTGCTGGGTCCCTACCTTGAGGACCACGGCGCCCGGCTGGAGGTCGTGACCCCGCTGCCGACCCTCAGCTGCGACCGCTGGCGCGTGAGCGAGCTGTTGCAGAACCTGATCGTCAACGGCGTGAAGTACAACCGGTCGGACCGGAAGCTGATCCAGGTCGGCTGCACGGCCGACGCAGCCGACGGATACCGGTTCTTCGTGCGCGACAACGGCATCGGCATCGACCCGCGGTTCCACCGGGACGTGTTCAAGATCTTCAAGCGGCTGGACAGCGATCCCGGCGACGGCGGCACCGGGTCGGGGCTGACCTTCGCACAGAGGATCGTCGAGCGCCACGGCGGCCGGATCTGGATCGAGTCCGCGCCCGGGGCGGGAACGACCGTCCACTTCACGCTCCAGGCACCGGCCCCATGACGAGGGACGCGCACCAGCCCAGCATCCTCCTGGTCGAGGACAATGAAGACGACTACGAGGCGACCCTGCGCAGCTTCCGCAGGAACAAGGTGTCCAACCCGCTGGTCCGGGTCCGCAGCGGCGGCGAGGCGATGGACCTTCTGTTCCGGCGCGGCGCGTATGCCGGGCTGGCCGTCGCCGATCTGCCCTGCATGGTGCTGCTCGACCTCAACATGCCGGGCATCGACGGCCTTGCCGTGCTGGAGGAGGTCAAGGCCGATGCGACGCTGCGCCGGATCCCCGTGCTGATCCTGACCACGTCGACGGACGAGCGCGACGTCGACCGCTGCTATGCGCTGGGGGCCAGCACCTATATCCAGAAGCCGGTCGTGTTCGAGAAGCTGGTCGAGGCGGTGGGGCGGATCAAGGACTACTGGTTCGAAGTCGCCATCCTTCCGGGCGGGCCGGGCCGCGGCGCCCCATGAGCCCGCTGACCCTGCTGCTTGTCGACGATTCGCCCGACGACCGGGAAGCCATCCGCCGCACCTTCGCCCGGTCGTCGGCCGCCGATGTCACCCTGGTCGAGGCGTCGACGCTGAAGGACGCCGAACAGGCCCTCCTGGACCGGCGGTTCCATTGCGTGCTGCTGGACTACCGCCTGCCCGATGCGCAGGGCATGGAGGCGATCAGCCGCATCGCCGAGCTGTCGCCGGCAACGCCGATCGTGATGATCACCGCCTATGGCGACGAGACGGTGGCGGCCGCCGCCTTCCGGTCCGGGGCGACCGACTACCTGGGCAAGGCAACCCTGTCGAACGAGGAGATCGTCGACCGCATCCTCGACATCGTCACCGGGTCCGACGACGCGGATGCGGACGATTTCCGGACCCTGCGCGTCCTGGTGGTCGATGATTCACCGGAAGACCGGGAACTGGTCGTGCGCACGCTGCTGGCGGTCAATTCGCCGCAATACAGGGTCGATACCGCGGCGACGGGGGCCGAAGCGCTGCAATCGGTGGACGAAAGCCCCCCCGATTGCATCGTCCTGGACTATTCGCTGCCGGGCATCAGCGGGTTGCAGCTGCTGACGCGGTTTCGCAAGTCGCATCCGTCCATGCCGGTGGTCGTCGTCACCGGCCAGGGTTCGGAAGCGACGGCGGTCGAGGCGATCCGCGGTGGCGCGCAGGGATACCTGCCGAAATCCGCCATCACGCGGACGGACCTGCACCGCTGCGTGCGGGATTCGGTCCGGAAATCGCGAACGGTGGACCGCGCGGAGGCCACCCGCCGCCGGCTGGAGGAGCTGGCGCAGGACCTGCGCCGGGCCAACGCGGACCTGGACGGCTTCGTCCATGCCCCGTCGAATGACCTGCGCGTGCCCCTGCGCGCCCTGCTGGCGCTGCCCGACTGGCTGGCGCGGGACCTGGAATCGGCGTTCGGACAGGTGCCCGCGACGATTGCGGATTCGGTCGGGCTGATGCGGTCGCACCTGCGGCGGATGGACGCCATGATCGACCGCCTGGCGGAACACACGACCTTCGGCGCGGACATCGAAAAGGACGTGATCGCGCGCCTGGAAGACCTGGAACACCTGAACCGCGAACTGCGGGATACCGTGCGCCAGCGCGACCTGCTGCTGGGTGAGGTCAATCACCGCGTCAAGAACAACCTCCAGCTGATCGACGCCATGCTGGCCATCGAGGCCGAAGGCGTGAAGGACGCGGCACTGACCGAGCGGTTCCTGCACGTGCGGCGGCGCATCGCGTCGATCGGGCTGGTGCACCAGCGCATCCTGGAGTCCCCGGACCTTGCGACCTTCGATGCCTCCGGCTTCGTCGGCGACATCTGCCGATACCTTGCCGAGGGCTTCGACATGGCCGGGCGGGGGATCACCCTCGTCACCGACATCAGCCCCCTGTCCATCGACATCGACCGGGCCATTCCGCTGGGGCTGATCCTCAACGAACTGGTGTCCAATGCGCTGAAGCATGCCTTTCCGGCCGGGCGGCCGGGCACCGTGGCCGTGCGCATGGCGCCGGACGGGCCGGAAGCCGTCGTGCTGGAGGTGATCGACGACGGTATCGGCTTCGCGCCGCAGGCATCGTCGAAGACATGGTCCGGCAGCCAGATCCTGCAGGCGCTGGTCGGCCAGCTGCGCGGGACCCTGGTGATCGAAGGGGATGACGGAACGCGGGCCACTGTCCGGATGGCGGCCTGGCGCTGACGGCGCCGGAGCCGTCCCTGGGTCAGGCGGTCGCCATGCCGGGGAAATGCGTGCTGCCCTGCACGTGTAGCTGGGACGCGCGCGCAAGCTCCTGCACCACCTGGTCGCTGGCGAAGGGCTTGGTCAGCAGCCCGAAGGCGACATCGCGGCCTTCCTTCAGCACGCGATCCTGGTAGACGGTGGTGAAGATGATGGCCGTATGGAACCGCCGGGCGAGTTCCCGCCCCACGGTCATGCCGTCGATCGGGCCGTTCAGCTTGACGTCGACAAGGGCCACGTGCGGTGAGCGCGCTTCAGCCAGCGCCAGCGCCGTTTCCGCGTTGTCGGCAATGCCGATCAGGTCCAGCCCGGCCTGCCGCACGCTCATCGCGAGCGCCAAGGCGATCATCGCCTCGTCCTCGATGATCAGGGCCGTCTGCACCTGCGCCACCTCTTCATCGGTCGGTCCACCTCTGAACAAGTCCCGCAACACGCCCGTCAGGCCGATATTCGTCCATACCACGAAAGGTTACATGTGCTTAGATAGGCAAGCAATCTATTTCCGATTGCTGCGACACCGCCTGCTGCCCGTCCGCGGCGGCCATCGCGGTGCCGCCTGCGTGCCTGGCGCTGCCTGCGCCGGCACCGTAGAGTGGGTCCATGCAGACCGTTGCGGCGCAAGACTGAGATGCCGGGACCGGACCGGCAACCCGGCAGCGCCGGCCCGGCGGAACCGGACGGCGCGTGCCTGGACGCGCCGGCCTTTCACCGCAACCACGGTCCCATCGCTGCGGTGCTGGCCCGCCATCTCGACGCCGGTGGCGGGCATGCGATCGAGATCGGCAGCGGCACCGGCCAGCATGCCCTGGCGTTTGCCCGGGCCTTTCCGCGGTTGACATGGTGGCCGACGGATGTCGACCCGCGCCACCTGGCCAGCATCGATGCCTGGCGCCGGTGTGGTGGAGCCGGCAACCTGCGGTCGCCGGTGCGCCTCGACGCTTCCGGGGCGGACTGGGGGCTTGGCGGGCCGGGCCGCCCGCCGGCCGGCGACATCGCCGCGGTGATCGCGATCAACGTGATCCACATTGCCCCCTGGGCCGTCGCCGAGGGGCTGGTCGCGGGTGCGCGATCCTGCCTGGTGCCGCAAGGGCTGCTGGTGCTCTACGGCCCCTTCACCTGCGGCGGTGCCCACACCGCCCCCAGCAATGCGGCGTTCGACGCCTATCTCAGCAGCCAGGATCCGGCCTGGGGGGTGCGCGACCTGGACGCGGTCGCGGCCCTGGCCGCCGCCGCCGGCCTGCCGCTGGAGGCCGCCGTCCCCATGCCGGCGAACAACCTGACACTGGTGTTCCGCAAGGCCGGGCGACGCGCATCGGCCCCGCCGGGCTAGGCGGCCGCGCCTGCCTCTCCGCCTTCCCGCCCCCAGAAGACGACCCACACCGTCAGGTCGTCGGTGAAATTCTCGAACCTGTGGGTCATGCCGGCGGGAACCATGATCATGTCGCCGGGCTCGAACGAAATGCGTTCGTCGGCGCGCACGAACTCCCCGAAGCCGCGCATGACGAAATAGACCTCGTCCTGGTCATGCGGGCTCTGGTCGTCGACCCGGCTCGGCATGTAGAGGCCGGCGCTCATGGTCCCGTGGCGCATCATCTCGGCAAAGGGGCGCGACGGCGGGTGCGGGACCCGGGCGACGGCGGCTTCCAGGGCAACACGCCAGCAGGGCTTGGGATCGGTGGTGCTCATGGGATCAGCTCGTACACGTTCCAAAGGGTCTTGGCACCGACGCGATCGTACAATGCGCGGGCGCGATAGTTGTCGTCGGCGGTGATCCACCGGATCTTGGGCCAGCCGCGCCGGCGGCCTTCGGCGGCCACATGGCGCAATAGCGCTTCGCCAACGTCCTCGCCGCGCGCCGCAGGGTCGACGTACAGGTCGTCCAGGAACCCGATCTCGATCCCCCTGAGCGGGCTGGGCATCGCCCGGAAATGGGCCAGGCCGACCGCCGTGCCGGCGGCGTCGCGGGCGATGACGCCCTGCAGGACATGGGCCGGATCATGGATCCACTCCCACGTCGTATCGGCGATCTGGTCGTCCATCGCGACCCGATAGAAATCGGCATATCCCTGGAACAGGCGGCGCCAGTCGGCCTTGTCGGCCCGGCCCGGACACTCAATGCTGATTGTCGTCACCGGGACTCCGTCCTTTCTGCGCATCGCGATCGGCGCCAGCATACTCCATCCACGGCCGGGCGCGAGCCCGAGCCTTGCTCCGGACGTCGGCAATCGCCAGTTTGTTGACTCCGGGGCGCAGGCGCATAGTCTTCGGCGTTCCTGCAAGGGAAACACGAGCAAGAATGGGTGATGGACCGATGCAAGAGGCAGCAATTCGGCCGGCGAACGACGATCGCGCCGGCCAGGTGGTGATCACGCTGCCGGACGGCGGGCAACGGGCATTCGACTGCCCGGTCACGGGTGGGGAGATCGCGTCGGCGATCGGCCCCGGGCTCGCCAAGGCGGCGATCGCGGTCAAGATCAACGGCAAGGTCAGGGACCTCGCCACCAGCCTCACCACCGATGCCACCGTCGAGATCATCACCCGCACGTCGCCCGAGGCGCTGGAACTGATCCGCCACGATGCCGCCCATGTCATGGCCGAAGCGGTGCAGGGCCTGTATCCCGGCACGCAGGTGACGATCGGCCCGGCGATCGAGAACGGGTTCTATTATGACTTCGCCCGCGACGAGCCGTTCACGCCCGACGATCTCGTGCGCATCGAACAGCGCATGCGCGAGATCGTCTCGGCCGACCGGGCATTCCGCCGCGAGGTCTGGGCCCGCGACGACGCCATCGCCCATTTCCGGGCGATGGGCGAGCGCTACAAGGCGGAGATCATCTGCGACCTGCCGGAAGACGAAGAGGTGACGATCTACTGGCAGGGCGACTGGCACGACCTCTGCCGCGGTCCGCACTTGCCGTCCACCGGCTATGTGGGCCAGGCCTTCAAGCTGACGAAGGTGGCGGGTGCCTATTGGCGCGGCGACAGCCGCAACGCCATGTTGCAGCGCATCTACGGCACCGCCTGGCGCGATGAGGCGGAACTGACCGCCTACCTGACCATGCTGGAGGAAGCCGAGAAGCGCGACCACCGGCGCCTGGGCCGCGAGATGGACCTGTTCCATTTCCAGGAGGAAGCGCCGGGCGCGGCCTTCTGGCACGACAAGGGCTGGACCCTGTTCCGCCTGATGGTCGACTACATGCGCCGCCGCCAGCAGGACGCGGGCTATACCGAAATCAGCACGCCCGGCGTCATGGACCGGTCGCTGTGGGTGACGTCCGGCCACTGGGACAGCTTCCGCGAGAACATGTACTTCACCCAGACGGAGGACGACCGCGTCTTCGCGCTGAAGCCGATGAACTGCCCGGGCGGCCTGCAGGTCTATCGCCAGGGCATCACCAGCTACCGCGACCTGCCCAAGCGGGTGGCGGAATTCGGCCACGTCAACCGGTACGAGCCGTCGGGTTCGCTGCACGGGCTGATGCGGCTGCGCGAATTCACCCAGGACGATGCCCACATCTTCTGCACCGAAGCGCAGATGGAGGAGGAATGCCGCGTCGTCGTCGAGCTGATCCTGGACATCTACCGGGACTTCGGCTTCGAGGACGTGCGCATCAAGTTCTCCGACCGGCCGGACAAGCGCATCGGCTCCGACGCGCTGTGGGACCAGCTGGAAGCCGCGCTGAAGGGCGCCCTCGACCACATGGGCAAGCCCTATTCGGTGAACCCCGGCGAGGGTGCCTTCTACGGGCCGAAGCTGGAATTCGTGCTGCGCGACGCCATCGGCCGCGACTGGCAGTGCGGCACTTTGCAGGTCGACCTGAACCTGCCGCCGCGCTTCGCCGCCACCTATGTCGGCGAGGACGGGGACAAGCACCATCCGGTCATGCTGCACCGGGCGCTGTTCGGATCGATCGAGCGGTTCCTGGGCATCGTGCTGGAGCACTATGCCGGCCGCCTGCCGTTCTGGCTGACCCCGCTGCAGGTGGTGGTGGCCACCATCACCAGCGACGCCGACGACTATGCCGCCCGGGTGGCCCGCCGGTGCCGGGCCGCCGGCCTGCGGGTGGAGACGGACCTGCGCAACGAGAAGATCAACTACAAGGTGCGCGAGCACAGCCTTGCCAAGGTTCCCGCCCTGCTGGTGGTCGGCAAGCGCGAAGCGGCCGATGGGACGGTGGCAATTCGCAGATTGGGGGGCGACCGACAGGAAGTCCTTGCCCTTGATGATGCGATTTCTAAACTGGCAGATGAGGGATTGTCGCCGATCGATCGCAGGGACCGTGACGCATGACCCTTCGGATGCTCAATCGAGAAACCGTTGAAGGAGGACGTTCATAGCCAGGTTACCGCAAACTGCCCCGCCGACCCGCGATGGGCCGCGGGTCAATGGGGAGATCGATGTGCTGCAGGTGCGGCTCGTCGATCAGGCCGGGGAGATGATCGGGGTCGTCCCCGTCCGCCAGGCGCTGGAGGCGGCCGAACAGGCCGGGCTGGATCTGGTCGAAGTCTCGCCGAATGCCAGCCCGCCGGTGGTCAAGATTCTGGATTACGGCAAGTACAAATACGAAATCCAGAAGAAGCGCAACGAGGCGCGCAAGCGTCAGAAGGTCATCGACGTCAAGGAGATCAAGCTCCGCCCGACGATCGACAGCCATGACTATGACGTGAAGATGCGCAGTGCGGAGCGTTTCCTTGCCGAAGGCGACAAAGTCAAGGTCACTATGCGGTTCCGGGGCCGTGAGCTGGCGCACCAGGATCTCGGCATGAACCTGCTGATCAAGGTGCGCGACCAGTTCGCGGAACAAGCCAAGGTCGAACAGATGCCGCGCATGGAAGGCCGGCAGATGATCATGGTCCTGGCCCCCAAGTAATCGCCTTCTACCCGCACGTTCGACCGGTACCGGACGGCCGCCATCGGCCGTCCGTGCTTGCCTGCGCGCACTTTTCCTGGGCGGCGGCGCATGTGAGGCTGTTCACATCGCTGCGGCGCCGCTGCATCTAGACTCTGATCGGATCACGTCGGATCGACGGGGTCGGCGAATGGGTCTCTACAGGGTTGCAGTGGGGCGGGAGTCGGCCTGATGTTCGATCCTGCCCAAAGGGCGGGACTCGGCCAGATCAGTGTACGGGCGCCGGCGCAAAACAGCCGGCGTAGGCGGGGATCGAGGATGCGCGACAAGGTGTGCTTCGGGGTGGCGAGCGGTCTGCTCGTGGCGGCCATCGTCCTGGCTGCCGTCCTGTTCGGCACGGCAACGATGTTCGGGGAACGCGACCTGTCGGACATCCCGCAATCGGCGAAGGAACTGGCGCCGGAGGCGGTCAGCACCGTCAATGCCGGGGCAACGGTCAGGCCGTCGGGGGATTGACCGCCCGAATCGGCCGCATTGCGGCCGCAGCCCCCACCGCAACTCCGCTCAGGCCAGGTCGTCCTGCATCGGCTGTCGCGGCGGGAATACCGACCGGAGGGTGGCGAAGGCCGCACCGTCCGGGGTGCGCCGGGCAAGGGGCGAAAACGCCGCCGCGGCATCCAGGGAATCCGCACGGTTGCGCGTATCGGCCACGCCGGTCATCAGCGAGGTCGTCGCCGGCGCATCCTCCGCGGCGAGCGCGGCCAGGGCCCGCAGCAGGCGGGCCGCCGCGGCAGGCTCGTGCCCGCTGCGCGCGAACACCGTGAAAATGGCCCGATCGGCTGCGCGCTCCCGCCCGGGGCCATAGCCCGACAGCGCCAGCGTCAGCAGCGGCCGCGCCAGCATCCGCGCCAGGGCGTCGATATCGCCGGCTTGCGCATCGAAGGCGGCAAGTGCCGCCCGGGCCGCCGGGTCCAACTGCTGCGCGCCTTCGGGGCCGGCCAGCACCGCCAGCGCATGCCCCTGGGCCGTATGGCCCATCTCGTGGGCGATGGCCGCGGCCAGCGCGCTCTCGCCGTCGGCGACGCGGATCAGGCCCTTGTTGACGGCGATCTTGCCGCCGGGCAGCGACCAGGCGCTGGGCCGTTCCCCGTCGATCAGCACGATTTCCCAGCCCAGCGGCGGGTCGGGCATGGCCGCGAACAGCGGCTCGGCCACGCTGCGCAGGGCTGCCTGGGCCGCCGGGTTGCGATAGGCCCCGCCGGTGGCGTCGATGGCGCCGGCGAAAAGCCGCGCCCCCAGCGCCGATTGCTGGTCTGCGGTCAGGGCCGGACCCGACGTGCCGGCGACGGTCGCCGGGCCGCCGGCCACATCGCCGCCGCACCCGCCGAGGCCGGCCGCCAGCGCGGACCCGGCAAGGGCGGCCAAGGCCGCCCGGCGGGTCAGGCGGGTCGGGCGGTGCACGCTCATCGCGGCAGCACCACGACGTCGGCCCCGTCGGGCACATACCCCGGGTCGACGGTGAACAGGGCCGACGCCGTCCGTCCATCCACGATCACGTCCACCCGATAGGCGGCACCCGGGACCAGCGCGGGGGCGGAGGCCGGATAGCGCGCAGTGGCGGCGGCGGTTCCGCCTTGCCACAGCACATGGTCCGCCCCGTCGCCCAGCGCAAACACCCGCACCGCGGCCGGCCCGCGGCCCGCATCCCACGCGAAGGTGGGCCGGCGGTCGCGGGTCGTCACCTCGCGGGCGTCCCCGGGGCCGGTCCCTGCGGCAGCCGCTGTCGCCGACAGGCCGCCGCCGGCCCGGCCGATCCCGGCGGGGCACGGCACCGGCCGGCGATCCAGGCCGCCGGCGACGTCGAGGCTGACCACCGTACCCACCGTGAAGGCGCCGCCGGTCAGCGTGTCCTGCACGCAGCCGCGCGGATAGACCAGTGTCACCTGCCCCGCGGCCGTCAGGTCGATCCGCCGGCCGGCCGGCAACTGCTGGCCGACGGCAAGGGCCGACGCAACGGGGCCGGACACCGCGACCACTTCGGCCGTGAGTAGGCCGGCCGCGTCCTGGCCTGCCGCCCAGCCCGGGCACAGGCCCGCGGCCAGCCCGGCCAGGACGGCGGCAATTCGCCGACCGGCGGCGGCCGTGCCGGCTATTGGACGATCACCGTTTGCGGCGATGCCAGCTTGAAGGCGTAGGCTTCGCCCGGGGCAAGCTTGTGCAGTGCCCCCTTGACGCTCACCTTGACGTTCTGCGGCCACGTCTCGCTGACCCTGATGTCCAGCTGTTCGTGGTCCAGCACCACGTCCAGCCAATTGCCCTGATAGCGCAGGCGCAGCTTCAGCCGCTTCAACGCCGAGGGCAACATCGGATCGAAGCCCAGGACCCCGTCATCGACGGTCAGCCCGGTGAAGCAGCGCTGCATCAGGTCGACCGTGCCGACCATCAGGCCCAGATGGATGCCTTCCTTGGTGGTGCCGCCCTGGACGTCGTCGACGTCGCTGGTCAGCGCCACCAGATAGTTCGACCACGCCTCTTCCGGGTGCGTGCGGGCCGTCACCCAGGAATGGACCAGATAGCTGAGGGTCGAGCCGTTGGAGGTGCGCGCGCTGTAGTATTCCAGGTTCCGCGTCCACATCTCGTCGGTCAAGGTATAGCCCAGCCGGTCGAACAGCCTGGCCAGCCCGGCCTGGGAGAACAGGTAGAACAGCATCAGGACGTCGGCCTGCTTGGACACCTTGTAGCGGTTGGCCGAATCACCCTCGGCCTCCAGCAGGCGGTCGAGGCGCTGGATGTTGCCGTACTTCGCGCGGTAGTGGTCCCAGTCGATCTCGCGCAGGTGCTCGTATCCTTCGAACTGGCTGATGATGTCGCCGTCGTGGAAGGGCACCTTCATGTGCCGGCTCATATCCTCCCACAGGGTGAATTCGTCCTCGGCGATCTCCAGCCGCTCGACCAGCTCCGCCCTCAAGGTGGCGTCCAGGACGTTCAGCGCCTCCAGCGCCGAGGTCATCAGCCACGCCACCATGACGTTGGTATAGGCGTTGTTGTTCAGGCCGTGCTCGTCCTCCTTGTGGTCCGGATAGCCTTCGTGGAACTCGTCCGGGCCCATGACGCCGTGGATCTCGTAGCGCCCCTGGTCGTTCTTGAAGGCCAGCGACGCGAAGAAGCGCGCGACCTCCAGGATGACTTCGGCCCCACGGCTTTCCAGGAAGATGTGGTCGCCGGTGATGACGTAGTGCTGCCAGCAGTTGTAGGCGATGGCCAGGCTGACATGGCGCTGGATGTAGGTGTTGTCCGGAATCCACCGACCCGATTCCGGGTTCAGGTGCATGACCTGGCTTTCCTCGCGCCCGTCGCTGCCGCTCTGCCAGGGGAACATCGCCCCCTTCAGCCCGGATTCCTTGGCCATCTGCCGCGCGGTGTGCAGCCGGTTGTGGCGATAGCGCAGCATCGCCCCGGCGATCTGCGGCATGCGCGAGATCAGGAAGGGCAGGACGTAGATCTCGTCCCAGAAGATGTGCCCGCGATAGGCCTCGCCGTGCCAGCCCCGCGCCGGCACGCCCACATCCATGTCGACCGTATGCGGCGACATGGTCTGCAGCATGTGGAAGATGTGCAGGCGCAGGATCATCTGCACCCGGTCGTCGCCCTCGATCTCGATGTCGAAGCGCTGCCACAGCATGCGCCAGGCGGCGCAATGGGTCTTGAAGCGGTCGTCGAACTCGCGCGCGCGGTCGATCGTCTCCTGCGCGGCGATGCCCGGTTCGAACAGCGCGATGTCCTTGGCGTTGTAGAAGGCGGCGATCTTCTGCACCGTCAGGGTCTTGCCGCTCTCGACCGCCACGGTGAAGTGCTGCGCGACATATCCGGGCTCGACCACCGCCTTGGCGGCGGCGGGCACCGCGCCCCCGTCGCGGTAGAAATGCGTGCGGGCCGCCTGGCCCAGCAAGAGCCGCCCCGGCGTCGTCTGCGCCGTCAGGTAGATCATCTCCTCGCCGGTGAATTCCCCGGTGAAGGTGCCGGCGTCCAGCGGCTCCAGGTGCCGGCTGTTGAGCTCGCGGTACCGCTTGACGCCCCAGTTGGTCACACGCGCGTCGAGGTCGGAGCGGACCTCGATATCGCCGGACCAGCCCTTTGGCGTGATCGTCAGTTCGACGCCCAGCATGTGGGGATTGGCCATGTCGACGAATTTGCGCAGGCCCAGGTCGATCTCGCGCCCGCCGGCCTCGCGGCAGGACACGGCGACCGTCAGCAGGCCCTGGCTGAAGTCCAGCACCTGCCGGAAGGCGGTGATCTCCGCCTTGTCGAGGCAGAACCAGTCGCCACCGGCGGGGCGGAAGCTCAAGCCCGCCAGGCTGGGCATGTTGACCAGGTCTTCGTTGACGATCGGGCGCCCGGCGATCTCCGTCGTCAGCCGGTTGTAGCCGCCGGCCAGATAGGTGCCGGGGTAGTTGACGTCGTCGGGACCGGCCCAGGGGAAGGCGCCGCGGCTGCAGAAATAGCCATTGCCCAGCGTGGTCAGCGCTTCGCGCAAGCCCTGCTCGACAGGATCATAGGCCTCGTACACAAGGCTCCATGCCGTCATTTTCAGCCTCCCTGGTTCGGTCTTTCGGTGCGGTGTCCCTCCGCGGCCAAGACAAGCCGGCCCCTGGCCACAGGGCTTCAATCAGGGTGTCATGCGGCGAAGCAGCTGGATCACTTCGTCAACGGTGTCCACACGGAAGGTGGCGTAGGTCTTGCGCGCGAGGTCGGCCTCCGGCTCGGCGCAGATGACGGTGACGCCGCGGCCTTGCAGCTCGCGGAATGCGTCCTCGTCCGTGACGTCGTCCCCGAAGAACATCGGCACGTAGGCGTCGCCTTCCAGCCCCAGCACCTGCAACAGGTGCAGGACGCATTTGCCCTTGTCCCAATCGATCTTGGGCTGCAGCTCGAACACCTTCTTGCCCAGCTTCTCCTTCAGCTCGGGCGCCTCGGCTTCCACCTGGTCGAGTGCTGCGCGGAAACGCGGATAGTCGTCGTCGGATACCAGCCGGTAGTGGGCGGCGATGGAGAATTTCTTGCGCTCCACCAGGGCGCCCTTGATCGGGTCCAGCACTTCGTGCAGGCGGGCATCGACGCGGTCCAGGACCGGCGTGTAGGTGTCGATGATCTCGCTGCCCATGACCTCGCGCCCCGGCACATGGATGTCGAAGCCGTGGCTGCCGGCGAAGATCAGGCTGTCGATACCGACCAGCTTCTGCACGTCGGGCCGGTCGCGGCCGCTGACCACGGCCACCGGCAGCTTGCGCGCCAGGGCGTCCACGGTCGCCCGGCTGACCTCGCTCATCACCGCCAGTTCGGGGCGCGCGACGATCGGCGTCAGCGTGCCGTCGTAGTCGAGGAAGATCGCCGGCGTCCGCCCGCCCAGGGCGGCGGTGAAGGCATCGTACTGGGCCAGGGCCGGCGGAACGTCGGCAACCGGCCGCAAACCGGGAGCGTTGGCGTCAGTCAATGTCGAATTCCCCCAGGTCGTTGACCACGACATCGGCGCCGGCTTCCAGCAGGGCCTCGCGCCCCGCCCCCCGGTCGATGCCGATGGTCAGCTTGAACCCGCCCGCGCGGCAGGCCTGCACGCCGGACACCGCATCCTCGACCGCCACGCTGTCTTCCGGCTTGACGCCCAGAAGGTCGCAGGCGCGCACGAACGTATCGGGGGCGGGCTTGCCCGGCAGGCCTTCGGTTGCCGCGTAGTTGCCGTCCACCATGACCTCGAACAGGTCGAGCAGGCCGGCGGCCTCCAGGACGGGCTGGCAGTTCTTCGAGGACGAGACGATCGCGGTCCTCACCCCCTTGGACTTCAGGTGCCGGATCAGGTCGGCCGAGGTGTCGAATACGGTCGGGCCGTCGCGGTGGATGATCGTGTTGAAATGCTCGTTCTTGCGGTTGCCGAGCCCGCAGATCGTTTCCATGTCCACCGGGTCTTCCGGCGTTCCGTAGGGCAGCTCGATGCCGCGCGATTCCAGGAACGCTTTCACCCCTTCGTAGCGGGGCCGGCCGTCGACGTAGGTGATGTAGTCCCCCTCCAGCGAGAAGGGCACGAACGGCTCGCCGCGCTTGGCCGAAACCTCGCGCAAATAATCATCGAATAACACTTTCCAGGAGTCGGCGTGTACGCCGGCGGTGTCGGTCACGACCCCGTCGAGGTCGAGGACAAAGGCCGCCATGTTCAAGGCATTCAGATTCGGTAATTGTTCTGACATCGCTTGTTCCAATCTTCCGGCGGGAAGCGCGTCAATGCCACCGGACGGCAGCGAAGCGCATGAACCCTAGGACAGGTCCAGGAAGACTGCCATTGATCTGAGTCAGACGCACGGTCCGATTTATTAGGCGCCGCAGTATCGCCCCAATCTGTGCGTAACCGCGCTCGACACCGGCCGGCCGCTCGGGTAGCTTCGCGGGCTCGAATCGGCGGACTGCTGCGGCCGGTCGTTATCGTGCGTCCGAATCGCAACTGCATAAGATCCTTATCGGGAGACTCCATGCTTATGAACGGCTCTCAAACCGCTCTGGTCGTCGCCGCGCTTGCCGCCGGTTCGGCCGCCGCCCTGCCCGCCGCCGCCGTCGCGCAGACTGCGGCACCCGCGGCGCCGACCACGCTGTACGAAGCGTTCCAGCAATCCCTGGCGGAGGCGCCTCCGGGAATGGTGGAATACGACAGCGCGACGCAACTCGGCGACGAGGGGCTCGAGCTGGAAGGGCTGCGGATCACCACGCCGGAAGGCGACGTGATCGAGATCGAGCATGTCCGGATCGACAGCCTCGAGCTGTCGTCGATCACCGAGGACCATCCGCCCGCATACATGGACCTCACCGTCACCGGCCTGCACCTGCCCCAGAGCGTGCTGGAGGAGGCGGATCTCGGTCCCCTCGGCCTGACCGAGTTGACGGCCGATATCCGCATCGACTGGAACGTCGATCCCGACACCATGACCCTGGCGCTGAACGAGGCGTCGTTCGAGCTGCCGGGCCTCGGCACCCTGAACGTGGATTTCAGCTTCGCCAACGTCGCCCCCGGCGCCATGGACCAGCCGATGATGCTGATGGCGGCCAGCATCGCGTCGGCGCATCTGTCCTTCGACGACGACGGCCTGATGGCCGCGCTGATTCCCGCAATCGCGGCCGAGGACCAGATCACCGAGGAACAGGTGCTTCAGCAGTTCTCCGAGCAGATGACGCAGCTGCGCGCGATGATGGGCGACGAGGCGGGCGCCCCGGCGATACAGGGGCTGGACGAGATCGAGGCATTCGTGCAGGACTACGAGGCCCCCAAGGGTCCGCTGTCGATCTCGATCGAGCCCGGGCAGCCGGTGCCGCTGGCGGTGTTTGCCGATCCGAATGCCGCATCGGCGTCTGCGGAAACCCTGAATGCCACGATCACCTACGGCGAGTGATCGGCGGGCACGCGACGGAGCGCCGCATCCCTTGACCCCTTGACCAAGAACTGAGGAAAGATGTCCCGTCAGCAACACTCCCCGTTGCGGATCGGGCGCAGAACGGCGCTCGGGCTCGCCGCCGCCACGGCGGCGCTGCCCGGCGCCTTTCGGCGCGCCTGGGCGCAGGACGACCAGACCTTCGACATCACCACGATCGAACGGCCGCCCTTGAGCGGGCGCCAGGCGTTCATCGATTTCATCACCTCGACCCGGGGCGACGACGCCCAGATGGCCGGGGCACGGTGGGACCGGTGCCAGGCGCTGATCGGCAACCAGGACCTGTGGCGCGACAAGGAGATCGAGGCGTTCCTCTTGACGCCGCGGGAGATCTTCGCGCTGGAGCGTAACCGCGCCCGCGCCTATGAACACGCCTTCCTGGATATCGGCTGGGGTGTCACCATCTCCGGTCCGCACATCGTCGGGCGCATGACCTCCGCCCTCGACTGCGTGCCGGAAGATCGGGTGCTGGAGATCGGGACGGGATCGGGCTATCAGTCGGCGATCCTGTCGTACCTGTCGGCCCATCCCTATTCGATCGAGATCATCCAGCCGCTGTCGGAACGCACGACCGCGACCTATGGCGAGCTGGCGGGCGGCAAGTTCCCCGAATACGGCAATATCCGCACCAAGGCGGCGGACGGCTATTTCGGGTGGGAGGAGCACGCCCCCTTCCAGAAGATCATCGTCACCGCCGCCATCGATCACATCCCGCCGCCCTTGCTGCAGCAGCTTGACGTGGGCGGGACCATGGTGATCCCGGTGGGTCCGCCGGGCGCCCAGACCCTGCTGAAGGTCGGCAAGGTGCAGGAGCCGGACGGCACCATCTCCATCACCCGCGAAGACCTGTACCAGGGACGGCGCAAGGTGTCGTTCGTGCCGTTCACCAATGCCGAAGGCGGTACCTGGAGCCAATGATGCGTGCTGACGCCCCGGCCCTCGCCCGGCCGGGCGTCGCCGTTCCGTTCCTGATCAGCGTCGCGCTCATCTCGGGCGCGGTGATCGCCTTCCAGATCGCCGTCATGCGCGTGTTCTCGATCGCCAACTGGGCCCATTTCGGCTCGCTGGTGATCAGCATCGCCATGTTCGGCTTCGGCGTCGTCAGCGCCATCATGGTGATCGGCAAGGGCTGGTTCGAACGGCACTGGGACGCCTGCGTTGCGGCCTCGCTGATCGCCTTCGGGCCCTTGATGGCGCTTGCCAACACGCTGGCGCAGACCCAGACCTTCAACCCGATCCTGATGATCTCCAACCCGGAGGAACAGGAACGGCTGTTCGCCAATTTCGTGCTGTATTTCCTGCCCTTCGTCCCGGGCGCGCTGTTCCTGGGGCTGGTGTTCCTGAAGGGCAAGGCCAGCTTCGGCAAGGTCTATTTCGCCAACATGACGGGGTCCGGCCTGGGCGGGCTGACGATCCTGATGTCCATGTATCTGGTCGCCCCCGACAGCCTGCTGCTGGTGCCGCTGGTGCTGTGGTTCGCGGGCGCGCTGGTGTGGTTCGCCACCGCGCGGTCGCGCTGGCCGGCGATCGGGCTGGTTGCGGCCGGGGTCGTCGCGGTGGGCATCGTCGCGTCGTTCCAGCAGATCAACGTCTCGCCGTTCAAGGGCGTCAGCTACGCCCGCAACTTCCCGGATGCCGAACGCGTCTACGACGCCTTCGGCCCGCTGGGCCGGCTGGAAGTGTACGAAAGCTCGTATTTCCACTTCGCCCCCGGCCTGAGCGACGTGGCCGCCTTCAACCTGCCCAGCATGCCGGAGAACGCGTATCTCGGCATGTATATGGACAGCGACGGCCCCATCGGCATCATGAAAGCACTGGAGGAGGGGGATTCCGCCTATTTCCGCTTCCTGCCGATGCACCAGCCCTTCCTGCTGAAGGACGAGCCGGAGGTGTTCGTCGTGCAGTTCGGCGGCGGCATTTCCACGCGGGTGGCGCTGGCTGCCGGCGCGCAATCCGTCACCGTGGCCGAAGGCAACCCGATGGTGCTGGAGGCGATCGGCGAGTCGGAGGCCCTGCGCGAACGCACGGGCAACCTGCTGGACGACCCGCGCATCACGGTCGTGCCCTATGACGGCCGGCTGTATGCGCCGGGCGTGCACGACCGGTTCGACGTCATCGATTTCAGCCTGGCCGACGGCACCGGCTTGTCGAGCCCCGGCGGCTTCTCGATCTATGAGAAGTACGCATACACCCGGGAATCGATGGAAGCGTACATGCGTGCGCTCGCCCCCGACGGCGTGCTTTCGGTGACGCTGTGGAACAAGGAAGACCCGCCGAAATCGGTGCTGCGCCTGTTCGCCACGCTGATCGCGGCGGCAGAGGCGGTGGCCGCCGAGGACGGCGGCGACATCACCAACCGCTTCTTCGTCAACCACACCTATCTGTCGACCGTCACGGTGCTGTTCAAGCGGGACGGCTTCACCGCCGACGAGGTCGCGGCGCTGAACGAGCATTCCCGGCGCATGTCGTTCGACGTGCTGTATGCGCCGGGCACGGACTTCGACACGGGCGATGCCGAACCGGTGTTCCAGGGCATCCGCGACGCGTATTTCGACCCGCAGGCGGCTATGGCCGACATGGATACCGGCGCCGACCTGTCCGCCACCAACATCTACCGCATCGCCCTGGCCGCGATGATGGCCGGCGACGGCGACGGCTTCGCGCAGTCGTACCTCTTCCGCGTACCGGCGCTGACCAACGACCAGCCCTATTTCGCCGCCTACCTGAAGACGGGGGATATTCCGGGCTTCCTCGGCATCCTCGAATCCGTCTCGGATGAATGGGGCTACCTGCTGCTGTGGGCAACCCTGGCGCAGAGCCTGATCTTCGGCGTCATCCTGCTGCTGCTGCCGGTCGTGTTCGGCTGGCGCACGGTGTTCGCGCCGCAGCCCGGCAAGGTGGGCATCCTGGTCTATTTCATGGGGCTGGGCCTGGGCTACATCGTGGTCGAAGTCGGGATGATCAGCAAATTCATGCTGGCGCTGACCAACCCGGTCGTGTCCGCCTCGGTGCTGATCACCGGCATGCTGGTGTTCTCCGGCATCGGCAGCCTGGTGTCGGGCCGCTATCTCGACATCAGCCGCCGCTTCCTGCCGAAGATCTTCCTCGGCATCGCGGCCCTGCTGGTGCTCTACATGGTCATCCTCGACCCGATCCTGGAACAGATCGGGCTGATGGCCTATCCGGTCCGCGTGCTGTTGTGCCTGCTGCTGATCTTCCCGCCGGCCTTCCTGATGGGCTTCCCGTTCGCCACCGGCATGGCCTGGCTGGCGCGGCTGGAGAAGGAACACTTCTTCCTGTGGGCCTGGGGGATCAACGGGTCGTTCTCGGTCGTGGGCTCGGTGCTGGTGCCGCTGGTGGCGGTGCATTACGGCCTGGACTGGGTGCTGGGCGTGGCCGCGCTGGCCTATCTGATGGCGCTGCCGGCCTTCTTCGCCCTGCTCAAGCCGCGGCCGGCCGCGGCCTGACCAGCCGCCGGTAGAGCGGCCGCAGCAGCGCCGGCAGGATGTAGATCGGCACCTGCGCCGCGGCGAAGAACAGGAAGACGTCGCTGTCCGGCGCCATCCCCATGACGCTGATGGTGATGCCCATGTTGCGGTTGCCGGCCATGAGTGCGACGGCGGTGCCTTCGTCGCGCCCCAGCGCCGGCACCGCGACCAGGCCGAGCGCCTGCAACCCCAGGTTCACCGCGCAGACGACCCCCGTGTACAGCGCCACGTCCCAGGGCGCGCGTCCCAGGCGATCGACGACGGTGTCCATGATGGCGATGGAAAAGACGAACATCAGCAGCACGAAGATGCCGGCGATGTGGTCGCGTGCCGCCTCGATCCGCGGCGGGCCAATCAGGCGGCGCAGCACCAGCGACAGGGCCAGCGAGCCGAAGGTCATGATGCCGATGCGCAGCATCAGCGCCCCCACGGAGATGTCGAGCCGCACGCCGGCCAGCAGGTCCAGAAGCGGCGGCACCGTCAGCGGCGCCAGCATCGTGGCCACCAGCGACGTCACCAGCGTCATCGGATAGTTCAGACCCAGCATCAGCGCCAGCGCCGCCGCGGCCAACAGCGGCGGCGACAGGGCGTAGAGCGTGATGGCCGTGACCAGCGCCGGCGGCACGCCGCACGCCTTCAGGACGGTCGCCAGCACCGCCGGCAGGGCCACCATCATCAGGCCCAGCAGCACCGCCAGCCGCACGGGCCTGCCGAGATAGGCCAGCGCCTCCTGCGGACGAACGCGGACCATGGTGACGGTCAGCATCAGGAAGACGACCGGGGCCAGCCACGGCCGTGCGAACTGCGCCAGGTCCGGCAGCAGCAGCCCCAGGGCGATGCCGACCGGAAGGGCCGACGTCCCGGCGCGGCCGATCGCCCCCAACAGGCGTGCCGGCATCATGCCGGCGGCCCGCACGCCGGCGCGGCTATTGCGGCGTCCTCACCTCGAAGGCCGTCTCCTCGGCGCAATAGGCCGCAAAGCCCATCAGCACGGCATTGGACGCCAGGTCCGCCATCGACGGCGCATCCGGATTGGCGTCGATCCAGGCGACGACATGGGGAATGACGTCTTCGACCGGCAGGAACGTCGCCGAGAAGCACTGCCGCGTCCAGAACAGCAGCGGATCACCCTGGCTGCCCCGCAGGATCAGGGCATCCAGGGCGCCGGCGACATAGGCCAGGGCGCGCTCGTCCCCGGCGTCCAGCGCCGCCTTCAGGTCGCCGCTGCGGCTCAACGGCCGCAAGCCGCCGTCCGGCTGGGCGGCGGCCGGCAGCGCCAGCAGAAGCGTGGCGGCGACGGGCAGGGCATATCTCATCGGCAGGTCCACGCCCGCTATTCCGGCAGTGCGGGGATCGGTATGTCGATCACCCGCGTACAATAGTCGGCCATGCCGTGCATGACGGCGATGGAGGCAAACCGGCCCACCGGCGACGGGTTGGGATGGGCGTTGACCCAGGCGGTGATGTACGGGACCACCTGGTCGATCGGCATCAGGGTTTCGACCACGCAGCGCTGTGCCCAGTGGAAGGCTTCGTCCCCCTGGGCGCCGCGGTGGTAGACGGAAGCAACCGTGCCGCGGACGAAGCCCATCGCCTCCGCATCGCCGGCGTTGAGGGCGGCCACCAGCTCCGCCCCCGTCGACAGGTGGCTGAGATGGCCGGCGTCCTGGGCCAGGGCGGGCGCAGGCAGGGCAAGCGCCAGGGCTATGGTCAGGGCGTATCTCACTCGCTCTCTCCTCGGTTTTCGTCTGTGAAGGCTTGCTCTCAAGACGACGGCCGGCCGAAGCCGCCGCCGCCGGGGGTGGCGACGACCAGTACGTCGCCGGCCGCCATCTCGGTCTTGTCGGTGTGGGCCAGCACCTGGCGCGTGCCGTCGGTGCGCTCCACCCAGGTTTCGCCCACCTGGCCAGGTTCCCCGCCGTCAAGGCCGAAGGGCGCGACCTTGCGGTGGTTGGCCAGGATCGCCGCCGTCATCGGCTCCAGGAACCGCAGTCGCCGCACGGCACCGTCGCCGCCATGGTGGCGGCCGCGGCCGCCGGAACCGCGGCGGATATGGAAGCGCTCCAGCAGCACGGGGAAGCGCAGTTCCAGCACCTCCGGGTCGGTCAGGCGGGAATTGGTCATGTGGGTGTGGATGGCGCTTTCCCCGTCGAAATCCGGCCCGGCGCCGGCGCCGCCGCAGATGGTCTCATAGTACTGATAGCGGTCGTCGCCGAAGGTCAGGTTGTTCATCGTGCCCTGCGCGGCCGCCAGCACGCCCAGCGCGCCGTACAGCGCGTTGGTGACGACCTGGCTGACCTCCACATTGCCGGCGACGACAGCCGCCGGATAGGTGGGCTTCAGCATCGATCCGTCGGGCACGCGGATGTCCAGCGGCTCCAGGCAGCCGTCGTTCATGGGGATCTCGTCATCCACCAGCGTGCGGAAGACATAGAGGCAGGCCGCCCGCACCACCGCCTCGGGCGCGTTGAAGTTGTTGGACTGCTGCGCCGACGTGCCGGTGAAGTCGATGACGGCGGACCGGCTGGCACGGTCGATGGCGATGTCGACCTCCACCTTGGCGCCGTCGTCCATGGGCAGCACGAAATGGCCGGGCTTCAGCACGTCCAGCACCCGGCGCACCTGTTCTTCGGCATTGGCGCGGACATGGCCCATATAGGCGTGCACGACGTCCAGCCCGAACATGCCCACCATGCGCTTCAGCTCGCGCATGCCCTTTTCGTTGGCGGCGATCTGGGCGCGCAGGTCGCCCAGGTTCTGTTCGACGTTGCGCACGGGGTATGTCGCCCCGGCCAGCAGCTCGCGCGTTTCCTGTTCGCGCAGATGCCCCTGTTCGACCAACAGGAAGTTGTCGATCAGCACGCCCTCTTCGTCGATGGTGTGGCTGTCGGGCGGCATCGATCCCGGGGTCAGCCCGCCGATATCGGCCTGATGGCCGCGGCTGCCGACGAAGAACAGCAGCGTCGATCCGGACTCGTCAAAGACGGGCGTGACCACCGTGATGTCGGGCAGGTGGGTGCCGCCGTTGTAGGGGTCGTTCAGCATGTAGACGTCGCCGGCCCGCATGGTGCCGGTGCGCCGGCGGATGATCTCGCGCACGCTGGTGCCCATGGACCCCAGATGCACCGGCATGTGCGGGGCGTTGGCCACCAGATGGCCCTGCGCGTCGAAGACGGCGCAGGAGAAGTCCAGCCTCTCCTTGATGTTCACCGAATGGGCGGTGTTCTGCAGGGTGACGCCCATCTGCTCGGCGATCGACATGAACAGGTTGTTGAACACCTCCAGCATCACCGGGTCGACGGTGGTGCCGACGGCGACGCGCGACGGCAGCGCCACCACGCGGGTCAGGATCATGTGGTTCAGCGGCGTGATCTCGGCGCGCCAGCCCGGCTCCACCACCGTCGTGGCGTTGGCTTCCCGGACGATGGCGGGGCCGTCGATGGCGTCGCCCGGTTGCATGGCGTCGCGGTCGTAGACGGGGGTGGCGTGGTGTTCGCCGGCGAACACGGCCTCGACGCAGGCCAGCGGCGCCAGGGGCTGCGCGCGTGGGGTGAACTCCACCGCCCGGTCGCTCGACGCCGCCCCGCCGCCCACCAGTTCGACCGACACGGCCTCGATGACATGGGCGCGGCCCGGCATCAGGAAGCCGAACTGCTGGCGGTGCGCGGCCTCGAATGCCGCGACGACGCCCGCACGGTCTTCGGCCGGCACCACCAGGGCCGTGTCGCTGCCCTGGTATTTCAGGTGGATCCGCCGCAGCGCCGTGGCGTCGTGCACGCCCTGTTCGGCCAGCTCTGCCGCCGCGTCGGCCGCCAGCGCGTCGATGACGCGGCCCGCTTCGGCCAGGCTGGCATCGTCCAGCACCGCTTCGACCGATTTCTCCCGCAGCGACCGGATCGCCGCCAGCCCCATGCCATAGGCCGACAGCACGCCGGCATAGGGGTGGATCAGCACCCGCTTCATGCCCAGCGCATCGGCCACCAGGCAGGCATGCTGGCCGCCCGCACCGCCGAACGTCACCAGCGTGTAGGCGGTGATGTCGTGGCCACGCTGGACGGAGATCTGCTTGATCGCGTTGGCCATGTTGTCGACGGCGATCTTCAGGAAGCCCTCGGCCACCGCCACGCCGTCGCGCGCGTCGCCGGTCGACCGGTGGATCTCCGCCGACAGATCGGCGAAGTGCCGGCGCACCACCTCGGCGTCCAGCGGCTGGTCGGCTTCGGGGCCGAAGACATGGGGAAAGAACTCCGGCTGCAGCTTGCCCAGCATGACGTTGCAGTCGGTGACGGTCAGCGGCCCGCCGCGGCGATAGCAGGCCGGCCCGGGATTGGCGCCGGCGCTGTCGGGGCCGACCCGGTACTTGGCGCCGTCGAACTTGCAGACGGACCCGCCGCCGGCGGCGACGGTGTGGATCTGCATCATCGGCACGCGCATGCGCACCCCGGCCACCAGTGTCTCGAACGCGCGCTCGTACTCCCCGGCATAGTGGGCGACATCGGTCGACGTGCCGCCCATGTCGAAGGTGATCAGCCGTTCGCTGCCGGCCGCCGCGGCAACGGCGGTGGCGCCGACGATGCCGCCGGCCGGGCCGGACAGGATGCTGTCCTTGCCCTGGAACTGGCGGGCGTCGGTCAGGCCGCCGTTGGACTGCATGAACATCAGCCGCGCGCCGCCCAGCTCGCCCGCCACCTGGTCGACATAGCGGCGCAGGATCGGCGACAGATAGGCGTCGACCACCGTGGTATCGCCGCGGCCCACCAGCTTGATCAGCGGGCTGACCCGGTGCGAGACGGAAATCTGGGTGAACCCGATCTCCGCCGCGATGGCGGCTGCCTGTTCCTCGTGCGCGGGATAGCGGTAGGCGTGCATGAAGACGATGGCGACGGCGCGGATGCCGTCGTCAAAGGCCGCCTGCAAGGCCCGGCGCAGATGCCCGGTGTCCAGCGGCGTCCGCTCCGTCCCGTCGGTCAGGAAGCGTCCCGGCGTCTCGACCACGCGTTCGTACAGCAGTTCCGGCAGCACGATGCGGCGGTCGAACAGGCGCGGGCGCGCCTGGTAGGCGATGCGCAGGGCATCGCCGAAGCCGTCGTTGATCACCAGCACCGTGCGGTCGCCCTTGCGCTCCAGCAGCGCGTTGGTGGCGACCGTGGTGCCCATCTTCACGGCCTCGATCGCCTCCGCCGGCAGCGGGGTGCCCATCGGCGTGCCCAGCAACTGGCGGATCCCCTCGATCGCCGCATCGCGATAGCGTTCCGGGTTCTCCGACAGCAGCTTATGGGTGACGATCGCGCCGTCCGGCTGCCGCGCGACGATATCGGTAAAGGTGCCCCCGCGGTCGATCCAGAATTGCCAGGGTCCAAGGGCCTGAGAACTTGCCGCTGCCATATTCCTGATCCAGTGATGGGTAGTCTGCCGATGCGGAGCAGAACCGCTATAGCAGGGTATGACAGGCTTGGGCAGGGGCCGAACGCGTCCGGCATGCCATAGTCGAACGCCGACCGGGGGGGAGGAAGCGGCATGCAGGGGTCGATCGGGGCTCTGCCGCCGGGCGCGCCGATGCAAGGCAGGCCCATCCGCCCGCGGCCGCCGGTCGCGATGCTGTTCGCCGCGGCCGTGCTGGCCGGCTGGCTGGCCTGCCTGCCTGCCTGGGGGGACGAGACCGACCCCACCCCGATCCTGGGGATGTGGTACGGCAGCGATTTCAGCAGCCTGGAGATCGAGCGCGATCGGATCGTCGTGGTATCCAACGGCTATCGCCACGAGGAATCGGCCTGCCGATGCCGGGACGGGTTCGAGCAGACGTTCCAGTACCGCCGCACCGCCGATATCCTAGCCCGGTACCTGGGTCCCGATTTCTCCAGTCCGGAAGGCGCCCCGCTGGACGACGTCCTGCGGCAGGCCTTGGGTGGGGACGAATACCTGACGCTCGCGACGACATGCTGCTGCCCGGGGGAAATCGGCGTCGTCAGGGAGATCATCCGGCTGGACGACGACACGATCCTCGCCCTGTCGGCGGGCGACGGCGTCTATGGCATCGACACCTACGCGCGCGCGGTCCCCATCCTGTCGCATGACGACCTGACCTGGCAGCAGAGGCTGGACGCGCAGCAGGCCCTGCGGGACCTGCGTCTCTATCACGGATCGATCGACGGGCTGTTCGGCCCGCGCACCGAAGGGGCGATCCGGTCCTACCAGAGCCATATCGGGGCGGACCCAACCGGGATTCTGTCCCCCTACCAGTTCAGGCGGCTCGTCTACGGCGGCTGACTCGCCCCGGCCGCCCGCCCCCGTCAGTCGGGCAGCGCCGTGTCGGCCGGTCCGCCGCAACCCAGCCTGGCCGCCGCCAGGTCGGCCAGCGCCAGGCAGGCGGTCAGGCCGGGGCTTTCGATGCCGAACAGGTTGACCAGCCCGGGGACGCCGTGATCGTCGGGACCCTGGATCAGGAAATCCGCCGCGGGCTCGCCGGGGCCGACCAGCTTGGGGCGAATGCCGCTGTAGCCCGGTTGCAGGCTGCCGTCGGGCAGGTCCGGCCAATAGGTGCGGATGGCCGCGTAGAAGCGGTCGCCGCGCTTGGCATCCACCGTATAGTCGATGCGGTCCACCCATTCGACATCGGGGCCGAAACGCGCCTGGCCGCCGAGGTCCAGCGTCACATGCACGCCGAGCCCGCCCGGCGGCGGCATGGGGTAGACTAGGTGCGCGAACGGCGACCGTCCCGCCAGCGTGAAATAGTTGCCCCGGGCCAGGTGCAGGGGCGGCACGCGGTCGGCCGGGAAGCCCGCCAGCGACGCCGCCACCCCCTGCGCGCCCAGGCCGCCGCAGTTGACGACGCTGCGGCAGGCCAGCCGCATGGGCGCGGTGCCGCCGGCTTCGACCTCGACGCCGGCGGTGGTCACGCGGCCGCCGACCGCGGGCGCGCCGAACGCGATCATCGCGCCGGCATCCTCCGCATCGCCTTGCAGCGCCAGCATCAGGGCGTGGCTGTCGATGATGCCGGTCGACGGTGACAGAAGCCCGACCGTGCAGCGCACCGCCGGTTCCAGGCTGCGCACCTGCGCCCCCGTCAGCCATTGCAGGTCGTCGACGCCGTTGGCGGCGGCATTGGCGTACAGGCGGGCAAGCCCCGCCTCCTCCTCCGCCGATACGGCGACGATCAGCTTGCCCAGGCGCCGATGCGCGACGCCGTGATCGGTGCAATAGCGATAGAGCGCGTGCTTGCCGGCCACACAGGTGCGCGCCTTCAGGCTGCCGGGGGCATAGTAGATGCCGGCATGGATGACTTCGGAATTGCGGGAGCTGGTGCCGGTGCCGATGGCATCGGCTGCCTCCAGCACCACGACCTCGCGCCCGGCCCGGGCCAGCCGGCGGGCCACCGCCAGGCCGACCACCCCGGCGCCGATCACCAGGCAATCCACCGCCTCCATCGCGGCGCTACCGTCCGCCGGGATGCATCGGGATCGTGAGCGGGGACGCCATCGGCCCGGCTAGTCCGGCACTGCGACCCGATAGGCGGGCAGTGCTTCCAGCTCGTCCCGGGTCATGACGAATCTGGGTTCATCCGAACCCGGCACGGGCCACAGCGCGGGGTATTCGGCCGCGGCCAGGCGCCCGCCGACACCGATCGCCCCGCCCACCCGCAGGATCGCCAGCATCACCCGGCCGTCGGGCGAGACGACGAAATCGTCCACGGTGGCCAGTGTCTCCCCCTCCGGCGACACGACCCTGGCCCCGATCAGGTCACTGCCCAGCCAGCCCACGGACGGGGCGGCGGGCTGGGCCAAAGCCTGGTCGATGCTGCGATGGGTGTCGTCGAGCGCACGGCCGATATTCTCGCCGGTGCTTTCCAGGCTGCGCCCGGTGTTGTCCCACATCTCCTCCGCCTGATCCATCAGCCGGTCGAAGTCGAAACCCTGGGCGGCCGCGGGGCCGGCGGCGGAGCCGATGACGGCGGACACCGCAGCCGCAGCCACGAACGCAGAAACGTGTCGCATGCCGATCCTCCCGGAAATGCATGATGCGCACGGGGTCAACGGATCAGAGATGGGGACAGGACGCCCCGGCGGGAAGGGGACGCCGGGGCGCACCTAACCCATGTGAAACAGAGCAGGATTCAGACATCAGGCCCAAGTCGGCCTGATGCCAGCCCGCTCTAGCGGGTCGGCACGGGCTCCGGCCCCGAATAGTCGTAGAAGCCGCGACCGGCGCGGCGGCCGATCCACCCGGCCTCGACATACTTCACCAGCAGCGGGCACGGCCTGTACTTGCTGTCGGCAAGGCCGTCGTACAGCACGTTCATGACGTTCAGGCAGGTGTCGAGCCCGATGAAATCGGCAAGCTCCAGCGGCCCCATCGGATGATTGGCCCCCAGCCGCAGGGCCGTGTCGATGGCCGTGACCGATCCCACGCCCTCGTACAGGGTGTACACCGCCTCGTTGACCATCGGCAGCAGGATGCGGTTGACGATGAAGGCGGGAAAATCCTCCGACACCGCCGGGGTCTTGCCCAGCTTGATGGACAGGTCGCGGACCGACTTGTACGTGTCCTCGCTGGTGGCGATGCCGCGGATGATCTCGATCAGCTTCATGACCGGCACGGGGTTCATGAAGTGCATGCCGATGAAGCGTTCCGGCCGGTCGGTGGTCGCCGCCAGGCGGGTGATGGAAATCGACGACGTGTTGGACGCGACGATCGCATCCTTCTTCAGGTGCGGCACCAGGGCCTTGAAGACGCTGCGCTTGATATCTTCGTCTTCCGTGGCCGCTTCGACGACCAGGTCGCAGTCGCCCAGGTCTTCCACGCTGGAGCTGGTGGCGATGCGCTGCAACGCGGCGGCGCAGTCCTTTTCCGTGATGCGGCCCTTGGCGACCTGCCGGGACAGATTGCTGCCGACCGTGTCCAGCGCTGTTTTCAGGGCTTCGGGATTGATGTCGACAAGGTGAACGTCCAGGTCCGCGAGCGCGCAGACATGGGCGATGCCAGTGCCCATCTGCCCCGCGCCGACCACCCCGATCTTCTGAATCATACCCGTTTCCTGCGAGCTAGCCATCCACCCTCCGCCCGCGGACTGCAACCGCAAGTCGCTCACGGTTGCGCTCGCGGCTGTGCCGGCCCCGGGGCGCCGCAACAGCGACCGGTGCCGATGCAACCGCCCGGACCTCAGTCATTGCGTTGCAACGTGGGGCCGGACAATAGGCGTAAGATTCCGGGGCTGTCAACGCGCCACCCAAGCGTTCGGCCATTCGGGACGGTTTGCCGCCGCTCGCCTACCGGTTGGCGCCGGGCACCCACAGGACATCGCCGCTACCCTTGTCGTTCAGCCATCGCGCCAGAACGAACAGGTGGTCGGACAACCGGTTGGCATAGTGCAGGGCGGCCATGTTGATCGGTTCCACGGTCGCCAGCTGCGCGATCAGCCGTTCCGCCCGCCGCACGACCGTGCGCGCGAGATGCAGGGACGCCGATGCCGCGGACCCGCCGGGAAGCACGAAGCTCTTCAACGCCCCAAGGTCGGCGTTCAGCCGGTCGATCTCCTGCTCCAGGCGCTGGACCTGCGCCGGCTGGATCCGCAGCGGCGGGTATTTCGGGTTGTCCTGCTCGGGCGTGCACAGGTCGGCACCCAGGTCGAACAGGTCGTTCTGGATGCGGCCCAGCATGGCATCGGCCTCGCCGTCCGTGTGCAGGCGCGCCAGGCCGATGACGCTGTTGGCCTCGTCCACCGTGCCATAGGCGTCCACGCGCAGGCTGTGCTTGTCGACGCGGCTGCCGTCGCCCAGGGACGTCTGGCCCTTGTCGCCGCCGCGGGTGTAGATGCGCGTCAACTGTACCATGGGTCGGAGTGCCTCCGTGCGCCCAGGTCCGCCGGGCGGCCGACGGTGCGTCAGGTGTTGAGGGCGAGGACCAGGAAGACGATGGCCAGGCCCTGGCAGACGACGCGGGCCTGCATCAGCTTGTTGGAGTAGCGTGCGTTGAAGCTGCCGCCGCGGGCCATGGCCACGACGCCGACGCCCAGGGAGGCCAGCACTGCCAGCATGCAGACGCCGGTCAGGATCAGGAAGACGATGGACATGACCCTGTATATAGACCCTGCCGACGGCCGAGCCCAGGGCTGCGGTCGCCTTCGCCGGCGAAATTGCCGCCCGGGGCCTGCGGGGCCGCGGCGATGACCGGCGGACAGCCGACGCTGGAGCTGTGGTTCGAGCCGGCCAGCACCTATTCCTATCTCGCCGTATCGCGGATCGGGCCGGCGGCGCAGGCTGCGGGCGTGGCCGTCGCCTGGCGGCCGTTCCTGCTGGGGCCGATCTTCCGCGCCCAGGGGTGGGACACCTCGCCGTTCAACCTCCAGCCGGCCAAGGGCCGCTACATGTGGCGCGACATGCAGCGGCAGTGCACCGCGCTGGGGCTGCCGCTGGTGCGGCCGTCGCAGTTCCCGCGCAACTCGGTGCTGGCGGCCCGGGCGGCCCTGGTCGCGGAGGAGGAGGGCTGGTGTGCGGCCTTCGCCGCCGCCGTCCTGCGCGCCAATTTCGCCGAAGACCGCGACATCGCCGATCCGCAGGTGATCGCCGCCATCGCCGGCGCGCTGGGCCGGGACGGCGCCGGCCTGCTGGATCGCGCCCAGTCGCCGGCGATCAAGGACGGCCTGCGCCGGCAGACCGACAGGGCCGCCGCACTGGGCATCTTCGGCGCGCCGACGCTGGTGACGGCCGACGGGGAGCTGTTCTGGGGCGACGACCGGCTGGACCAGGCGATCGCCTGGGCGACGCAGGCGCCATGACCGGCGCGCGCCCGCCGCGCTGGCTCAAGGCACTGAGCCTCGGGGTCGGCCTGGGCTGTGCCGGCCTGTCGGTGCGCGTGTTGACCGCCGGGCCGGCTGCGGCAGGGCTGCCGCCGGAGCTGGCAGGCCGGGTGGCCGTGCTGGTGGCGGTGTTCCATCTGGGCTATGCCGCGGCACCGTTCCTGGCCGGCCGGGGGGGCTGGCCCGGCTTCTTTGCCGCGCTGCTGCTGTTGCCGGCGATCCCGGGCTGGCTGCTGCTGTTCTGGCCCGGCGTGATCGCCGATCCGCTGCTGGCAGGGCTGGGGATCGCCAGTCTCGCCGTGCTGACGGCGCTGTTCGGCTACATCCTGCGCGACCTGATCGGCGAGTTTCGCTCCAGCCGACGCGGCGGCGGCCCCGACTGACGGTCTGCGGTCTAGCCGGCGGTGGAGGGGCGCCGCGGCGGCAGCGGAATATCCGGGGCGGGGTCCAGCCGCTCGCCGCCGCTGGCGGCCGCGACGCCGGGATGACGGTCCGGCAACGGCACGTCCGGCCGCGGATCCAGGAACTCCGCCACGTCTTCCGGCCCTTCGCCGGCTGCGGAGCCCTGGGCGCCCGGCTCATCCTCGTCGGCGAAGGACAGGGCCGAGATCTCCACCACATCGCCACCGGCGGCGACGACCGTGGCGCCACCCGGCGGCGTTTCGATGAAAGTCAGGGCCGTCGGCGCCGGGGCTGCTGCCCGGGGCGACCGGGCCGGCCGCGGCACGGCGGGGACCTGGTCCAGCCGCGTGACCGTATCGCGCCACGCCGCCGCCGCGTCGCGCGGGTGGCGGGTCGGCCGCGGCACCGCAGGCGCGGGGACCAGCCGCACCGGCGCTTCGTCCACCCCGTCGCCCACGGTGGCCGGCGTCAGGGCGGCCACCTGTACCGCCGCCGGGGCGGCGGCAACGGCGGACGGCGCGTCCGGATCGGGCCGCCGGGTGGGCAGCGGCGGCGGCACGATCGCGCCTGACCCCGCGGCCGCGGGTTCGACCGGGCGCCGGCTGGGGCGCGGCGGCTCCATGGGCGGTGCCTCGACCCTGATGTCCGATTGACGCTGGGGCGGCACCGGCGGCATGGGGATTGCCGATACGTCGACGGGGGCGGCGGTGGCCGGGGGCGGCAGTGCCGCCACCTGGCCCAGCGGTGTCGGGCCGGCCACGACCTGCGGCTGGGTCCCGGCGACGGACACGATATTCGGCGGGGACTGGGGCGACAGCGCCAAGGGCGGCCCCGCCGCCGTGGCGCCGGGCTGCGGCGTCGTCGGCACGCCGGCCACCTGCGGGCGGACCACCGTCGGCAGCGGTCCCCCGGTCAGCGGGCCGGACACGGGCGGCGGTACGGCGGCGACCGGCACCGCCGCAACCGCAACCGGCGCCGGTGCGACCGTGACGGTGGGGGTTGGGACCACCGGGGGCGGTGCTGCGGGGATCGGGGCTGCCGGTGCCGGTACGGGTGCCGGCGGCGGCGCGGGGGCCACGGTGGGGGCCGGAACGACGGGGGCTGCGGCGACGGGGGTCCCGGCGGCCGTGCTCAGCGACCACTGCCGCGGCCCCTCGCGGCAGCCGACGGCCGACCCGCCGGCACCGGCGCCGGAAATCGTGAACCAGCGGCAGACGCGGGGATTGGTCTCTGTCCGCGTGATCGTCAGCGTGCGGCCGGACGGCAGCGGCCGCGGCGCATCGCTGGGCTGGTGTTCCAGCAGCAGCTGGATGACGGCCTGGTCATCGCTGCTCAAGCCCGTCAGGGGATCGGCCCAGCCTTCCCGGCCGGCGAGGCAGACGAGAAGGACCGACAGGCCGATGCAGCGTTGCCAGCGTGTCGACATGGTTGACCTGCCCATCCCTTCATAAGCCGAATCGGCCCATTAAACGCCGAATCTGCTCCGGGGCTCAAGCAAGGACGCGTTTGCCTGCCCTCCCGCCTTGCGTCCCGGGGGTGAAGCGGCAATATTCTGAACGTAGCAAGAAGAAGGACGCGGCCACGACACCGCGACCGTGAATGGGGTGGACAGGGCAGGCTTCGGCGGGCGAGCGGGCCGCGGACGCACGCGAGTGGTTGCCATGCCCTGGAGTTCCGCAGGGGTCTGGTATGGACTGGGACAAACTGCGTGTGTTCCACGCAGTGGCGGAGGCGGGCAGCTTCACCCACGCAGGCGAGAAGCTGAACCTGAGCCAATCGGCCGTGAGCCGACAGATCAGCGCGCTCGAGGAAAGCCTGGACGTGCCGCTGTTCCATAGGCACGCCCGGGGGCTGCTGCTGACGGAGCAGGGCGAGCTGCTCTACAAGACCGCCCGGGACGTCTTCACCAAGCTGTCGATGGCGGAAGCCCGTCTTCAGGAAAGCAAGGAAAAGGCGCAAGGCCCGCTGAAGGTGACGACGACCGTCGCTTTCGGGTCGACATGGCTGACGCCGCGCGTGCGCGAATTCCTGACCATGTATCCGGAGATCGAGCTGGCCCTGCTGATCGACGATACCGAGGTCGACCTGACGATGCGGCATGCCGATGCCGCCATCCGCTTCACCCCGCCCCGGCAGCCCGACCTGATCCAGCGGCACCTGATGACGGTGCGCCGGCACGTCTATGGCGCCGTCGACTATCTGAAGCGCCGCGGCATCCCCCAGACGGTCGACGACCTGCGCCACCACGACCTGATCGTCTTCGGCACCGCCACCAAGCCGCCGGTGCAGAACATCAACTGGCTGCTTGACGTGGGCGACCCCGCACCGGGCGACCGCCGAGTGGTCTTGCAGGTCAACAACCAGTACGCCATCTATCGGGCGGTGCGCAGCGGCCTGGGCCTGGCGGCGCTGCCGGATTTCATGATCGCGCCGAACCAGAACCTGGTGAAGGTCCTGCCCGAGATCCACGGCCCCACCGCAGAGGCGTTCTTCGTCTATGCGGAGGAGCTGCGCCATTCCAAGCGCATTGCCGTCTTCCGGGATTTCCTGATCCGCAAGGTGGCGGAAAGCCGGCTGAACATCTGATCCGCCGCGCCGCCCCACCAGGGGTGCGCCGGGTCATGCTGCAGCGCAAAAGGCGGCCTGCCGGCGGGCTCCGGAATAGCTTCAATTTTCCGCTTATTCTTGATGAATCCAAGACATCAACCCGTACAGGTTGAGTTGGGCTGTGCGTGATACGAGAGTACCGGGGACCCTTATTACTCACTGATTCGCGACTATTGATCTACGTCATGGATAATGACACGGGGCCAGCCGATGCGAATCAAATGGTGGCCAGTGGATCATGCCGTGGAAATCGCGCGACCGCCCCGGATCGTCGCGGTTGACCCTCGCGTGGGCTCGCAATTTCCTCATTCTCCTTGGGTTCGGGCTGCCGGGACGAGCTATGCGATATGCGCATGTTAGAACCTATACAATGTCAATGGAAAATTTGCGCAAAGTCCGTACATGATTAGCGTGGCGGTGCTGCTTTGCAGCATTGCCCGTTTCCTCCGAACGGTTGTTCGGAGCAGGGCCTTCGGGTCCTACGTCTCCCAGACGTGAAGCCTCCCTGTTCAACTCGCCCGCAAACCTCCGGTTTGCGGGCATTTTTCTTGCGCATCTCCGGGATGCCGCCGCACCCCTCGAGCCTGATCCGATGACGTCGGATCGACGTCATCGGATCAGGCTCGAGCTATCTGAAATAGAGCAGGATTCAGACATCAGGCTGAGTCAGCCTGATATCATCCTGCTCTAGCGCGGCCAGTTCGTGCCACCAGTGCGCGTCCCAGAACCCGCGCGCGGCCCCGGACGGCGACGGCAGGACGAACACGGCCGTGCGGCCGATCCTGTCCGGCTGCGGCCCGAAGGCGACCGTCGTGCGTCGCAGACAGGCCTTCGCCGCACGCTTGCCAACGAAGGCAACGACCGCGGGGCGATACCGCTCGATCTTGGTCCGGAACCCGTCCACATCGTCGCTGCCGCGCGCCAGGTCGGCATCGGCGCCGGACTGCGTCTTGCAGAGGTCGGTCAGGCCGAGGCCGTACCGGACCACGTCCGCGAATTCCGCCGGCCGCAACAGGCGTGGCGTCAGGCCGGTGGCGTGCAGCGTCGCCCAGAAGCGGTTGCCGGGTCCGGCATAGTAGGCCCCCAGCTGCGCCGACCGCCGGCCCGCGGCACTGCCGCAGAAGACGATGGCCAGGCCGGGCGCCAGCACATCCGGCAGGATGTGGCCGCAATCGGCCGCCACCGGGGCGTCCGGCCGGGTCACGGTGGCGGTTCCGTCCCGCGGCCGCAGGTGCGCCGATCCCGGCCTATGGAACCCTGACGCTGGCCAGGCGCTCAAGGAACTGGCGGATATTGCTGCGCACGGCAGCCTCCGTGGCCAGGCGCCTGCGCTCGTCGCCGTTCAGATCGTCGCCGAAGGATGCCGTGCCCTCCGACGAGATGGTCTCGGCGAACGGCTGCTGCCCGGTGGCCAGGTCCGACAGCACGTAGCTGATCCGGGTTTCCGCCGTCATGTCGAAGCCGACGCGTGGCTGGGAGACTTCGAGGATCTGGGCGTTCAGCGCATAGCGCGCGGCAGCCGGGGTATCGGCAAGCAGCTGCTGGGCCGCCAGCGACTGGTTGAGCGCATCCTGGAACGCGGTGGCCGCAAGTTCTGACATCCACAGGGAATCGGTGCCTTCGACGCCCGACACGGCGGACACGCTCACGGCACGCAGCAGTGCCGGATCCATGGCGCCGATGGTGCCCTGCGGCACCGCCACCATGGCCTGGGGGTTTGCCGGCGGCGTGCAGGCCGCCAGCACCGACAGGGCACCGGCCAGGGGGGCTGCTACCGCCCACATCCGCACTCCGCGCCATCGCTTTCGCATCGTCTTTTCCCGTTGTTGTCCCGCGTCTGCCGGTGAACGCTCAAATCCGCCGTTCGGTTTCCGGATCGAACAGCGAGGCATGGCTCATATCGGCCATCAGGCGCAGCGTCTGCCCCGGCCGTACCGCCCGTCGCGGATTGACGCGGGCGATGGCCGTGGCCCCGCCCAGCTCGATATAGGTCAGGGTGTCGGCGCCGGTCGGCTCCAGCACGTCGACGCGGCAATCGAAGGCATGGGCATGCGGGCGGATGCCGGCCTCGGCCTCGCTGAAGTCGGTCAGCGCCTCGGGGCGCAGGCCGAAGACCACCGGACGGTCCCGCCACCGCGCCAAGGCCGCCGACGGCTCCGCCAGCGGCAGCACGACGTCGCCGCTGGATCCGTTGGCGGTGCAGGCGAAGCGCACGGCCAGCGCATTGCCCTCGGCCGCCAGCGTGGCCGGCACGAAGTTCATCGGTGGCGATCCGACGAAGCCGCCGACATACATGTTGGCCGGCTGCTCGTAGACCTCCTGCGGCGGGGCCAGCTGTTCGATGATGCCGGCGCGCATCACCGCGATCTGGGTCGCCAGCGTCATCGCCTCGATCTGGTCGTGGGTGACATAGACGATGGTGGTCCCCAGGCGGGCGTGCAGCTTCTTGATCTCGGTACGCATGTCGACGCGCAGCTTGGCGTCCAGGTTGCTCAACGGCTCGTCGAACAGGAAGATCTTGGGGTCGCGCACCAGGGCGCGGCCCATGGCGACGCGCTGGCGCTGGCCGCCCGACAGCTGTGCCGGTTTGCGGCCCAAGAGGTGGTCGATCTGCAGCAGGGCCGCGGTGCGGGCGATCAGGCGCTCGCGCTCGTCCCGGGGCACGCCGCGCATCTCCAGCCCGAAGGCGATGTTCTTCTTCACCGTCATGTTGGGGTAGAGCGCATAGGTCTGGAAGACCATGGCGATATCGCGGTTCTTCGGGTGCACGGCGTTGACCACGCGGCCGTCGATGACGATGTCGCCCTCGGTCACGCTGTCCAGGCCGGCGATCATGTTCAGAAGCGTGGACTTGCCGCAGCCCGACGGTCCCAGCAGTACCAGGAATTCCCCGCCCTCCAGGTCGAGGGAGATGCCCTTCAGCACCTCGGTCTCGCCGAAGCGCTTGCGGACGTTGCGGACTTCCAGCGACGCCATCGCCTATCCCTTCACCGCGCCCGCCGTCAGCCCGCGCAGGAAGTACCGGCCGGCGACGATATAGACCACCAGCGTCGGCAGGGCGGCGATGATGGCGGCGGCCATGTCGACATTGTAGAGCTTCACGCTGCCGGTGGTGTTGACCAGGTTGTTCAGCGCCACCGTCACCGGCTGCGACCCGCCGGAGGTGAACGAGGCGCCGAACAGGAAGTCGTTCCAGATCTGGGTGAACTGCCAGATCACCGTGACGACGATGATCGATGGCGACAGGGGCAGGATGATCCGCCAGAAGATGGTGAAGAACCCCGCGCCGTCGATGGTGGCGGCCCTGACCAGGTCGTCGGGCAGGCTGACGTAGTAGTTGCGGAAGAACAGCGTGGTGAAGGCCAGGCCGTAGACGGTGTGCACCAGCACCAGCCCGGGCACGCTGCTGGCCAGGCCGAGGAAGCCCAGCGTCTGCGCCATCGGCAGCAGCACCACCTGGAACGGGATGAACGATCCGAACAGCAGCATGCCGAAGATGACGTTGGCACCGCGGAAGCGCCATTTGGTCAGCGCATAGCCGTTCAGCGCGCCGAACAGGCTGGACAGGAAGACCGCCGGGATCACCATCAGCACCGAATTGCGGAAATAGGGGGCCAGCCCCGTGCAGTCGACGCCGATGCAGGCCTCGTTCCACGCATAGGTCCAGGCGTCGAAGGAGATCGCGCGCGGCGGTGCCAGCAGCGACCCGTCGCGGATTTCCCCGATGTCCTTCAGCGACGTGGCGATCATCACCGCCATCGGCAGCAGGTAGAAGGCGGCGAACAGCCCCAGTGCCGCATAGATCGCAATACGGCCGATCCGGGCGCCTGGCGTGTCGGCGACGGTCTGTGCCGGAAGGCTAGCCACGGCGCGCCCCCCGGATTTCCGAATAGAGGTACGGCACGATGATGGCCGCCACCGTCGCCAGCATCATCACCGCACTGGTGGCCGCATAGTCCAGCCGGTCGCGCTGGAAGGCCATGTCGTACATGAACGTGGCCGGCACCGAAGTCGACGTGCCCGGCCCGCCGGAGGTCAGCGCCATCACCAGGTCGAAGGTCTTGATGGCCAGGTGCATCAGGATGACGAAGGCGCTGAGGAACACTGGGCGGATGGTCGGGATGATGATGCGGCGGTAGATGGCGGGCAGGCTGGCGCCGTCCAGCCAGGCAGCCTTGATGATCTCCTCGTCCACGCCGCGCAGGGCCGCCAGCACCATGGCCATGACGAAGCCCGACGCCTGCCACACCGCCGCGATGACGACCGTGTAGATCGCCATGTCGGGATCGACGATCCAGTCGAAGCTGAAACCGGTCCATCCCAGGTCGTGCATCGCCTTCTCGATGCCGATGCCGGGGTCGAGCAGCCATTTCCACGCCGTGCCGGTGACGATGTAGGAAATCGCCATGGGATAGAGATAGATGGTGCGCAGCGCCCCTTCGGCCCGAATGCGCTGGTCCAGCAGCACCGCCAGGATGCAGCCCAGGATCATCGACAGGACGATGAACAGCACGCCGAAGAGGAACAGGTTCTCCACGGCCGTGTTCCAGCGGCTGAGCCGCCAGATGTTGACGTAGTTGTCGAAGCCCTCGAGCTCGTAGCTCGGCAGCATGCGCGAGCCGGTGAACGAGATCACCACCGTCCACAGGATGAAGCCGTAGAAGAAGACCAGCGCCGCGACGAAGGACGGGGCGACCACCAGCTTCGACAGGTGGCGCTGGACCCAGGCGCGGGCACCCGGCTCCGCCTGCGCGGGCCGGGCGCCGGCCGCCGTGCCGTCGACCGTCACGGGTCGTTCCCCGGGGATGGCGGCGGCCTACTGGGCCAGTTCGACCTCCTCCACCAGCCGCTCGACCGCTTCCTCGGCGGTCATGTCGGAATTGAAGTGCTCCGTGACGACGTCCAGGAAGGCGCCGCGCGCGGCCCGGCCGATGGCGATCTCATGCGCCATGCTGGGCACCAGGCTGTCGGCCGCCACCGCCTGGGCGAGGTCGTCCATCGATCGCACGGCGCAGGCGTCGAAGGCGTCGGGCGGCACGTCGTTGCGGGCGGGGATGGAGCCCTTGAACAGGTTGAACGTCTCCTGGAAATCGGTTCCCAGGATCAGGCTGGCCAGCAGCCGCTGGCCGGCGATGCGGTCCTCGCCCTCCACCTTGAAGAAGGCGAAGCTGTCGGAATTCAGGATGTATCCGGCCGCGCCCGGCGTCGGCACGCACAGATAGTCGCTGCCGGGCTGAAGCTCGGCGGCCGCGAACTCGCCCTTCGCCCAGTCGCCCATGATCTGCATGGCGGCCTCGCCGTTCATGACCATGCGGGTGGCCAGGTTCCACTCACGGCCCGGGAAGTTGGGGTCGACATAGCCGCTGAGCCGCCGCATCTGCTCGAACACCGCGATCATGGTGTCGCTGGTCAGGGCGTCGGGGTCCAGGTCGACCAGCGCCTGGCGATAGAAGTCCGCCCCGCCCAGGCCCAGCACCACCGTTTCGAACACCGTGGCGTCCTGCCAGGGCTGGCCGCCATGGGCCAAGGGCGTGATCCCGGCCGCCAGCAGCGCGTCGGCCGCGGCATTGAACTCGTCCCAGGTGGTCGGCACCGCCACGCCCGCCTGTTCCAACAGGGCCGGGTTGACCCACAGCCAGTTGACGCGGTGGATGTTGACCGGCACGGCGACGTAGTGGCCCTCATAGGTGACGATGTCGCGCAACAGCGGCGGCAGGATCTCGTCCCAGCCCTCGGCCGCGGCGACCTCGTCCAGGTTCGCCAGCGCCCCTTCGGCCGCCCAGTCCTGGATGTTCGGCCCCTTGATCTGCACGGCCGTGGGCGGGTCGCCGGCCAGCACGCGTGCGCGCAGGACCGTCGCCTGGGCATCGCCGCCGCCGCCGGCCACCGGCGAGTCGATCCAGGTGCCGCCCGCGGCCTCGAACTCCTGCTGCAAGGCCGCCACCGCCCGCGCCTCGCCGCCGGAGGTCCAGTAATGCAGGACTTCCGCCGTCTGGGCCGCGGCCGGGGCGCTGCCCAGCGCGACAAGCCCGCCGATCGCGACTGCGGTTGAAAGTGCTCGGATATGTGCCATCACCGATTGATCCTCCCACCATCTTTTGCCCGCCAAAGGTCGGGCCATCCGGTTGTTCCGGCCATGCTGACGGAGCCCGCCCGGCCTGACAAGCCGCCATCTTGACTCCGGTCGGCCTGCATACCAGCTTATGATGAGCTTGCTTATAATAACGGGCGATCCCTAATGACGGCATACGATCCGCACCGCAGCTTCGGACTGGTGGTCCACGATGTCGCGCGCCTGCTGCGCAAGCGGTTCGAGCGGCGCGCCGAAGGCGCCTGCCCGACGCGCGCCCAATGGTCGGTCCTGGTGCATCTGTCCCGTCAGCAGGGCATCAACCAGGCCACATTGGCCGAGCTGATGGAGATCGAGCCGATCACCCTGGTGCGCCTGCTCGACCGGCTGGAAGCGGCGGGCATCGTCGAACGGCGGGCCGACCCCGCCGACCGCCGGGCGCGCCTGGTCTACCTGACGGACAAGGCCGAACGGCCGCTGGCCGCCGGCGCGGCGCTGGCGCTGGAGGTCCGGCGCGAAGCCCTGGACGGATTGAGCCCGGCGCAGGTCGCCGGCCTGATGGACATGCTGATGCACATCAAGGGCAACCTGTTGCGGCTGGAGGGCACCCGGCCGGGCGACGCCACTGCGGAGGATCGGATCCATGCCTGACACCGCCGCACATCGCGAGGGCGGGCCGGCTGCGGACCCGCAACAGCCCCGGGCGTCCGCCCCGAACGCCCCCCCAGCGCGTCCCGCATCGGAACCGGCGGCGGAGCCGCAGCCGCCGAGGCGGCCACGGCGGCGGCTGCGCCTGGCCCTGCTGGCGCTGGGGCCGTTGGCGGCGCTGCTGGTCGCGGCCTATGTCTACGTGACCGGCGGGCGCTTCATCGCGACGGACAACGCCTATGTCCAGTCGCACATCGTCTCGGTCAGTGCGGAGGTCTCCGGCCGCGTCACCGGCGTGCTGGTGGACGAAAACCAGCCGGTGCAGGCCGGGCAGACGCTGTTCCGGATCGATCCGGAACCGTTCCGCATCGCGCTCGACCGTGCCGAAGCGCAGCTCGACGAGGTGCGCCTGCGCCTGGACGCCCTCAAGGCTGCCTATCGCCAGCGGGAGGTGCAGCTGCGCTCGGCCGAGGAGACTGTGACCTACCAGGAGACCGAGTTCGAGCGCCAGCAGGCGCTGCTGGCCCGCGGCACCGCCACCCAGGCGGCGTTCGACGAGGCCCGGCACACCTTGCAGGTGGCCCGCGACAGCGCCGCAGCCGTGCAGGAGGACTTGGCCAACCTGCTGGCCCAGCTGGGCGGCGATGCCGACGCCCCCGTCGAGGCGCATCCGCAATATCGCGAGGCGCTGGCCGCCCGCGACCAGGCCGCCCTGGACCTGAGGCGCACCGAGGTGACGGCGCCGGCCGACGGCATGGTCAGCAATCTGGAGTTGCGGCCCGGCGACCATGTCGCTGCGGGTACCCCCGTCTTCGCCCTGGCGGAAACCGGAATCCTGTGGATCGAGGCGAACCTGAAAGAGACCGACCTGACCCACATCGAACCGGGCCAGTCGGCGACGGTGGAGGTGGATGCCTTTCCCGGCGTCACCTACACCGCCCGCGTCGCCAGCGTCAGTGCGGCGACGGGTGCGCAGTTCGCCGTGCTGCCGGCGCAGAACGCCACCGGCAACTGGGTCAAGGTCGTGCAGCGCATCCCCGTGCGGCTGGCGCTGGTATCGCCTGAGGGCGGCCCGGCCTTGCGCGCGGGAATGAGCGCCACGGTGGAAATCGACACCCAGCACCATCGCTGGCTGCCCAACCCGATCCGCCAGGCGCTGGCGTCCATGGGCGTGGAGCGGTGAGCGGCGACGCATCCGGCGCGGTCCCGCCGCGCCGGGGGCTGATCGTCGCGTCGGTGATGCTGGCGACGATCATGCAGGTGATCGACACCACCATCGCCAATGTCGCCCTGCCGCACATGCAGGGCAGCCTGGGGGCGACGCAGGACCAGATCTCGTGGGTCCTGACCTCCTACATCGTTGCCGCGGCGATCATGACGCCGCCCACCGGCTGGCTGGCCGACCGGTTCGGCCGCCGCCGGCTGTTCCTGGTTGCCGTGGCCGGGTTCACCGCTGCGTCCATGCTGTGCGGCCTGGCGGGCTCGCTGGACCAGATGGTGGCGTTCCGGCTGTTGCAGGGGGCGTTCGGCGCCGCCCTGGTGCCGCTGTCGCAGGCGACGCTGCTGGACAGCTATCCGCGGGAACGGCACGGGTCGGCCATGGCCCTGTGGGGCGTGGGGATCATGATCGGCCCCATTCTGGGACCGACCCTGGGTGGCTACCTGACCGAGACCTACAGCTGGCATTGGGTCTTCTTCATCAACCTGCCGCTGGGCCTGCTGGCGATGGCCGGCATCCGGGCCAGCGTGCCCGAAGGCCGGATGGAACGCCGGGGCTTCGACCTGTTCGGCTTCGCCCTGCTCAGCCTGGCGGTCGGTGCCTTGCAGATGCTGCTGGACAGGGGGGAGCAGCAGGGCTGGTTCCAGTCGACCGAGATCGCCGTCGAGGCCGGGCTGGCGGTGCTCGCCCTGTACATGTTCCTGGTGCATTCGTTCACGGCGCGGCGGCCGTTCGTCGATCTCGCCATGTTCCGCGACCGCAACTTCGCCGTCTGTACCCTGTTCATTTTCGTCGTCGGCATCGTGCTGTTCTCCACCCTGGCGCTGCTGCCGCCGTTCCTGCAGACTCTGATGGACTATCCGGTGATCACCGTCGGCCTGGTGCTGGCGCCGCGCGGCGTCGGCACGATGATCTCCATGATGGTGGTCGGGCGCCTGCTGGGCCGTGTCGACGCCCGGCCGATCATCGTCACCGGCCTGCTGATCACCGCCGTCTCGCTCTGGCAGATGGGCGGCTTCACGCCGGAAGTGGCGATGGGCACCATCATCAGCACCGGCTTCGTCCAGGGCATCGGGCTTGGGCTGATCTTCGTGCCGTTGAGCACGCTTGCCTTCTCCACCCTGCCGCCGGCCCGCCGGCCGGATGCCACCAGCCTGTTCAGCCTGTCGCGCAATATCGGCAGCAGCATCGGCATCTCGGTCGTCATCAGCTATCTCACGCGCAACGCCCAGATCGGCCACGCGGTCCTGGCGGAGCAGGTGAGCCCCTACCGCCAGGCGCTGGCCGACCTGCCCCGGGCCTGGGACCTGACCACCGTGCAGGGGATCGCGGCCTTGAACGCCGAGGTCACGCGCCAGGCCCTGGCCATCGCCTATGTCGACGATTTCCGGCTGATGATGGTGGTCGTGCTGCTGGCGATCCCGCTGATCGCCTTCATCCGCCGGCCGGCGGCCGCACCGCCCGCGGCGGCGGCCGCCATGGAATAGACATGCGGCCGGGGGGGCTGGCCGCCGCCCCCAGCCTTCGCTGCCGGACATCCGTCCCCGTCCACCCTCCGCGACATCCTTGCGATGACGCAGGGTCCCTGCGTGTCAATAATCCGACGACCAGCGGCAATGACATGGCGCAGGACGCCCCGGCCGGCGACCGCGTGGAGGGCAGCGATGTACGGATACGAAGACCTGATCGACCTCATCTGGCTGGAAAACCTGCGCATGCAGGCGGAATACTGGTTTCTCACCCAGGTTCTGGTCTGGACGACGCTGGTTCAACTGGCCGTCTGCGCAGTCGGCATCGGCGGCGCCCTGCTGCTGTCCAGGGTCGTCGACCGCTGGCTGGGCCATTGGGCCAGCCGGCTGCGGGTGAACGAGAAGACGGGCCGCTACCTGCTGGGCATCGCCCGGTCGCTGAACGTCCCCTTGCTGATCGTCATCATGCTGGTCATCGTCCGCGCCCTCGCGCGTGAGCTGGAATGGCCGGCGATCGTGCTGACGACGCTGATCAACCTGACGCTGGTCTGGGTGGCGATCCGCTTCGCGTCCTGGGCCATTCCCGACGAACGCTGGTCGCGGATCGTGGCTTTCATCGCCTTCGCCGTCGCCACGCTGGACACCATCGACATGCTGCAGCCGACGGTCCTGTATCTGGGGACGGTCGGCTTCCACATCGGCAACAGCTTCGTGTCGATGCTGGAGGTGATCAAGGGCGCGATCTCGCTGGTCGTGCTGCTGTGGATCGCGGTGATGGTCTCGCGGCTGCTGAAGCAGCGCATCCACCGGTCGAAATCGCTGACGCCGTCGCTGAAGCTGCTGACCGTCAAGCTGGTGAAGCTCGGCCTCATCTGTATCGCGGTCCTGATCGCCCTCAACGGCATCGGCATCGACCTGACGGCGCTGGCCGTGTTCACCGGCGCCGTCGGCGTGGGCATCGGCTTCGGCATCCAGCGCCCCGTTTCCAACCTGATCTGCGGGGTCATCCTGCTGCTCGACCGGTCGATCAAGCCGGGCGACGTGGTCGAGCTCAGCGGTCCCGGCGGCGAACGGGGCCACACCTTCGGCTGGGTCACGTCGCTGAATGCCCGCTACGCGTCGTTGACCACGCGCGACGGCACGGAATGGCTGATCCCGAACGAGGACTTCATCACCCAGCGCGTCGTCAACTGGTCGTACAAGAACGACCACCTGCGCCTGCTGACGCCCTTTGCCGTCGCCTATGACTGCGACGTGCGCATGGCCATCCGCCTGGCGGTGGAGGCGGCGAAGGAAAACCCGCGCGTCATGAGGGACCCGGCACCCGTCTGCCGCCTGATGGGCTTCGGCGACGGCGCCATCAACCTGGAGCTCAGGACCTGGATCACCGACCCGGTCAACGGCGTGATCAACGTGCGCAGCGAAATCCTGCTGGCCATGTGGGACCGGTACCGCGAACACGGCATCCGCATCCCCTTCGCGCAGCGCGAGTTGCACCTGAAAGACGGGGCGAACGTGACGGTCACGATCGACCGGACGCGCGCCGCCGCGGCGGAGGCGCCGGCCGAATGACGTCAGCCGCCGGCGACCATGGTGCGGACCTTGTCCATGATCCGGTTGTGGTTGCGCCCGACGACCGGCCCGTATTGCGGCGCCTTGGTCTTCAGCCCGACGGTGATCTCGGCCCCGGACGCCGCCGGCGCCACGGCGATCGGATAGAAATTGCCGAAGCTGGTGAAGGATGTGCCGTCGCTCAGCAGGATGCGCCCGCCCGCCGCGTCCACCTGCTCGACCTTCAGGCCGTTGCGCGGTGCCGCCGCCTCCAGGCGGCGCAGCACCTCCTCCGGCGGGACGGATGCCGCAACGGTGCCGCTGCGCTGTACCGGCATGTCCAGCGATCCTGTCTTCGTCTTCGCGATGGCCATGAAGACAAGCACGACCAGCAGGCCGACGACGGCCCCGATGAGTGCGCCGGAAACCATGCCCAAATCCCCTCTCCCCGATCGTATGCTCACTAATCCCGGGGGCGATGATAAGCCATCCGGCCCCGCCACGGTATCCCGCGTGGCCCTGCCGCGCACCGGGCCGGCGCCTTGGCGGGGGGGGGCCGGACGAACCCCCGGGTTCCCGTCACCCGGGTGTCTTCGCGATCGACCCGTCGGGTGCGGACACCAGGTCGGCGAACGCGATCGGCTCCGCCGGCGCCGCATCGGTGGCGAGGGGGCGCCGCCACCAGCCGACATCATGCCAGCTGCCGAACTTGAAGCCGACGTCTTCATAGGTGGCCATGTGGACGAACCCCACCGCCTCGTGCAGGCCGACGCTGCCGGCATTCGGCAGGGTGATCCCGGCATAGGCCGCATGGAACCGCTGCCGCGTCAGCGTCGCCAGAAGTGCCCCGTACAGCGCACGGCCGACCCCGTGCCGGTGCATGTCGCCACGCACGTAGACGGTGACGTCCACCGACCACCGATAGGCGGCGCGCGCCCGATGCGCCCCGGCATAGGCATAGCCAAGGATGTCCGCCCCCTCGGCGAAGACGAAATAGGGATAAGCCGCCAGGGTGGAGCGGATGCGCCCGGCCATCTCCGCCACGGTGGGCGGCGTTTCCTCGAACGATATCGCGGTCGCGGCGACGATGGGCGCATAGATTGCCTGGACCTGTGCGGCATCCGCCTCGGTCGCAATCCGAAGGGATCGGCACCGCCCGCCGAGGACATCAGCAATCATATCCCAGGACGCCGTCGCTTGGCTCTGACAGGACCGCTTTGATCGAACTGGCGTCCCCCATCGGACGACGTCCGAACCACGAGCAGGCCAGGGGGCGGCGGTTCGATCCTGATCGAACTGGCGTCCCCGGCAGGATTCGAACCTGCGACCCCCAGATTAGGAAACCGTGCTCTTGGGCCAACACGGCCCAACACGTCAGAACATCTGACCCCGCGTTTCCCCTTGCAATCCGCCGATTTCTGCCCCATGTTATGGGCTGTTACCAACACGGGGTAACGGCGCCCGACAAGCGATCCATGTTACCCCTCGGTTACCCGAAGCCGTTTTGGGGTAGCGGAAGCTGGAGGGCGGACGGATGGCGAAGGCGAAGATATTGACGGCGCCGACAGTCGAGAATGCAACGGCCGGCGACACCCGAAAGGAAATCCCAGACGGGCTAGTGCCCGGTATGGCTCTTGTCGTCCAGCCCTCCGGCAAGAAGAGCTGGGCAGTGCGCTATCGCAGCCCGACCGAGCGCGTCTTAAGGGATGGCAAGCTGGAGCCGAAACTGAAGAAACTGACCCTCGGCAGCTACCCAGTCCTGTCGCTGGCCGATGCCCGCAAGTGCGCCAAGGAAGCGCTGCAAGCTGTCGCTGAGGGGCAAGACCCGGCGGCGGAGAAACAGGCCGCCAAGGATACCGCACGCGATGCGGAAGCCGCCGACCGCGACAGTTTCCCGACCGCGGCCGTGCATTTCGTCGATCGGTACGCGAAGCGGAACAACAGGGTCCGCTCATGGCTGGAAACCGCCCGGCTTCTTGGCCTGAAGCCGGACCCGGAATCGGACAACGAGATGGCAAAGCGCCCGCTCGTGCCGACGGGCAAGGGGCCGGTGACATTATGGAAGGCCAAACGCGTTCAGGACATCGCCCGGCGCGACATTATCGAAATTCTGGACAAGCGCGTTGACGAGGGTGCCGAGATTTCCGCAAACCGCCTGTTTGCCGCATTGCGGCGCATGTTCGGCTGGCTCGTCGAACGCGGCGTTATTTCCGAAACCCCTTGCCGCGGCATCAAGGCGCCGACGGTCGAACGCAAGCGCGACAGGCTTTTATCGGATGACGAGGTTCGGACTCTGTGGAAAGCCTGCGATGCTGTCGGTCATCCCTTCGGCCCCATGGTCCGGGTGCTGCTGCTGACCGGCGCCCGGCGCAACGAGGTTGCCGGGATGGAATGGCGCGAGCTCGACCTGGAGGGTGCTGTCTGGCACCTGCCGGCGGCCCGCGCCAAGAACGGCGAGGCGCACGACATCGCGCTGGCCCCGGCGGTGGTCGAGCTGCTGAAGGCGATGCCCAAGATTGGCAAGGCGCCGGGCTACGTCTTCACGACCACGGGCAAGACGGCAGTCAGCGGTTTCAGCCGGGCGAAGGAACGGCTGGACACAGCGATGCTGGAGGCGATGCAGACGGACGACCCGGAAGCCGAAGCGCCCGCCGACTGGACGCTGCATGACCTTCGCCGCGTCGTCGCCTCCGGCATGGCCCGGCTCGGCATCAACCTGCCAGTCATCGAAAAGTGTTTGGCCCACAAGAGCGGCTCTTTCGCCGGCATCATGGCGGTCTATCAGCGGCACTCGTTCGCGGAGCAACAGGCTGCCGCGTGGCGGGCTTGGGCTGACTTCCTGTTGGCGCTTGTCGAGGGTCGGCCGGCGGACAATGTCGTGTCGCTGCATGCTGCGGGGGCGTGACCGATGGCGGACGCGAAGGACGCGAAGGACGCGCCTGACGCCGTACTGGTGCCGCTGGACCCCCTCTACTTTGCCCGGCTTCTTGCGGCCGGCGAGCTGTTCACCGAGGCGAAGGGCGACCTGGACGGACAGCGCGCCGCGCTGCGCGCATGCCTTGTGGCCGTCATCAATCTGCTGAACAGCAAGCCGCTGAAAGACGCAGGCTTTTCGCGCGCGCGTGCGCCGTTTCTCGGTGTGCTGGCGGCCCTCGACGCTGCGGAGAGCGGCCGTCAGTACCCGTTGTTCCGACAGTCGGCAGTGCCGCTGCCTGCCGAAGAGCGCCTTCTGTCGGCGGCCGAGATGACGCGGATACTCGCCTGCGTCACCATCGCCTTGTTGCGCAAGCAGAACGGGATGCGGCCCGGAAAGGCAACCCAAGCCGTCGCGGAGCGCCTGGAGCGCGCCGGTTTCAGGCTTGAGGAACGGGACAGCAAGAGCGGCTTGCCAACTTGGGAACGCTTGAAATCCTACTGCAGCACGCTCACGAGTGGCCAGGGCGATCCCGACAGGCCGGAAAAAGCCAAACCGAAGACGGTGCGCGCGCGGGAGATATACGACGCGTTGCTTGCGGCAGGCCGCGCGATCGACATGTCGGCGGAGCAACGGCTGAAGATCCTCATTGAACAGGCGCGCGATTTCCTACCCCCAAAAGACTTTTAAGCGCCGTTCGTTAAAAGCGGCCCTGGCCTCATGTTCGGAATTGCCTTCACCGAACAACACGAGGCAAGGGCGACATGGCCATCAAAGACCACCTGTTCGACACGACCGCGCTTTCCGACGGCCCGCTGACGCACGCCGAACTGGCCGCTGACGGCGGACTGGCGCCCATCCATGCCGGTTTGAATGAGCCGGACCCGAGCATCGGCTGGGACCAGTATAGCGACAATCCCGGTCACCTGACCGACTGCTGCCACCACCAGCCGCGCGGCCTGCCGCCTGACAACGGGCGGTTGATTCCTGCCCGTCTGGCTTGGGAACACTTCGGGGTTACTTCGATGACGCTGCACCGCTGGTTGCGGGACCCGCGCCTTGATTTTCCTAGGCCGGTGTTTATCGGCCGCTACAGGTATTTTTACTTGAGCGAGATCCAGCAATGGGAACGCTCGCGTCCGCGGACAAGCCCGCTGGCGCGCGCCGACGCTGCATAAAGAAAGGGCTGCCGGCGGATGGCAGCCCTCCCGAGAAGATGATCAGCAGATACGCGCAAGCCCAACGCGTGCCGGCAACATAGCGTCGGACGCTGCGGCGGGCAAGCGACTTGGAGCGCAAGCCCATGCCCGAAGATCCGAATTCCGTCCAATCGATAGCCGACCTGCCGAGTGCGACCCGTCGGCGCCTAGCACGCTGCGTCGTCACATTGAACAGCGTGCACGACGCCGCGGTTGTCGCGGCGGCCCGCGGCATCGTCCGCGAACTCCGGCGCCACGATCTGGCCATCGCCCATCTCGCCGCTTTCATCGAACGCAAGGGGCGCGTCCAAGACGATGGCGAATTGCCGGAATGCTACGGCGACTTTCCGCTGCAACAGCAGATGGCCGTCGCCCTGCTGGCGCTGGTCAGCCACGACCCGCGAGCCTTGAGCGATTGGGACGGCGAATTCGTCCGCAGCGTCGACCGCCAGCTTCGGCGCCGTCACCGCCTCAGTGAGCGGCAGAGCGGCACTCTCCAGCGCATTTACGACGGTCAGTGGCCGCTCGGTGCGCCGGACCTGGGGATGCTGTGATGGGGCCGGACTTCAGCCCGACGACGGTCTTCCGGCGCTCTAGGGTGGGCGTTCCCGAGGCCACGATGCAGCGGCTGCATCAGCACTGCGGCATCGCTCCGGCGACGCTGCGGGACGGTCACGGCGACCTCATCGTCGGCAAGGTGCATGCGCGCCTCGACAACTGGCGTTGGGAACCGGCGGCCGACGGCGAGGGCATGCTGATCGTCCCCTGCGGATGGTTCTGGCGCCCGGCTGGCTGGGTTGAGATCGATGACGTTGTCGCCTTCAGCCCCGACCGGCCGGACGACTGGCGGCTCCTCACCGGCGGTGCGGTGCTGCTGGAACGCGACGCCGTGGTGGAAGCCCTGCGCACGGGCGGGCCGCTGGTGATCCACTCGACGCCGCTGGATTGGCTCCGGGCCGGATGCACGGGCACCTGCATTGTCGATTGGTCGCTCAATCCCTATGCCGAGCTGCACCTCGACCGCATGGCGCCGGGGCAGATTCAGTGCGCCGATGCCGAGACCATGCTCGACCTTTGGGGCCGTTGCCGGCAGATCGATCGCGCGGTGCCGCAGATCGTGACCACGGCGCCCAAGGCCGCAGCGATCGGGGTCGCGGCATGACGGACAGGAAGACCGAAGACTTCTCCGCCGCCATCCTCGACCTGGACGCATGGTCACGGCGACCGGTGCCGGAACGGGAATGGGCCGTCGAAGATCTGATCCCGCTCGGCAACGTCACGATGTTGTCGGGCATCGGAGGTGTCGGCAAGACCACGCTGTTGTTGCAACTGATCGTCGCGTGCGCCACGCATGGGAAGTGGCTGGGACTGCCGACAAGGCCGGCCCGCGTCGTCGCCGTCCTCTGTGAGGATGACGAACGCGAGCTCGTTCGCCGGCTCACCGCCGTCTGCCGGGCCGAAGGCCTCGACCTCGACGACCTCATGGAACACGCTGAGATCCACGTCCGCGACAAGCTCGATTGTGTGTTGGTCCAGTTCTGCCCGGAGCGGCCGCAAGGTGTGCTCACCGACTTCGGCCGCTACATCGTCGACCGGGCAGCCGATGCCGACCTGTTGATCCTCGACCCCCTGCATGATCTGTTCGCGGGAAACGAGAACGATAGAGTTCAGGCTCGCCATTTTATCAAGCATGTCCGCACCCTCTGCAAGACCGTGGTTCTGGCGAGTCATCCGAGCCGCGATGGCGAACGCTCCGGCAGCGGCGTGTCCGGCTCGACCGCATGGCATGCGGCAGTCCGCAGCCGGCTCTACCTCGACTTCCCAGCTTCCGATGGTGACAAGCCCGCCAATCCCGACGCCCGCATCCTCTCGACCAAGAAGGCGAACTATGGGCCGATCCGCGCCGATATCGATCTGCGCTGGGACCGCGGCGTTTTCGTCCGTCACGGCCCCGACTTCGGCACCGTCGCAGGCATCGAACGCAGGGCCAGGGAACGGCAGATGGTCGAGATCATCGTCAAGGGCGTGGAGACATGGCGCCAGCGCGGAATGGCGCTCAGCGCCTCAACAAACGCGACCAATTATGCTCCGAAACAGGTCGCCAAGCTCCAGGAAGCCAACGGCTTCACCTGGAAACAGCTGCGCCCGGGTTTCGATGCCGCTTTCAACGACGGCCTTATCGAGATCGGCGACACCGGGCTGCGCACCGGCAAGCGCGGCATCGTCAGCGGTATCATCCTGACCGCGAAGGCCCGGGAGACTTTCCAAGACATACCATAATAGGTGGTAGATAAATTGGGCGGCACCTATCTGTGGTTTATTCAACCACTTCCGCTAAGTCATTGATTTCTTAGCCCATTTGTTCGAAAGACCCCCTAAATGCCTATCGGAGCTAAGTCATTGATTTCCTTGCATTTATGGGGTGGCCCGGTGTGTTCGAAGCCGGTGGCCCCTGGTGTTACTTAAGTTATTGATTTCTTAGCCCATTTGTTGGCCCCCACTGTGTGCCCCCATACCCCCTATACCCTGCGGGCGGCCTTGGGCCGCCGCCCGCGGGTTCTGGATGGGACCGACGCTGCTGCGCCTGGTGGCTGTGTAAGACCTTCCCGCTGGCACATTCTGCCACCTGCGCGCGACCCCCTGCCCGCCGGCCCCGATGGCCCGTCCCGCCGCTGCGGATGCCGCTGGTGGCCGTCGCTGCCCCCGGCCGCACATCCCCCGCCCGGCCGCTTGCGCTCGCCACGGGCCGCCGCAGCGAGCCGCTGGCCCTGTCCGCCCGGAGCCACCGGCAGCGCTCCGATGCCCCCTGGCTGCCGGCCGTCGAAACTGCGAGCACCTGAGACACAGACAGGTGCTCATGTTCGGAAAATGCTGGACTTTTCCGCAGAAATCCGCCATCTTAACCACGATCTGAACAGTATCAATGTGGTTTGGGGTAACTATGGGGGAACGAGATGGCCCAAATTCTCTGCCTTTGCCTGCCCGACGACGCGGCCGGCGCCGTGCTGGCGTCGCTGCCGAGCAACAGCTTCAGGTGGTCGGCACCGCTGGACCCGAGCGGCTACCTCACGGCGCATCTTGGTGCGCTGAAGCAGGTCATGGGTACGGCTGAGTACCACCACGATCCCCAGGAGCCGCCCGAAGCCCGCCGCCGCCGTCTGAGTGGCGAACAGGCCGCCTGATAGGAGACCCAACCATGGCTCAAATCCTGCTTTGCGTCTTGCCGGACGGCCAAGTTCGCGCCGTCACGGCAGCCCTGCCGCTCACGGCTTGGCGAACCACGGTCCCGCTGCCGGACTCCGGCCGGTTGGTCGACGCCACCACGACAATCAACCAGACATTGGCCGGCGCACCGGGCAATCACTCGCCTGATCCCGGCCCGGTTCGGGCCGCCAAGCTGTCCGGCGCGAGGCCGTCATGACCGACACCGACCCGTTCATCGATCAGGACGTGGCCACGTTCCTAGGCAGCGGCTCCGACCTGTTGCCGGCTCCTGCGGCCGATCCGTCGGCGGAGCTTGAAGCCTGGGAAGGCGACGGCATGGATGGCATTGTGACGCCTGATGATCGGCTCCGCTTCTCGTTGGCCGATGCCGCCGAAGACGCGGGGCTGAAGCCGGGCACCCTGCCCGACTTCGCCGCGATCCGTCGCGCCGACCCCGCCGTTGCGCGTGCGGTGGATGCGGCCATCGGCAGCGACGCTCGGAAGTTGACCGCGCTCCAGATCGCCGTGGCCAAGTTGCCACAGAGCGTCGTCAACGCGGCTGAACGCAGCGGCTTGGCCCGCGACCCGGCGGTGCTGAGGATGCTCGCGGACAACCAGCTCGCTCGCCACCTGCCGCAAGGCCGGGACGCCCGAGGGACCCGTGCCACCGGGGGGGCACCCCCCGCCAGCGCCGACGCGCTCCAGTCTCACCGTCCCCACGCACAATCGCGTCCCGCGCGCGGAGCCGCTGGCGAAGAGCGCATGCCGATCCAGGACATGGCGCCGCAGCAAGTGGCGGTGCTGAGGGCGAAGATGACGGAAGCGACGCGGAGAAGCGTTGAGGCGCGAGATCCGCAAGCGCGGGACCGCTGGGCAAGAATCGCCGATCGGGTTTCGGAAATGCTGTACGGCGTCGATCTGGACGCTCGCACCGTCAACTGGCGGGGCTGAGATGCGGGAGCCGTTGCGGGAGCGCTGGCGCAAGTTTGCGGAGCTGGTCTGCGAGGGCGCGTCCTACACGTCGGCTGCCTTGGCATCGGGATATTCCGAGAGCCGGGCGCGGCAGGCGGGCAGCCAGCTTGCGAAGAGGCCGGCGGTGCGGGCGCTGATTGACGAGATCCAGCGGGCGACGGCGGCTCGCAACCAACTCAGTGTCGACGGGATGATCGCGCAGTTCCGGCAGGACCGTGAAGACGCCAAGAAGGATGGCGACCACAACGCGGCGGTGCGGGCCGGCGAGGCGATGGCGAAGATCGCGGGGCTATGGGTCGACAGGAACCAGGTGCAGGTTGTTGACACCCGGAGCGATGCCGAGTTGGCGGACAGCATAGACCGGCGGCTGCGGTCGTTGGGGCTTGCGGCGAAGGTTGTCGGCCCGGACGGGGCGCCCGCGGATGGATGACGTTGCGGAGCTGCGCCGGCTGGAGGCCGATCTGGCGGAGCTGGAGCGTCGCCGGGAGCGGTCGCGGCTGTTCCGGTATCGGCCTTACTCCAAGCAGATGGAATTTCACGCCCTGGGGGCGGTGCATCGAGAGAGGCTCCTGCTCGGCGGAAATCGCGTCGGCAAGACTGAATGCGGCGGTGCGGAATTCTCGTTTCATGCGACAGGCCGCTACCCCGACTGGTGGCGTGGCCGGCGCTTCGATCAGCCCATCAACGCCTGGGCGGCGGGCATCACCAGCGAGAGCACGCGAGATGTGATCCAGGCGAAGCTGTTGGGGCCGCCGGCGCATCGGCCGTCGTGGGGCACGGGCTTGCTGCCGGGCGACGATATCGTGAGCTGGAGCCTATCCCGCGGTGTGCCCGATGCGGTCGACAGCATCGTGGTCAAGCACGTCAGTGGCGGCCATTCGCTGATCGGTTTCAAGTCGTACGAACGGGGCCGAGAGAAATTCCAGGGCGCGCGGCTTCACGTCGGTTGGGCAGACGAAGAGCCGGCGGCAGACGTGTACGCCGAGTTGCTGGCCCGCATCGGCGACACGGGCGGCATCTGTTTTCTAACCATGACGCCGCTGCTGGGCATGTCGGAGGTGGTGCGGAGCTACATTCAGCCTGAAGAGGTGCAGCCGGCAGCGGGTGGCCCGCCGGATCTGGTGAAGCCGCCGCATTGGCAGCCCGTGGACGACGCCGACGAAACCCTGACGTTCAAGGTGAAGCCGCCGGAGCCGGTCTATCACCGTCAGACGGGGTATTCGATATGACCAAGGTGGTGGTCTTTCTCACGATCGACGACGCCGAGCACATCCCGGCGGAGCACCGGGCGGCGATCGTCGCCGGCTATCCGGCGCACGAGCGCGAAGCCCGCGCCATGGGCGTCCCCATGCTCGGCTCGGGCCGCGTCTTTCCGATTTCGGAAGAGGCGATCACCTGCCGGCCGTTCCCGCTGCCGCCCTTCTACGCCTGCATCGGTGGCCTGGATTTCGGCTGGGACCACCCGACCGCTGCCGTCAAGCTGGCCTGGGACCGGGACGACGACATCGTCTACGTGGTCGAGTGCTACCGCGAGCGAGAGGCGACACCGACCGTTCACGCCGCAGAGATACGGCCATGGGGCGGTACGGCATCGTACCAGTGGCTGCCGTGGGCATGGCCGCATGATGCCCACCAGCACGACAAGGGCAGCGGGGCATCCTTGGCGGACCAGTACCGCCGCGAAGGGCTGCGGCTGCTGGCGACGCATGCGACGCATGAGGCCGGCGGCTTCGGTATCGAAGCCGGGATAATGGAGATGCTGGCCCGCATGGAAACCGGCCGGCTCAAGGTCTTCGCCCATCTCAAGGCGTGGTTCGAGGAATTCAGGCTCTATCACAGAAAAGATGGCCGCGTCGTCAAAGAGAACGACGACATCATGTCCGCCACCCGCATCGGTATCATGTCGCTGCGCTTTGCCAAGCCGCCGTCGGTGGGACGACGGCCTACCCATCGTCCGACCAACAGATTGGAGCAAGTATTATGACCGCGAAGACTGCCCAAATCACCGAGGAACGGAAGCCAGTTGTTCTGCGCAACGGCGACATGCACGCCGTCATCAGCGTTGGCGTCAAGCCGACGCTCTGGCAGCTGACGACGGAAGCCTCGTTGGAAGAAATCCTGTCCGAGGCCTGGTTCGATCTCATGGCCGCGACCATGAGCACCGACGATCTGGTCTGGGCGACCTACGGCCTCGGAGTCTTTGACCGCGAGTTAGAGGCAACGGAACGGCAGTGGTATGTCGGCGGTGGCCAGCGGCACAGCCACATATTCCTGACCGTTACTGCCAAGAAGATGGTCGACCGCAAGCGGGATTTGAAGGTCTGGCGCGTTTGGCTTGAGCCGATGATGGCCAGCCTGCCGCCGCTGCCGGTGCCGCCGCCGCGGGCCGCCTGAGATGCCGGCCACCGGCAGCCCGCCCGGCGCCGGAGCGCCTCTCGGTGGCGCCCGCCAGCCTGTCGGCGCCGGCTGGCTGCCGCCGCGGCCGGCCGATGACGCGGAAGGCGCGGATGATGACGCAGGCCGCCGGAACGGCCGGCAGCGGCTGGACCGGCTGTTGCAACGCGATGGCGCGATCTAGACGTCCCCAAGCCGTTCCAAATGCCGGAACGGTGTTGAGCGCAGCGCCGTCGACTGAGTGGCGCCCGCCGGCGCATCTGCTGGCCTTGGACCTGGGCACCTCGACCGGCTGGGCAATCCGCACCCCGCCCGGCGCTATCGCCAGCGGCACGGTGGAATTTCGCTCCGGCCGCTTCGAAGGGGGCGGAATGCGCTTCGTCCGCTTCGCCGCGTGGTTGCGCGACCTGCCAGGTCCGTTCGATGCCGTCTTTTTTGAGGAAGTCCGCTCACATCGGGGCACCGATGCCGCACACGCCTACGGCGGATTTCTCGCCCACCTGTCGGCGTGGTGCGAAGCCGAGGGCATCCCCTACCGCGGCGTACCCGTGGCCACGATCAAGCGGCATGCGACGGGCAAGGGCAATGCGGACAAGGCAGCGATGATGGCAGCGGCGGTGGCGGCCGGCTTCCGGCCCGGCGACGACAACGAAGCCGACGCGCTGCACCTGCTGCGATGGGGGCTCAAAGAGCACGGTGTTGCCGCACCGCCCGCGGCTTGACGCCATGGACGGCATGACGACTGGGCCGCGGATCTTGATGGCGGACGCCGTGCGGGAACGCTACAGCATCGATGCCGACACCCGGCGGGCGGCATGACGAGGGCCGCCGGCAACGCCTGCGTCACATGGTCGAAAGCGGACGACGATCTGCTGCGGCAGGGCCACGCCCGCGGCTGGAGCATCGCCGAAATCACCATGGAACTGCTGCGCGATCGGGGGGGCGGCAGCGTCGCCCACCGGCTAAAAGTGCTCGGCTTGGCGCCGCACCCTGCCCGACCGTGGACCCCTGCCGAAGACGAAATACTGCGGAAAGGCGAAGCCGCCGGCCGCCCGGTGGAAGACCTGGCTGCCGAGCTTGGCCGCGCCCCGTCCGCCGTCGCCCGCCGCCTGCCACGACTTCGGGGCGCCGTCGGATGGCCGAAGGTGACAGGGCAATTCCCGACTTGGGTCCGGTTTCACGATGATCCCATCGCCTGCCGGCCCGCGCCGCCGTTCCGCGGCCGGCCGCCCGCCATGGGCGCAGCTACGCAGGTGGCGCTCGCCGATGCCGTGACGGCAGACTGACGCCGCGCCTGCGAGATCCGACTGCGAGCGGGACGGAAGGCCGGGCAACTGTTGGCGCAGATGGGCCACGCCGAGGCCATATGCCAAGCTGACGTATGGTCTATGACGGGATGACGTACCATGAACGCTGACCAGTTCTGCCGCCTGCTGGGCCGGCTCAATCTCAACCGGGCCGGGCAGCACACGGCCAAGGCGCTGGGCATCTCGCTCCGGCAGCTCCAGCGCTACACGGCGGGCACGTCGCCGATCCCGGAGCCGGTGGCGCTGCTGGCCATCGCCTACGTGAAGTTGGGCGGAGTTCCCGCGCCGCTTTGGGACACCACCCGCGACAAGTACGACATCATGAGGGGGGCAGCCCGCAGGCTCGGCAGCCCGCCCGCCATGGCTTCCAGTAGCGATCCGGCGACGGGACCGAGGATGCGGGCATTCACATCGCAGGTGGAGGACGTGTCCCTGCCGGCCCGCAAGATCGACAACGTACCCCGCCCGGTCCCGCCGGCCGATGCGCTGGCCATGTTCAAGAAGCCGGCGGCAGCCCAGGAGCAACCGGCAGAGCCCAGGCCGGAGCCGGGCGCCCCTGTCGGCGGGCGGATCATCCCTGCGGACGAGACGGTGGAACCGGCGCCGACGCCCGATCCCACCGACTGGCTCAAGCGTGCTGCCGCAGCCCTGCCGGACCCTACCGAGCAGCCCAAGCTCGAAGTCCGGCGAAAGCTGCGGTAATGGCCGCCCCGCTGCGCCAGCGCCCCTGCCATGCGCGATCAGGGGCAGGCGGCTATGGTCTTCACCCCGGCGGCCGATCGCGTGTCCTGGCACGGCGTGAGGCGCCTATGAGATACGACCCGAAGGCCGAACATCCCCTATGAGTCCGGCTTCCGTCAGAAATGAGGCAACATCCTGCCACTTGTCGTGATGCCCGCCCCTGAAATCAAGAAGATGGTTCTTCTCTTTCTGCAAATATGTAAAGAATTTCAGCGCATCGACAGTCCAGATCTTATCCTCATGGCCATATTTCTGTAGCCGCCATTGCCGGAATTCTTCTTGTATCTCGCGTTTCGCATCCGCTTTTAACATTCGCATCGGGCTCCCAATACGTTAGACAGCCGCACGGGCCGGTCAGCAGTGGCACCGGGAACTTGTGTCAGTGCATCTGCGCCCAGAGAATCGCCTTGATCTCGTCATCGGTCATGTTCTCGATACTCAGCAGCTGATCGTCCGACGGAGTCGGCGTATCGATGAATCCGCGAGAGTGCAGATTGGCGATAGCGCGGGCAGCGGCTTCGCCGTCCCCGGTCCTGGCAATCTCCGCCAACACGCGGGTGGCCTTGGGCACGAGTTCGCGGGCCGCCATGATCTCGTCTTCCTCGGACATCATACAGGCGTCCCGTTACCCCTTTCGTTACCCCGAAGACTTTTCTCGCTCCACTCCACTTCCAAATTTTGGGTTATCGTCTTGATTTCGTTGGCGTCCCCGGCAGGATTCGAACCTGCGACCCCCAGATTAGGAATCTGGTGCTCTATCCTGCTGAGCTACGGGGACGTGGCTTCGCAGCCTAGCGCCGACGTCTGGTCGGTGCAACGGCTGGGCCTTGGGTCGGTGGGGGTGAAGCTGAGCGTCACCGTGACCGGGCGGTGGTCGGAGCCGAGGTCGGGGCCGACCGTGCGGGTGTCGGCGCGCAGGTCGGCGCTGACCAGCACATGGTCGATCGGCACGCGCGCCGGTACCGGCAGCGAGGCCGGCCAGGTGCCGGCCAGCCCGGGAGTGACGGCAAGGCCGGTGTCCCGGGCGAGCGCCAGCAGCCGCGGCGCCCATGGCGCCATGTTGAAATCGCCGCCCAGAACCGTCGGCATGTCGCTTGCGTTCAGGTGCCGGGCCAGGCTGTCGAGCTGCCGGGCCTGATAGGCAAAGCCGCCGCGGTAGAGGCCATGGGTGATATGCGTGCCCACCACCCGCACCGGCCGGTCGTCCAGCGTAACCACCGCTTCCACCACCGGCGTGATGCCGTCAGCCGTGAAGCCGGCCGCCGCCCGGTCCAGCGGAATGCGCGACAGCAGCGCCAGGAAGCAGCCGCGCCGATAGGCGCACTGGATGCGATAGGGATAGACGTCGTCCAGCCCCTCCAGCGCGCCGGCCCATTCCGGCGTCACTTCCTCCAGCAGGACGACATCGGCGGCCTCGTGCCGCAGGAAGTCCAGGCTGCGGGCATGGTCGTGGTTGGCGTAGAGCAGATTGTAGGCGACGACACGCACCGGCCCGGCGGCCGAGGCCCGGGCGGCGGATGCTATGCCGCCGAGGTCCGCACCGGGTGCCAGCAGCACGGCCTGGCAGGCCAGCATCGCTACGGTCAGCAGCGCCGGGCGCCAGCGGCGCAACAGCACCAGCAGCACGACCAGGCCCAGCGTGCCGGTGGCGACCTGCAGCAGCACGTTGTTCAACAGCGCCGCACCGGGGGTGTGCGGCGACAGGGCGGCACCCGCCGTCAGCACCACCGCCCCCACGGCGGCAAGCCAGCTCAGGAATCGCACGGCCTTCACGACGGTTCGTCCCTCACGACCGGCCCCGCGGGCCGGCAAACGGGCAAGCGCGGGCTGCATGCGGCCAAATCGCGGCAGCAGTGAGGCCATGGCGCCGTCCTGCCCGCCATCGGCGATGTGATAATCAAAGACTTGACCCCGGCCTTTGACGGCGGGATGGGAGGAGAGTCCGGCTCTTCCCCCCGCTCGATCCGGCCTGGGCGTTGCTCTGGCCCGGCGGTGTCAGGCTGCCCCGCGTTCCAGGCTGCGATAGAGGACGATCCCTTCCTCGGCCGCCGATTTCGCCACGTTGATGGACGACATCACGCCCTCGAGGCTGGAGCCGATCTCGTTCACGGCGGTGGAGGCATTCTGCATGTTGCCCGTGATCTCCTGGCTGGTCGCCGCCTGTTCCTCGATCGCCCCGGCGACGATGGTCACGCTTTCGCGCACCGTCACGATGCCGTTGCTGATCGCCTGCAGGCGCTGCACCACGTCGCTGGAGACCATCTGCACATTGGTGATCTCGCCGGAGATCTGGCCGGTCGCCGCCGCCACCTGGTTGGCCAGGGTCTTCACTTCGGTGGCCACCACGGCAAAGCCCTTGCCGGCCTCGCCCGCGCGCGCGGATTCGATCGTGGCGTTCAGGGCCAGCAGGTTGATCTGCGAGGCGATGGTCTGGATGATCTCCACGATCCCGCTCATCGCCGCGGCCGCCTTCGTCAGGGCCTGCGTGGCATGGTCCGCCGCCTGGCTTTCCTCCAGCGTGTGTTCCACCGCCGTGCGTGAAGCCGCCATGCTGCGGGCGATCTCCTGGGTGGAGGCATCGAATTCGGTGGCGGCGGAGGCGACGGCCTGAACCGTGCTTGCCGTTTCGGCCGCGCCGTTGGACGCCCTGTCGGACTGTTCGCTGGTCGTTGCCACTGCCCCGACGATCCGCTCCAGCGCCGCGTCGACCTGGCGGCCGATCCGGTCGACCTCGTGCCGGCGCTCGACCATGGCGGTGACGTCGGTGGCGTACTTCACCACCTTGAACGGCCGGCCCTGCGGGTCGAAGATCGGATTGTAGGTCGCCTGGATCCAGACCTCCTTGCCGTTGCGGCCCAGGCGCTTGAATTCGCCGGCCTTGAACTCGCCCCGCCGCAGCGCCGCCCAGAAATCCGAATACCCGGTGGAATTCGCGTAGTCCCGGTCGACGAACATCCGGTGATGCTTGCCCTGGATGTCGGACAGGGCATAGCCCATCGCCGCAAGGAAGTTCTCGTTGGCGCCCAGGATCGTGCCGTCCAGGTCGAATTCGATCACCGCCTGCGACTTGCCGATGGCGGCAAGCTGGCCGCGATAGTCGGCATTGCGCAGCGTCTGGGCGGTCACATCCGTTGCGATCTTCACCACCTTGATCGGGCGCCCGTTGCGGCCCAGTACCGGGTTGTAGGACGCCTGGATCCAGACCTCCTTCCCGTTCTTGCCGATGCGCCTGAACTCGTCGGCCCTGAACCGGCCCTGGCGCAGCTCTTCCCAGAATTCCGCATAGGCGGGCGAGCTTGCGTCCTTGGGGTCCACGAAGATGCGGTGGTGGCGGCCCTGGATTTCCGACAGCGTATAGCCCATCGCCGAAAGGAAATTCTCGTTGGCGGTGATGATGGTGCCATCGAGATTGAATTCGATGATCGCTTGCGAGCGCTGGAACGCTTGCAGTACACGCTTTTCGTTAGATCCTCGCATCCATCCGAACATGATTTCCGCGCACTCCCGGGCTGGTGCTTTGGGAGACGCCCGCTTGGCGGCACCCGACATGACTTGGATCCTACCGGCGCGGTATTAAGAAGACGCTAAACTATCAGGGACTTTGCCCGGACGGGAAAACGCGCGGGGGACGGTTCAGCGGTCCGCATGTGCTGAATTGAACCTGCCCCCAGGGGCCGGAGCGCTCGACGCGATTGCCGAGGCCGGTTCGGTGCGGCCATAGTGACCCCCGCGGCCATGGCGGCCGCCGATGGTGAGGGGAGGACCGACCGACCATGCGTGCGTTCCTGGCGACCATGACTGCGGCGGCAATCGCAACCGGAAGCTGGGCCGCCATGGCCCAGGACTGGCGCCAACCGCCGGCTTTCGGCGCTGTGACCATCAATGCCGGTTTCACGCCCGATCCCTACGTGCACAACGTGACCGCCGGCGGCACGTTGCAGGCCGAACAAGTGCTGGGCGGAAGCTGCTTCGGCACGATGGCCAACGCGCCGGACCTGCGCATCTATTACAATGCCGGCGGCTACAACCTGACCATCTATGCCCGCAGCGCTGCGGACACGACGCTGATCGTCAACACCCCCGACGGCAACTGGTACTGCAACGACGACTGGGACGGGACCAATCCGGGCATGACCTTCACCGGGCCGCAGAGCGGGCAGTACGACATCTGGCTGGGCAGCTACGGCGGCGGCCGCGGCATTCCAGCGCAGATCCTGATCACCGAGGCCTACTGATCCGCAGACCGCCGGCGGCGCCGGCGGACGCAGGCGTCGCGGTCGGCGCAGCACTGGGGCCGGTGGCGCCGCCCGCCGCGGGGCGGGCGGCCATCGCCCCACGGCGGCGGGGGGTCAGCGGCCGCGCAGATGCGCCCCCAGCCGCAGGCGCAACGCATTCAGCTTGATGAAGCCCTGCGCATCGCGCTGGTCATAGACGGTGTCGGCCTCGAACGTCACATGCGCGGTCGAATAGAGGCTGACCGGGCTCTTGCGGCCGACCACCGTGACCGAGCCCTTGTACAGCTTCAGCCGCACGGTGCCGGAGACGTTCTCCTGCGTCTTGTCGATCAGGGCCTGCAAGGCCTCGCGCTCGGGATCGAACCAGAAGCCGTTGTAGATCAGCTCCGCATAGCGGGGCATCAGGCTGTCCTTCAGGTGCCCGGCATTGCGGTCCAGCGTGATGCTCTCCATCGCCCGATGGGCGGCATACAGCACGGTGCCGCCCGGCGTTTCGTAGACGCCGCGGCTCTTCATGCCGACGAAGCGGTTCTCCACGATGTCGGCACGGCCGACGCCGTTGGCGCCGCCCAGCTCGTTCAGGCGCGTCAGCAACGCTGCCGGCGACAGTGCTTGGCCGTCGACGGCGACCGGGTCGCCGCGCTCGAACGCGATCTCCACATAGGTAGGCTTGTCGGGGGCGGCCTCGGGGGAGACGCTACGCGTGAACATCTCCTCGTCCGGCTCGACCCACGGGTCCTCCAGCGCCTTGCCTTCGTAGGAGATGTGCAGAAGGTTGGCGTCCGTCGAATAGGGCGGCTCGCCCCCCTTGTCGCGCTTGATCGGGATCTGGCGCTCCTCCGCCCAGGCGAGCAGGCGGGTGCGGCTGTTCAGGTCCCATTCCCGCCACGGCGCGATCACCCGGATCCCGGGGTTCAGCGCATAGCACGCCAGCTCGAACCGCACCTGGTCGTTGCCCTTGCCCGTGGCGCCGTGGGAGACGGCGTCGGCCCCCACCTCGTTCGCGATCTCGATCAGCCGCTTGCCGATCAGCGGCCGGGCGATGGAGGTGCCGAGAAGATAGGTGCCCTCGTAGATGGCGTTGGCGCGGAACATCGGGAAGACGAAGTCCTTCACGAAGGTCTCGCGCAGGTCCTCGATGAAGATGTGCTCGGGCCGGATGCCCATCAGCTGGGCCTTGTGGCGCGCCGGCTCCACCTCCTCACCCTGGCCCAGATCCGCAGTGAAGGTGATGACCTCGCAGGCATACACCTCCTGCAGCCAGCGCAGGATCACCGAGGTATCGAGACCGCCCGAATAGGCAAGCACCACGCGCTTCACATCGCCCGTCATTGCCGGTCGTACTCCAAAGCTGCCGGGAAAGGGCCGCCCGGGCGGCCCGGCGCGAGAATAGACCAGTTGGACGGTGGGCCAAGCGCCAATTTCGGCGATCCGGCGCGGTCAGCCGCGGAAGACGATCTCGCGCTCCCAGCCGCTGCGGGCCTGGACGTGCAGGGCCCAGAAGGCTTCGGCGATCTTGAGCGGATCGAAGCCGGTTCCCGGCCGCACCAGGCCGGCGACGGTCACGGTTGCCACGTGGATGCCGTCGGGGCCGACCTCCTTCGCCAGGCTGAAGGCCAGGTTGCGCAAGGCCGCCTTGCCCACGCCCAGCGAGGCCTGCTCCGCCGCCGGGTCGAAGGCATAGCCGCCGCCGGTGAACAGGATCGTCCCCAGCCCCGCCGCCCGCATCTTCGGGATCACGGCCTGGGCGGCCACCAGCGCGCCCAGGACGTTCACCCGCAGGTCGGCGGCCAGGTCCCCGGGCGAAAGCGTGCTGGGCAGGCCCGGGTGGCCGGCGAAGGCGTTGTAGATCAGGACCTGCGGCGGGCCGAGCGCCGTCCTGACCTCGTCCATCCCCTCGACCAGGCTGGCCGCGTCGCCGGCATCGGCCCGGAAGGGCAGGGCCTCGATCCCATGGTCGGCCAGGGTCTCGATCAGGCGGGCCAGCGGTTCCGGCCGGCGGCCGACCAGGGCGATGGCGAAGCCCTCTCGCCCGAACCTGGCCGCCAGCGCGTGCCCGATGCCGGGTCCGGCCCCCACGATCGCACAGACGGGCTGTGCCATGCTGCCGTTCTCCACAGAATACGCTGCCCCCGGCCTCGCCCGGCGGCCGATGCCGCGCGCGGCGTCAGGACCAGACGGATGACCGACGGCGCGGCATCGCTTGCGGCCTGCGGCCGGGCCGGTGTCGCCGTTCGAGAACGCACCGGCATTGCGGCACCACCTTGGTAGCGCCCAACCGGAATGATGGCAATCCTGTGGAACCGCCCGGCGTCACGCCGTTTCGGCGGCCGGTGCGCTGCCGGTCGACCGCAGTTCCCCCATCGCCTGGCGCACGATGCGTGTCGCCGATGACAGGAACAGTCCGGCCATGATCGCAGCGACGACCAGGTCCGGCCAGGCGGACGCCGTGGCACCGACGGCCAGGGCGGCCGCGATCACGGCGAGGTTGCCGATGGCATCGTTGCGGCTGCACAGCCAGACCGACCGGACATTGGCATCGCCGTTGCGGTAGCGCAGCAGCAGCAGGGCACTGGCGACATTGACCGCGAAGGCCAGGGCGCCGACGCCGCCCATCACGAATTCGTCCGGCTGGCCCAGCACGAAGACGCGCCACAGGGTCATGGCCAGCACGGCGGTGCCCATGACGGCCAGGCTGATCCCCTTGGCCAGCGCCGCGGTCGCCCGCCAGCGCAGCGGCCGGCCGATGACCCACAGGCTGACGGCGTAGGTCAGGCTGTCGCCCAGGAAGTCCAGTGCGTCGGCCTTCAGCGCCATCGACTGTGCGGCCAGCCCTGCCGTCAGCTCGACGGCGAACATCGTCGCGTTGAGGGCGATCACCACCCAAAGCACGCGCCGGTACCCGGCGGAAAGCCCTTCGAAAACGGTGCCGTGGCTGCACCCGCATCCCGACATGGCGTTTGCCCCTTGTCCTTTCGATCGACGGCCTTACGTCCACACCAGGACAGGCTACGACCTACAGCGACTGTAGCTTCAAGGGGAAAAGGCCCCAGGGGGAATGGCAATGGTCACGATCGGTCCCCTGGCGCGCACCAGCGGCACCACCGTGCAGACGATCCGCTATTACGAGCAGATCGGCCTGATGCCCGCGGCGGACCGTTCCGCCGGCAACCAGCGCCTCTACGGCCAGGCCCATATCGACCGGCTGGTGTTCATCCGCCATTGCCGCGACATGGGCTTCCCGCTGGAGGCGGTGCGCGAACTGCTGGCCCTGGCCGACGACCCCGACCACGCCTGCGCGGATGCCGACCGAATCGCGCGGCGCCACCTGGCGGAGGTGGAGCGCAAGCTGGCCACCCTGGGTGCCTTGAAGACCGAGCTTCAGCGGATGATCGCCGAATGCGGCGGCGGCCGCATCGCCGACTGCCGGGTGATCGAGGTGCTGTCCGACCACCAGCACTGCCTGGCCGACGACCATGGGCCAAGCCGGTGATGGAAGACAGCGGCCGGGGGGCGGGCAGGGCGCCCGGCCGGCTGCCTACCCCCGCCCGGGCTCGCGCACCGTCAGCAACAGGGCGCCGCCCGCCACCCACAGCGCCAGGATGCCGGTCATGCCGGCGCGCTGGCTGGCGAAGGCGTCGGTCAGGACGGCGAACAGGATCGGGCCGGCAAAGGCGGCAGCCTTGCCGGTGAGGGCGTAGAGGCCGAAGAACTCCGTCGCCGCGTCCGGCGGGGCCAGTTTGGCCATCAGGCTGCGGCTGGCGGCCTGGGCCGGGCCGACGAAGATGCCGAGGCCCAGCGCCAGGCCGATGAACAGGCCCGAGCTTGTGACCAGCAGCAGCGGGATACCGAAGGCGATCAGGCCCATGAGCGCGATGACGATGGTCTTCTTCGACCCCATCCCGTCATCGAGCCAGGCGAAACCGGCAGCCCCGAGCCCTGCGGTGACGTTGAGGCCGATGGCGAAGACGATGATCTCGGCAAAATCCATGCCCATGGTGCAGGCGGCATAGAGCCCGCCGACGGCGAACAGCGTCGTCAGCCCGTCGCGGTAGAGGGCGCTGGCGATCAGGAAGCGCAGGACGTTGCCCAGCCGCCGCACGCTGGCGATGGTCCGGCCCAGCAGCGCCAGCCCCTCGCGCACGGCGGCCAGCGGCGTCGTCGCCAGCCCCGGGCGGTCGGGCGTCAGCAGGAACAGCGGCAGCGCGAAGACGGCGAACCACACGGCCACCAGCGGCGCCGTCGCCCGCAGGTTCTCCGCCCGCTCGGTGCCCACGTCGACCAGCGGCGCCATCTCGCCGAAGCCGACGAAGCCGAACAGCGACAGGGCCAGCGCCGACAGCCCGCCGGCATAGCCCAGGCCCCAGCCCCAGCCGGAGATGCGGCCCACCATGCCCGCCGGGGCGATGTCCGGCAGCATGGCGTTGTAGAACACGCCCGACAGTTCGAAGGCGATGCTGGCGACCGCCACCAGTACCAGGGCGTAGACGGCGAAGGCCCGGTCGGGCTCGGCGAACCACAGCAGCGCCGTGGACACCACGGTCAGGGCGACGAACAGGCCCAGCCACGGCTTGCGGCGCCCGCCGCGGTCGGCGATGGCGCCCAGGATCGGGCTGGCGATGGCGACGGCCAGGCCGGAAATGCCCAGGACATAGCCCCACAGCGCGCTGCCGGCGGGATCTTCCGCGCAGCCGGCCCCGGCGGGGTCGCCGTAGATGGACCGCGCGAAATAGACGCTGAAAACGAAGGTGCCGATGACGGTGTTGAACGCGGACGAGGCCCAGTCGTAGAGGCACCAGGCGGCGATGCCGCGGCGGCCGGGTGCCGGCATGGGGCGCGGCGGCCGGGTCAGCGACAGCGGAAGGCCGCCATGGCCGCGCTCTCGCCCGCGGACACGAAGGTGGCCTGGAACCGGTCGTCGGTGATGTTCTCGACCCGCATGTCAAGGAAGATGTCGCGCCGGCCCGATGACCGGACCTCGTCGAGCGCGGTCAGGTGCAGGTGGACCAGTTCGCCGTCGATCTCCCACGTCCCTTCCAGCTCGTCATACAGATTGGCGCTGCCTTCCGGGTAGAAGGCGATGAAATCGGCGCTGTTGCAGCCGGTCTCGGGGTCGCTGAACCCCCACCGGCCGTAGAGGAAATCCGGGGTCAGCATGGTCGCTGCCGATGCCGTCTCCGGGTTCGCCGGCACATCGGCCTGCGGCGCCGGTTCCGGCGCGGGCGGCGCGGCGGCATGCTGTTCGGCCGCCGGCTCCTCGGCCGCCGATTCCTCGGCGGCGGGCTCTACGGCGACAGGTTCTTCGGCGGCATGGTCGGGATGGGGTTCTTGCGCCGGCGCGGCCTCGGCATCCGGCGTTCCTTCCAGGCCGCCGCGCCAGTCCCCCGGGATCGCCCCGACGGCCGTCGTTGCAGCCCCATGCGACCCGCCCGGCAGGGGGCCGGTGTCCACCATGGCGGCGACCTGCGGTTCTTCGGCCGTAGGCGCCTCGGCGGCGGTGGGCGGTTCGGCGGCGGGCTCGGCCGGCTGTGCGTCGTCCTGCGCAACCGCGGGCTCGGCCGGTTCGGGCGCCGGTGGCGGCGCCTCCGCGACGGCGGGCGGGGCCGGCTCGACGGGTGCCTCCGGCGCCGATGCGGTCGCCTGCGGCACCGTCCCGCCGAACAGCGCGACCGCCCCGTCGGCGGCGGTGATGGTCATGGGCTGGCAGTAGTTGCCGACACCCTGCATCTCCGCGCACAGCGGCCGCAGCGCGGCGTCGCTGCCGGGAACGGCGAACAGGCGCAGAAAGCGTCCGCGCCCGGGGATATCCACCGACACCAGGACCGGCGTCATGTCGCGCAGCGCCGTATGCCGGGCCGACAGCACCTGCCATCCCGTTTCCGCATCGCCGGCCTGGCGATAGGACGCCAGATGGGCCGCCTGGCGCGGCCATGACGCCACGGCCGGCGGCGACTGGGCCACCTGGGCGGGTGCGGCCGGTCGCGTGTCGGCGACCCGCTGCCGCGGCACGGGTGCGGCAGGCGGCGTCGCCTGGGTGGCCGGGGCTGCCGCCATGACAACCGGCGGGGCCGCCGGCCCTGCGGCGGGCTCAAGCGCTGCCGCGCCCGACGCGCCGCCGGGCAGCCGGCCGCGGGCCGGGCGCGCAGGCCGGTACTGCGGACCCGCCCGCGCGGGCCGTCGCGGCGCCGACCGTGGTCGCCATCGGCGTGGCCGTGCCCAGCAAGGCCGCCGTGCCCTGCGGCTGCTCGGCGCCGTGCGGGTCGAGCCGATAGACGGCGGTCCCGATCGTGGTCAGCAGCGGGCCGCCTTCGACCTGGTAGAAGGTGTCGAAGGCCTGCCCGGCACACAGAACGGCGATCTCGACGACGCTCTGCCCGGCAAGGCCAAGCCCCTCGGCGGCGGCGCGCACCGCCGCAGGCGCCGTCGGTCCGCGGCTGACCTCGACGAAGGTCGGGGCGTCGCACCGGTTGCCCCTGAGCCCGATGACCGTATCGGCATCGATCTGGACGTACAGCCCCTCGAAGGCCTGGACCTCGATCGGATCGGCCCCCGGCGGCGCATAGCTGTCGGTCGATTCCCAGGTCCCGAACAGGCCGGCCAGCGCCGCCTCGCCCGCCGGGGGACCCGACGGAACCGTGCCGGACCCGGATGTCGCCGCACAGCCGCCCAGCGCCAGCACGCCGCAGAGGGTGAAGAGTACCGGAGGACATCTCATAAGCACCGCATCCCAGTTAAGGCGCCTGATCGCCACCGTGACCGTGGGCGCAGTTGACGGGTGCAGGGCAGCACCCCGGAAACCTGGCCGGCGACCGGCAGCCGCACTGCCCCCTTCGCCACACTAGGTCCGCATTTTCGGGCCTTTCTTGGGCAGAGACACCCCCCTTCGTCAACCACTGACGAGGCTGCGCAGCCTGCGGCTGGCCACGGCCAGCATGGATACATCCATTGCGGTCAGCGCCCGCAGCTCTGCCATCAGCTGGTCGATCCGCTCCACCGGCTGGCGACGACGGTCGATCCACGCCCCGATCAGGGCATCGGCCGTGACCGGCGATGTCGCGCCGTCCAGCACGCGGCGCGCCAGCTCGGCCTGCAAAGCGTTGAGATCGTCGATGGTCGCGGCGACCGCCTGCTTCTGCCAGTGCGAGCCGTCGGGCATGCGGGCCGCCTGGTCGCGCAGCCAGGCAATGCCCAGGCGGTGGCCCAGCCCGAAATAGACGGATGCCACCTCCGCAATCCCGACCTCGCGTCCTTCGGAGATGCGGATAAGGTCCAGGCTGGCGCCGACGACGTTCAGCGTCGACACGCGCCAAGCCACGTCTTCGGGTACGCCGGCCTCGATCATCGCGGCGGCCCGCTCGGTCAGCACCTCGCGCGCCTCGTCGTAGAGCAGCTGGTCCAGGTTGGCGACCACGGCTTCGACGCCCGGCCGGAAGCGCTCGGTCAGGCTGCCGATCTCCAGGTCCTGGCCGTGGTGCTGCAACACCCAGGCGGTTTCCCGGTCGATCAGGCGGCGGATCATCCGCAGCATGTCGATCTGGATGCGGGCCTCAACCTTGTTGTCCAGCGCTTCGATCGCCTGCCACAGCGGGCCGAGGGCGAAGCTGTCGCGCACGATGATATAGGCACGCGCCACGTCGCTGGGCCCCATGCCGGTCTTGTCCATCATCTCCCAGGCGAAGGTCGGCCCCGTCCGGTTGATCATGCTGTTGGTGATGGTCGTGGCGATGATCTCGCGGCGCAGCGTGTGTTCGCTGATCGGCTGGGCGAACCGGCTTTGCAGCGGCTTGGGGAAATACAGCACCAGATCCTGTTCCAGCGCAGCATCGTCCGGCAGGTCGCTGTCCAGCAGCGCGTCGTAGAGGGTGATCTTGGCGTAGGAGAAGATGACGCACAGCTCGGGCCGGTTCAGCCCCTCCTTGCGGCCCTGGCGGTCGATCAGCTCTTCGTCGTGCGGCAGCACCTCGATGGCGCGGTCCAGCTTGCCGGCCTTTTCCAGCGCCTTCATGAAGCGCGTCTGTTCCTCCAGCGACGCGAAGCCTTCCGCCAGGGTCATGCTGATCGCCTGGGACTGGAGGTAGTTGTCCTGCAGGACCAGCATGCCGACCTCGTCCGTCATTTCCTCCAGCAGGCGGTTGCGCTGCTTGACGGTCATGTCGCCGGCGGCCACCACCTTGCCCAGCAGGATCTTGATGTTGACCTCGTGGTCGGAGCAGTCGACACCCGCGGAATTGTCGATGAAGTCGGTGTTCAGCCGGCCGCCGCTGCCGTCGCCGCCGGCACGCGCATATTCGATGCGGCCGCGCTGCGTCAGCCCCAGATTGGCGCCTTCGCCGATCACCCGGGCACGGATATCCTGCCCGTTGACGCGCAGCGGGTCGTTGGCCTTGTCGCCGACCTCGGCATGGCTTTCGCCCTGGCCCTTCACATAGGTGCCGATGCCGCCCAGCCACAACAGGTCGCATTGGGCCTGCAACAGCGCGTGGATCAGCTCGTTCGGCGTCACCAGTTCCTTGACGATGCCGAACAGGGCGCGCACCTCCGCCGACAGCGCGATCGACTTGGCCTTGCGGTCGTAGACACCGCCGCCGGGGGAGATCAGCGACTTGTCGTAGATGTCCCACGAGCCGCGGCCAAGGCCGAACAGGCGCTCGCGCTCCTGGAAGCTGGTCTCGGGGTCCGGGTCGGGGTCCAGGAAGATGTGCAGGTGGTTGAAGGCGGCCAGCAGCCGGATCTTGCGCGACAGGAGCATGCCGTTGCCGAAGACATCGCCCGACATGTCGCCGACGCCGACGACCGTGAAGGGCTCGGTCTGAATGTCCGTGCCCAGTTCGCGGAAATGGCGCTTGACCGATTCCCACGCGCCGCGGGCGGTGATGCCCATCTTCTTGTGGTCATAGCCGACCGAGCCGCCCGACGCGAACGCGTCATCCAGCCAGAAGCCGTAGTCCTGCGAGACGGCGTTGGCGATGTCGGAGAAGGCGGCCGTGCCCTTGTCGGCGGCGACCACCAGGTATGGATCGTCGCCGTCGGTCCGGACGACCTCCTGCGGCGGCACGATGGTGGCACCCGACAGATTGTCGGTGACGTCCAGCATGCCGCGCATCAGCGTGCGGTAGCATTCGATGCCTTCGTTCAGCAGCGCTTCCCGTCCGCCCTCGCGCGGCGGGCGCTTGACGACGAAGCCGCCCTTGGAGCCGACGGGCACGATGACGGTGTTCTTCACCATCTGCGCCTTCATCAGGCCCAGGATCTCGGTGCGGAAATCCTCGCGCCGGTCCGACCAGCGGATGCCGCCGCGGGCGACCTTGCCGCCGCGCAGATGCACGGCCTCCGTCCACGGGCTGTAGACGAAGATCTCCACCAGCGGCCGCGGCAGCGGCAGTTCGTCGATCTTGTGGCTGTCCAGCTTGATCGACAGATACGGCTTGGGCAGACCGTCGGCGCCCTTCTGGTAGTAGTTGGTCCTGAGGGTGGCGACGACGAGGTTGATGAAGCGCCTGAGGATGCGGTCCTCGTCCAGGTTCTCCACCGCGTCCAGGGCGTGTTCCAGCTCGACGACGATGCCGCCGGCAGCAGTGGCACGGTCGCGTGCCAGGCCCGGGTCGAAACGGGCTTCGAAGAGGCGCACGATCTGGCGGGCGATGTCCGGGTAGGTGGCCAGCGTCGCTTCCAGGCTGTCCTGGCTGAAGGCGAAGCGCGCCTGGCGCAGGTACTTGCCGTAGGTGCGCAGGATGACGACCTGGCGCCACGAAAGCCCGGCGCCCTGGACCAGGTGGTTGAAGCCGTCGCTCTCCATCTCCCCGGTCCAGACCCGCTCGAACGCGTCCTGGAACAGCTCCTTGACGCCCCCGAGGTCGATGGCGCGGCCATCGCGGCTGGCCATGCCGAAATCGTGGATCCAGATCGACTGGCCCTTCATGTCCTGCAGCTGCACCTCGTAGGGGTGTTCGCTCAGGACCTTGAAGCCCATGCGCTCCAGCATCGGCAGCACGTCCGACAGGAAGACCGGGCCGCCGGCGTGGTAAAGCTTGAAGCGTACGCGATCTTCCAGGGACGCTACGGCACGGTAGAGGTTGAGCCCGATGCGGCCACTGGCGACCACCTCTTCCAGGCGGTCGACATCGCTGATCGCTGCCCCAGGCAGGTTCTCTTCGCAATAGGCGGTGGAGAACGCCTCACCGTAGCGGTGGAACAGCGTCAGGCCGCGCTCCTCCCCCTTGGCGTCGATCAGCGCGTCGCGCAGGCGATCCGGCCAGCCGCGGCTGGCTTCCACCAGCTGCTCCTCGACCTCCTCGGCGCGGATGTCGGGCAGTTCGCCCTGCGGCGTCTCGATGATGTAGTGGACGCGACCGTGCACGCCGTCGGTCAGCTCGGTGCGGAAGGACAAGAGCTTGCCGTTGTAGCTGCGCTCCAGGATGTCCTGGATCTTGCGGCGCATCTCGGTGCTGAAGCGGTCGCGCGGGATGTAGACCATGCACGACACGAACCGCTGGTAGGGGTCCTTGCGCACGAACAGCGCGGTGCGCGGCCGTTCCTGCAGCTGCAGCACGCCGACGGCGTTGTCGACCAGCTCGTCATCGTCGATCTGGAACAGCTCGTCGCGCGGATAGGTGTTGAGGATGTGGGTCAGCGTCTTGCCGTCGTGGCCGCGCTGGTCGAAACCGGCCCGGCTCATGGCCCGGGCAACCTTCTGGCGCAGGAACGGGATCTCGCGGGCGCTGGTGAAATAGGCCTGCGATGTGAACAGCCCGACGAACATGGTCTCGCCGGAGACCTCGCCGGCGTCGTCGAAGCTCTTGACGATGACGACGTCCAGATGCGTCGTCCGGTGCACGGTCGAGCGCATGTTGCCCTTGGTCACCATCAGCAGCTGCGGCTGGCGCATGAACTGCTGGATGTCCGGCGGCAAGGCTGCGAACTGCCTCATGCCCTCGAACACCGAGACCTCGGGCTTGCGCAGGATGCCGAGGCCCCTGTCCGGCAGGATCTTCAGGTCGGTCTGGCCTTCGTGCTCCAGAAAGCCGTATTCGCGATAGCCGAGATAGGTGAAGTGGTTGTCGTCCAGCCAGCGCAGGAAGGCGACGACCTCGTCGACATCCTCCGTCGGCAGCGGCAGTGTCCGCCCTTTCAAGGCGCCGATCGTGTCCGACACACGGGTGCGCATGGTCGCCCAGTCTTCGACGGCGACGCGCACGTCGGCCAGCACCCGGCGCAGCTCGTCCGCGATCGCCTCCAGGTCCTTTGCCGAGGTCTGCTCGTCCACCTCGACATGCATGAAGCTTTCCGAAATCGTGCCGTTGGCGGCGTCGTGGGGGTCGCGCAGGGCGACGAGGTTGCCATCGGCATCCCGTTCGGCGGCGACGATGGGGTGGATGACCAGATGGACGGTCAGCCCCCGCTCCAGCAGCGCATGGCTGATCGAATCCACCAGGAACGGCATGTCGTCGTTGACGACCTCCACCACCGTGTGTCGGGTGTGCCAGCCATGCTCGTCGTAGGACGGGTTGAAGACCCGCAGCTTCGGTTGACCCGGCAGGCGCTGCTCGCCGAACTGCCAGAGGCCCAGGGCTGCACCGTAGAGGTCTTCGGGCTCGCCGCTGATGATGTCGCGCGGCGGCACGTTGCGATAGAAGAGCCGCACGAAGGTTTCGGCGCGTTCCGCGCGGTCGCCGGAAATCCGTCCGCGAACCGTGCTGGCGACCTGTTCGATCAGCTCGCTCTTGTGTTGGTCGGCCTGCAGCGACATCCATCCTCTCCCACTAGCACGGCCCTCTCAGGTTCTGGGCCGGCTGTTTTTCTTGGTCGTGATTCGGTCTAGCAGTAGCAAATCGACGCCAATGGGCCAATTCGCGCAGTCTCCACCCGCGATGATTCACAGGCGCGGCGGTATTGTCCAGACACCCAGGGTTAGATGCGGGGAGTGATTTTCCAGTCCAGGGTGCTGACGATGCCGTCAACGGTCGTGCCGTCGGACGCCAGCGGCAGCATCAGCAGGAAATAGGTGATCAGCCGGTCGTCGGGGCTGACGACCTCGCGATAGACGGCGACGGGTTCGCGCGTGGCCACCATGCCGCCGATGTCGGCCAGGGCGACCTCATAGTCTTCCGCGCGGTACAGTTCGTCGACGATGGCCCCTTTGAGGTTGCGACCGAACAGCGCGCACACCCCTTCGCCCGCCAGCACCACGCGCATCCGGAACGACGGCGCGTTGACGAACTCCAGCAGCGACAGGTGGGAAAATGCCTGCCGGGGCAGATCCAGCGGGTCGATGGCCTTGCGCCCGATCAGGCAGCCCTTGTCACGGCAGCGTGCCTGCCACCACTGCAGCATGGTCGCCAGCAACGGCGACCGCGCCACCTCGGTGAGCGGCACCTTGCGATGGACCTGCCATATTGACGGTGCGGAGAGAGTCGTCAGGGGACGTCATGCTCGCTATCACACTATTCATCATCTAAATCACATGAGCCGACGGGATGGAAGCAAAACGCAGCATCGTTGAGATCTAGATCCGCAGCACCAGCACCGCCCCGATGGCGGCGGCCACGAACGCCAGAGAGCCGTAACCGATGCTTGTCAGGTACAACGTACCCTGTCTGGTCTTTCCGACACCGACCATGAAGAACGCTCCGGCCAGGAAGCAGAACGGCAGAAACAGGCCCAGGACATAGCCGCGGTGGACCTGGCCGCCGAACGGCTGCAGGCCGTAATATTCCGGCGCGACCTCGTTCGGCACCTCTTCGGTGACGGTGTAGAGGCGGATGCTGGGGTCCCGTTCGAAGATACCCCATTGGTACTGGCTGATATGCAGAAGCGCGGCAAGGACCAGCAATACAGCGACGATGATGATCTTCCTCGTCATGACCTGGTCCTTTCCGCGGGTTGTTCTCGCCGGACGGCGAAGGGGATCAACTATGGATAGACGGCCTCGCGGCAGGCGGCAAGCTGCACTACAGCCTTGATGGCGACGTCCGTCGCCGTCCCTTCCGGATCGCACTTGGGATCGTAGGCTGTCACCCCGGCCGCCAGAATTGGGACATGCCGGGCCACCGTCTCCAGGCAGTCCAGCAGCTGTTCCGGTGTCAGCCCGCCGGGCGTTGAAAACGGGTTCGCCGGCGCCATGTCGGCATCCAGCACGTCCAGGTCGACATGGACATAGACGCCGTCGACCTCGCGGGCCAGCGCCTCCAGCGCCGTGCCCATGGCGCTGTCGGCCCCCTGGCGCTGGATCCGGGTCTCGCTGATCCGGACGACGGCGGAGTTTTCCAGTCGTGCCTGTTCTTCCGCATCGAAGTCGCGGGCGCCGGCCAGCAGCACGCACCGCTCCGGCAACGGGGCGAAACCCTCCACCCGGCCGGCCGCCTGCCGCCAGCAATGGCCGGTGAGGATGGCCACGGCCATGCCGTCCAGGAAGCCGGTGGTCGTCGTTTCCGGCGTGTTGAAATCACCGTGGCTGTCGAACCAGACGACGCCGACCCTGGCGCTGCCCAGGCCGGCGACCGTGCCGACGGAACTGGTGCAGTTGCCGGCGAGGACGATGGGAAGCTCGCCGTCGGCGGTGGCGCGCGCCACCTCGGCGGCGATGGCGCCCATCAGCTCGAACGCGGTCTCGTTTTCCGCTTGGAACGCGGCCGCCGAATGGACGCTGGCGGCAACGGGCACATGGCCCGCCTCGCGCAGCCGGTCCTTCAGGCCGTGCTTCAGCAGGTGTTCGGGGCCGGCACCCATGCGGCCCCTGAAATGTCCGGAATCATAGGGTACGGAGATCAGTCTGATGCGCATCGCCGCCTCTCCCGGGGTGTCGTGCAGCGCGTATCATTCAGACTACTCTCCCGGAAGAGGCGGCGCACTGACCTATCGCCGATGGCGCAATGCGCCGAGACCTATTCCGCGCGGCTGTAGTCCCAGGTGACGGTCGGGCTGAACGGGATGTCCTCCACCAGCGACAGCGCAGCGTCGGAGCAGGTGAAGGTCCGTTCCCGCCTCAGCGGCGGCATGTCCTCCGGGCCGCCGGCGGTGCGGAACCGCTCCAGTGGCGTGTCGGGGGACGTGAGCGTCAGGTCGATTTCGACGTGAGCATAGCTCTCGCACAGAGTGAGCGTGTCACCGTCCACCGACCAGGTGCCGGAGGTCTCATGGGCCAAAGTGCCGTAGCCGATGTGCAGGTCGCCCGACGGTGCCCGGGTGCTCAGCACCGTCTCCTCCGGTGTGCCGGGAAAGCTGTAGGTGCCATCGGCACCGATCACCAGCACCGCCTCCAGGTCCGGATAGGTGACGGTGTCGTAGAGGCCGGTGCTGCGCAAGGCCTCGCCGATCTGGGCGCCGTAGCCGCCGGCCTCCAGGTGCCAGGTGCCGATCAGGCAGCGCGCCGACTCGCTCTCGGCGACGACGGCCGCGCAAGCGACGCAAGCGTCGCGCGTGGCCTCTATGCTCACGGCAAAGCCGTCGGCCCCGGTGCCGAAGGCGGCGATGCGATAGCGCGCGGGGGCGCCGTCTTCGACGGTGAGACGGTCGGGCATCTCCTCCCACGGCGCCTCGTCGCGGCTGACCCGCCAGGTGCCGTGTTCGCCGCTGCGCTCGATCGACCAGCGGCCGCAGGCGAATTCGGCCTGGGCGCGGGCGAGCACGAAGCGGTCCGCCCGGATCTCGTGCGTGCGGCTTTCGCTCCAGGCGTAGATGTCGCCGGGAAACGGGGTGGACGCGATGGCCCGGCCGCCCGGCTGGCGGATGGTGCGGTCGAGATAGTCCTCGGCGAAGTGGCGGAAGTCGTCCTCTGCCAGCAGTCCGGCGAGCGCGTCCTGCTGAGCGGCTTCGCTGTTGCTGTCCGGCATGGCCGCCATCAGCGCCATGACCATGGACGGGCCGAACCGCTGGTCGAGCCAGAAGAAGAACACGACGGCTTCCTGGTCCATGGCGGTCAGCGCCGTGTCGGGCGAAACCGCATCGAAGGTGCCGGCATCGGCATCGCTGTTGGCCGTGCCGGGCAGCGCAAGATTGGCGAACCATTCGGCCGAGCCCTCGGCCCACCAGGCGGAGGCGCTGCGGTCGGTCCTGGTGCCGTAGGTGGCGTATTGGACGCAGTGGAAGAACTCGTGGGCGATGGCGAAGGGCGTGTCGGCGCCGGGATAGACGGCAATGGCGCATTCGCCATCGCTGCGGCCGACCGGATGGGTCACCCCGTCGGTGATGCCGGCCGCATCTTCCGGTGCCGTCAGATCGGCCGCCCAGACGGTGATGTTGCCGGGCGCGCCTTCGCCGATGGACATCAGCGCCGCCGCCGCTCGCTCGATGCCGGTGCGGATCCCGGCCACCCGGCCGGACAGATCCGCCGAGCTGTCGTCGGCATCGGTGATGATGCGCACTTCGCGGGGACCGCGCGGTGTCGTGATGGTGAAGCGCACCGCCTCGTCGCAGCTCAGTGTTGTGCCGGCCATGCGGTCGTCGACGCCGCCCAGATAGCCGGCCGCGCCGCAATCGGCGAACTGAGCGCGGGCAGTGACCGGCAGAATGGCCAGCAGGACCGCCGGCAGGATGGCCGCGAACAGCCGATGCGGGGAGGTGGCAGACGTCATGGCGCGAGTCCTCTCCAGCCAGAGGCGCGTCGCCGGGGTTTCCGAGAGCCTAGTCCCAGTCGACGCGATAGGCGCAGCGGCGGGCACCGGCCAGCAGATGTTCCACCCGTTCCACCCGGACCTCCGGCCCCAGCACGGATTGGAACATCGCCAGCTCCGACCGGCAGAAGCCCTGACAGGCACGGGCGGCGGCGCATATGGGACAGTGGTTTTCCACCATCAGCGCCGAGGTGGCAGTGACGTCCGTCACCTCGGCCATATAGCCTTCCTCGCTGCGGGCGGCGGCCAGCCGGCGCAGCCTGTCCAGCGGTGTGTCCGTGCCGTTCAGCCGCGCGGCATAGTCGGCGGCGGCCCGGCCTTCGCGGTGGGCGATCAGTTTCTCCAGGCCGTCGGTGCCAAAGACGGCCCCGATGCTGTCCAGCATCTGCAGCATCAGGCCGGAATGGTTGTCGGGAAAGCGGTCGTGCCCGGTGGGGCTCAACGCCCAGATGCGCTTGGGCCGCCCGACCCCCAGGCGCGCATCTCGGTATTCGACCAGACCGTCGTCCAGCAGACGGTCCAGCTGCTGACGCACGGCGACGGCGGAGATGGCGAATTTGCGCGCCAGGGCGGCGGCGGTCTGCGGACCGGTGGATTTGAGCGCGAACAGCAGCCGCGTCTGCGGGCGATCCTGCAACGGGTTGGCCCCCATTGTGCAGTTTGAAAAGGAATTGCTTTCTTTATTGTGGCACGCAGAGTATGGAAAGCAAATGCTTTCTCAATCAGCCCAGGCACCGGCCGACCCGCCGGACAGCTACCGGACGCTGCTGTTCGGCCGCTACGCGCTGTCCACCTGGGCGGTGTGCCTGGGCGTGGGCCTGCACGCGCTGACCTGGTTCATGGTCGCCACCGTCGTGCCGTCAACCGTCATCGACCTTGGCGGGGCACGGCTGATGGGCTGGACGATGACGGCCTATCTGGCGGCCTCCATCGTCGCCGGCGCTGCCGGCGGCTGGACCAAGCGGCGGCTGGGGGCGCGAACCGCCCTCAACCTTGGGGCCGCGGTCTATCTGGTCGGCAGCGCCATCGCCCTGGCCGCACCGACCATGTCCGTCGTGCTGGTCGGGCGGGGGCTGCAGGGGCTGGGTGAGGGGCTGGTGGTCGCCCTGTCCTATGCCATGGTGCGGGAGATCTTCCCCAGTCGGCTGGTGCCCCGGGTCTTCGGGCTGGAGGCGGTCGTCTGGGCTGGGTCGGCCCTGGCCGGCCCGGTGGTGGCCGGGCTGCTGACCGGGGCGCTAAGCTGGCGCGCCGCTTTTGGGGTCAACCTGGTTCTGGGGGCGATGCTGATCGGGTTCGTGCGCTTCGGCATCCCGCGTCAGGTGCCGGATGCGGGTGACGCGCGCCTGCCGCTGGGCCGCCTGACCCTGGTCGGCGGCGGTATCCTGGTCTTGAGCCTGGCCGGCAATGTCCGCCAGCCGCTGGTCATCCTCGCCATCGTTGCGGCGGCGCTTGGCCTGCTGACGGCCTGTGTCCTGATCGACCGCACCGCCCGGACGCCGCTGTTCCCCCGCCGCGCCTTCCATCCCGGCGATGTCGTCGGCCGGGGGTTCTGGCTGGTGGTGCTGATGCCTATCGCCTCGACGGGTTTGACCGTCTACATGCCGCTGTTCGTGCAGACGCTGTTCGGCTTCACGCCGACGGGTGCGGGCTATTTCGCCACGATCACGGCGCTGGCGTGGTCGGGAACCGCCATCATCATTGCCCGCTTCCAGGGCCGCCGGCTGGCCGATGCGGCGATCGCGCTCGGCCCGGTATTGCAGGCTGGCGGCATGGCCATGGTGCTGGCGGGGTTCGGCGCGGTTTCCGTGGTGCTGATCGGGGTTGGCCTGTTCGCCATCGGTTCCGGCTACGGCATCAGCTGGGCCTTCATCAACCAGCGGATCATGCAGGTGGCGGACCCCGCGGAAGGCGACCTGGCATCGGCCCTGATGCCGACGCTGCTGTCGGCCGGCTCGGCGCTGGGGGCCGCGATCGCCGGGGCGCTGGCGAATTTTGCCGGTATCGCCGATCCGGTGACTGCCGATATGGTGCACGCCGTCAGCGCCCATCTGTGCATCGGCGGGCTGGCGCTGGCCGGCGGGTCGGTCGTTGCCGGCTGGCGCTTCAGCCGCGTGGCGCCGCAGCCGGTGCCGGTGCGCTGACCAAGAAGCTCCGCCGCCGGAAAGGACAGCCCATGACCGCAGCCATGCCGACGCCGCTGGAAAAGGCGGCCCGCTTCCGCCAGCTTCACGAGCGCCAGCAGCTCTTCGTCATCGCCAACGCCTGGGATGCCGGAACGGCCAAGCTGTTCTCCCGCTTCGGGTTCGAGGCCTTGGGGACCACCAGCGCCGGCCTCGCCTTCTCGCTCGGCAGGCCGGATGCCGCCGGCGTGGTGACGCGGGAAGAGGCGCTGGCCAACGCCGCCGCCATCGCCGGCGCCACCCGCCTGCCGGTGACCGCCGATCTGGAAGCGGGCTACGGCGCCAGCCCGGCGGAGGTGGCGGAGACGATCCGCGAGGCCATCGCTCTCGGCCTCGCCGGTGCCAGCATCGAGGATGCGACTTACGATCCGGCCCAGCCGCTGCACGATATCGCCGACGGGGTGGAGCGCATCCAGGCGGCCCGGGCCGCCATCGATGCCAGCGGCAGCCCGTTCGTGCTGACCGCGCGCTCGGAATGCTATCTGACCGGCCACAAGACGCCGTTGCAGGAAGCGGTGACGCGCCTGACCCTCTATGCCGAAGCCGGCGCCGACTGCCTCTACGCCCCCGGCATCGCCGAGCGCGAGGATATCGACCTGCTGGTGCGTGCGGTGCCGCGGCCGGTCAACGTCCTGATGGGATCGCCGGACATGCCGGTGGTGATGAAGGACCTGCAGGCGCTGGGCGTGCGCCGGGTCAGCGTCGGCGCCGCCATCGCTCGCGCCGCCCTGGGCGCCGCGTTGCGCGCCGCCGCGGAGATCGCCAAGGCCGGCAGCTTCGGCTTCGGCAAACAGGCCGCGACGTTCAGCGAGATCAACGACGTGTTCGCGGGCGAGGGGTGAGGCCCAGAGCGTCCATCATGGCGTTTCGGCGGGCATCCGCGATAGCGGAGGGACGTGGCGGTACCTGCGTCGTGCAGGAAGAGACCTGGGAGATGAGCGTGGTTCCTGAGCAATGAGTGAACCTCTTGCTGCCTCCGCGACGATCAGCATCCGGCCTGCCGTCGCCGGCGATCTCGACTTCGTGCGTGGCTGCGTGATTGCCGGGTTTGAGCCCTATGTTGCGCGCATGGGCCGGCCGCCGATGCCGATGCTGGCGGACTATGCGGCGCTGATCGGCGAAGGCCATGTGTACGTGGCCGAATTCGGCGGAACGCCCGCCGGCGTCCTGGTGATCCTGCTGGAGCCCGAAGCGGTGCTGGTGGAGACGCTGGCCGTCGATGGTGGCCTGCGGAGCCTGGGAATCGGGCAGCGCCTGCTGGCCTTCGCGGAGGACACCGCGCGGGCCGAAGGCAAGTCGCGTGTGCGCCTCTATACCAACGTGCTGATGGAAGACAATCTGGTCTGGTATCCCCGGCGCGGCTATGTGGAGACCGGCCGCAGCACCTATGACGGCCGGCACCGTGTGGATTTCGCCAAGGAGGTCGGCGGCTGACGCCATCCCGAAGCAGTGGAGCTCGCGCCCGGCTTCCCCCGATGCGGGCGCGGCGATAGTCTTGCTGCGGGAGGATGCCCAGCCATGCAGCGGATCACCGTATCGCTCGACGACGAGATCGTGGACATGATCGACGCCTTCATGGCGCGCCGCGGGGCCACCAACCGGTCGGAGGCGCTGCGCGACATGGTGCGCGAGACGGTGGCGCGCGACCGTGCCGGGCAGGCCGACGACTCGGCTTGCGTCGCCACGCTGGCCTATGTCTACGACCACGAAAAGCGGCACCTGGACCGCCGCCTGACCGCCAGCCATCACCGCAAGCACGACCTCTCGGTGGCGACGCTGCATGTCCACCTGAACCACGACACCTGTCTGGAGGTGTCGGTGCTGCGCGGCGCGGTCGGCGATGTCCGCGCCCTGGCCGACGAGATCACCAACGAGCGCGGCGTTCGCCACGGCAGCCTTCACGTCCTTCCCGCGCAGGTCGAGGATGAGCCACACAGCCACAGCGACACCGACGCCGCCGGCCACACCCATATCGCCGTCTGACCGGGGATCGCTCGCCTAAGGTGACGCAGGCTCCAGCCGGCCCTCGTGCAGCTGCACGGCGTCCGTCGCCAGGCGCTGCAGGAACGGGCGGTCGTGGGAGACGATGACCATCGTCCGGTCGAGGCCGGCGAGGATGGCGATCAGCCGGTCGCGGTGGTGGTCGTCGAGCGCATTCGTCGGCTCGTCCAGCAACAGCACCTCCGGCTCCATGGCCAGAACGGCCGCCAGCGACACCAGGCGCTTTTCGCCATCGGACAGCCGATGGGTGATGCGGTCTTCCAGGTGGCCGAGGCCGAAGCGGCCGAGCAGGGTGCGGGCCATGTCATAGGCCGCGGCTTCCGCCCGGCCGAGGTTGAGCGGACCAAAGGCGATGTCGTCGACCACCGTCGGGCAGAACAGCTGGTCGTCAGGATCCTGGAACAACAGGCCGGCCCGGACGCGCACCTCGCGGAAATCCCGTTCCGTGCGCCGTTCGGCCCCGAAGGCGAGGACGCGGCCGCTCTCCGGCCGCTCGAGGCCGACCAGGGTGCGCAGGAGCGTCGTCTTGCCGGCCCCGTTCGGCCCGACCACGCCGATGCGCTGGCCCTTTGTCACCGAGAACGACGCCGAGTGCAGCACGCATCGCTCGGCCCGCCGCACGGTCACGGCCTCGAGCGCCAGCAGCACCGTCACAGCAGGCGGTCGGCGCCGACCAGGGCGCAGGCGGCGGCGAGGACGGCGAAACCGAACAGCAGGTCGGCGCGGCCGAAGCGTCCCGCATGCCCGATCGGCAGCCGCCCGCTGTAGCCGCGGCAGCGCATCGCTTCGTCCACCCGCTCGGCCCGCTCGAGCGAGCGCACCAGCACCATGCCGGCGAGGTTGCCGTAGGTGCGGAAGGTGTGGCGGTTGGTTCCGGGGGCGAAACCGCGGACGCGCATCGACTCCGTCAGCCGGCGGATCTCGGCGCGAAACACCGCGCCGTAGCGCACCGTCAGCAGGAAGGTCTGCACCAGTCGCTGCGGCACGCCCAGGCGGGCGCAGGCCTGGCCCAGATGCACCGGGTCCAGCGCCGCCAGCAGCGCGAACACCACCAGCGCGCAGCCGTTGACGGTCAGCACGATGTCGAGGCTGCGCAGCACTCCGGCTTCGCTGGCCGCGATCGGCCCCAGTGTGAGCAGCGGTGCCCCCGGCATCGTGAACGGCAGCAGCAACAGCAGCGCTGCCATGAACCCTTCCAGATGCAGCAGCCGGTGGCCGAGCGCCCGCAACGGCTGGCCCGACACCAGGGCCAGGGCGCCCGCACCCGCGACGGCGCACAGCAGCACGTCGAGGCGATGCAGCGTCGCGATCGTCACTACCAGGGCGACGGCTGCCAGCACGCGGCTGCGCGGGTCGAGCCGGGCGAGCGGGCCACCGATCGTTGCGGCACGGACGGCCAGGGCGTGGACGCTCATGATGCCCCCGATTGCCGCCCGGCCGGCGGCTGGCGATGCCGGCGCGACGCCATCCACAGCGCCGCGCCGCCGATGCCGATGATCATGCCGATGCCGCCGATGACATCGTTGAAGCGCACACGGCCGTCGGCCTCGTCATAGGCTTCCAGCAGCGGCCGGATCTGGCGGGCCACAGCCGTGTCGACGCTGCGGTCGATCATCGCCTGCAAGGCTTCGGTCGAGAGCCCGGCCGCCGCGTCAGGTCCGACCGGGGTCGCCGGCCCCGCGGCTTCGGCCGGCACCTGCGGTTCGGCCGCCAGGGCACCCCCCGTCGCGACCGGTGGGCCGAAGCGGTCGCCGGCGATCGTTTCGTGGGCGACATGGCCGTCGCCGGCATCGATCGTGACCGTCAGGTCCGTCGGGGCATCGGGCGTGAAGGAGAACGCGCCATCGGCACCCGTCCGTGCGCGATAGAGCTCGGTACCGGCGGCGTCGCTGATCACCACCGTGGCGCCCATCGGTCGGCCGCCGCCGATGAAGAAGCCGTAGCCGGTGACGGATCCGGCCTCGACGGTGGCGAAGACCTTCAGCCGATGGGCCTCTGCCGGCGCCATCGCGGCCACGAGCAGGAGGAGGGCGAGGCCGAAGCGGCGCATCGGCGTCAGGCCGCGACCGGGCGGGCGGAGGCCAGGAAGATCTCCGGCTTCACCCGCTTCAGGAACCCGACGGCGAAGCCGGTGATCAGCGCTTCGGCCAGCATCAATGGCAGGTAGGTTAGCCCCAGCACCTTTGCCGGCTGCACGAAATCCGCCGAAGACAGGATGAGGGCCAGCGCCACCAGGCCGGCCGTGCCCGCGACGGCGGCCGCCGCCGCAGCCCCCGCGGCCAGCATCGCAGCCGGCGCTTGCGCTCGGCCGACATAGCCGTGCGCGAGGAGGCCGAACAGCACCCCCGGCAGGGCGATGTTGAAGGTGTTGACGCCCAGCGTCGTCAGCCCGCCGAAGCCGAACAGGACCGCCTGCAGGACAAGGGCGATCAGCACCGCCGGAAACGTCGCGGTTCCGATCACCAGGCCCATCAGCGCGCCCAGCAGCAGATGGACGCTGGACGGCCCCACCGGCACGACGATCAGCGAGGCGGCGAAGAACACCGCGGCCAGGATGGCGGTGCGGGCGATCCGGGCTTCGTCCAGATGGCGCAGCGCTGCCGCCAGCCCGCCGGCGGCCAGGATGCCGCCGCCGGCCAGCACCGCGGGGGAGAGGACGCCGTCGGGGATGTGCGCCACGGGGTCCTGCCGTCAGTTCCGGCCGTCGGGCATGTCGGTCGCCCTCACCCAGATCAGCGCTCCGGCCTCCACCGGGGCCAGGGTGCCGTCGGGCGCCTGCATCGGCTCGGCGGCCTCGGTCAGCGCGGCGAAGGCCCACCAGCCGGCCCGCGGCATGGTATAGGCGAAGACGCCGTTGCCATCGGCCTTGATCACCTGGGTGATGAACGCCTCGTTGGGCGGCACGACGGAGCCGTCGTTGAGGAACTCCACCTCGATCTCGGCGAAGGGCACCGGCTCGCCGCCGGCCCTGACGACGCCGCGGAACTGGTTGCCGGTCCACAGGCCCGTCGGCCGGGTCAGCGGCTCGATTTCCACCGGTAGGCCGACCATGGCGTCCCAGCCCTCGCCCGAGGCATAGGCGTCGACGACCACCTTGGTGTAGTGGACGATGAACTTGCCTTCCGCCGGTTCCCAATAGGGGGCCGGCTCGACGAAGAAGACCGCCGCGCCGGGCTCGGGCAAGGTGTAAGCGGCTGACCAAGCCTGGCGGCCGTCCACCGTCCTGCCCTGCAGCGTGTCCAGCAGGTCGGTGACCGCGCCGGCGCGCAGCACGCCGAAGCGCGCCGGCCGCGCCATCTCCATCACTGGCCCGCCGTCGAAGGGATGGCTGAACAGCAGGTCCAGCGTCACCTCGCCGCCGTCGGGCAGCACGTCCTGGGACGGGATCAGCTCCTGGAAGTGGGCTTCCGCGTACAGCGCGGGAAGGACCAATGCCGCGGCGAGTCCGAGGCCAAACACGCGCATGGAGGGTCTCCACCAGCGGAACCGATGCCGGTTCGCATCGACGGGACAGGGTATGATGTTTTCTCATAAAGATCATACTGCCAGGCCGACGGGCGTCAAGCGCGTCGAGCCTATTGCTGTCGGAAAGGTAGACGTCTCCATATGCGCTAGGTTAAGGGTGACCTTCCCGATCGAAGGTCCTCACTCCGCCCCGGGAGATCTCCGCTTTCGCGGAGATGACGCATATATTGAGAATCAAACCAAAATATTTCCCGTCATCCCCGCGCAGGCGGGGATCTCCTCGATCATCGTGCGATGTCGGAGAATGAGAATTCCTTAGCTTGGCGCCAATCGTAGGTGCCCCCGTCCGCCGCCGCGACCGTCGGTCCTCCGAACAGGCACTGCCCCCGGCGACCGTTTTCGCGTAGAGTACTAAGATACGAAACCGGCCGATCAGCCATCACGGCGAAACGGACCGGCCCCGGCGCAGCCAAGCGCACGGGGACTTTGGGAGAGAAAGCGCCAGGTGCCGATCGAATACGATCCCGCCTTGATTGCCCTGTCGGTCGCCATCGCGATCCAGGGCGGATATGTCAGCCTGTCCCTGGCTCACCGGCTGGCCCATCGGTCGGACGGCCGCCGCAAGGCGCAGCTGGCCGCATCGGCGCTGTCGCTGGGGGTCGGCATCTGGGCGATGCATTTCATCGGCATGCTGGCGGTGAAGCTGCCGTTGGCCGTGAACTACGACGTGCTGATGACGCTCGTTTCCGCCCTGGTATGCGTGCTGGTGGTCGGGCTCGGCGTCTTCGTCGCCAGCTTCGGGCCGCTGACCGCGGTCCGGCTGGCAACGGCTGGGGTGCTGATGGGCAGCGGCATTTCCATCATGCACTACATCGGCATGGCGGCCCTGCGCGCCAATTGTGCCGTCAGCTACTCGCCGCCGCTGATCGGTGCCAGCGTTGCCGTGGGCATCGCCGCGTCGACCCTGGCGCTGTGGCTGTCCTTCTCAGCGACCGGGCGGCTGCACATCCTTGCCGGGGCGGCGACCATGGGTATCGCCATTTCCGGTATGCACTACATGGCCATGGCCGCGGCCACCTTCCTGCCCGTCGACGTGCTGGTGGCCATTTCGTCCCCGGCGCTCAGCCTTGACCTGCTGGCGATCGTCGTGGCGGTGATCGCCTTCATGATCTCCGGCTTCTTCCTGCTGACGCTGTTGCCGGACCGTCTGGGGGCCTTGCCGGGCAAGGCTCTGGTTGCCGCAGGGACAGGTGGCATCGTTGATGCGTACACGCATACACCCAGCGACGTCGCGCCGTCCGCGCCACCAGCGCAGCCGACGTCGACCCACCGGATCCCGGTGACGCGCAACGGCACGACCCTGCTGCTGTCGCCCGACCAGATCTACGCCATCCAGGCGGATGCTCATTACACGCGCATCTTCGATGGCACGAGCACCTATTTCTGCGGCCTGTCGATCTCCGAGCTCCAGGCGCGGCTCAATCCGGAGACGTTCCTGCGGGTGCATCGCAGCCACATCGTCAATGTCGCCCATGCTGCGGCGGTCCGGCGGGTGCGTGACCAGGGGGTGGTGGAGCTGGACAGCCAGGCCCAATACACCGTCCCGGTCAGCCGTACGCGCCTGCCCGTCTTGCGTACGACATTGGGTATCTGACATACGGCCCGAAAGGCGTCCGCCATTCGTGCGGTCGGAGCCGCCGTTCGTGAAATCCGGCCTTTGATCGTGCGTCTGCAGTCGCCCCGAGCCGAATCCTCCGGCTCTGATATTCCTTAGAACCGCATCAATTCCAAACAAGCGTGGCTCACACGCGCGATGACGGATTCGCAAGGGGGAGACGTGCAGGAATGATTCCCGGAGCCTTTGCCTATCATC
>JACKIG010000001.1 GCA_020638595.1 Rhodospirillaceae bacterium | reverse complement strand
CCTCCACGGCGGCGAGATGCGCCAGCAGGCTCGCCAGTTCCGCGCCGACCTTCAGGCCGAGCGCCAGATACAGCAGCGGCAGCGTGCCCGCCGAGAACAGGTCACCGATCACGCCCTGCGCGAGCCACGGGGTCAGGAAGTCCTGATCCGCCGCCAGCGCCCACAGCCCGATGGCGATGAAGCCTGCACCCGCGAGGCCTTCGACCCAGCCGAGCACCGTATACGCCGGCTCGCGTGAGGGCCGCGCCAGCAACGGCAGGAAGAACGCCGCCGCGAGTACCACGCCACCCTGGAACCCTCCGCCGGGTGTCAGGTGGCCATGCACGACGATGTACATGCCGGCCAGCAGCAGAAACGGGTAAACCAGATCCGCGCCGTGCCGCAGGATGAAACCGCCGTCCGGATCGCGACGGCCACTTCGACTCATGCCGGACAACACCAGCCCGGCGGCGGTCGCGGCGGTGAACAGGATGGCGATCTCGCCAAGCGTGTCGAGCCCGCGATAACCGAGCACCACGGCGGTGACGATGTTGGCCGCCCCCACCTCCTCCGGCGCCTGCGCGAGGATGTCCTGGCCCACGCGCATCGGCGCCTCGCCCAGCTCGAAGCGCAGGAACAGCACGCTGAGCAGGAACAGCAACCCGACCGTGAACAGCAACGCGGCGGCCTTACGCATGTACGCCTCCAGAAACAGCGTTCGCCGCAAAGACGCAAAGACGCAAAGTTTGATGTTTGTGACCTTGAACCGCTGTTCTTTGCGGCTTTGCGGCTTTGCGGCAAATGGCGTTCACGTAATCACTCATCGGTGCCCCCGATGCGCCAGAGACCGAGGCGGCGCAGGGCCAGGGCGAGGATCAGGCTGCTCAGACCGCCGCCGACGGCGGCCTCGGTCAGCGCCACGTCCGGTGCGCGCAGCCATACGAACAGCAGCGACAGGGCCAGCGACACCACCGCGAAGGCGGCGACGGCGGCGACCGCGTTGCGCATCAGCAACGTCGCCAGCGCGGCGATGAGCATCAGCATCACCAGCAGGAGCACCAGCCAGCTCATGCGTCGCCCTCCCGTGTAGGGGTGTCGGTCTTGCGCCAGGCATCGACGCCGGCAAGGTGGATCGCCCGCGCGATGGTCGACGAGCCGATCGGATTGGTCAGCAGGATGAAGCCGGCGATCACGGCCAGCTTCGGCCACCAGCCCGGCATCAGCAGCGCGACGCCGATCAGGAAGGCGAGCGCCCCCAGGGTAACCGCCTTGGTGCCGGCCTGAATGCGGTTGTAGACGTCCGGCATGCGCAGCAGCCCGATCGCGCCGAGCAGGCAGAACGCCGCTCCGACGAGCAGGAACAGGTCGGCGATGATCCTCATTCACCGCCCTCCCGGCCGCCACGATCGCCTTCGATGGCGCGCGCGATCGCGACCACGCCGACGAAGGCAAGCACCGCGTAGATCAGCGCGACGTCGAGATACAGCGCATTGCCGAAGATCGCGGCGATGCCGACGATCACGACCGTGGACAGGATGCCGAGCATGTCCGCCGCGACCACGCGGTCGGCCGCGCCGGGCCCGAGCAGCAGGCGCAACATCGCGAGCAGCAGAGCGAGACCGAGCATGCCGGCGGCGATCCACTCCAGCGCGGTCATTTCAGGAACCCCAGCAGATGCCGCTCGAACCCGGCCGCGATCCGCGCCGTGGCGGCCTCCAGGTCGGTGCCCGGGCTCGCATCCACCCAGTGCACCAGCAGACGATCGTCATGGATGTCCACGGCCAACGTCCCCGGGGTCAGCGTGATGCTGTTCGCCAGCGCCAGCTTGCCGAGCGGCGATTCCAGCGAGGTCCGCACCTCGACGAAGGCCGGGTTCAACGGCAAGGACGGCGTCAGCACCCGTCGCGCCATGTCGAGATTGGCCTTCAGCAGGGCCACCAGGAAATAGGCGAACCAGCGCAGGAAATGCAGCGGGGCACCGGGATGCAGCCGGACCCCGGCAAACACCCGCAGGTGGTCGCCGGCGGCGGCGGCCACCAGCAGGCAGAGCACGAGGCCGACCAGCCATTCGCGGGCGTCGAAACGCCCGACCATCGCGATCCAGAGCAGGAACAGCAGCCCGACGACCAGCAAGCGGATCGTCAGGGGCACGACGCTGGACGCGGACTTCGACAACGGACACTCCGGATAAGTGGAAAAACTCCACGACCCCGACGATTGCCGAGGCGCCTTGCACGCAGGGTACACAGCATAAGTTGCAGGAAATTGAAGCGCATCCATGCCGCAGGCTCAGCGTTGATCGAGTCGGCATCTGGCGTAAAGAGCGACGTGGAACTGCCCCAATCCGGGTCGCGCGCGCCTTCCGGCAGCCATCGATGCGCCATCATGTGGCGCAAATTGCCCCAGCATCGACCGTTCGCCCGGACACCACCTGCCGAATCTGACAGGCGGCGCGACCGCCGACCCGCGCGCCGCCCGATCGCGGTCAACCGCCCCCGCCGTCACCTTGCTGGAAGAACGCGGGGATTCCCTCCGCCTCCATCGGCCGCGCGTAGAAGAAGCCCTGCGCCTCGGCACACCCCTTGGCGGCCAGGAATTCCACCTGCTCCCGGGTTTCCACGCCCTCGGCGATCACGCGCATCTTCAAGGCCCCGCCCAGCGCGATGACGGCCTCGGCGATGGCCATGTCGTTGGGATCGGTCCAGATCGGTGCCCATCAGGTCGGCG